>NZ_LGDW01000426.1 GCF_001280005.1 Streptomyces sp. NRRL WC-3618 | reverse complement strand
GAACCCGTCCAGCATCTCCCGGAACCGCTCCGGCCCGATCGCGATCATCAGCGACAGCCCGATCGCCGAGTCGAACGAGTAGCGCCCGCCGACCCAGTCCCAGAACTCGAACATGTTGTCCGTGTCGATGCCGAAGTCCGCGACTTTCCCGGAGTTCGTCGACAGCGCCACGAAGTGCCGGGCGACCGCCTTCTCGTCGCCGCCCAGCCCCGCCAGCAGACACGAGCGGGCCGAGGTGGCGTTGCTGATCGTCTCGATCGTCGTGAACGTCTTCGACGCGACGATGAACAGCGTCTCCGCCGGATCCAGGTCCCGCACCGCCTCGTGCAGGTCCGCGCCGTCGACGTTCGACACGAACCGGAACGTCAACTCCCGTGCCGTGAACGCCCGCAGTGCCTCGTACGCCATCGCCGGACCGAGATCCGAGCCCCCGACCCGATGCCGATGTTGACGACGTTCCTGATACGCCGCCCGGTGTGCCCGGTCCACTCACCCGAACGCACCTTGTCCGCGAACGCGGCCATCTTGTCCAGCACGGCGTGCACGGCCGGCACCACGTTCTCGCCGCCCACCTCGACCACCGCGCCCCGAGGCGCCCGCAGCGCGGTGTGCAGCACAGCCCGGTCCTCGGTGATGTTGATCTTCTCGCCCCTGAACATGGCGTCCCGCAGCCCGAACACCTCCGTCGCGGTGGCGAGTTCCTGGAGGAGGGTGAGCGTCTCGTCGGTGACGAGATGCTTGGAGTAGTCGATGTGCAGGTCGCCGACCCGCACGACGTAGCGCTCCGCGCGCCCGGGATCGGCGGCGAACAGCTCGCGCAGCCGCGGCTCGAAGAGCGCACCGGCGCGGTGGTCCTCCAGCGCGGTCCACTCGGGGCGCAGGGTGAGCCTGGGGGAGTCAGACATGGCTGGGGGTCTCCTTGGTGCTGTCGCCGCGCAGGGCGATCGCGTACATCTCGTCGGCGTCGAGGCGGCGAAGCTCCTCGGCGATGAGTTCGGAGGTGGGGCGCACCTTCAGCGCGAGGGTGCGGGAGGGCTGGCCCGGCAGGGTGAGCGTGGCGAGCGGGCCCTCGGGGCGGTCGATGACGATCTCGCCCTTGTCGGTGCCGAGGCGGACAGCCGTGACGACCGGCCCGGCGGTGATCACACGGTCAACCCGCACGGACAGGCGGGCGCCGAGCCAGCGGGCCAGCAGTTCGGCGCTCGGGTTGTCGGCCTCGCTCTCGACGGCCGCCGAGATGATCTCCGTACGGGCCTGGTCGAGGGCCGCGGCCAGCATCGAGCGCCATGGGGTCAGACGCGTCCACGCCAGGTCGGTGTCGCCGGGCGCGTAGGAACGCACCCGGGCCTCCAGCGCGACGAGCGGCTTCTCGACCGCGTACATGTCGGTGATCCGGCGCTGGGCCAGAGCGCCCAGCGGGTCCTTGGCGGGCACCTCGGGAGCGTTAACCGGCCACCAGACGACGACCGGCGCGTCCGGCAGCAGCAGCGGCAGGACCACCGAGTCGGCGTGGTCGGACACCTCGCCGTACGTCCGCAGGATGACCGTCTCGCCGGTGCCGGCGTCCGCGCCCACCCGTACCTCGGCGTCGAGGTGGGACTTGGTGCGGTCGCGCGGGCTGCGGGCGTGCCGCTTGATGACGACCAGGGTGCGCGCCGGGTGCTCGTGCGAGGCATCCTCGGCCGCCTTGATCGAGTCGTAGGCGTTCTCCTCGTCCGTGACGATCACCATCGTCAGGACCATGCCCACGGCAGGGGTGCCGATGGCGCGCCGCCCCTTCACCAGCGCCTTGTTGATCTTGCTTGCCGTGGTGTCGGTGAGGTCGATTTTCATGGCCTGCGCCAGCTCCGTCCGTCTCGTGCGAGCATCTCGTCGGCTTCCTGTGGGCCCCAACTGCCCGATGCGTACTGCGCGGGCCTGCCGTGCGTGCCCCAGTGCTCCTCGATCGGGTCGAGGATCTTCCAGGACTCTTCCACTTCCTGGTGACGGGGGAACAAATTGGCGTCGCCGAGCAGGACGTCCAGGATGAGCCGTTCGTACGCCTCCGGGCTGGACTCCGTGAAGGACTCGCCGTAGGCGAAGTCCATCGTGACGTCCCTGATCTCCATCGAAGTACCCGGGACCTTGGAACCGAAGCGCACCGTCATGCCCTCGTCGGGCTGGACGCGGATGACGATCGCGTTCGCGCCGAGCTCCTCGGTGGCCGTCGAGTCGAACGGGGAGTGCGGGGCGCGCTGGAAGACGACCGCGATCTCCGTGACGCGCCGCCCGAGCCGCTTGCCGGTCCGCAGATAGAAGGGGACGCCCGCCCAGCGGCGGTTGTCGACCTCCAGCTTGACGGCCGCGTACGTGTCCGTGCTGGACTGCGGGTCGATGCCGTCCTCCTCGAGGTAGCCGGGCACCTCCTCGCCGCCCTGCCAGCCCGCCGCGTACTGCCCGCGTACCGTGTGCTCGCCCAGGCGTTCGGGCAGCTTCACCGACTTCAGGACCTTCAGCTTCTCGGTCAGCAGTGACTCGGCGTCGAAGGCGATCGGCTCCTCCATGGCCGTCAGGGCCATCAGCTGGAGGAGGTGGTTCTGGATCACGTCACGCGCCGACCCGATGCCGTCGTAGTAGCCGGCCCGGCCACCGATGCCGATGTCCTCGGCCATCGTGATCTGCACGTGGTCGACGTACGACCGGTTCCAGATGGGCTCGTACATCTGGTTGGCGAAGCGGAGCGCCAGAATGTTCTGGACGGTCTCCTTGCCGAGGTAGTGGTCGATCCGGAAAACCTGCTCCGGGTCGAACACGTCGTGCAGGACCCGGTTCAGCTCACGCGCGCTCTTCAGGTTGTGCCCGAACGGCTTCTCGATCACCCCGCGCCGCCAGGACCCCTCCGGCGCGTTGGCCAGCCCGTGCTTCTTCAGCTGCTGGACGACCTTGGGGAAGAACTTCGGCGGTACGGAGAGGTAGAAGGCGTAGTTGCCGCTCGTACCCCGGGACGCGTCCAGCTCCTCGACGGCCGCGCGCAGTTGCTTGAACGCCGCGTCGTCGCCGAAGTCGCCGGGGATGAACCGCATGCCCTCGGCGAGCTGCTGCCAGACCTCCTCGCGGAACTCCGTGCGGGCGTGCTCACGCACCGAGTCGTGGACGATCTGCGCGAAGTCCTCGTCCTCCCAGTCCCGGCGGGCGAACCCGACGAGCGAGAAGCCCGGCGGGAGCAGACCCCGGTTGGCGAGGTCGTAGACGGCCGGCATCAGCTTCTTGCGGGACAGGTCACCGGTCACCCCGAAGATGACCAGCCCGGACGGGCCCGCGATCAGCGGCAGACGGCGGTCGCCGGGGTCGCGCAGCGGGTTGTGCCACTCCACGTCGAAGTCCTCCTCGGTCACCAACGTCGATTCGTCGCTCATTCCCCGTCAACTCCCTTGCTGTCCAGCGACTTGGTGACGGCGTCCAGCAGCTCGTTCCAGGCGGTCTCGAACTTCGCGACGCCCTCGTCCTCCAGCAGCTTCACGACCTCGTCGTACGAGATCCCGAGCCCCTCGACGGCCGCGAGATCGGCGCGGGCCTGGGCGTAGCCGCCGCTCACCGCATCGCCGTGGATGACACCGTGGTCGGCGGTCGCGTTGAGGGTGGCCTCCGGCATCGTGTTGACGGTGCCGGGCGCGACCAGTTCGTCGACGTACAGGGTGTCCTTGTACGCGGGGTCCTTGACGCCGGTCGAGGCCCACAGCGGACGCTGCTTGTTGGCGCGGGCGCCGCCGAGGGCGGTCCAGCGCTCACCCGCGAAGACATCCTCGTACGCCTCGTACGCGAGCCGCGCGTTGGCCAGCGCCGCCCTCCCCTTGAGGGCGAGCGCCTCCGCCGTGCCGAGCACCGTCAGACGCTTGTCGATCTCGGAGTCGACGCGGGAGACGAAGAAGGAGGCGACGGAGTGGATGGTCGCGAGGTCGATGCCCGCGGCCTGCGCCTTCTCCAGGCCGGCCAGATAGGCGGCCATGACCTCGCGGTAGCGCTCCAGCGAGAAGATCAGGGTGACGTTGACGCTGATCCCGAGGCCGATGACCTCGGTGATCGCGGGCAGGCCCGCCTTCGTCGCCGGGATCTTGATCATCACGTTGGGCCGGTCGACCAGCCAGGCCAGCTGCTTGGCCTCGGCGATCGTCGCCGCCGTCTCGTGGGCGAGACGCGGGTCGACCTCGATCGAGACACGGCCGTCCCGGCCGGCCGTGGCGTCGTACACCGGGCGCAGGATGTCGGCGGCGGCACGGACGTCGGCGGTGGTCATCATGCGTACGGCCTCGTCGACCGTGACGCCGCGCACGGCCAGGTCGGCGAGCTGCTCCTCGTACCCCTCGCCGGAGCCGATGGCGGCCTGGAAGATCGACGGGTTGGTGGTCACCCCCACGACGTGGTGGGTGTCGATGAGTCCGGCGAGGTTGCCGGAGGCGATGCGCCCTCGGGAGAGGTCGTCCAGCCAGATCGAGACGCCCTCGTCCGAGAGGCGCTCGAGTGTTCCCGCGGTGGCGGTTGCTTCGGTGGTCACTGTGATCATCTTCCTTCTGGCGTGCGGATCAACCGCGGGCGGCGGAAAGGGATTCCCGCGCGGCCCGGGCGACGTTCTCGGCGGTGAAGCCGTACTCGGCGAACAGGGTCTGGGCGTCGGCGGAGGCGCCGAAGTGTTCGAGGGAGACGATGCGTCCTGCGTCACCGACGTAGCGGTACCAGGTCAGACCGATGCCCGCCTCCACCGCCACGCGCGCCTTCACCGACGGCGGAAGGACACTCGCGCGGTACTCGGCCGACTGCTCCTCGAACCACTCCACGCACGGCATCGACACCACGCGCGTACCCACCCCCTCGGCCTCCAGCGCCTCGCGCGCCGCCACGGCGAGCTGGACCTCGGAGCCGGTGGCGATCAGGACGACGTCCGGGGCGGCCGTGGAGGCCTCCCGCAGGATGTACCCGCCCTTCGCGGCATCCTCGTCGCGGGCGTACGTCGGTACACCCTGCCGGGTGAGTGCCAGGCCGTGCGGGGCCGGGTCGGTGGCGTGCCGCCTGAGGATCTCGGCCCAGGCGACGGCCGTCTCGTTGGCGTCGGCCGGGCGCACGATGTTCAGGCCCGGGATGGCACGCAGGGAGGCCAGGTGTTCGACCGGCTGGTGGGTCGGGCCGTCCTCGCCGAGGCCGATGGAGTCGTGCGTCCACACGTAGTTCATCTCGGCGGCCATCGAGTGCTCGCGGATACCGAAGTGGATCGTGCGGCCGTAAGGGTCCGCCTCCGGCAGCGGGTTGTCCGCCGGGAGGAAGGACGAGGTCTTGTCGATGGTGGTGTTGTTCGAGCCGGCCAGGTCGGCCGAGCCGCCCCACAGCTCCGGGATGACCGGACCCAGGGCCTGGAGCACCTTGCCGGAAGCCGCGCGGGTGGCGACGGAGGCGCCCTCCTCGAACACCGGCAGCGCGTCCTCCCAGCCCTCGGGCAGCTGACCTGCCACGACCCGGTCGAACAGCTTCGCCCGCTCCGGCTGCGCGACGCGCCACTCGGCGAGCCGCTTGTCCCAGGCCGCGTGAGCCTCGGCGCCCCGGTCCAGGGCCTGGCGGGAGTGGGCGAGGACCTCGGCGGCGACCTCGAAGGACTGCTCCGGGTCGAAGCCGAGGACGCGCTTGGTGGCCGCGACCTCGTCGTCACCGAGCGCCGAGCCGTGGGAGGCCTCGGTGTTCTGGGCGTTCGGGGCGGGCCAGGCGATGATCGTGCGCATCGCGATGATCGAGGGGCGCGCGGTCTCGGCCCGCGCCTCCTGGAGCGCCGTGTACAGCGCGCGTACGTCGATGTCGCCGCCGGGTTCGGGCTCGATCCGCCGCACGTGCCAGCCGTACGCCTCGTACCGCTTCAGCACGTCCTCGGAGAACGCCGTCGCCGTGTCGCCCTCGATGGAGATGTGGTTGTCGTCGTAGACGAAGACGAGGTTGCCGAGCTTCTGGTGGCCGGCCAGCGAGGACGCCTCGGCGGAGATGCCCTCCTCCAGGTCACCGTCGGAGACGATCGCCCAGACGGTGTGGTCGAAGGGCGACTCACCCTCCGGCGCCTCGGGGTCGAAGAGGCCGCGCTCGTAACGGGCGGCCATCGCCATGCCGACCGCGTTGGCGACGCCCTGGCCGAGCGGGCCGGTGGTGGTCTCGACGCCCGCCGTGTGGCCGTACTCGGGGTGACCCGGAGTCTTCGAACCGTGCGTGCGGAACGCCTGGAGGTCGTCCAGCTCCAACTCGTACCCGGACAGGAACAGTTGCGTGTACAGGGTCAGCGAGGTGTGGCCGGGGGAGAGGACGAAGCGGTCGCGGCCCGTCCACTCGGGGTCGGCCGGATCGTGACGCATCACCTTCTGAAAGATCGTGTACGCGGCGGGCGCCAGACTCATCGCGGTGCCGGGGTGGCCGTTGCCGACCTTCTGCACGGCATCGGCCGCGAGTACCCGGGCCGTGTCGACGGCACGCCGGTCGAGATCGGTCCACTGGAGGCTGTCGGATGTCTGCGTACTCATCTTCAAGAAGTCCTCGGTCGGTGTGGATGAACGGGGATGAACTGGCTGGACGCGTTCAAACTTAAAAGTCTGACTTTTACGAGGCCAGGTGCCTGTGTGTCACCCTTTGGTGAATGTGGGACACGCCAGGCGGGCCGGCACGGCAAGAGAAGGACATGACGGACAGAACCACCCGAGATGTCGATCAGGGCACCGTCCGGGACACAGGCGGCATCAGGACGTTTCCCTTCCCGGTCGATCTGAGCGTCCTGGGTGTGGGCATGCAGGTCGGCGCGCTGTCACCCGACCGCACCTGGCACGAGGACGCCCCGCTGGAGCGCGTCCACCGCATCGACTTCCACGTCGTGATGCTGTTCGACGACGGCCCCGTCACCCACATGGTCGACTTCGCCGAGCACGAGGCGACAGCGGGCGACCTGCTGTGGATCCGCCCCGGGCAGGTCCACCGCTTCTCCCGCACCAGCGAGTACCACGGCACCGTCCTCACCATGCAACCCGGTTTCCTGCCCCGGGCCATAGTCGAGTCGACCGGCCTCTACCGCTACGACCTGCCCCCGCTGCTGCGCCCGGACGGCCCCCAACTCGCGGGCCTGCGGGCGGCCCTGGCCCAGCTGGGCCGTGAGTACGAGGACACGGCCACCCTCCCGATAGGTCTGCACACCTCGGTACTGCGCCACTCGCTCACCGCGTTCCTGCTGCGGTTGTCCCATCTCGCCGCGAGTTCCGCGGAGGCTGCGCGCGGGCCGGCCGACACCACGTTCACCCTGTTCAGGGACGCGGTGGAGAAGGGCTTCGCCACCAACCACAGCGTCAGCGCGTACGCCGACGCCCTCGGTTACTCCCGCCGCACCCTCGTCCGCGCGGTGCGCGCCGCGACCGGTGAGACACCCAAGGGCTTCATCGACAAACGGGTGGTCCTGGAGGCCAAGCGTCTGCTGGCGCACACGTCCCTGCCGATAGGGCGGGTCGGGGTCGCTGTCGGATTCCCGGACGCGGCGAACTTCTCGAAGTTCTTCCACCTGCACACGGGAGTCACGCCGGTGGCGTTCCGGGCGGAACTGCGCTGAGGGCGGCGCACGACCCAGGGGCGGACCTCTCGGCCCGCCCCTCGTCGTCCTCAGCCGGCACCTCGTACAACGCCTCGTACAACGGCCTTGTCAGTGGCCGAAGTTGAACCAGTTCACGTTCACGAAGTCCTGCGCCTGGCCGCTGGTGAAGGTCAGATAGACGTCATGGGTGCCGGTGACTGCGCTGATGTTCGCCGGTACGGTCCGCCAGCTCTGCCAGCCGCCCGTGGTGCCGATGGAGAAGCTGCCGACCGGCTGGCTCGTACGGCTGTCCAGGCGCACCTCGACCAGCCCGCTCACGCCCGACCCGGCGCCGCTCGCGACCCTGCCGACGAACTGGGTGGCGGGCGTGGAGCCGAAGTTGACGTTCTGGTAGAGCGCCCAGTCGCCGTTCGCCAGCGAACCGATGTTCTGCCCGCCGCCGGTGTCGGTGGTGGTCTCCGTGCTGGTGCCCGACTGGCTGTTGTACGACTCGGCCTGCACGGCGCTGTACGCGTCCCGGGTCCCGGTCGGCGGAGGCGTGGTCGTGCCGCCACCGGTGGTCGACCGGAGCACCTGCACGTAGTCGACGACCATCGGGCGCCCCGAGATCGTCCCCGCGTCCGGCCCGCCGCCGAACGCCGCCGGGAAGGCGCCGCCCATCGCCACGTTCAGGATGATGAAGAAACCGTGGTTCGTGGCGTTCGCCCAGGTCGTCGCGTCGACCTGGTTCGCGGTCACCGTGTGGTAGTTGGTGCCGTCGACAAAGAAGCGGATCGCCTCCGGGCTCACCGAACGGTCCCACTCCATACGGTAGGTGTGGAAGCCGGCCTGACACGTCGTGCCGGCGCAGCTGGTGGTGGAGCCGATGCCGGTCGTCTCGTTGCAGGCGCCGCCCGGACTCGTGCCGCAGTGCATGGTGCCCCAGATGGTGTTGCGGCCCTGGGTGTTCTCCATGATGTCCAGCTCGCCGACGCTCGGCCAGTTCTGGTAGTTGCCCCGGTAGGGCGCCCCGAGCATCCAGAACGCGGGCCAGTACCCGAGGGCGGCCGCACCGGTGACGTTCGGCACCTGGAGGCGGGCCTCGACGCGCAGCTTGCCGCCGGCCGGGGGCTGGAAGTCGGTGCGGTTGGTCTCGACGCGGCCCGAGGTCCAGTTGCCGGCGGAGTCGCGCACCGGGGTGATCCGGAGGTTGCCGCTGCCGTCGAGCGAGACGTTGTTCGTGCTGTTCGTCATCGTCTCGATCTCCCCGGTGCCCCAGTTGGCGGGGCCACCGGGGTACGAAGTCCCGGTCGCGTACTGCCAGTTGCCGGTGTTGATACCAGTCCCGGCGGTGCCGTCGAAGTCGTCGAGGAAGACCTGCGTCCAGCCGGTGGGCGGGGCCGGCGCGTCCGCCTGGGCCACCGTCACGGCGGCTGCCGCGAGGCTGAGGACGGCGCCGACGGCGACGAGTGTGCGCCGGAGTGGGCCGCGCCCGACGGGTGGGCCTGAAGCGGGTGAAGTGCCTGAAGTGTCCCTCATGGGTGCCTCTTCGGGTACGGAGTGGGGGTGCGGGGGGCCTTCGAGAAGCCTTGAGAGCGCTCTCAAAGTGGGCCCAATGTGCTCCCGGTGGCTCCGGCCGTCAAGAGGGGGAAGGCGAATTTCCTTCTGCCACAGGTGAGTTCACCCGATGCGACTCAGGCCTGCTGCTCCGGACGCCAGCCCAGCGCGCGCGAGATCCCCCGCGCCGCCAGTCGCACCGCGGGCACCAGCACCGGAACCTGGGCGTGGGCGATGGGCACCACGACCGACACCGCGGCGGTCACCGCGCCGCCCGGCCCGCGTACCGGCGCCGCCACCGATACGGCGTCGTCGGTGACCTGACGACTGCTCACCGCGACGCCGGTGCGCCGCACTTCGGCCAGGATGCGGCGCAACCGGGCCGGGTCGGTGATCGTGTGCCGGGTGAAGGCGGTCAACGGGCCCTCGCAGTACTCCTGTTGGAGCACCGGGTCGCCGTGTGCGAGCAGCGCGAGGCCGACGCCCGTGGCGTGCAGCGGCCAGCGGGCCCCGATCCGGATGTGCACCCCGACCGCCGAACGGGCCGACAGCCACTCGATGTAGACGACCTCACCGCCGTCCCGTACCGCCAACTGCACGTTCTCGTGCGTCGCTTCGTACAGGTCCTCCAGATACGGCAGGGCGATCTGCCGCAGCGCCAGCCCGCGCGGGGCGAGCGCCGCGATCTCCCAGAGCCTGAGGCCCACGTGGTAGACGCCGGCCTCGTCCCGTTCCAGCGCGCCCCAGTCGGCGAGGGCGGCCACGAGGCGGTGCGTGGTGGTGAGGGTCAGCCCGGCCCGGCGGCTGATGTCCGTCAGGGACAGCGCCGGGTGCTCGTGGTCGAAGGCGCCGAGCACGGACAGCAGTCGGTCGGGCGCGGAGCGGGTGGTCATGGGCGGGCGGCTCCCCGGGGTGTGGACTGGCGTCACTGTCAAGAATGCGCCCGCTGTCAGCTGAGCCCGTCCTCCGTGAGCCGCTGGAGCAGGGTGTGCAGAGTCTCCCGCTCCGCCGGGGTGAGCGGGTCCAGCAGTTCGTTGGTCACGCGCCGGCCGGCCTCGTCGGTGTCGCGGAGGAAGGCGCGGCCGTCCGCGGTGAGGGCGACGATCCGGCTGCGGCGGTCGTCGGGGGAGGGGCGGCGTTCGACGAAGCCCAGCTTCTCCAGGTCGTCGACCAGGCCGACGATCGCGCTCGGGTCGTAGCCGAGCGACGTGCTCAGCTCGCGCTGGAGCGCGCCCGTGGAGGTGGCCAGGAAACGGACCACCGCGTAGTGGCGCAGCCGTAGCCCCGACTCCTGGAGGAAGGTGTTGAACAACTGGCCCGAGCGCAGGCCAAGCCGGTACAGCAGGTAGCCGGTGTCCGAGTGCAGGCCGCGCATCCAGGGCTCCTGGGCGTCGATCGGGGCGGGGTCGTGGACGTCCTGCTGGCGGGCGATGGCGGGCTCCCTCGTCGAGGCCCCGGGGTGGGGCGGTTCCATGCACTGATTCCAGCATGACTCACGCGTCTGTCGGCAACAACTATTGACGTCAACAATTATTGCTCTTAGCTTCGATCTCGAGCAGTCGTCTTGAGCTGTCGTCTTGTGAAGGGACCCCCCTCGTGCCCAGCATCGATCTGACCGGCAAGGTCGCCGTCGTCACCGGCAGTGGTCGTGGCCTCGGCCTCGCCTACGCACACGCTCTCGCCGCCGCCGGCGCCTCCGTGGTCGTCAACGACGTCGACGAGACCGTGGCGGAGCAGGCCGTGAAGTCCATCACCGCGGCGGGCGGCACCGCCGTCGCCGAGGTGGTTCCGGTCGGCACGACCGAGGCCGCCGAGCGGCTCGTGAACCGCGCGGTGGAGGAGTTCGGGCGCCTCGACATCCTGGTCACCAACGCGGGCATCCTGCGCGACAAGGTGCTGTGGAAGATGACCGACGACGACTTCGACGCGGTGATCACCACCCACCTCAAGGGCACCTTCACCTGTGCCCGCGCCGCCGCCGTACGCATGCGCGAGCAGGGCGAGGGCGGCACGCTGATCCTGGTCGGTTCCCCGGCCGGCCAGCGCGGCAACTTCGGGCAGACGAACTACGCCGCCGCCAAGGCCGGCATCGCCGCCTTCGCCCGTACCTGGTCGATGGAGCTGGGCCGCGCGAACATCACCGTCAACGCGATCGTGCCGGTGGCCGCCACCGCCATGACCGAGACGATCCCGGCCTTCGCCCCGTACATCGAGGCGCTGAAGAACGGCGAGCCGTTCCCGTCGTTCCTGCGCAAGGGCGAGGGTTTCGGCACCCCCGAGGACTGCGCGGCCCTCGTCCCGTTCCTCGCTTCCGAGGCCGCCCGGGGCATCACCGGCCAGGCCATCGGCATCGGCGGCGACAAGGTGGCACTCTGGTCGCATCCGCAGGAGATCAAGACCGCGTACGCCGACGGCGGCTGGACCCCCGAGACCCTGGCCGACGCCTGGCCCACCTCGGTCGGCTCCGAGCTCCAGTCGGTGGGCATCCCCGCCCCCAAGTTCCCGGAGGCGTAACCATGGCGAACCTCAATGTCGAGGAACTCGTCGCGATCGACGTCCACACCCACGCCGAGATCTCCTCCAAGGGCACCTCGTCCCTGGACGACGACCTCCACGACGCCTCGTCGGCCTACTTCAAGGTCGAGGGCAAGCGGAAGCCGACCCTGGAGGAGACCGCCGCCTACTACCGCGAGCGGAAGATGGCCGCCGTCATCTTCACGGTGGACGCCGAGTCCGCGACCGGCACCGCGCCCGTCCCGAACGAGGAGGTCGCCGAGGCCGCAGCGGCCAACCCGGACGTGCTGATCCCCTTCGCCTCCATCGACCCCTTCCGGGGCCGGGCGGGCGTGAAGCAGGCCCGCCGGCTGGTCGAGGAGTACGGGGTCAGGGGCTTCAAGTTCCACCCCAGCATCCAGGGCTTCTTCCCCAACGACCGCGCGGTCGCCTACGAGCTGTACGAGGTGATCGAGGAGACCGGCACGATCGCGCTCTTCCACACCGGCCAGACCGGCATCGGCGCGGGCGTCCCCGGCGGCGGCGGGATCAGGCTCAAGTACTCGAACCCGCTGCACATCGACGACGTGTCCGCCGACTTCCCGGACATGAAGATCATCCTGGCGCATCCGTCGTTCCCCTGGCAGGACGAGGCGCTCGCCGTCGCCACGCACAAGCCGGGCGTGCACATCGACCTGTCCGGCTGGTCGCCGAAGTACTTCCCGCCGCAGCTGGTGCAGTACGCCAACACGCTGCTCAAGGACAAGGTCCTCTTCGGCTCGGACTACCCGGTGCTCACCCCCGACCGCTGGCTCGCCGACTTCGAGAAGCTCCCGATCAAGGACGAGGTCCGGCCGAAGATCCTCAAGGAGAACGCCGCCCGGCTGCTCGGGCTGACGAAGCCAGGACCGGTGTAACCCGTGTTCGGCCACCCGTTACCCGTCAATCGTTACTCGTAGAGGGGCGCAACGATGCGCAACGAGGGACTGGGGTCTTGGCCCGCCCGCCGGGCCCGCAAGACCCCCCAACGCACCGCCCTGATCCACGGCGACACCACGATCAGCTACGCACAGCTGTACGAGCGCACCACCCGTCTCGCGCACGCCCTGCGCGACCGGGGCGTGCGCCGTGGTGACCGGATCGCCTATCTGGGCCCGAACCACCCCACCTACCTGGAGACACTGTTCGCGGCGGGCACACTCGGCGCGGTCTTCGTACCGCTCAACACCCGCCTGGCCGGCCCGGAGATCGCCTACCAGCTCGCCGACTCCGGCACCAAGGCCCTCGTCTACGGCCCCTCGCACGCCGGCCTCGTCGCCGGACTCCCCGGCAGCACGGACGTGCGCGCGTACGTCGAGGTCGGCACCGAGTACGAGGAGGCGCTCGCCGGCGCTTCCGCCGAGCCCGTGGACGCGCCGGTCACCGCTGACGACACCTGCATCATCATGTACACCTCGGGTACGACGGGCCGCCCCAAGGGCGCCATGCTCACCCACGGCAACCTCACCTGGAACGCCGTCAACGTGCTCGTCGACCAGGACGTCATCACCGACGAACGCGCCCTGGTCTCCGCCCCGTTGTTCCACACGGCCGGGCTGAACATGCTCACCCTGCCGGTGCTGCTCAAGGGCGGTACCTGTGTCCTGGTCGAGTCCTTCTCGGCGGACGAGACCTTCGACCTCGTCGAACGGCACCGGATCACCTTCATGTTCGGGGTGCCGACCATGTTCGACCAGGTGGCGAGACACCCGCGCTGGGCCGACGCCGACCTGTCGTCGCTGCGCATGCTTTCCTGCGGCGGCTCACCCGTGCCGACCCCGCTCATCGCCAGGTTCCAGGAACGCGGACTCACCTTCCTCCAGGGCTACGGCATGACCGAGGCCTCACCAGGCACCCTCTTCCTGGACGCCGAACACGCGATCAGCAAGGCCGGTTCGGCGGGCGTGCCGCACTTCTTCAGCGACGTACGGGTGGTACGGCCGGACCTGACGCCGGCCGAGGTCGGCGAGCCCGGCGAGATCGTGGTCCGTGGGCCGCACGTCATGCCCGGCTACTGGGGGCTGCCGGAGGAGACGGCCGCCTCCTTCACGGACGGCTGGTTCCGCAGCGGGGACGCCGCCCGGATCGACGAGGACGGTTACGTCTACGTCGTCGACCGCATCAAGGACATGATCATCTCGGGTGGGGAGAACATCTACCCCGCCGAGATCGAGGACCTGCTGCTGGCCCACCCCGACATCGTCGAGTGCGCGGTCATCGGCGTCGCCGACGAGAAGTGGGGCGAGGTGCCGCGCGCGGTCGTCGTGCCCCGCGAGGGTACGTCCCTCGACGCGGACGAGGTGCTGGCCTCACTGTCCGGACGGCTCGCCAAGTACAAGATCCCGAAGTCGGTCGTCATCGCGGACCAACTCCCGCGCACCGCCTCCGGAAAGCTCCTCAAGGCCCGGGTGCGCAAGGCCTTCGGCGCGGGTTCCTGACCCGCCGGCCCGTCCCGGCACCAACTACCGGCTCAACTCCCAGTTAAGGAAGCGCGATATGAGCATCACGGTCAACGGCATCGACGAACTCAAGAAGCTCGCCGGCAGCGACCTGGGCACCAGCGAGTGGATCGAGGTCACGCAGGAGCGCATCAACACCTTCGCCGACGCGACCGGCGACCACCAGTGGATCCACGTGGACCCGGAGAAGGCCGCCGAGGGCCCCTTCGGAGCCCCGATCGCCCACGGCTACCTCACGCTCTCCCTCTTCATCCCGCTCTTCACCGAGCTGCTGGACGTCCAGGGCGTCACCACGAAGGTCAACTACGGCCTCAACAAGGTGCGTTTCCCCTCGCCCGTGAAGGTCGGCTCGAAGATCCGCCTGGTCGGCAGGCTGGCCGATGTCGAGGACGTGCCGGGCGGCGTGCAGATCACCGTGGACGGCACGATCGAGATCGAGGGCGCGCCCAAGCCGGCGGCGGTGCTGCAGAGCCTGTCGCGTTTCTACGCCTGATCCCTGGGATCCGCCGGATCCTCGCGCACAGGCACGAGGTCGAGAAGGCGTTCCGAAGCGTCCCGTGCGAGCGGCGCCAGCCATTCGTGCACCGCACGGAACGTCTTCTCGGCCTGTTCCGCGGGCCAGTCGTCCGGAAGATGCCCGACCGGCAGGCGCGGATCGCGGCGGATGATCCCCAGCCACTCCGCCTGGAGGACGAGGCGCAGGGAGAGGGCGTCGTCCGGCTCCGGCAGCTCCGTCTCCCACGGCTGCCACCGCCGTACGAACGCCTTGTAACGCGCGGCCAGTTCGGCCAGCTCCCAGGTCTCCTCGATCATCGCGCCGATGTCCAGCCCCAGGTCGGCGTGCGCCCGGAACACCTTCACGTGGGCGGCCAGGCCGAGTTCGGCGACCAGGGCCGACACGTCGACCTCGCCCGGCGCGATCCACAGGCCGCCCAACAGCGGCCCGAAGCCGCTCCACGTCAACTGCGAGCGCAGATCGTGGCGTTGGCGCTGCCAGGACTCGGGGAGCGAGAAACCGAGCAGGGTCCAGGTGCCGTCCCAGCGCCGGTTGACCGCACCGGTGTGCCAGACGCGCCGCTCGCCGTCCGCCAGGACGGCCGCCGAACGCCCGGTCAGCCCGAAGTGCATCCGGCGCCCCTCGCGCTGGCGGCGCAGCAGCCCGCGGGTCACCATCCGGGTCAGCGTCGAACGGGTCGCCTGCTCGCCGACGCCCGCCCGCGAGAACACGTCGATGACGCTGCCCGAGTACACACAGACGTCACGCCCGAGCACCTGATCGCCCAGGAACGTCAGCATCAGGGACTGCGGTCGCAGCGACTCCTCGGTGGTCACGCGGCCACGGTACGCCCCGGTCGATCAGTCCGTCAGCCCGTGACCTGCCGGTACGAGCAGACGGTGGCCGCCGGTGCGCGGACGCCAGGTCGGCCACCCCGGCGCACAGGGCGCCGGGGTTCCTGATCCACGGGAACCGGGTGCCAGAGCCGTCCGCACAGGAGGCCGGGCCCCTGACCGCTGCCCAGGGCGCCGACCTGGGCCGAGCCCGCCCGCGTGCACCGCGCGTCGGGGCGCCCGCGCCGGCGCAGCCGCCGAGTACGAGCGCCCCCGACAGGCGGACACCGCGCTGCGGGACAGGAGTTGACGCCGGATCGGTCAGTGGCCCACGACGTCGACGAACACCGGGTTGGAGTAGAACCAGGTGTCGGCCCACGGGTCACCGTTCCCGGGCGTGTGCGGGATCGGCCCGTGCGGGTCGATGGCGGCACCGAGGTAACCGGCGCCGTTCCGGTTGCCGTCGCTGCCGCGCAGCCGGACGTAGAACGACTCGTCGCCCACGGTCAGCGGCACGCGCAGGGTGTACGTCCCGGTGCGCCCCGACACGTCCTTCGACTTCACGACCTTCGTGTCCGGCGCCTGCCAGCTGTCCCGGTCGGCGACCGGACCGCGCACCGCGCCCCGGATCACGTCGACGTGCGCCAACTCGGGCAGGATGCCCTGGGGGTTGAGACGGGACGCGGTGGTCACGGTGATGTTCAGCGTGAGCTTCTCGCCCTTGCGGACGCGGAGCCGGCCGCCCAGCGTGACACCCCGGCCGAAGTCGCAGTCACGCGTCAGCCGTACGTCGAGCCCGTCCAGCAGATGACCGTGGTCCAGCCAGACCCGGCCCGCGCGCATACCCGCCATCACCGCGCGGTAGCCGTGGTGGGTGACGCCCACGTGGGTGCGGCTGAACTGGCCGGGCCAGAAGTCGCTGCCGGGCTGCGGGGAGTCGGTGTTCACCGGGTCGGGCAGCTTGCCGGTGTTGTCGAAGTTCCGCCCGGCCGGCCAGTCGCCGTTCTTCCAGGTGTCGAAGACGATCCGGTGCGCGTCGGAGTTCGTGGTGATCGAGAACAGGCTGCCTTCTGCCAGCATCGAGTCCCACAGACCACCGACCGTCGCGGTCGCCCAGTCGAAGCCGCCGTACGTCAGATACCCGTCCGCCGGGTAGCCCTGCCAGGACTGCGCCGAGGGCTTGTTCTCGTACTCGCCGCGGATCGAGGTCGCCCCGCGCCAGCCGGGGATGGCGGCACCCTGGGCGCCGGGCGCGCCCTCCATGCCGATCATGATCTCGGGGGCCGCGTCCCGCCAGGCCCGCATCTCGTGCGGGGAGTCGATGCCCAGGCGCATCGGGTGGTTGGCGAGGACAAGCACGTCGTCGACGTATCCGGTGCGGCGCTGCTCGGCCAGCCACTGGATGCCCTTGACCGCGTGCGCCTCGTTGCGGGCGGTGTTCGCGCCGCCGGCCGAGCCGTCGGTGTAGCCGAGGAGCTTGCCGTCGTAGGCGCTCTCGAACTGGGTGAGCAGGTCGACCTCGTGGGGGCCGGGCGGCGAGAAGACCGTGCAGTGCTCGGCGCCGGGGATGTACCACTCGAGGCCCTGGAAGATCAGCTGACGCGGGTTCTCCGCCCGCGCCTCGAGGATCTCGGCGTGCTCCATCGGGGCGCCGTACTGGGCGTGCCCGAAGTTGGAGTGCTCGGTGAACACCATCCAGTCGAGGCCGAACTTCTCGCCCGCCGCCGCCAGTTGGGAGAACGTGTACTTGGCGTCGTGGCTGTAGACGGTGTGGATGTGATGGTCGCCGACCAGGTAGGCGAGGCGCGGGTCGTGGCCGCCGAGCCGGCGCGGGCCGACCGCGGCGGCGGGCGTCGCCAGCGGTCCGGCGGCGAAGGCAGCGCCGAACAGGCCCGCGCGGTACAGGAGTTGACGACGGGAGACGCCCTGGGCGTCGAGGCCGGCGGGGGAGACGGTGGGGTCTGCCCAGGCGGGCAGCTGCTGCTCTGTCATGGTCTGTGGGTTCCTTGGGATCCGGAAGTCGGGGAGTCGTGGAGTCCTGGCGGCCTGGCGGAGCCTGACGGTGTGGGTCAGTGGTTCATGAACGCGCTGACAGGCAGCGCCCGTTCGACGATCCGCACATCGCCGAGGCGGGCGTGCAGGATCTGGTCGATCTTCCCCGCGTACTCGTAGCCGCCGAGCAGCCACGGCAGCCCCACCGAGGTGATGCCGATCGAGGCCGGCTTCGGATTGCGGACGACCGGGCAGCCCTGGACGTACAGCGTGGTGTGCCTGCCGTCGTTGACGACGGCGAGGTGCCACCAGGTCTCCAGCGGTGTCTCCTGGCCCCAGTTGGTGGCGATGCCCTGCTGGTTGAGCGGCCGCATGGCCCACTGGGGCTCACGGTCGTTGGACAGGGACAGCGTGGCGAGCGGCTCGTCCGGGTCGTCGCCCGTCTTGCCCGCGGCGCCGCCCGTACCGGTACGGCTGACCACTCCGGCCCAGGCATGGTGCGAGGGGTCCCAGTCGGCGGGCAGCCGGTAGAACGCCTCGATGGTGTAACCGGCCCTGAACGTGGCCGAGTTGAGGGGCGCGCCGTCGACCGTGCGCAGATAGGCGCCCTTCAGCGGCGACTTGAAGCCGTTGAAGTCGAGGCTGCCGTGGCCGGGCTGGTCCGGGTGATGGTCGCTGGACCAGTTCAGCGTGCCGCCGCCGACCGACACCAGGGTGAGATCGTTGCCGTGGCCGGACCGGTCACGGACCGTGCCGGTAAGGGCGGCCCCGTCCGTCTGCCCGTCGAAGCGCCAGTAGGCCACCGTGCCCGGGATCACCATCTTCGACGCCGGACGGGCGGGACGCGCGGGCACCGGGGCGAAGCCGGCGAAGCGCTCGGCGAAGTCGATGTCGACGGAGAACCGGTCGGCGTCGCCGCTCAGTTCGATCTCCTGCCGCTCCAGCTCGTTGATCCCCTTCGCGGCCCGGCCCAGGATCCACGGGGAGACCGTCTCCACGTCGACGGTGTTGCGGTCGAGGTCGAAACGGTAGAGGCGGATCATGGCCGCGCCGCCGAAGTACCGGTTCTGGTAGTTCGTCAGATGCAGCTCGACGTCATGCCCCGCAGCGTTCTTGCGCGTCGCCCGGCCGGCGGGCCAGTAGTGCCCGTTCAGGGTGAGGAAGATCTGGTCGTGGTCGGCGATCAGCCGGTCCCACAGCTGCTGCCCGTACTCCGACAGCGAGTCGTCCTCGGCGACCAGCTCGTGTGTCGTGAGGATCACCGGCAGGGTCGGGTGCTTCGCCAGGACGCCCTTCGCCCACGCGTACCCCTTGTCCGACAGCCGCCAGTCCAGCGCGAGGGCCAGCCACTCCCGCCCGGCCGCCCGGAACACATGGAAGGTGTTGTAGCCGTCCGCCGACGCCCCGCCGAAGGTCCGCTTCTCCTTGAACCGCTCCGGCCCGAACACGTCGAGGTAGGGGGAGGCGCCCCGCTGGTCGGTGGTGGAGGACCTCACGTCGTGGTTGCCCGCGAGGACGCTGTAGCCGACGCCCCGCCGGTCGAGGAGCCGGAACGCCTCACCGATCGCGGCGATCTCCGGCGCCGCGCCGTTCTGCGTGAGGTCGCCCAGGTGGGACAGGAACACGATGTTCTCGTCCCGCCCGTGCTCCAGCAGATAGCGCAGGGACGCCTCGACGGGCGCCTTGTCGATGCTCGGCCCGTCGAAGAGGTACTGGGTGTCGGGCATCACGGCGAGCGTGAACCGGCGGCTCTCGGTGTTGGGCCGCCATGAGGTACGTGCCGTGTCCGTCAGGGCATCGGCGGCCGTCGGCAGGGCGACGGACGTGGTGGCCGCCGCTCCGATCAGCGCGGTCGCCCGCAGGAAGGTACGCCGTCCGGCGCCCGCCTGAGGTGCTTCGAGGGCAGGCTCGTGCCCGGACTCGTGCGAGGTGCACACAACTGACTCCGTAAGAGGTTTTGTGAGGTGAGAGGCGGTGTGTGTGTGGGGGGGGGAGGCCAGGACCTGTCGTCACATTCCCGTCTGCCCGGAGGCGCCATGCACGTGCTCTCGCCGCACCGGGCACAGACCCACGTACAACCAGTACGAGGGCCTGCGCCCGGCACGCCGAGAGCACGCACCTGACGCCTCCGGGCCCGCCCTGCGGGCGGACGACGGGAATGTGACGACAGGCCCTAGAGCGTGCGAAGAGTCCAGGCCCAGCGGTGGGTGCCCGGCTGAAGGAGATAGGAGGGGAAGGTGTCGGGCCCGCACGACGCCGTGCCGAGCCCCCGGTGTGCCGCGTCGATGTGCACCACACAGCCGGGCCGTGGCCTCAGCTGGTCGTGGTGCGTGGCGGCGGTCAGGTCCTCGGCGCGGAACCGGGTCACGGAGACCTGGCGCGGCCGGTCCAGTACGACCGCGAGCCCGGTGGCGTCCGGCGCCGACAGCCTGAACTGTCGTACACCGTGCCGTCCACCGCTCTCCTGCGGACGCAGATAAGGGGTGAACAGGGAGTCCACGGATGCCGAGTGATGCCCGACGGGCGCCTTGGCGGCACGGTCCGGATAGGACTCCCAGGGGCCCTGCCCGAACCACTCCAGCAGGTCGAGCCCGGACACCGTCTCGAACACGGAACCCACGCGCGCCACATCGGCGTACGCGTCCGGCAGTTCCACGCTCTCCTCGACGCGGATGCCGCCCCGCACCGGCGTGAACACCTGCTCGTGGCGGATGACGCCCGCGTTCCCGGCGTACTCGGCGAGCACGGTCACGCCTCCGCCGTCGCGCCGCACGTCCACGGCCTGGCGTACGAGATGGTCGAGGCCCCAGGCCCGCCAGCGGGCCGCTGTTCCGCCCAGCTCGTCGTTGTCGGTCGGGGCCCGCCACAGGGACAGCGTGGGCGCGGACGTCAGCAGCGGGTGGACCAGCAGCCCGTCCGCGTCGACCTTGACGGGCGGTCCCGCGACCGCCGCCTCCGACGCGTCCGGCGCGGCCCGCAACAGCAGTTGGGGCAGGCAGACCTCGGTGCCGCGCGGAGCCCACGCCTCGTCGCCGGCCGTCGTCACCCGCAGGGTCAGCCAGGCCTCGCCGCCGTCCGCCGGCAGCTCGATCGGCAGCGGCACGGCCGCCGTCTCGCCGGGGCGCAGATCCGGCAGTTCGGCGGGCGCGGTGAGGGTACGGCCGTCCGCGAGCGCCAGTTCCCAGGTGGCCGCGAGCCAGTCCAGGCCCCGGAAGGACTGGTGGTTGGCGATCACGGGCCCCTCGTGCCGGAAGACCTCCAGGCGCACCGGAGCCGCGATCTCCCGGTGTTCGTACATGACGGGCTTGGGGGTGCGGTCGGGGAAGACGACACCGTCGGCGATGAAAGCACCGTCGTGGGGTGTCTCGCCGAAGTCGCCGCCGTAGGCCCAGCGCATGCCGGGGGCGGCGACACCGTTGTCATAGAGCCCGGCGCCCACGCGCCCGACCGGTCTGCCGCTGTTCACGGACTGAAGGATTCCGTGGTCCCAGAACTCCCAGATGAACCCGCCCTGAAGTCCTGGAGTTGACTCGATGGCGGCCCAGTGGTCCGCCAGCGTGCCGTTGCTGTTGCCCATGGCGTGCGAGTACTCGCACTGGATGAGCGGCTTGGTCTGCTCACCGGACAGGGCGTGCGCGACACAGTCCTCCAGCGCCGCGTACATCGGACACGCGATGTCGGAGGCGACCGCCGGATCCGCCCAGCCCAGCTTGGCCGCGCCCTCGTACTGGAGCGGCCGGGTCGGATCGTGCCGGCGCAGCCAGCCCGCCGCCGCGTCGTGGTTCGCCCCGTAGTCGGACTCGTTGCCCAGCGACCAGATGATGACCGACGGGTGGTTCTTGTCCCGCAGGACCATCCGCGAGACCCGGTCCACGAAGGCGTTCAGATAGCGGGGGTCGTCGGCGATCTCGTGGGCGTGGTCGTGCGACTCGATGTCCGCCTCGTCGACCACGTAGAGACCGAGCTCGTCGGCGAGGTCGTACAGCGCCGGGTCGTTCGGATAGTGCGCGGTGCGGATCGCGTTGAACCCGAACCGCTTCAGCAGGACGAGATCGGCGCGCATGTCGTCGTACGACACGGTCCGGCCGGTCAGCGGATGGAAGTCGTGCCGGTTGACGCCCCGGACGTAGATCCGCTCTCCGTTGACCAGCAGATCCCGGCCGACGATCTCGACGTCCCGGAAGCCGATCCGCCGCCGCGAGGTGTCGGCGACCGTGTTGTCCGCGCGGTGCAGCCGGACGGTCAGGTCGTACAGCTCGGGCGTCTCGGCGGTCCAGGTGCGTACGTCGGACACGCGCCCGCTCAGCCGGGGCTCGCCGAGGAAGTCGGAGACGCGGTCGTCCTCGGCGTTGGCGCGATCGAACTCGGCGTCCTGGACGAGGAGTCGCCCGTCGATCTCGCCGGTGACGTACCACCCCTCGGGCAGCGCGCCCCCCGCGTCCCGCACCCGGCAGTCGACCCGCAGCTCACCGGAGGCCGGCGCCCGCACGGTGATGTCCGCGAGGTACAGCGGGTCCGTCGCGTACAGGAGCACCGAACGCGTGATGCCGCCGTGCCACCACTGGTCCTGGTCCTCGATGTGCGTGGCGTCGGACCACTTGACGACCGTCAGCCGCACCGTCGCGGACCCGCCCGGCCGTACGACGTCGGAGAGGTCGAACTCGGCCGCCAGATGGGAGTCCTTGGAGATGCCCACCGGCCGCCCGTCGACGTGCACGAGCAGCACGCTCTCGGCGGCGCCCACCTGGAGCACGATCCGCCGGCCCGCCCACTCGGCCGGAACGTCGAACTCACGCTCGTACACGCCCGTCGGGTTGGCCGCCGGTGACCCGGGCGGGATGTCGGGCCACGGCATCCGGACGTTGGTGTACCAGGGCAGGTCGGTGGTGTCTTGGAGGGTCCAGGCGCCGGGGACCCGGGCCGAGGACCAGTCGTCGCCCACTTCGGCCATGGGGTTCGGCAGCAGCTGGAAGCGCCAGTCGCCGTCCAGACAGAGGGCCCCGGCACGCCGGTCGACGGCGTTCATGGACAGCCGCCCCCAGGAAGTCACCTCGGGTGACTCCCAGGGGCGCAGAGTCAGCAGCGGATCGCTTGTCATCCGCGCACCGCTCCCTTCGCGAGGTCGCCGATGATCTGCTTGGCGCCGATCGCGAACACGATCAGCAGGGGGACGAGGGCGAGCAGCGCGCCGGTCATCACGATGCCGTAGTCGGTGGTGCCGTGGGTGCCGTTGAGCTGGGACAGCGCGACCTGGAGGGTCACGTTGTCGGGGTTGGTGAGGGAGATCAGGGGCCAGGCGAAGTCGTTCCACTGGCCCATGAAGGTGAAGATGCCGAGGAAGGCGAGACCGGGGCGGACCACCGGCAGCGCCACGTGCCAGTACTGGCGCAGGAAGTTCGCGCCGTCGAGCGTGGCGGCGTCGAGCAGCTCGTCGTGGATGGCCGTCTTCATGTACTGGCGCATCCAGAAGATGCCGAAGGCGTTGGCGGCGGCCGGCACGATCAGCGCGGTCATCGAGCCGATCCAGCCGATCTTCGCCATGACGACGAACTGCGGGATGACCGACAGCTGCGCCGGGACCATGAAGATGACCATGAGCAGCCCGAACAGCACACCCTTGCCGGGGAACTCGAACTTGGCGAAGACGAACGCCGCCAGCGAGTCGAAGAGCAGGACCAGGAAGGTCACCGACACCGCGACCAGCAGCGAGTTTCCCATCGACCCGAAGAAGTCGATGGCGTCGAACAGATTACGGACGTTCTCCAGGAAGTGCGTGCCGGGCAGCAGCTTCGGCGGGTACGAGAAGATCTCCGACGAGCTGTGCGTCGACATGATCACGGCCCAGTAGAACGGGAAGGCCGAGATCAGCGTGCCGATGATCAGCGGCAGGTGCAGCGCGATCCCTCTGCGGCGGGACCCCTTGATGGATGCCATGAGGCGCGCCCTTCCTAGTCGCCCCGGCGCCGCACGAGGCGCCAGTTGATGATCGAGAAGAGGACGACGACGAGGAAGATGCCCCACGCCACCGCGGCTCCGTACCCGAAGTCGTTGTTGTCGAAGGTCTGCTGGAAGAAGTAGAGGACCATCGTCTGGCCCGAGTGGCCGGGACCGCCCGCGAACGTCGAGTCGTTGGACGACGTCTGGAGCAGGACCTGTGGCTCGGAGAAGCTCTGCAGGCCCGTGACCGTCGAGACGACGAGCACGAACAGCAGCGTGGGCCGCAGCAGCGGCAGCGTGATCCGGAAGAAGGTCTGGATCGGACCGGCGCCGTCCATGCGCGCCGCCTCGTACAGCTCGCCCGGGATGGTCTGGAGGCCGGCGAGGAAGATGATGGCGTTGTAGCCGGTCCACTGCCAGGTCATCAGCGCCGCGATGGTGACCTTGATGCCCCACGGCGTGTTCAGCCAGGCCACCTGGTCGATGCCCACGCCGTGCAGGACGGCGTTCACCACACCGTTGTTGGTGGAGAAGATCGAGCCGAAGACGATCGCGATCGCGACGACCGAGGTGACGTTCGGCAGGAAGTACGCGACGCGGTACCAGCTCTTGAACCGGACCGCGGAATTGAGCATCACGGCCGTGACCATCGCCAGCAGGATCATGGGGAAGGTGGCCAGCGCCCAGATGATGATCGTGTTGCCGATCGAGTTCCAGAAGTCGCTGTCGCTCAGCAGGTATTGGTACTGCGAGAGCCCGGCCCACTCCATCGGGCCGAGGCCGTCCCACCGGTGGAAGGACAGATAGAGCGAGAAGCCGACCGGGAACAGGCCGAAGCCGAGGAAGATCAGATAGAAGGGGGAGATCGCGGCGTAGAGGTGCCAGTACTTGCGCAGGCCCCTCTTCGGCCCGACCGGGGCGGGCTGCGTCACCACAGGCCGCGTTCGCTCGATGACCGCCATCAGTAGCTCACCCCCAGGTGCTTCGCGATCCGGCGGCACTTGCCCATGGCGTCACTCCAGGCCTTCTCCGGGTCCTTGCCGAGGACGCCGACGTTCTTGATCTCGTCCTTGATGGGGGTCCCGAGCGCGATGTCGTACGGGCTGTTGTAGGCGACCACGATCTTCTGCGCGGCGGGTCCGAAGACGTCGGTGGTGACCTGACCGCCGAAGAAGGGGTCGGGCTCCCGCATCTGTTTCAGACCGTAGGAGGCGGGCGTGGACGGGAAGAGACCCGCGTCGACGTAACCCTGGGCCTGGTTGGCCGCGTCGAGGATCCAGGTGATGATCCTGAACGCCCGCTCGGGCTCCCGGCAGGCCTTGGTGACCGACAGGAACGAGCCGCCGTTGTTGGCGGGCCGCACGGGCATCTGCGCCACCCGCCATCTGCCCTTGGTCTTGGGCACGCCGTTCTTGATGTCGAAGCTGGCCCAGGAGGCGTTCAGTTGGCTCGGCAGCTTGCCTTCCCCGATGGCCGACAACTGGTCCGGGGTGCCGCTGACCAGGTCCGAGACGATCCCGCGCCGCTTCGCTTCCACGGCGAGCGCCCAGGCCCGGCGCACATGCTCCTGGTCGCCGATGAAGTGACGGTCCTTGTCGACGTACCGCTTGGAGCCCTGCTGTACGACGTTCTCGAACACGGAGTTGACGTCGGTGAGGAGCATGGTCCCCGGGATCCGCTTCTTGAGCCGCTCACCCGCGGCGAAGTAGTTCTCCCAGGTGTTCAACTCCTTCGACACATCGTCGGGCTCGTACGGCAGCCCCGCCTCGCGGAACACGTCGTACTGGTAGAAGTGCGCGACCGGCCCGCAGTCGATCGGGAAGCCGACCATCGTGCCGTCGTCGGCGACGCCCTGATCCCATTTCCAGGGCAGGTACCGGCTCTTGTACCGCTCCGCGCCCAGCGTCCGCAGATCGACGAACTGGTCCGCGTTCGGCAGGTAGGCGGCCATGTCCTCGCCCTTGAGCCCCGCGATGTCGGGTATGTGGGCCTGGCCGGTGATGGTGGTGATCAGCTTGGAGCGGTACTGGCCGCCGATCTGGATGGCCCGCAGGTCGACCGAGCTGTCGAAGCGGGCCTTGGCGTTCTTGACGACGGTGTCGCTCAGACCGCCGCTCCAGTACCAGAGGACCATGTCGCGCCCGGTGGAGCCGGTCGGAACGGCGCAGCCGGTCGCCAGGCCGCCGAGCGCCGTGGCGGCCGTGCCGGCCAGGCCCGCGCGCAGCAGGCCTCTTCGTGAGAGCCGCACAGCTCCCACCGCCTTTCGGATCTGTGTGGGGATGCGGGTCTCAGGGTGTGACGGGCGCGAACCGCACCGGCGGTCCCGGATCGGCCGGCAGCCGGTCGGCCAGGAAGCCGTAGGCGCGCCGCAGTTCGGGGTCGTCGAGCGTGTGCCACCAGCGGTGGACGTGGTACCAGCCCGGTGCGGCCAGCGCCCCGCCGTGCTCCCGTACGGACAGGGAGGCGGCCAGTACGGCGAACCGCAGCCGCTCCTCCAGCGGCCAGCCGCCGAGCGAGGCGGCGACGAAGCTGGCGCCGAACACGTCACCGGCGCCCGTCGAGTCCACGACGTCCACGGGCAGCGCCGGGACGTCGGCGTACTCGCCCGTCGTCTGGTCCACGGCGACCGCGCCGGCCCCGCCACGGGTGACGACGGCCACCGGGACCAGCTCGCTGAGGGTGCCCAGCGCGGCGATGGCGGTGTCCGTGCGCGTGTACGCCATCGCCTCGGTCTCGTTGGGGAGGAAGGCGTGGCACAGGGTGAGCTGGTCGAGCAGGTCGGAGGACCACACCTGGGTGGGGTCCCAGCCGACGTCCGCGTAGATCTGCGTGCCGTTCGCCGCCGCCTTGGCCAGCCAACGGTGGGGCTCGGCCTCGATGTGCACCAGGGCGGTGCGCGCCTCGGGCGGGTCGCCCAGCAGGGTGTCCTGGGAGTACGGGGGCGGCTGCCCGTGGGTGATCAGGGCGCGGTCGCCGGCGTAGGCGAGCGAGACGGTGACGGGGGTGTGCCAGTCGTCCGCGGTGCGCGAGAGCGAGAGGTCGACGCCCTCCTGGCCCGCGAGGACGCTTCGGCAGTGGGCGCCGTACGCGTCGTCGCCGAAGACCGTGGCCAGCGAGGTCCGCAGTCCGTACCGGGCGGCGGCCACGGCGAGGTTCGCGATCCCGCCGGGGCTGGTGCCCATCCCCGATGTCCAGATTTCCTCGCCGGGCGTCGGGGGCTTGCCCAGGCCGGTGAGGACGAGGTCGAAGAAGAGCAGCCCGGTCAGCAGCACATCGGGCCGATCGTCGTCCACGCGTGCATCCTCTCGTCAAAACCCGCCAATTTGATGACCGGAATCGTGCGCGCCTTCGGAAGATTTGGCAAGAGTCGAGCAGAAGCAAGCATGGAAATGATTGAAGATGACGAGTACTGTTCAGCGCGTGCTGGCAGAACGACGACATCAACTCATCCTGCGGGCCCTGCGCTCGGGTGGCCCCGCGGCCGTGACCGATCTCTCCGAGCAACTGGGCGTGAGCCCCGCCACAATCCGGCGTGACCTGCTGCGACTCGAGGAAGAGGGCCTGCTCACCCGGGTGCACGGCGGCGCCGTGGTCGAGGAGGGCGACCAGCCCTTCGCCGAGGTCGCCGAGGTGCGCGTCGCCGAGAAGGACGCGATAGCCGTCAAGGCCGCCTCACTCGTCGAGGACGGACAGTCCGTGCTGCTCGACATCGGCACCACCGCCTACCGGCTGGCCCGGCAGCTGCACGGCCGCCGGCTCACGGTGATCACCAGCAACCTGGTGGTCTTCGAGGAACTCGTGGACGACGAGGGCATCGAACTGGTGCTCCTCGGCGGCATGGTCAGGCGCGAGTACCGTTCCCTGGTCGGCTTCCTCACCGAGGACAACCTGCGCCAGCTGCACGCCGACTGGCTCTTCCTCGGCACCAGCGGCGTCCGGCCCGGCGGCCAGGTGATGGACACCACGGTCGTCGAGGTACCGGTCAAGCGCGCGATGATCAAGTCCGCCGACCGGGTCGCCCTGCTCGCGGACCGCGCGAAGTTCCCCGGCACGGGCATGGCGAAGGTCTGCGGGCCGGGAGACCTGGACATGGTGGTGACGAACGCGCCGGTGGACCCGGCGACGCAGTCCTCTCTGCAGGAGGCCGGGGTGCAGGTCATCACGGCAGGAAAGGTGCAATCTTGAAGCTGACGATTCTGGGCGGCGGCGGATTCCGTGTACCGCTCGTGTACGGGGCGCTCCTGGGCGACCACGCCGAGGGCCGGGTGACTCGTGTCGTCCTGCACGACCTGGACGCGGACCGCCTCTCCGCGGTCACCCGGGTCCTGGCCGAGCAGGCGACGGGGGTGAGCGACGCCCCCGAGGTGAGCGCCACGACCGACCTCGACGAGGCGCTCACCGGCGCCGACTTCGTGTTCTCCGCGATCCGCGTCGGCGGCCTGGAGGGCAGGGCGAACGACGAGCGGGTGGCGCTGGCCGAGGGTGTCCTCGGCCAGGAGACGGTCGGCGCGGGCGGCATCGCCTACGGGCTGCGCACGGTCCCGGTGGCCGAGAACATCGCGCGGCGCGTCGCGCGGGTCGCCCCCGACGCCTGGGTCATCAACTTCACCAACCCGGCCGGTCTGGTCACCGAGGCCATGTCCCGCCACCTCGGCGACCGGGTCATCGGCATCTGCGACTCCCCGGTGGGCCTGGGCCGCCGTATCGCCCGGGTGCTCGGCGCGAACCCCGGCGAGGCGTGGATCGACTACGTCGGCCTCAACCACCTCGGCTGGGTGCGCGGGCTGCGGATCAACGGCCGCGACGAACTCCCGCGCCTGCTCGCCGACCCCGACCTCCTCGGCTCGTTCGAGGAGGGCAAGCTCTTCGGCACCGACTGGCTCCAGTCGCTGGGCGCCATCCCGAACGAGTATCTGCACTACTACTACTTCAACCGCGAGGCCGTACGCGCCTACAGCCAGGCCGAGAAGACCCGCGGCGCCTTCCTGCGCGACCAGCAGGCCGGCTTCTACGACGAGATGAAGCGGCCGGACGCCGCCGCCCTCACCGCCTGGGACCGCACCCGCGCCGAGCGCGAGGCGACCTACATGGCCGAGGCCCGGGAGACGGCGGGCGCCGGTGAACGCGACGCCGACGACCTGTCCGGGGGGTACGAGAAGGTCGCCCTCGCCCTGATGCGGGCCATCGCGCGCGACGAGCGCACCACCCTGATCCTCAACGTGCGCAACCGCAGGACGCTCTCGGTGCTCGATGCCGAGGCCGTCATCGAGGTGCCCTGCCTGGTCGACGCCAACGGCGCCCACCCCGTCACCGTCGACCCGCTGCCCGACCACGCCTCCGGGCTGGTCTGCTCGGTCAAGGCGGTCGAACGCGAGGTGCTCGCCGCCGCCGAGTCCGGCTCCCGCGCGACGGCGGTCAAGGCGTTCGCGCTGCACCCGCTCGTCGACTCCGTGAACGTGGCCCGCAGGCTGGTCGACGGATACACCGCGGTCCACCCCGGTCTGGCGTACCTTAAGTAAGCGCTTTCCCGCTGCCGGTCCGCTCGTATCCGGTCTGCTTATATCTGGTCTGCTTGAATCTGCTGCTCACATCTGGTCTGGAGACTTCTCATGCACGACGAACGCCGGCGGATCGAGGAGCGCGTCCAGCGCCTCCACGACCAGCGGATCAAGGCGGCGATCTACGCGGCCACCGCTCCCCTCGCGGTCGAAGCCTGGCAGGCGCCGGGCGAGCCGGTCTCCTTCGAGGAGGCGGCGGCCGCGACCTACGCGCCCTTCGCCATGGACACCCCCTGGGGCCCGCCCTGGGGCACCACCTGGTTCCGGATGCGCGGCCGGGTGCCCGCCGAGTGGGCCGGCCGGCGCGTCGAGGCGGTCATCGACCTCGGCTTCGTCGGCGACTGGCCCGGCAGCCAGGCCGAGGCCCTGGTCCACCTCACCGACGGCACCCCGCTGAAGGCGGTCAACCCGCTCAACCAGTACGTGCCGATCGCCAACCCGGCGACGGGCGGCGAGGAGATCGACTACCTCGTCGAGGCGGCCTCCAACCCGGACATCCTCGCCGCCAACTTCTCCAAGATCACCCCCATGGGTGACATCCTCACCGCCGGTGACAAGCCGCTCTACACCTTCGAGCGCGCCGACCTCGCCATCCTCGACGAGGAGGTCTTCCACCTCGACCTCGACGTCCAGGTACTGCGCGAACTGATGCTGGAGCTCGGCGAACACGACCCGCGCCGCCACGAGATCACCCACGCCCTGGACCGCGCCCTCGACCTCCTCGACCTGGACGACGTGGCCGGATCGGCGGCGGCGGTACGAGCGGCCCTGGCGCCCACGCTGGCCAAGCCCGCCAACGCCAGCGCGCACAAGATCTCGGGCGTCGGCCACGCGCACATCGACTCGGCGTGGCTGTGGCCGATCCGCGAGACGAAGCGCAAGACGTCCCGCACCTTCTCCAACGTCACCTCGCTCGCCGACGAGTACGAGGACTTCATCTTCGCCTGCTCGCAGGCCCAGCAGTACGAGTGGGTGCGCGACAACTACCCCAAGGTGTGGGCGCGCATCCAGGAGTCGGTCAAGAAGGGCCAGTGGGCGCCGGTCGGCGGCATGTGGGTCGAGGCCGACGGCAACCTGCCCGGCGGTGAGGCGATGGCCCGCCAGCTCATCCACGGCAAGCGGTTCTTCATCGAGCACTTCGGCGTCGAGACCAAGGGCGTGTGGCTGCCCGACTCGTTCGGCTACACGGCGGCCTACCCGCAGCTCGCCAAGCTCGCCGGCAACGAGTGGTTCCTCACCCAGAAGATCTCCTGGAACCAGACCAACAAGTTCCCCCACCACACCTTCTGGTGGGAGGGCATCGACGGCACCCGCATCTTCACCCACTTCCCGCCGGTCGACACCTACAACGCCCGCTTCAGCGGCGAGGAGATGTCCCGCGCGACCCGCAACTACCAGGAGAAGGGCGTCGCGAACCGCTCGCTGGCCCCCTTCGGCTGGGGCGACGGCGGCGGCGGCCCCACCCGCGAGATCATGGAACGGGCGCGCAGGCTGGCCGACTTGGAAGGTTCGGCGACCGTCGAGATCGAGCACCCCGACGAGTTCTTCGCCAAGGCCCGCGAGGAGTACCCGGACGCCCCGGTCTGGGTCGGCGAGCTGTACCTGGAGCTGCACCGGGCCACGTACACCTCCCAGGCGCGCACCAAGCAGGGCAACCGGCGCAGCGAACACCGGCTGCGCGAGGCCGAGTTGTGGGCCACGACGGCCGCCCTGCACGCGCCGGGCTACGCATACCCGTACGAACACCTGGACCGTCTCTGGAAGACGGTGCTGCTCCACCAGTTCCACGACATCCTGCCGGGCTCGTCGATCGCCTGGGTGCACCGCGAGGCGGAGGCCGAATACGCGCGTGTGGCCGAGGAGTTGGAGGCGCTCACCGCCGAGGCGGTGGCCGCGCTCGGCGGCGGCGAGTCCCGTGCCTTCAACACGAGCCCGTACGACCGGTCCGAAGTGGTCCGCACCTCGACGGGCGTCCCCATGTACGTGGAGGTCCCGGCGAGCGGCAGCGCCCAGCTGTCCGTCGCGGAGCCCCCGCAGCCGGTGACGATCGCCTCGGCACGGATCCTCGACAACGGGCTCGTACGGGTGGAGGTCGCCGAGGACGGCACGCTGGCCTCGGTCCGCGACCTGAAGGCGAACCGTGAAGTCCTCGCCGACAAGGGCAACCTGCTCCGTCTGCACACCGACCTCCCGAACTACTGGGACGCCTGGGACATCGACAAGCACTACCAGAACCGCTACACCGACCTGCTGGAGACGACCTCCGTCACGGTGACCGACGAGGACCCGCTCCTCGGCGCCATCCGCGTGGAGCGCGCCTTCGGCAAGGGCTCGAAGATCGTCCAGACGATCACCGTCCGGGCCGGCAGCCCCCGGATCGACTTCGAGACGGAGATCGACTGGCACGAGGCCGAGAAGATCCTCAAGGCGGCCTTCCCGGTGGACATCCGTGCGGCGCACTCCAGTGCGGAGATCCAGTTCGGCCACGTCCAGCGGCCCACGCACACCAACACCACCTGGGAGTCGGCCCGCTTCGAGGTCTCCGGCCACCGCTGGGTGCACCTCGCCGAGCCCGGCTACGGCGTCGCCGTCCTCAACGACTCGACGTACGGCCACGACGTGTCCCGCACGGTCCGCGAGGACGGCGGTACGACGACCACGGTCCGCCTGTCGCTGGTGCGCGCCCCGCGTATCCCCGACCCCGGCGCCGACCAGGGCAAGCACCGCTTCACCTACTCGCTGCTGCCCGGCGCGAGTATCGAGGACGCGGTCGCCGAGGGCTACTCCCTCAACCTGCCGCTGCGGGTCGCGGACGCCGCGGGCGCGCCGGAGCCGGTGGTGTGGGCGGACGGCGACGGGGTGACGATCGAGGCGGTGAAGCTCGCCGACGACGCGTCCGGCGACGTCGTCGTCCGGCTCTACGAGTCGCGCGGCGGGCGGGCGGAGGGTGCGCTGTGCACCGGGTTCCCGCTGGCGGGCGCCAAGATCACCGACCTGCTGGAGCGGCCGCTGTCCGAGGCGGCGACTGACGGTGACTCGGTGCCGGTGACGTTGCGGCCGTTCGAGGTGCAGACGCTGCGGCTTGCTGTCGGCTCCGCCGGGTAGGTCTTCGGCTGCGGGTCCGGTGGGGGCTGGTCGCGCAGTTCCCCGCGCCCCTTTGGGGCGCGGGGGGCATGCCGAAAGCCCCCTGCCCCGGGTCGCGTGATCACGCGACCCGGGGCAGGGGGCTTCGTTTGGGCTCTTACGCGGTGGCTGCCGCCGTTGCTCCCGCTGATGCCTCCGCCGTCGCTTCCGTGACCGGTTCCTCTACGGCTGCCGTCGGCGGTACGACGGGCAGTGTGGGCGTTGGGACCTCGTCCGCGGGGGCCGAGACCGTGCGCACCTGGCGCGGCGCGGAGATCACCGCGTAGTCCTGGCCGAGGAACGGCGGCACCAGGTCGCCCGGGTCCTCACCGAGCGCCAACTGCACTGCCGCCCAAGGGGCGTTGACACCGCACAGGGAGAGCTGGTGCAGGCCTCCGGCCGGACGCGTGTTGACGTCCATCAGCACCGGCCGGTCCTCGTACATCCGGAACTGGATGTTGCTCAGGTGGTGCAGCCCGAAGCCCTCGGCGATGAGCCGCGCGGGCTCCAGCCAGGCCTCGTCGAGGGTGAAGCCGCGGCGCCGGCCGTTCTTGGTGCGGCCGATCGCCATCCGGATGCGCGAGTCGGGGCCGGTGAGGCAGTCGACGGACACCTCCGGCTGCTCCAGACGGGGCATCACCAGCCAGTCGACGTCCTCGTCCGTGTTCCGCAGGACGTCGAGGACCATGTCCAACTGGACGTAGGGGGAGGGGAATCCGTTGAGGTGCGACATCGAGAAGGGGGCGCGCGTGATCACCCGGAAGCCCACCCCGCCCGCGCCCGCCGCCGGCTTGAAGCACGCCTTGTGGCCGTCGGCCTCCAACTGCTCGACGGCGACGAGGAGTTCGTCGGCGCTGCGCACCCGCCACCACGGCGGCACCGGAACACCGACCGCTGCGACGGCCTGGTACGCGGTCGCCTTGTCCTGGAAGACGGCCACCGCCTCCGGCGTCGGCGCGAGCAGCTTGGTGCCCACGGCCTCGAAGTCCGCGCGGTGCCCGACGATCGCGTCCTGGTGCAGACGCGGCACGAACACGTCGATCTCACGGCGGTCGCACTGGTCGAGCGCGTACTCCACGTACGCGGCGGGGGACAGGCCCTCGGGCTCCATGGCGGCGGTGTCGGCGGCGGCCAGGACGGGCGAGTCGGCGTCCCCGTGGGTGGCATGGATCTCGACCGCGCGGTCGCTGGGATTTCTCCGCAGCTGTTCCATGAAGAACACGTTCTCCGCGTACGTGCGGTTCAGCCAGACGCGTACGCGAGAGACCATGCAGGGCCACCTTTCAGGGTTCACGGGCACGGCGCAGCAAGGCCGAGCCCGGCCAGGGAAGAGTTGGGAACACGACAAGCCGCCGGGTGCGAACCGGGTTTCTGGCAGAAGTGTTGAGGCGATCATAAGGCTCCGCGGACGCAGTTCCTGCTACGCGCGTGTTACGGAATTGACAGCAGTACGCCGTGTGTTGCCTTGCGCACCAACCGTGGCCCCCTGTAATGATCTTCGACCCGCCCGGTGAGCTGCTCCAAGAGGGTTACCGGACGGTGGACAGCCGTACTTGTCCGGCTGCCGATGATGTGTTCTTGTGGGTCCGAACGTGCGCCCGCGGAGGCGGAGTTCGGATGCGGAAGGGGCAGGAGTGGAGACGACGGCCGGCGGTGCCGGACAACTGCTGGCGATCAGTGATCTCCACATCGGCTACCCGGCGAACCGCGCCCTGGTCGAACGAATGCGCCCGGAAACCGACGACGACTGGCTCCTGGTCGCCGGCGACGTGTCGGAGAACGTGGCCGACATCCGCTGGGTCCTGGAAACCCTCGCCGGCCGGTTCCGCAAGGTGATCTGGGCGCCCGGAAACCACGAGCTGTGGACCCACCCCTCGGACCCGGTCACCCTGCGCGGCGTCGCCCGCTACGACCACCTGGTCGAGCTGTGCCGTGAGCTGGGGGTGACGACGCCCGAGGACCCGTACCCCGTGTGGGAGGGCCCCGGCGGCCCCGTGGTCGTCGCGCCGCTGTTCCTCCTCTACGACTACTCCTTCCTGCCGAAGGGCTCCGCGACCAAGGAGGAGGGGCTGGCGTACGCGCACAGCACCGGCATCGTCTGCACCGACGAGTACCTCCTGCACCCCGACCCCTATCCCACCCGCGAGGCCTGGTGCCGGGCCCGGGTGGCCGACACCGAGCGGCGGCTCGCCGAGCTGCCCGAGGACCTGCCGACGGTGCTCGTCAACCACTATCCGCTGGACCGGCACCCCATGGACGTGCTCTGGCACCCCGAGTTCGCCATGTGGTGCGGCACCACGCTGACCGCCGACTGGCACCGCCGGTTCCGTGTCGCGACCATGGTCTACGGTCATCTGCACATCCCGCGCACCACCTGGCACGAGGGTGTCCGCTTCGAAGAGGTGTCGGTGGGCTACCCCCGTGAATGGCGCAAGCGACCGGGAGAGCCGGGAAAGCTGCGCCGCGTACTGCCGATGGAGGTCGGACCCCGATGATCGAGGAACTGCTTCCGGCCACAGTGGTGGCCGTGGAGGCACACGGCGACGAGACGGCCGTGGGCGATCTCTGGGGTGCGACGCTGTATCCCGAGGAACAGGAGATCGTGGCCCAGGCGGTACCCAAGCGCGTCCACGAGTTCACTCTCGCGCGCGCGTGTGCCCGCCGGGCCATGGAGAAGCTCGGCGTGCCGCCGCAGCCCGTGCTGCCCGGCGAGCGGGGCGCCCCGCAGTGGCCGGCCGGCCTGGTCGGCAGCATGACCCACTGCGAGGACTACTGCGCCGCCGCGCTGGTCCGGGCCGCCGACCTGGCCTCGATCGGCATCGACGCCGAACCCCACGAGCCGCTGCCCGCGGGGATCCTCGACTCCGTGTCCCTGCCCGTGGAGCGGGCACACCTGCGCGCACTGGCGACGGACAGCGCGGGCGGGTACGGGAACCCTGTGCACTGGGACCGGCTGCTGTTCAGCGCCAAGGAGTCGGTCTACAAGGCGTGGTTCCCGCTCACCGGTCGGTGGCTGGACTTCTCCGAGGCCGAGATCGCGTTCACGGCCGCCTCCGGCCCGCATCCGCACGGAACGTTCCGGGCCCGGCTGCTGGTGCCCGGACCGGTCGTCGACGGACGGGTGCTCGGGTCCTTCGACGGGCTGTGGACCGTGCGGCGCGGGCTGCTGGGCACGGCGGTCAGCGTGCCGCACCAGCCTGTCTGAGCAACTGGAAGAACCTCTCCTCGTTGCCGGTCAGGCCCGCCTGGGACAGGGCCGCCTCCGCCTCCGCGAGGACGGCGGGCGGCACCACGGGCGGCCGGCGGCTGCCCGGCGCCACGTCGAAGGCTGCGCGGACGGTGTGCAGCAGCCGCAAGTAGGCCTGGACTGCGGTGCGCTCACGGTCGGTCAGTACGGCGGTCGGCATCGGACGGCTCTCCCCATGTCGGCGTCATCTCTGCTCATCCCTGCGTCTCCAAGCTTGCCGCCCACCACTGACAATCCCCTTTCCGCCCACGTCGGTTCGCCCGCTTAGCGGAGCCGAAACCTCCTCGAAACCCCTCGTGGGAATGGGGTTCTACGCTGGGGGAAAGGGCTTTCGGCAAGGAGTTCAGCGCACAGGAAACGGGGAGGCGAGCGATGTGACGGACATCCCGCGTCACGGACCGGCACGCGCCGTACGGCTGCGGTCGGTGGGCGACGACGAGCTGGAACTGCGGTACCGCGTCGTGCACGGGTACCGCCGGGCCTTCCGGATGGCCGGCGAGGGCCCCGCGCTCGTCCTCATCCACGGTATCGGCGACTCCTCGGCGACCTGGGCCGAGCTGATCCCCGACCTCGCCCGCAACCACACGGTGATCGCCCCCGACCTGCTCGGCCACGGCGCCTCCGACAAGCCGCGCGCCGACTACTCGGTGGCCGCCTACGCCAACGGTGTGCGCGACCTGCTCACCACCCTCGGCATCGAGTCCGCGACGCTCGTCGGACACTCCCTCGGCGGTGGGGTGGCGATGCAGTTCGCCTACCAGTTCCCCGAACGCACCGAGCGGCTCATCCTGGTCAGCACGGGCGGCGTGGGCCGCGAGGTCAACCCCGTCCTGCGGGCGGCCTCGCTGCCCGGCGCGCATCTCGCGCTGTCCGCGCTGCGGTTGCCGGGGATGCGGCTCCAGGTGGGGCTCGTCGTACGCCTGTTGGAGCTGCTGGACACCGATCTCGGGCAGGACGCCCCCGACTTCCTCACCCTCGTCGACGCGCTGCCCGACGAGACCTCCCGCAACGCCTTCATCCGTACGCTGCGTGCGGTGGTCGACTGGCGGGGACAGGTCGTGACGATGCTCGACCGGTGCTATCTCACCGAGGGCATGCCGACGATGCTGCTGTGGGGGGACCGGGACAGCGTGGTGCCGGTACGGCACGCGTACGGGGCGCACGAGGCGATGCCGGGCAGCCGGCTGGAGATCTTCGAGGGGGCGGGGCACTTTCCGTTCCACAGCGATCCGGCGCGGTTCGTCGCCCTGGTGGAGGAGTTCACCGGGGGGAGCGCGCCGGCGGCGTGGAGTCGGGAGCACTGGCGGGAGCTGCTGGTCGACGGGCGGCCCGGGCAGGTGGTGGAACGGGATCTGCGGGAGGTCAGTGAGCGAAGCGCGACGTAGGTTCGTCCCCGGCCCAGGGCATCGCTCCCTCGCGCACCGCCGCCACCACCGGAGAGCAGCGCAGGGCGTGGGACATGGCGACCAGGTCGCGCGGGCCCCCGGCAGCCGCCGGCGGACCGCTGTTCTCCGTCGCCGCGCTGATGACCCTGCCCTCCGGGTCCGCCGCCCGGGCCCGGAGCGCCGCCGTCACCATGGCCGCGTCCGCCTCGGCCCGGGCGACGTCGGGGGAGGAGCCCGCGGCGCCGGCCGCGTCGTAGGCCCGGGCCCGGACGGCAGGGTCGAAGTACGGGTACAGGCTGAGCATGCCGTCGTGGATGTCGGACTCCCGTTGGGTGACCAGGAGTTCGACCGGCGACCACCAGCCGATCCGGACCGTGCGGTCGCCGTGCTCCGACAGCGGGGCGAGCTCCCGCCACAGCGGGTTGAGCCGGCGGTACGTCGACCAGGTGCTCCACGTGTCCCCGACGCGCTGGCAGGCCAGGGGGATGCAGAAGCCGACCGCGGTGATGACCTCCGCCGCGGCGGCCATAGCGGGGGCGACATACGTGCTCAGGTAGTCGAGGTTCCCGCCGTTCCAGCGGGTGACGACGGCTGTCAGCTTGGTGGCCGCGAAGGTGATGTTGCAGGAGAAACCGACCGTGATGACGAGCAGCCCCACCCGCAGCCAGCCGCGCACCTGCAGCGCCCACGGCCAGCAGACCGCGTTCATCGCGATGTTCGAGAGCGTGAGGGCGACGAGGTACAGCACGATCATCTCGCGGATGAACGGCGTGTCGGCGTAGTGCGTGTCGAAGTCGCGCAGGCGCTGCTCGGACGCGTCGCCGAGGGCGAACAGCGTGGCCGTCGCCACGATCACCACGGCGTACCCGGCGATCCAGCGGCGTGAGGCGCGCCGGGTGGTCTCGGGCGGGCCGCCGCGCCAGTTGATGATCAGCACCAGACACGAGGCGCTGAAGGCACTCAGCAGGCAGTACACGAGCGGCGCCGAGATGTTCGGGACGCCGGTGACGCGGTTGACCCAGGAGATGGTCGGCGGGGCCGCGAAGAAGAACACGAGCACGGACAGCAGGAGCAGCGAGTACACCGACCGCAGCAACGGGTCGCGCCAGGCGCGCAGTGCCGCCCGGCCCTTGAGGAGAAGGACGATCGCCATCGCGGCGGACGGAACGTAGTAGCTGGAGTCGTTCACGCCGGGCGCTCCCTCAGCTCCGTGGCCAGCGATAGCCCAGGGAGGCCTCGATCCGGCCGGCGAGCTGGTCCCGCCCCACCGGCCGGTGCGCCGAACCGGCGAGCCACGTACGGCACTTGCTGGCCAGCAGCAGGCCGAAGCTCTCGGCTTCCTGTTCGTCCGCGAGGTCGGAGCGGGTCCGGGCGGCCACCTTGTGGACCGTGGCCTGGAGGTCCGCGGTGTCGTGGAGCAGCCGGGCGGCGACCGCGGCGCCCTCGACGTGGTGGCCGCAGTGCCCGGCCTGCATGTGCCACAACTCGTGGCCCAGGATCACCAACTGGTGGTCGGGCGCGGTGCGTTCCTCGATCACGATGAGATCCTGGTCGGCCATGTCGAGCCACAGTCCGCTGGCCGTGCCGGGCGGGAAAGGGGCCGCCCGGAACAGCACGGGCCGGCCGCGGCGCCTGCTCATGGCGGCGCACAGCGCGGCGTAGAGGTCAGTGGGTTCCGCGGGTGCCGGAAGCTTCAGCTCGGTCACCAGCTCGCCGCACAGGCGGCGCATTGCCTTGCCGATGTTCACAGTCATCCCTCGGATCACGACTCCGGCCGCTTGACGCTCTCCAGAAGCATGTCCAGCCACTCGGCGACCTTGTCGCGGTGCTGGTCGGAGGGCAGCTGCGCGGCCCGCCAGGCGATCCCCCGGACGCCGTGGTCCTGCAGCAGCCGCTCCAGCGGGTCGTGGGCGGCTTTCGCCGCCTCGCGCTCACGGTCGGCGAGCTGCTGGAGAAGCTCTTGTTCGGAAGTCCGCAGAGCGCTCGCGAGGGCCTCGGGATCCTCGGCGGTGAGGAATCCGGCGTGCACTCTGAAGAAGCGCTGGATGGCGTCGCAGTGCTCCATCGTGGGGCGCCGGTCGCCGTTGATGAGGGCGCCCGCCTGCTGGCGGGACATCCCGGCGCCGTCGGCGATCTCCTGCTGTGTGTACTTGCGGCCGTTCGGCTTGAGCCGGGTACGCCGCAGCAGGCCCAGCCGCTGAAGGAAACGGGCCTGGAGGTCGGGCTCGCCGGCGCTCTGGCCGCCCAGCAGCGCCTTCACGACGCTCTCCGGGACACCGGACGCGATGGAGAGACGCCCGGTGTGGAAGACCTCGGCGTGCGCCACGCCGAGGCGGTCCGCGAGTGCGGTGACGCGGGTCACAACCGCGGACAGCAGAACCGTCGCCGTGGCGCCCGGAACCTCGTAGCCATCCGTCACCGACAGGTCTCCTACGTCTTCTTCGTGTACGTCATCGCTGTTGCTGTGAACTGCCCGGAGAGAGTAGCGGGTTGTTCGAACTCACATCCAGCTCTCGCCACATCTGTGGCCAGATTCAGCCGTCAACAGGCATGAAATGCCACGATAGTTGACACGGCTTGTAGCGGGGCAGCAGGATCAGGGCGCCGCGTGAAGGCCGCATGAGCAAGAGGGGTGACCTCCCGATGGCATACCAGGCAGGTGGGCAGCGGCCGGCGCCGCGACCCGTCCCCGAGAGTCCCGAGGCCCAGGCGTATCTACGGGACTACGCCACACTCCTGGAGGCCGTGTCCTTCCCGTCGGTCGTCCTCGACCACCGGTGGGACGTGGTCCTCGCCAACACCGCGTTCGAGACACTTTTCCGTACTGTCGGCCCACATCCCACCGCCATGCCGGGCGACAACTTCCTGCGGTTCGTCCTCTTCCATCCGGACGCGGGCACGGTCCTCGGCGAACACGAGTCGAGCTGGTGCCTGCCGATGCTCGCCCAGTTCGCCGCCGCCGTGGAACGGCACGCGGCGGACCGCGGCCTCCAGTCCATCCGCCGGGACATCGCCCAGGACCCGATCATGGAGGCGGCCTACCGGCAGGGACTGCCGCACTGGATCCGGTCGGTCGGCGCGGCGGCCGTCCAGCAGGACGGGGCCGTACGCCCGCTGCTGCACCCCGACCCGCGCTGGGGCGCCACGACCTGTCGTATCGTGAGCGAGACCCCCAACGCCCTTGAGGACATGGGCTATACGAGGCTGACGCTGGTGCTCCGCGAGCCGGGGCGTCCGGCGGACGTACCGCGTGGACCACGCCGTCCGCGGCGCTCGGCGAGCCACCTGAGCGTGGTGCCGTTCCCCGAGGCGTGAGACGGACCCGGCCCCGGAACCGTCGGCGTTCAGGTCGCCGACGGCACCGGGGCCACCGCCATGTCACCGGCTGCGGCCTGGCGCCTTCTCGGGACGCGGCACTACAGGTCGAGGACGAGTCGTGGTCCGCGGCACCGGGACACGCAGATGAGCATCGTCTCCCCGGCCTCCCGCTCCTCGTCCGAGAGCACCGAGTCCCGGTGGTCCGGGGTGCCTTCGAGCACGTCCGTCTCGCAGGTCCCGCAGGTGCCCTCGGTGCACGAGTAGAGCACCTCGACCCCGGCACCGCGCACGGTGTCCAGCACGGACACGTCGACGGGCACGGTCAGCGTACGACCGCTGCGCTGCAGGACCACCTCGAACTCGCTGTCCTCACCGCCCTGTTGGGCCTTCGGCGCGAACCGCTCGACATGCAGCGCGCCGGCCGGGCAGACCGACTCCACCGCGTCGAGGAGCGCGCCGGGGCCACAGCAGTAGACAAGGGTGCCGTCCGCCAGCCCGCCGATCTCCGAGTCGAGGTCCAGCAGCCCCGTCTCGTCCTGCGGAGCGAACGTGACCTTGTCCCCGTAACGCCCCAACTCCTCGGTGAACGCCATGGATTCACGCGTGCGCCCGCCGTACAGCAGCGTCCACTCGGCGCCCGCGGCCTCGGCGGCGGCGAGCATCGGCAGGATCGGGGTGATGCCGATACCGCCGGCGACGAAACGGTAGCGGGGCGCCGGTTTCAGGGCGAAGTGGTTGCGTGGACCCCGTATCCGCACTCGGTCGCCCGGCGCCAACTGCCCGTGCACGTACGTCGATCCACCGCGCCCCTCCGGCTCACGCAGCACCGCGATCCGCCACGCCGACGAGTCGGCCGGGTCGCCGCACAGCGAGTACTGCCGCTCCAGCCCGGGCCCGAGGACGACATCGACATGCGCGCCCGGTTCCCAGCCCGGCAGTTCCTCGCCCAGCGGATGCCGCAGGGTGAGCGCGAGCACGCCGTCCGCTGCGAACTCCCGCCGCTCGACGACGAGTTCGGCCTCGTACACGTTCATGAGCTGCTTCCTTGTGGCTGATGTCCCTGGGGATGGGCGAGCATCCACTCCCACATCTCGATGGGGTCCTGCGAACGGTGTTCCCGGCCGCAGTGACAGGTGCCGTGCAGGATGTCCGTGCCCGGCAGCCAGTCGATGCGGTAGACCTCGCCCGTCGGGCTGCCGCTCACAGGACCTTCTCCGCCGACTTGTCGCCCTCCTCGACCAGCCGGGCGAGGATACGGCGGGCGGCGAGACCACCGGTGTCGATGTTGATGCTCAGCTCCTGGTACCCGGACCGCTCCGCACCCAGCGTCCGCTGAAGGAGGTTGAGCGCGTCGACGTCCTGCATGACCACGGTGTGGTTGTTGCCCCGCAGGAACTCGGTGACCTCGTCGTCGTCCGTGGCCCAGTCGCGCGAGACCATCCAGAAGTCGTACACCTTGCCGTCGGCCGACGGCGTGATGGCGTACGTGATCTCGGTGTGGAAACCGTTCGGGTCGCTGCCGTCGGCCTCGGGCACGACACCCACCGGTGCGATCCGGCTGTGCAGCAGATACAGACACGGCGCGTGGTACTCGATGTCCTGCCAGCGCGTGATCCGGCCCTCGATGCCGGTCGACCTGGCGTAGAACGGGGGACACTCGGCGTCGTCCATGTGCCGGCTCACCCGTACGATGCCCGCGCCCTCGTCGACCTCCGTGGTGATCGGCGTCTCGGCGACCTCCGGGGTGCCGATGTAGCCGCCGTGGAGGTAGGTCTCGTGCGAGAGGTCGAGAAGGTTGTCGACGAGCAGACCGTAGTCGGCGTCGATCGGCTCCATGCCCTTGACGGTGGTCCAGCCGGGGGAGTCGAGGTGCCGGGCCCGCGGAATGGTCCCGGCGTCGGCGAGGGCCGGGTCGCCGATCCACACCCAGATCAGGGCGTCCTGCTCGACCACCGGATAGGAGGCGACGCGGGCGGTGCGCGGGATGCGCTTCTGCCCCGGTACGTACACGCACGCGCCGGTGGTGTCGTAGGTGAAGCCGTGGTAGCCGCACACGATCCGGTCGCCGTCGAGGCCGCTCTCGGAGAGCGGGTAACGCCGGTGCACACAGCGGTCGGCGAGGGCGACGGGCGTCCCCTCGCCCTCGGTGCGGTAGAAGACGAGGGGCTCACCGAGGATGGTCCGGCCGAGCAGCTCCCGCCCCACCTCGTGGCTGTAGGCGGCGACGTACCACTGGTTCCTGGCGAAGGCGGTCGTGTGCGGCATGGTGTTCCCGTCCCTGTCGGCGGGGCGCCCTCGCCCCGCGTGCCGTGGTTGGAATCAGGGTCGTGAGGGTTGCATCGGCTCGGCAAGGCGTCTTCTGCCAGGCGGAAGAACTTCTGTAAAGAGGCTGGTCAGAGCCTTGTTCTGTTAACCCCTAGTCGCCAGAGTTAAGTGCCGCCTGGTACGGCCATTCGGTTCGCGCTCGGGGAGCCGGAGGCGGCGACGGCGAGTGTGACTACTCGCAGCGTGGCGTTAATCGCCCTGGCTAACGCGCCTCGCCGGCGCCACGGACGCCCGCGACACCGACCCGGCCGCGCCGCGCTCACCCCACTCACCGCACGAGGAGATCCGCCGACTGCCCTTGGCGTCGAGAAGGATCGACTCCGCGGGGTGCCCGAGGTCCTCCAGGGCGCGGTGCGCGCAGTGGCGGCCCGTGGCGAACTCGCGGCGCCGGCTCTCCACGGACCGGGCGATCAGGGCCTGCTCGTCGGGGTGCAGGACGATGCCGTCAGGGTCGCCCAAGAGCTCGTAGCAGACGACGTCTTCGGGCACGATCCGCGCCAGCAGGGCTGCCGGTGATGGGTCGGGGTGCGGCGCCGCCGGGTGCGTACCGCCGTGCTGGACGGCCGTGTTCACGGTGTGCCTTCTTTCTCCCGCTTCCCGGACGCGAGCGAGGCGTCCGCGCCCGCTTCCTTCGCCCGGCCGCCGCGCCCGGGGAGATAGATCAACAGCTCGGTGGCGGCGAAGCGGATGACGAACGTCGTGAGGAGTGCGAGGGCTGTCGCGGGCAGCACCGCCATGCCCATGCCGTCGACGATCAGCGCGATCAGCGGAATGCGCAGCACGAGGTCGGCGTTGGCGAGCAGCGCGAACCGGCCGAGGCGGTCGGCCCAGTGGCGGTGCCCGCGCCGGTCGCGGAACAGCAGCAGATCGATGAAGAGGAAGTTCCACAGCACGCCGAACTGGTTGGCGAGCACCTCGGCGGGCAGATAGTGCAGGCCCGTGGCTGTGAGCGCGGCGAGGGCGCCCAGGTTCGGCAGGAAGCCGGTCAGGCCGATGAGGCCGAAGACCACCATCCGGGCCACCGGGGTCGCGGTGCGCAGCGACACCAGGTGCGCGAGGAACCGCATCCCCTCGCGCACGGTCGACTTCGACTCGCCCGCGAACCGCTCCTGGAAGGAGAACGGCACCTCGGCGACAACGCGCGGGCGGCAGCGGATGGCCAGCTCGAGCAGGATCTTGTAACCGAGCGGCTTGAGGATGTCGGCGTGGGCGTGCACCGTGCTGCGGCGGATCGCGAAGAAACCGCTCATCGGGTCGCTGATGCCGCGCAGCGCCGACGGGAAGAGGCCCTTCGTCACCAGCGTCGAGGCGCGCGACACCGCGACGCGGTAGCGGCCGGAGAGACCGGCGTGGCTGCCGCCGCCCGCGTACCGGCTCGCGACCACGAGGTCGGCGTCCGCGCGGCGCCCCGTCTCCACCAGTTCGGGCATCAGAGACGGCGGGTGCTGGAGGTCGGCGTCCATGACGACGATCCACTCCGACGCGGCGGCCTTCAGGCCCTCGACCACGGCTCCGCTCAGGCCGCCCGTCGCGACCTCGCGGTGGATGACGTTCACGGGGAACAGGCAGGTGAGGGCGGCGCGTTCGATGGCGGCCGGGGTGTCGTCGGTGCTGTCGTCGACGAACAGGGCCGCGCAGTCCAGGTGCGCGGGCAGGGCGGCGGCGAGCCGCGTCAGCAACTCCTCAACGTTCCCAGCCTCGTTGAAGGTCGGGATGATCACGGTGACGGTGGTGCGCGCCGAGGGGCCCGCGTCGTCGGGTGCGCCGTCGGGGGCGGCGTGATCCTGCTCCTCGGTCTCCTCGGCGCCGGTGCCGGACACGGTCATCGGGGCACGCTCCCGGGACGGAGTGTGCTCGCTCGGGGGTGATTTCTCGCCATCGTCGTCCTCTACGGGTCTGCGCGGGTGCGCGTCACATCGGCGTGCCCTGGCCGGCGGTGGCCGGGGACGGGCGTGAACGTGTTGTGCCTGTCTGCTGTGCACAGCAACCGCTGTGCACGGGAACTGTGGCGGCCGGGCGGAGAGGTCGCCGTCGTACGAGGGGTGGCCGTCGTCCCGAGAGGATCACGGATGGCTGCCCGTTGCCGGAGGCTATCCGGGGGGCGTGCCGCCCTCCACCCCTATCCGTCCCCTAGTACTACAGCCGGTGGTCGCCGCCCTGGCCGCCGACGACGCGGTGCTGATCGCGGACGAGACCGGCGACATCAAGAAGGGCACCAAGACCGCCGGGGTGCAGCGTCAGTACACCGGCACTGCGGGCAGGGTCGAGAACGCCCAGGTCAGCGTGCACCTGTCGTACGGATCCGGTAAGGGCCGCACCTTGATCGACAGTGAGCTCTACCTCGGTAAGGGCTGGGCCGGCGCCACCGCTGAGCACGAACGCCGGTGCGCCGAGCAGGGCATCCCGCCCGAACGCGCGAACGCGGTGGCCACCAAACCGGAGCTGGCCCGGCGGATGCTGGAGCGCGCGCTGGCCGCCCCGGTGCCGTTCACCTACTTCCTGGCCGACGAGGCATACGGGCAGTGCCGGGCGCTGCGCGTCTGGCTGGAGGAACACCAGGTCCGCCACGTGTTCGCCGTCCCGAAGGACGAGGTGCTGCCGCTGCCCGACGGGCGCACCCGGCAGGCCCGCGAGCTGTGGGCGCTGGTGCGGGAGGATGCCTTCGAGCGCCGGTCCTGTGCTGACGGCGCCAAGGGTCCGCGCGAGCACGACTGGGCCGCTGTCCAACCCGCCTCCGTTTCCACGGGGTTGGAGCGTCACCTGCTGATCCGCCGCTCGACCGTGCCCAACAAGAAGGACAAGAAGACCGGCGCGCTCGTCCGGGAGATCGCCTGCTTCCTGTGCCACACCCACCCGGACACGACCCTGGCCGAGATGGTCGTCGCCGCCGGACAACGCTGGATGGTGGAGGAGTCCTTCCAGGTCGCGAAGGGACAGGTGGGCCTGGACGAGCACGAGGTACGCAAGTGGTGCTCGTGGTAGCGGCACACCACCGTGTGCATGCTCGCCATGGCCTTCCTGGTCACCGTCCGGAGGTCACCCCGCCGGCGACACCCGACCCCCGACCGTGAACGAGGTCCGCCGCCTGCACGACCGGATCGTCCCCACCTCCGCACGCACCGCCCGGACCTGGCTCGCCATGCACGGGCACCGCTGGCGCACCCGCCACCAGAACCGAGCCCGAACCAGCCACTACCGCACCCGGACCGCCCGAGCTCACTCACCGTAAGACCACCGGCTGTAGTAGGCGCGCCGCGGCCCTCGGCCCGTTGCGGCGGCGGCCATGCCGAGTTTGCGGTGCGTTCACCGGCCACGGAATGGACCGTGGCCTGAAATAGCGGCGTAACAATGTGACGTGTCTGGCAGTCCCTGCAGGTGTACGTCCCGGCATGCGGTCTGACTTCGGCAGGATCGTCGCCGGGGCGCTCTGAACGCTATGGACTTCCTTGGTGAATTTAGCCGTCAAATTGCCGTTGGATTGTGTTCGGTTTACCGTTTCGGCGACTCGCGGCGGGACTTTCCTCCCGCCGCCAACGCCGAACGGATCCGTAACGGTGCTGCCCTCGGAGGGGTGGCAAGGTGCCCGACTGGGGCACCGAGGAGGAGTGCGGAGCGGACCCCGGGCAGGGTCCGCAGGGGCAGCCCGGAGATCGACGGGCGTGCGTCCAGGCGGCGTTGAGGGGCGGTGGCGGTCGGCGTGATCCCACCCGTGGCATCCGGGCGAGCGCGTGGCCAGGGTATTTCCGGACAGGATGGTTTGATGATCTCCGCGCGTAGCCCGGTATGGCCGGTTCCTCTTCGCCTTCCCTTTAATTGGAATTCAAAGTTCCGCATGTGGGCGCGTCGGCGTCGGGTCTAATATCACATGCGAGGCCGGAGTGGGAAGAGCTGAACGTTGCGATTCATCATGGATTTGGGAGGTGGGCTCACTTCTTTCGGGGCTACCTCGCCGTCAAGATTCAGTCATAGTTGTGTTGTTGCTCGGGGGCTGTGAGAAGCCGCGGTCAGGATATCAGGGAATGTGCCCTGGTATCCTGCAAAGGAGCTCCATTTGGTTACTCGATGAGTGCGTCATGCGAATAAGGCGCCCCGGGGCGGTTTGTGAAATTTCTTATCGGGAGGAAATGCACTATGAGCCTGGTCGAGCGAGTCGATGAATGGGCTCTGTTGGAGGAGGTTCTGGGGAGCAGCGCTGCACGGCCCTCCCGGGTCGTCGTGGTGAGAGGGCCGGTGGCCACCGGCAAGAGCGAGCTCCTCAACGGCGTCGCCGAGCGGGCCGAGGCGCGCGGCCTCACGGTCCTCAAGGCGACGGGTTTACGAGCGGAGCGCCGGACCCCCATGGCGCTCTTCAGTCAACTGCTCCTGCGTACCGGCCAGTTAGGGGAACGGGAGAGCGGTGCCGCCGAGCGCGTGGAGCGCCTCCTCGACGACGCCCGGTTCACCGCGATGCTGCGCGACCCCGCGAGCGAGCGAGAGGAGCACGTACGCGCGCATGTGATGTGCTCACTGACCGCCGCCCTGCACGCCATGGCCGGCGGCCGCCCCCTCGCGGTCCTCATCGACGACGTCCAGTACGCCGACATCCCGTCCCTGCAATGCCTCCAGCACGTGATGCGTGAACTGCGTGCCAAGCCCGTGGTGATCGTCCTCGGCCTGCGCACGGGACCGCACGCGGAACGGCCCATGTTCAGTGCGGAACTGCTGCGCCACCCGCGCCTGACCCAACTGCGGCTCGGCACCCTCGGCGAGCGGGCCACGGCCGAAATGCTGCGCGACCACGTCGACGAGGCCACCGCACGCGGCCTCGCCCCCGACGTCCACCGGATCAGCGGCGGCAACCCGCTCCTCATCCGCGCCCTGACCCACGACATCCTCGCCCACGGCCCCAGCTCCGACACCTCCCTGCCTGCCCTGCACACCCTCACCGTCGGCGACGCCTACCGGCAGTCCGTGCTCAGCTGCCTGCACCGCGGCGACGACGCCGTCCTCGCCGTGGCCCGCGGCCTCGCGATCCTGGACGACGCCGCGTCCGACGCCGCACTCGCCGGACTGCTCGAACTCGACCACAAGACCGTCGCGTTGAGCCGACGCGCTCTCGAATCCGCCGGACTGACCCAGACGGGAACGTTCCGCCACCCCCTGGCCACAACGGCCGTCCTGGACGACCTCACCCGCAGTGACCGCCTCGCGCTGCACCGCCGCGCGGCCGTCCTGCTGCGCCGCGCCGGCGCCGAACCGCCCGTCGTCGCCCGGCACATCGTCGCCGCCGGCGAAGTCACCGACGCCGAATCCCTCGACACACTCTGGGAGACCGCCACTCGCGCCCGGCGCGACCAAGACGTCTCGCTCGCCATCGCCTGCCTCCAACTCGCCGAACAGGCGTGCCCACGGGGGGCACGCCGCAGCGAGATCCTGGCCGAACTCACCCGCTGCGCGTGGCGGGTGCGCCCCTCCACCGTCGGACCCCACCTGGCCGCGCTGCGCGCCGCGTTCGACGAGGGCTGGCTCAGCGAGCAGGCCGTGCCGGTGCTCCTCGCCGGGCTGCTCTGGCAGGGCAGGTTCGACGAGGCCGCCGAAATCGTCCGCAAGTGCCAGGACGCGTACGAAGGTTCCTCCGCCGTCGCGGCCTACCTGGCCACCAGTGCGGTGCGCACCGCCTACCCCGCCCTGCGCGAACGCGTCGGTGTCGACAACTGGCCCGCCGCACAAGGCCCCGCCGACCTCACGGCGGCGCGCGGCCACGACCCGCGCAGCCGCGCGGGCGCCGCCCTCAACGCGGTCCTCACCCGAGGCGTCGACCAGCACGCCGCCGACCTCGCCGAGACCGTCCTGCAGGGCACCACGCTGAGCGACGCCACCCTGGAGGCGCTCACCTGCTCCCTGTCCACCCTCATCTACTCCGACCGGCTCACCCGCGCCGCGCACTGGTGCGACGCGCTGCTGCGCGAAGCCACCAAGCTCGGCGGCCCCGGTTGGCAGGCACCCCTGTCCGCGCTCAGAGCCAAGATCGCGCTGCGCCAGGGCAACGCCGTCGACGCAGTCCGCTACGGCACCAACGCGCTGTCGTGGATGACACCGCTCGGCTGGGGCGTCGGCATGGGCTCGGTCCTCGCCACGCTGATCTCCGCGCACACAGCGATGGGCCAGTACGAGCAGGCCATGACCTACCTGGACCACCATGTCCCCGACGATCCCCCGGAATCCCGCTACGGCCTGGAATTGCTGTACGCCCGCGGCCAGCTCCACGCGGCCACCGGAAGGGTCCGCCCGGCCCTCGACGACTTCCTCACGTGTGGCGAGCTGATGACGCGCTGGGGCATCGACCAGCCGGCACTCGTGCCGTGGCGGTCCGCGGCCGCCGAGATGCACCTGCGCACCGGAGGCGAGGCCGAGGCCGACCGGCTCGTCAGGGAACAGCTCTCCAAGTGCGGCTCGGGGCAGTCCCGTACGCGCGCGCTGACGCTGCGCGTGCTCGCCGAGGTCGCCGGACTGCGGCGCCACCACCAGGCCCTGCACGAGGCGATCGAGGAACTGGAGGAGTGCGAGGACCGGCTCGAACTGGTGCGGGTCCTCGGCGCTCTCAGCCGCTCCCACCACGCCCTGGGCGAGCTGGGCCAGGCCCGCATGATGGCGCGGCGGGCCTGGCGCATCGCCCGCGACGCCGGGGCCGAGTCGCTGTGCGAACACCTCCTGCCGGACACCGACGGCGAAGTGAGCGCACCGGATCGCCCCGCGCGGGACGGGGAGAGCTGCCCCTCGGAGGAACTGACCGACGCGGAGCGGCGCGTGGCCTCCCTGGCCTCCTTCGGGCACAGCAACCGCGAAATAGCGCGGAAACTGTTCGTCACGGTCAGCACCGTCGAGCAGCACCTGACGCGTGTATACCGGAAGTTGAACGTCACGCGCCGCAAGGATCTGCCGCACGACCTGCTCGCGGACACGGCGTGCTGAGCGGATTCCGCGTGCTGAGCCGCGGACACGGCGTGCCGAACGCCCGGCAGGCCGCGACCGCCGCCCTCAGTGGGGCGCCGACGGGCACGTGAAGCACACCTCGTCGTCGTGGACCGAGAACACCAGGCCCGCGACGCGGTGCGCGGTCGGCCGGGACCGGGTGGAGAACACCGCGGTCCCGGTCGACGCCGTATAACGGCTCAGCACACGACAGATGATCTTCTCCGACGCGCTGTCCACCTCGTCCAGCGGCTGACACAGCAGCAGCAGCTTCGGTACGTGCAGCAGCGCGCAGCCCAGGGCCACGCGGGAGCGCTGGCCGCGGGAGAGGCCGGACACGGCGGCGTGCTCGACCGCCCGCAGGCCGAGCACGTCCGTCAAGTCCGCCGTGCGCTGCGACGTGGTCTCCGGGGACAGCCCTTTGTGTCTCCCCGCCGTCATCAGGGCGTCACGGACCGGGACTTCGGGCAGCGGCATGCCCACGGATACCACGCCGACGAGCCGTTGCACGGCCGCGCGGTCGGCGCGCACGTCCACGCCGTACACCGACACGGAACGCCCCGGTTTGTCGCCGCGCAGCAGCCGGGCCAGGAACCAGTCCGCCGCGTCGTCGTCGGAGACCGCCGCCACGCACGCGTGGGGCTCGATTCGCAGGGGGCGTGCCCGGCTCGCTGCGCAGGCGTCGAGGGCCCCGGACGCCTCGTCCGCCGTGCGCCGCACCTCCAGGGCCATGGGCTCCGGCGGAGATCCGCCGGGTGTGGCACCCGGCCGGTGGTCATGCACCGCGAACCTCCGGCCGACCGACCCTGAATGCATGGAGTCTTCCCTTTCTGGCGAATGGTGCTGGGTGCGGGCACGCGGGGACTGTGGGGGCGCGCGGCGCGGACACCTTAGATCATTTCAAGGCTTCCGCTGACTTCGTACTGTCTTCAGGATCGAGACCTGGCTACTAAAGTACTCATTGCGTGGCGCACGAATTTTCGGTCCTTCCCTCCCGCGTCGACCGCACGGGCCAGGCGCCGCCCCTGCGCAACGTAGGAGGCGTAAGGGGATGCTGAGGGGTTCCGAGCACCCCGCGGCCGTCGCCATAATCAAGGGCACCGTCAGACGTGCCGTCGATTCGAGGGCGATTCGCGGGTCCGACCGGCCCCCACGGGGCGAGGCCCGGCCGTGCCGATCGCGGACCCTTCTCCTGCTGCCGCAGCCCGGTTCACCGCGGCCGTCTGCAACGTAACCCGGGCCGGCCTCCACCACGGTCAGAGGAGTATCCGTTGGTTGCCCTCAACGGCAGTTCGCGTCTCGGAACAACAGATTCCATCACCATGCTCGGCCCGGACTTTCCCTTCGCGTACGACGAATGGCTGTCGAGTCCGCACGGCCTCGGCGAAGTTCCGGAACGCGAGTTCGGGACGCCCGTCGCGGTGATCGGGGCGGGCATATCGGGCCTCGTCACCGCCTACGAGCTCATGCGCCTCGGGCTGCGCCCCGTGGTCTACGAGGCCGGGCAGGTGGGCGGCCGGATGCGCTCGGCGGCCTTCGACGGCGGCCCGGATGCCGTGGCCGAGCTCGGCGCCATGCGCTTCCCCGCTTCGGCGACCGCGCTGCGGCACTACCTGGATCTGGTCGGCCTCCAGACGCGGCCCTTCCCCAACCCGCTGACCGCCGCGAGCGGCAGCACCGTCGTCGCCCTCAACGGCACCCGGCACTACGCCCGGCGCGCCGCCGAACTCCCGGACATCTACCAGGAAGTCGGCATGGCCTGGGACAAGACCCTCCAGGAGCACGCCGAGCTGTTCGCCATGGACGACGCGATCCGCCGCCGCGACACCGCCGCCATCAAGGCCATCTGGAACCCGCTGGTGCGCGCCCTGGACGACGAGTCCTTCTACGGCTTCCTCGCCCGCTCGCCGTCCTTCCAGTCCTTCAAGTATCGCGAGATATTCGGGCAGGTCGGCTTCGGCGCCGGCGGCTGGGACACCGACTTCCCCAACTCCATGCTGGAGATCCTGCGCGTCGTCTACACCGGCGCCGAGGACGACCACCGGCTCGTCGTCGGCGGCTCCCAGCAGCTTCCCCAGCGGCTCTGGTCCCTCCCGGCCGACGACCTCGTGCACTGGCCCGCGGGCACCTCCCTGGAGACCCTGCACCGCGGCGGCCCGCGCGGCGGCGTCGCCCGCATCGAGCGCACCGCCCGCGGCATCACCGTCCACGAAAGGAACGGCACGGCCCGCGCCTTCCCGGTGGCCGTCTTCACCCCGCACAAGCGGACGCTCGTCACCAACGTCCGCTGCGACCAGGCACTGCTGCCCACGCCTGTGTGGACCGCGGTGGAACGCAGCCACTACATGGGCTCGTCCAAGCTGTTCGTCCTCGTCGACCGCCCCTTCTGGCGCGAACGCGACCCGCTCACCGGCCGCGACGTGATGAGTACGACCCTCACCGACCGTATGCCCCGCGGCGTCTACCTCTTCGACGAGGGCCCGGACCGCCCCGGCGTCATGTGCCTGTCGTACACCTGGAACGACGACTCCCTGAAGATGGCCCCGCTGACGCCCGAGGAGCGCCTGGACGGCGTCCTCGACGCGCTCGCCGGCATATACCCCGGTGTCGACATCCGCTCCCGCGTCATCGCGCCGCCGCGCACGGTCACCTGGGAGACCGACCCGCACTTCCAGGGCGCCTTCAAGGCCAACCTGCCGGGCCATTACCGCTACCAGCGGCGGCTGTTCACCCACTTCATGCAGGAGGACCTGGCGCGGACCCAGCGCGGATTCTTCCTCGCCGGTGACGACGTCTCCTGGACGGCGGGCTTCGCCGAGGGCGCCGTGACGACCGGCCTCAACGCCCTCTGGGGCGTACTGCGCCATCTCGGCGGCGCCACCATGCCGTTGAACCCCGGCCCTGGGGACCTGTTCGCGGAGCTCGCACCCGTGGACCTGCCCGAGGACTGAGTACGCCAAAAGCACGAGAAGGGCCCCGGAGCGGTTGACTGATGCTGTTGGTTAATTCGGGGTCGTGATCACTTCGCCCCGCCGATCATTTGGTCGGCGGGGCGAAGTTGTGCGAAGTGGCTGGTGCGAGTCTGGGCCCGGGGTGTGTCGGTGAGGTGGGCGTCGATGCGGGCCAGGTTGATGGCGGCGCCGGTGAGCTGGTGCTGGAGACTGGTCTTGGCCAGACCCTGGTAGCGGGATCTGCGCATGCCACAGCGCTGGACGCCTTGGGAGATCGTGCCTTCGACTCCCGCACGGGCCTTGTAGCGCTCCTTCCAGGTGTCGGTTTCCTGTTCGGCGCGGGCCTGGCGGAGGGCCTCATGCTCGGCGCGGGGCTGCAGGGTCAGGCGCCGGCCGGTGCTGGAGGTTGTGCACCGCTCACGGACCGGGCAGGGCCGGCAGTCGCCCTTGTTGAAGCGGACCCGGATCACGGGAGTACCTTCCTCGCTGCGGTCGGGGTTCCAGCGTCTGGTGGTCCTGCCTCCGGGACAGGCCACCTGCCTGTTCTCCCAGTCGATGGTGAAGGCATCGCCGGTGAAGCCGCCGCCGGCGCGGGTCTGGGGACTGGCGTCCTTCTTGGCCGGTCCGGTGAGTGTGATGCCGTACTCGCGACGGGCGTGGACGAACTCGTGTACGACAACGTCGGCCTTCAAGACCACAACCGAGTCTTGAAGGCCGACGTCACTCAGGGTCCGAATAAACCAACACGTCGGTTGACTGCTCCGGGGCCCTTCTTACGTACGTGTACGTCTCACGCTTGCGCGCGCCGCAGGAACCCGCGTATCCCCACCGCCGCGAACAGACAGATGGAGCCGACGAGCACGATCAGCGTGATCGGCAGTGGCACGTGCTCCACGTTCGGGGACGTAACGGCCCGCATGCCCTCACTGGCGTACGACAGCGGATTGGCGCCGCAGATCACCTGGAACCAGCGCACCTCGTCCAGCGCGACCAGCGGGAACTGCGTGGAGCCCGTGAACAGCAGTGGCATCAGGACGAGGGTGAACATCACGTCCACCTTGTCGCTGCTCACCGACGTGCCCAGGCACATGCCGATCGACGCCCCGGCGAGCGCGCCGAGCCCGGCGATCCCGAGGGCAGGCACGGTCTTGCTGATCGGCCACGACAGGTCCAGGAGAATCATGCCGACCGGCGTCATCATCAGCGACGCCACGAATCCGTACAGCGCGCCGAAGAGGATCTTCTCCACGGCCACCAGTCGCAGCGAGATGGGCGAGAGCAGCCGGTCCTCGATCTCCCGCGTGTACGAGAAATCGACGACGAGTGGCAGTGCCGTGTTCTGCATGCCGCCGAGGAATCCGTTCAGGGCCAGCACACCGGGCAGCAGGACGGCGCTGTAGTCGCCATCCACATATCCCGCGTCGCTGAGCAGCACGCCGAACACGAACAGTGTGAAGAACGGCTGGATGATGGCCTGCCCGATGAACGTCGGGAACTGCCGCAGGGCGACGAAGACATCGCGCCACAGGATTGCGCCGAAGGTGTGCAGTTGGCTCTTGGCCGGTGCGGCAGCGACCTCCGCGGCGGGTGCTTCGGTCGCGGTCGTCGCAGTCATCGCAGGTTCTTTCCGGTGAGGTGGAGAAAGACGTCTTCCAGGGACACCTTTCCGACGCCGACGTCCGTCACCCGGTGGTCCGCGGCCGTCAGCGCCGCGAGCGCGGGCTGCAGCGCCGTCACCGGTTCGGTGTCCGTGTAGATGCGGAACCGGAACCCGTCCACGGGCGTTGCGTCCGGGTCGACTTCATCGACCTGGCGCACCCCGGGAAGGTCCGCGAGCAGTTTCGCCACCGGCGCCGGGCCCTGCGCCGATTCCACGGTCAGGGCGAGCGTGGAGTGCGCGGGCAGCAGTTTTCCCAGGCCTTCGGGGGTGTCGAGGGCCAGCAGGGTGCCCCGGTCGACGATGCCGACGCGGTCGCAGAGCTTGGCGGCCTCGTCCATGTCGTGGGTGGTGAGGACCACCGTCACACCCCGCCCGGCGAGTTCGACGACCCGCTCGTGCACGAAGAGCCGCGCCTGCGGATCGAGTCCGGTCGCGGGCTCGTCGAGGAACAGCACGCTCGGCCGGTGCATCAGCGCACGCGCGATCATCACGCGCTGCACCTGACCGCCGGACATGTCGTCGACCTTCGACTTGCGGTAGTCGGCCAGGCCCATCTGCTCCAGGAGCTCATCGGCCCGCGTGCGCCGTTCGGCCCGCGGCATGCCGTGGTACGTGGCGTGGAAGAGGAGGTTCTGACGCACCGAAAGCGACCGGTCGAGGTTGTTGCGCTGCGGCACCACCGCAAGCACTCGCTTCGCCTGTCTCGGCCGCGCGACCACGTCCACGCCGTCGATGACGACGTCACCCGAGGTCGGCCGCACCCGGGTGGTCATCATGCCCACCGTCGTGCTTTTCCCCGCGCCATTGGGGCCGAGCAGGCCGAACACCTCGCCCTTGTACACATCGAAGCTCAGGCCGTCGACAACGCGGCGTGCGTCGGACGCGTACTGTTTCACCAGATTCTCAACCCGGACGGCATTTTCCACGTGCCCGACCCTAGAGCGTGGCTGCCTTTCCCGACCACCCCTGTGTCCGCCCGCGGCGCCGGCCTCGTAGGGGCTGGTTAGGGGTAGGGGGACCGGGAACGCGCTGTTAGCCTGCCACGGTATTGTGGGCAAATTTATCTGAAGTGCGGCCAGGAATTCTGCGGCGTTCTGAAGCGCGGTCGGTGAATTTACCCGAAGTACAGTCAGGGAATTTCTGAAAAGCCATCACGGCCGGTGCTACGGAGTGGAAGAATGAGCGACTTCGAGGAATTCGCAGACGAATCTCCCGCGGCGGTTCACCCGGAGTCCCACCCGGAGACTCCAGCGGAGTTCCGGCCGCCCCGGGAGAACCTGCGCGACACCCTCGAAGGCCGCCCGCGCGCGGAACAGGAACGGCGACTTCGCACCGTTGTCGCGGGTGAGGTCGCCGCGGTCCTCGGCGGCGCCGACGGCGAGCGACCGGCCGGCGATCTGTCACGCCCCTTCCTGGATCTGGGACTCGACTCCCTGACCGCCGTGGAGCTGCACCGCCGCCTCCAGCGGGCCACCGGCCTCAAGCTGCCCGTCACCACCGTCTTCGACCACCCCAGCGCCGATGCGCTCGCCCGCCATCTGCGCGCCGAACTCTTCGACACCGCCGACGCCGCGTACGTTCCCGTGGCGGCCCGCCGCGTCGACGACGAGCCCATCGCCATCGTCGCCATGAGCTGCCGGCTGCCCGGCGGCGTCGAAACACCCGAAGAGCTCTGGCAGTTGGTGGCCGACGGCGTCGACGCCATCTCCGACTTCCCGGCCGACCGCGGCTGGGACCTCTCCGCCCTGTACGACACCGACCCCGACCGGCCCGGCACCAGCTATGTCCGCGAGGGCGGATTCCTGCACGACGCGGGCGAGTTCGACGCCGACTTCTTCGGCCTCTCGCCCCGCGAGGCCCTCGCCACGGACCCGCAGCAGCGCCTCCTCCTGGAGGCCTCCTGGGAGGCCCTGGAACGCGCGGGCATCGACCCCGCCACGCTGCGCGACTCCGGCACCGGCGTCTTCGTCGGCGCCGAGACCCAGGAATACGGTCCCCGCCTCAGCGACGCGGGCGACGGCTTGGAGGGCTACCTCGTCACCGGCACCGCCGCCAGCGTCGCCTCCGGACGCATCGCCTACACCCTGGGCCTCCAGGGGCCGACCATGACGGTCGACACGGCCTGCTCGTCCTCCCTCGTCGCCCTACACCTGGCCGTTCAGGCGCTGCGTCAGGGCGAGTGCGCCCTCGCCCTCGCGGGCGGCGTCGTGGTCATGGCGTCCCCCGGCTCCTTCCTCGCCTTCAGCCGCCAGCGCGGCCTGGCCGCCGACGGCCGCTGCAAGCCCTTCGCGCAGGCCGCGGACGGCACGGCGTGGGGTGAGGGCGTCGGCATGCTCGTCCTGGAGCGGCTTTCCGACGCGCGCCGCAACGGCCACCGCGTGCTCGCGGTCGTGCGAGGCTCCGCCGTCAACCAGGACGGCGCGAGTAACGGTCTGACCGCCCCGAACGGCCCCTCCCAGCAGCGCGTCATCCGCGCCGCCCTCGCCGACGCGGGCCTTTCGCCCGCCGATGTCGACGCCGTCGAGGCGCACGGTACGGGCACCACGCTCGGCGACCCCATCGAGGCCCAGGCCCTCATCGCCACGTACGGCAAGGACCGGCCCGAGGGCCAGGAGCCGCTGTGGCTCGGCTCGTTGAAGTCCAACGTCGGCCACACGCAGGCCGCCGCGGGCGTCGTCGGCGTCATCAAAATGGTGCAGGCGATCCACCAGGGAGTGCTGCCGAAGACCCTGCACGTGGACGAGCCCAGCTCGCACGTGGACTGGTCGGAGGGCTCCGTCGAGCTGCTGACCGAGGCGCGGGCCTGGCCCGAGCGGGCCGACGGCGCGCCGCGGCGCGCGGGTGTGTCGTCGTTCGGGATGAGCGGTACGAACGCGCATGTCGTCGTCGAGCAGCCGCCTGCCGAGGAGCCGGTGTCCGCCGCCGACTCGGAGGGCGAGTCCTCCGGAGGCGCCGCATCGGCGGTCGTGGCGGGCCTCGTCCCCGTGGCCCTGTCGGCGAAGACTCCGGAGGCGCTGCGGGCGCAGGCTGGGCGGCTCCGTGAACACCTGCTAGCGAACGCCGAGTTGGGCGTGGAGGATGTGGCCTGGTCACTGGCGGTGGCGCGGTCGCGGTTCGAGCACCGGGGTGTCGTCGTCGGGCGGGACCGGGACGAACTCCTCGCCGGGCTGGCGGCGTTGGCGGCTGACGACGCCACGGCGGGGCAGGTGGTGTCGTCCGGTGGGGCGGCCGCGCAGGTGTTGTCCGGGCGCGCGCAGGGCGGCACCGGCGGCGTCCGTCCCGTCTTCGTGTTCCCGGGGCAGGGGTCGCAGTGGGCGGGCATGGCTCGTGAACTGCTCGACTCCAGCCCGGTGTTCGAGGAGCGCATGCGGGAGTGCGCGGACGCGCTCGGCCCGTTCGTGGACTGGGACCTGTTCGACGAGCTGAGCGGCGACAACTTCGACCGCGTGGACGTCGTTCAGCCGGTCCTCTTCGCCGTGATGGTGTCGCTTGCCGCCGTGTGGCGTGCGGCCGGTGTCGAACCTGCGGCCGTGGTCGGCCACAGCCAGGGCGAGATCGCCGCCGCCTGCGTCGCGGGCGCGCTGTCCCTGGAGGACGCCGCCTGGGTGGTGGCGCTGCGCAGCCAGGCCATCCTCGAACTGTCGGGGCGCGGCGGCATGGTCTCCGTACCCCTGCCCGAACAGCAGGTGCGCACCATCCTGGACCAGTGGGGCGACGACCTCTCCGTGGCCGCCGTCAACGGCCCCGCGCACGTCGTCGTCTCCGGCGCCTCGCAGGCCCTGGAGGAACTCGTCGCGCAGTGCGTGGCCCGCGACATCCGCGCCCGCACCATTCCCGTCGACTATGCCTCGCACTCCGCGCACGTCGAAGCCATCGAGGAGCACCTGGCGCGGGTCCTCGCCCCCGTCGCGCCCCGCTCGCCCGACGTGTCGCTGTACTCCACCGTCACCGGAGACTGGCTGGCCGACGACACCCTCATGGACGCGGACTACTGGTACCGCAACTTGCGCCGGACCGTCCTCTTCGAGCACGCAACGCGCGGCCTCCTCGCCGAAGGCCACGACCTGTTCATCGAGATGAGCCCGCACCCGGTCCTGACCGTCCCGGTCCAGGCCACCATCGACGACGCCGAAAGCCCCGCCTCCACCCTCGGCTCCCTCCGCCGCGACGAGGGCGGCGCCCGGCGCCTGCTCACCTCCCTCGCCGAGGCGCACGTCCGGGGTGCGGAGCCGGACTGGTCCGCACTCTTCCCGGGCGAGCGGACCGTCGTGGACCTACCCACATACCCCTTCCAGCGCCGCCACTTCTGGCTGACCGGGGAGAGGGGGTCCAGTGGTGGCGGCACCCCCGCTGCCGCGGACGCCGCCGAGACCCGCTTCTGGGACGCCGTGGAACGCGAGGACGTCGACGAACTGACCTCCACCCTCGGCGAAACCCTCGACGGTGTGGCACAGGGCGCGCTCAGTGAGGTGCTGCCCGGCCTCTCCGCGTGGCGCCGGCAGAGGCGTGAGCGCGGCGTCATCGACAGCTGGCGCCACCGTGTCGGCTGGCAGCCACTGCCGGGCGGCCGCCTGCCGTCGGCGGGACTGTCGGGGCGGTGGCTGGTCGTGGTGCCCGACAGCGCGGGGGATCACCCGTGGGCCACGGGGGTCGTTGACGCGCTGGGCGCCTCGGGTGCCGAGCCAGTGCGGTTGAGCGTGGGCGCGGGGTCGGTGACGCGTGCGGCGCTGGCGGAGCGGTTGCGGGAGGTGGCCGGGGGCGACGCGGGGATTGCTGGTGATGCGTCCGCCGACGTTCCGTTCGTCGGCATCGTGTCGCTGCTCGGGCTCGACGAAACCCCTCTCGACGACCACTCCGCCGTGCCCGCCGGGCTCGCGGCCACCGTCGCGCTGGTGCAGGCGCTCGGCGACACCGGGTCCGAAGCCCGCCTGTGGGCCCTGACCCAGGGCGCCGTGTCGACCGGCCGCAGCGACCGCCTCGACCACCCCGCCCAGGCCCACCTGTGGGGCCTCGGCCGGACCGTCGCCCTCGAACACCCGGACCGCTGGGGCGGACTCGTCGACGTGCCCCTCTCCTACGACACCCGCGCGGGCGCCCGCCTCACCGGCATCCTCGCTGCGGCCGGTACCAGTGCCGAGGACCAGCTCGCGGTGCGCGGCTCGGGAGTCTTCGTACGCCGCCTCCTCAGGGGAGAGGCGACGGGCGCCGACCTCACCCGGCACACCCGATGGACGCCGAGGGGCACGATCCTGGTCACCGGCGGGACGGGCGCGCTCGGCGGCCACGTCGCGCGCTATCTGGCCCGCGAGGGCGCCGCGCACCTCGTCCTCACGAGCCGCCGCGGCCTCGACGCCCCCGGAGCGACCGAGCTGCGCGCGGAACTGGAGGGGCACGGCGCACGGGTGACCGTCGCGGCGTGCGACGTCGCGGACCGCGAGGCGCTGGCCCGCGTCCTGGACCGGATACCCGCCGACGCACCCCTCACTGCCGTCGTCCACACCGCCGGAATCCTGGACGACGGCATCGTCGACGGCCTCACCCCCGCGCGCTTCGACGATGTGCTGCGCCCCAAGTCTCCGGCGGCCGCCGTCCTGCACGAACTCACCCTCGACCTGGACCTGGACGCCTTCGTTCTGTACTCGTCGGCGTCCGGCGCCCTCGGCAGCGCCGGCCAGGCGAACTACGCCGCCGCCAACGCCTACCTCGACGCCCTCGCCGAACAGCGCCGCGCCGACGGACTGCCCGCGACCTCCATCGCCTGGGGCACCTGGGACGGCGCCGGTCTCGCCGACACCGCCGTACGCTCCGACCGGGCACGGCGCGACGGCATGCCGCCGATGCCGCCCGAGCCCGCGGTCGCCGCCCTGCGGGACGCCGTCGAACGCGGCGACGCCAACATCGTCATCGCCGCCGTCGACTGGGACACGTTCCTGCCGGGCTTCGTCGCCGCCCGCCCCAACCCGCTGTTCGACGCCATCCCCGAAGTGCGGCGACTGACCGCCGACCCGGCGGACGGCGGCACCCCGGCCCCCTCCGGCGCCGCCGGCGTCACCGGCCCGGACTGGATACGACGGCTCGCCCCGCTCCCCGCCGCGGAACGCGACGCCGCCCTCGTCACCTTCGTACGCTCCCAGGCCGCCGCCGTTCTCGGCCACTCCGCGCCCGACGCCATCGACCCCGCCCGCGCGTTCCGCGAGCTGGGCTTCGACTCGCTCACCGCCGTGGAACTCCGCAACCGCGTCCAGGCCGCCACCGGCCTGCGCCTGCCCGCCTCACTGGTCTTCGACTACCCCAACGCAACTGTCCTCGCCGCCTACTTGGGTGACGAGGCTTTCGGCGCCGCGCAGGCAACCCCAAGCGCCCCCAGGGCTGCCGCCGACACCGCTCCGGACGACGGCGACCCCATCGCCATCGTCGCGATGAGCTGCCGCTTCCCCGGCGACCTACGCTCCCCGGAGGACTTGTGGCGCCTGGTCGCCGACGGCCGCGACGCCATGGGCGAGTTCCCCGCCGACCGCGGCTGGGACCTCGCCGAGCTGTACGACCCGGACCCCGACCGCGCGGGCCGTACCTACGTCCGCGAAGGCGGATTCCTGCACGACGCGGGCGAGTTCGACGCGGACTTCTTCGGGATCTCGCCGCGCGAGGCCCTCGCCATGGACCCGCAGCAGCGCCACCTCCTGGAAACCTCCTGGGAACTCTTCGAGCGTGCGGGCATGGACCCGACGACCCTGGGCGGCACCCGCACCGGCGTCTTCGTCGGCTCCAACGGTGACGACTACATCACCCGCAACTCCACCGTCCCCCAGGACATCGAAGGCCACGTCCTCACCGGCAACGCCGTCAGCGTCATGTCCGGCCGCCTGTCGTACGCGTTCGGCCTCGAAGGGCCGGCGGTGACCGTCGACACGGCCTGCTCGTCGTCCCTCGTTGCGCTGCATCTGGCGGCGCAG
>NZ_LGDW01000425.1 GCF_001280005.1 Streptomyces sp. NRRL WC-3618 | reverse complement strand
GTAGTACAGACCGCCCCGTTTGTAGACCCAGGGTCCTTCTTCGTACAGCGTGGGACGGTCGGGGTTGTCGGTGCGGGTGCCGAATCCCGCGGTGGTGAGAGGAATTTGGACGGGGCTGCCTGAATAGGACGTCATGTCGGCGTTCAGCTTGACGTACCACAGGTTGGGGTTGCCCCAGTACAGGTAGGCCTGACCGTCGTCGTCGATGAAGACGGTCGGG
>NZ_LGDW01000424.1 GCF_001280005.1 Streptomyces sp. NRRL WC-3618 | reverse complement strand
GTATTGGTATCGCAATCTGCGTCAGACGGTCCTGTTCGAGCAGGCCACGCGCGGTCTGCTCGCTGAGGGGCACGGGCTGTTCCTGGAGATGAGCCCGCACCCGGTCCTGACCGTGCCGGTCCAGGCGACGATCGACGCCACGGACAGCCCGGCCGTCACGCTCGGTTCCCTCCGGCGTGACGAGGGCGGTGCCGACCGCCTGGCCGCCTCGCTCGCCGAA
>NZ_LGDW01000423.1 GCF_001280005.1 Streptomyces sp. NRRL WC-3618 | reverse complement strand
TGCACGACCAGATCTGCACCGCGGTCCCGTTCGTGGTACCGCCGCCCCGGGCATCCAGGCACTTGTTGCCGTACACGGTCAGCTGGCTGCTGTCCGTCGACGTCCACTGCTGGTTGACTCCGCCGTGGCAGTCCCAGATCTGCACGTTCGCGCCGTCGGTCTGGCTGAAGCCCGACACGTCGAGACACTTGCCGGAAGCAACACCGCGCACGTCGCTGGTG
>NZ_LGDW01000422.1 GCF_001280005.1 Streptomyces sp. NRRL WC-3618 | reverse complement strand
GTGTGTATCGCTACTCATGCCTGCATTCTCACTCGTGAACCGTCCACCACTAGCTTCCGCTGCAGCTTCACCCGGCACACGACGCTCCCCTACCCATCCCAGCGGGCGTTGGCCCTCATGCTGAAATGACACGACTTCGGCGGTACGCTTGAGCCCCGCTACATTGTCGGCGCGGAATCACTAGACCAGTGAGCTATTACGCACTCTTTCAAGGGTGGCTGCT
>NZ_LGDW01000421.1 GCF_001280005.1 Streptomyces sp. NRRL WC-3618 | reverse complement strand
AGCAGCCACCCTTGAAAGAGTGCGTAATAGCTCACTGGTCTAGTGATTCCGCGCCGACAATGTAGCGGGGCTCAAGCGTACCGCCGAAGTCGTGTCATTCGTACATATATCCCCAACGGGAGTACGGATGGGTAGGGGAGCGTCGTGTGCCGGGTGAAGCTGCAGCGGAAGCTAGTGGTGGACGGTTCACGAGTGAGAATGCAGGCATGAGTAGCGATACACAC
>NZ_LGDW01000420.1 GCF_001280005.1 Streptomyces sp. NRRL WC-3618 | reverse complement strand
AGTTCGACGACCTCCGCACCGGTTTGCGCCAGTGCCTCGCTCGCACCTGTCGCCCACGGGTGTTCCGCCGCGTTCTCCGGGAGTACGACGAGCCAGCGCCCGGAGAGCCCGGACCTGGGCAGGGTGCCGCTCGGCAGCGGCTTCCAGGTGACCCGGTAACGCCAGCCGTCGATCGTCGAGCGCTCGCGCCGCTGCTTGCGCCACGACGAAAGGACGGGCAGCAC
>NZ_LGDW01000419.1 GCF_001280005.1 Streptomyces sp. NRRL WC-3618 | reverse complement strand
GGTGCGGCCGGAGATTGTCGGTGGTCATTCGATCGGTGAGTTGACGGCTGCGTATGTGGCTGGGGTGTGGTCGTTGGAGGATGCGGCCCGACTGGTGGCCGCGCGTGGACAGTTGATGCAGTCGCTGCCTGAGGGTGGGGCGATGCTGGCGGTGCAGGCGGCGGAGGCCGATGTGCTGTCGTTGCTGGAGGGCCTGGACGAGCGTGCTGGTGTGGCGGCGGTGA
>NZ_LGDW01000418.1 GCF_001280005.1 Streptomyces sp. NRRL WC-3618 | reverse complement strand
AGGTGCTGGGCGACACCCACCCCGACACCCTGCGCAGCCGCAACAACCTCGCCAGCGCCTACCGGGCGGCGGGGGATCCGGGACGCGCCATCCCCCTGCTGGAGGCCACTCTCGCCCAGCGCGAACAGGTGCTGGGCGACACCCACCCCGACACCCTGCGCAGCCGCAACAACCTCGCCAGCGCCTACCGGGCGGCGGGGGATCCGGGACGCGCCATCCCCCTGC
>NZ_LGDW01000417.1 GCF_001280005.1 Streptomyces sp. NRRL WC-3618 | reverse complement strand
CCCCTCGCAGGTGGTGCTCTCCGGTGAGCGGGAGGCTCTGGAGGGCTTGGAGCAGACGTTCCGGGGCGAAGGGCGCAAGGTGCGGTGGCTGAAGGTGTCGCACGCGTTCCACTCGCCGTTGATGGAGCCGGTCCTGCACGACTTCCTCAAGGTCGCCCGCGGCTTGACGTACCAGGACCCACAGCTGCCGGTCGTCTCCAACGTGACTGGTGAACTGGCCGAGTCG
>NZ_LGDW01000416.1 GCF_001280005.1 Streptomyces sp. NRRL WC-3618 | reverse complement strand
GAGTACGCGTACCCGTTCATCTGCACCGGATCCGCGAGATCAATAATCGGATCCGCCGACAGGAACCGCCCCGCCCCCTGGTCGTACTCCCGGGCCCCGATATGCGTAAGCCCGGTAGCAGCGTCGTCGATGCCGACGCCCAGGTAGCTCCGCTTGTTCGGCCAAGCAGCAGGCTTCGGGCCGCGTATCTCGCCGTACGGCTTGAATGCCCGCCGGGTTATCGGCTGG
>NZ_LGDW01000415.1 GCF_001280005.1 Streptomyces sp. NRRL WC-3618 | reverse complement strand
TCTGTGGGTCGATCCGGTGGTGGGGGTGGGGTGTGTCGCGCTGACGGATCGGGCGTTCGGGGCGTGGGCGGTGGGGGTTTGGCCGGGCTTCACGGATGCGGTGGTGGGGGAGGGGCGGGGCTGAGGGGTGGGGTGTTTTCGCCCCCGCCGCCCTTACCCGTCCCGTCCCCGGGGGCTGCGCCCCCAGACCCCCCTTCGCGCTGAACGCGCTCGTCCTCAAACGCCGGACGGGCTGAGATGGCTGGGCCTGGGCTGGATAGATGCGGTCGTCTCCCACAGCAGCAGCTCCGCCGCCGTTAGTGCCGTTGCCTCCGGGCTTGGCGGGCCGGTGATCCGTGCCGCGTCTCCGGGGGTCAGTGTCTCGGGGCCCAGGTGGATCTCGCCCCGTACTACGTGGACGTATACGAAGGGGGCCGTCGGGAGGGCTGTGCGTTCTCCTGGGTGTAGGCGGCGTATGTGGAGCAGGGTGCCCGCCGCCGGGATCGCGTACGGGGTCGCGTCGGCTATGCCGCGGATCGTTTCGTAGGACGGGGGGCCGCCAGCCGTGAGGGGGGCCAGCCAGGTCTGGATGAAGGTCAGGGGCGTGTCCCCCTCGTTGCGTTCGACGTGGCGTACGCCCGCCGCCGCGCTCAGACGTTGCACGTCCCCGGGGTGGACGGTGGTCTTGTGGCCCGTCGAGTCGCGGTGGGTGAGGACCCCCTCCGTCACCCACGTCACGATCTCCGTATGGCTGTGCGGGTGTTCGTCGAAGCCCGCGCCGGGCTCGAGGCGTTCCTCGTTGCAGGCGATCATCGCGCCGAAACGCAGGTTGTCCGGGTCGTAGTGGGAGCCGAAGGAAAAGGCGTGCCAGGATTCGATACCGGCCGCCGGGTCACCCCCGGGATAGCGGTCGTCCGCGCGCCGTACGTCCATCACACACCCACCGTAGACCCGGCGCCGCACACTCCCGTCCTGATAAGGCAGTCTTGTTCCGTGCCCGAACCCGAATCCCACCACCCCGCGCCCCCCGCACGTCCCGAACATCCGCACCCGGGGACCCTGAAGCGGCTGGAGAAGTCGTCCGGGACTCTCGCCGCGCAGGCGATCACGCGCATGGACGAGACGCTGTCGTGGTACCGGGCGATGCCCCCGGAGAACCGTTCCTGGATCGGGCTGGTCGCCCAGGCCGGTATCGCCGCCTTCACCGAGTGGTTCCGGCATCCCGACGCTCCGCAGGCCATCTCCACGGACGTCTTCGGTACCGCTCCCCGTGAGCTGACCAGGGCGATCACCCTGCGCCAGACGGTCGAGATGGTCCGTACGACCATCGAGGTCATGGAGAGCGCCATCGACGAGGTGGCCGCTCCCGGTGACGAGAACATGCTGCGTGAGGCGCTGCTCGTCTACGCCCGCGAGATCGCCTTCGCCACCGCACAGGTGTACGCCCAGGCGGCCGAGGCACGGGGTGCCTGGGACGCCCGGCTGGAGTCGCTGGTCGTCAACGCCGTGCTCAGCGGCGAGGCCGACGAGGGAGCCGTGTCGCGGGCCGCCGCGCTTGGCTGGAACTCGCCCGACCATGTGTGCGTGCTGCTCGGCACCGCACCCGACGGGGACAGCGAGTTGACCGTCGAGGCGATCCGACGGGCCGCCCGGCACGCCAAGTTGCAGGTCCTGACCGGGGTGCTGGGTGATCGGCTCGTCGTCATCGCGGGCGGCGACGACAATCCGCTCGCCGTCGCCAAGGCGCTGATCGGACCCTATGCCGCCGGGCCCGTGGTCGCGGGGCCGATCGTGCCCGACCTGCTCGCCGCCACCCGCTCCGCACAGGCCGCCGCCGCGGGGCTGAAGGCCTGTTCGGCCTGGCAGGACGCACCGCGTCCGGTGCTCGCCGACGATCTTCTGCCGGAGCGCGCGATCGCCGGTGACCCGGGGGCGCGCGACCAGTTGGTGGAGGAGATCTACAGACCGCTGGAGGAGGCCGGGTCCGCGCTTCTGGAAACCCTCGCCGTCTATCTGGAACAGGCGAGCAGCCTGGAGGGCGCGGCACGAATGCTCTTTGTTCACCCGAACACCGTGCGCTACCGGCTCCGACGTGTGACTGACGTCACCGGATGGTCACCTTCAGATGTACGATCCGCATTCACACTGCGGATCGCGCTGATCCTCGGGCGCCTGGCCGACGGGGATCACCAACCCTAGGGTTTTGTCGGGGGTCTACAAAACCCCCTGCTGTTCTTCGTCCCTGTCCCCACGGGCGGCCGTGCCCGTCCCCAAGAGAGAGTGTGAGAGTGCTCGTACTCGTCGCTCCCGGCCAAGGCGCCCAGACGCCCGGCTTCCTGACTCCCTGGCTCGAACTGCCCGGTGCCGCCGAGCGCGTCGCCGCGTGGTCCGACGCCATCGGGCTCGACCTCGTCCACTACGGCACCGAGGCCGACGCCGACGCGATCCGCGACACCGCTGTCGCCCAGCCGCTGCTCGTCGCGGCCGGGATACTGTCCGCCTCGGCACTGGGTGCCATGGGCGGCGACCTCGTTCCCGGCGCCGTCGCCGGTCACAGCGTCGGTGAGATCACCGCCGCCGCCTTCGCCGGTGTGCTCGACGATCTGGCCGCCCTGACCCTCGTACGCAAGCGCGGTCTGGCCATGGCCGAGGCCGCCGCCGTCACGAACACCGGTATGGCTGCGCTTCTCGGTGGTGACCCCGAGGTGAGCCTCGCGCATCTGGAGAAGCTCGGGCTGACTCCGGCGAACATGAACGGCGCCGGGCAGATCGTCGCCGCGGGTACGGTCGAGCAGATCGAGGCCCTCGTCGAGGACAAGCCCGAAGGGGTGCGCAAGGTCGTCCAGCTGAAGGTGGCCGGGGCTTTCCACACGCTCCACATGGCTCCGGCGGTGGACGCCCTCGCCGCTGCCGCCACGTCGCTGATGCCCGGCGATCCGAAGATCACGTACGTCTCGAACAAGGACGGACAGACGGTCCCGGACGGCTCCGAGGTGCTCGCCCGGCTGGTCGGGCAGGTCGCCAACCCGGTGCGCTGGGACCTCTGCATGGAGACGTTCAAGGCGCTGGGCGCGACCGCGATCATCGAGGTGTGCCCGGGCGGCACCCTCACCGGTCTCGCCAAGCGCGCGCTGCCCGGCGTGAAGGCGCTGGCTTTGAAGACCCCCGCCGACCTCGACGCCGCTCGTGAGCTCATCGCCGCGTCATCGACCTCGACCTCTGCCGCCGACGCGGCGGGCGCCTGAAAGGAGCCCCGAGCAATGTCGAAGATCAAGCCCAGTAAGGGTGCCCCGTACGCGCGCATCCTGGGCGTGGGCGGCTACCGGCCGGTCCGGGTCGTACCCAACGAGGTGATCCTGGAGACTATCGACTCGTCCGACGAGTGGATCCGCTCCCGCTCCGGCATCGAGACCCGGCACTGGGCCTCCGACGAGGAGACCGTCGCCGCGATGTCCCTGGAGGCGTCCGGCAAGGCGATCGCCAACGCGGGGATCAGCGCCGAGCAGATCGGCGGCGTGGTCGTCGCGACCGTCTCGCACTTCAAGCAGACCCCGGCCGTGGCCACCGAGATCGCCGACAAGCTCGGCACGGCCAAGGCAGCCGCGTTCGACATCTCGGCGGGCTGCGCGGGCTTCGGCTACGGGCTGACCCTGGCCCGGGGCATGATCGTCGACGGTTCGGCGGAGTACGTCCTGGTCATCGGCGTCGAGCGGCTGTCCGACCTGACCGACCTGGAGGACCGGGCGACCGCCTTCCTCTTCGGTGACGGCGCGGGCGCGGTCGTCGTGGGCCCCTCCACTGAACCGCACATCGGTCCGACCGTGTGGGGCTCCGAGGGCGACAAGTCGGACACCATCAAGCAGACCGTACCGTGGAACGAGTACGACAGTTCCGGCAAGTTTCCTGCGATCACGCAGGAGGGCCAGGCGGTGTTCCGCTGGGCCGTGTTCGAGATGGCGAAGGTCGCCAAGGAGGCGCTGGACGCGGCCGGGATCACCCCGGACGACCTGGACGTCTTCATTCCTCACCAGGCCAACGAGCGGATCATCGACTCGATGGTGAAGACCCTCAAACTGCCGGAGCACGTCACGGTCGCGCGCGACGTGCGCACCACCGGCAACACGTCGGCAGCCTCGATCCCGCTCGCGATGGAGCGGCTTCTGGCGACCGGCGAGGCGAAGAGCGGCGACACCGCGCTCGTCATCGGCTTCGGGGCGGGTCTCGTGTACGCCGCGACGGTCGTTACCCTCCCCTAGGCACCCGTACCGGATCCTCGGAACCGGAACGGGGACAACTGCCAACTCTCTGGATAGATACACAAGAAGGAGCGCCTGCCATGGCCGCCACTCAGGAAGAGATCGTCGCCGGTCTCGCCGACATCGTGAACGAGATCGCCGGCATCCCGGTTGAGGACGTCCAGCTGGACAAGTCCTTCACCGACGACCTGGACGTCGACTCGCTGTCCATGGTCGAGGTCGTCGTCGCCGCCGAAGAGCGCTTCGACGTCAAGATCCCCGACGAGGACGTCAAGAACCTCAAGACGGTCGGCGACGCCACCGAGTACATCCTCAAGAACCAGGACTGATTCACCGGCCCTGGTCGCCAGGACCGGTTCGCCGGGACTGGTCATCAGGGCCGGTCGTCAGGGCTGGTCACGGGGGCCGATCTCCTGATCGGTCCCTCAGCCCCGCCGCCTGGCGGTGGCGCCGTTCTCCCCGCCTACGCGGGGGTTGTCCTCCCGTATCAGTTGGAGAAGGAATTCCCGTGAGCCCGACCAATCGCACCGTGGTCGTCACCGGTATCGGCGCAACCACACCGCTGGGTGGTGACGCGGCCTCTACCTGGGAGGGTCTGGTCGCCGGCAAGTCCGGTGTCCGCGCCCTGGAGCAGGAGTGGGCGGCCGAGCAGGCCGTTCGCATCGCCGCGCAGATCGCCGTGGAACCGACCGAGATCATTCCCCGGCCCCAGGCCCGCCGACTGGACCGGTCGGCGCAGTTCGCGCTGATCGCCGCCAAGGAGGCGTGGGCCGACGCGGGCTTCACCGACCGGGCGGGCGAGGGCGAGAACCAGGCCGTCGACCCCGACCGTCTCGGTGCCGTCATCGCCTCGGGCATCGGCGGAGTCACGACGCTGCTCGACCAGTACGACGTGATGAAGGAGAAGGGCGTACGCCGCGTCTCCCCGCACACCGTCCCGATGCTGATGCCCAACAGCCCCTCCGCCAACGTGGGCCTGCTCGTAGGCGCCCGCGCCGGTGTGCACACCCCGGTCTCCGCCTGCGCGTCGGGCGCCGAGGCCATCGGCTACGCCATCGAGATGATCCGTACCGGCCGCGCCGACGTCGTCATCGCGGGCGGCACCGAGGCGGCCATCCATCCGCTGCCCATCGCAGCGTTCGGCAACATGATGGCGATGTCCAAGAACAACGAGAACCCGACGGGTGCCTCGCGTCCGTACGACACGGGCCGCGACGGCTTCGTGATGGGTGAGGGCTCCGGCGTGGTCGTCCTGGAGTCCGCCGAGCACGCCGCCGCGCGCGGTGCCCGGGTCTACGCGGAGGCGGTCGGCCAGGGCATCTCGGCCGACGCCCACGACATCGTGCAGCCGGAGCCGGCGGGGCGCGGTATCTCGGCGGCCCTGCGGAACCTGCTGGCCAGCACCGACCTGGATCCCGCGGAGATCGTGCACGTCAACGCGCACGCGACCTCGACGCCCGCGGGTGACGTGGCCGAACTGAAGGCGCTGCGCAATGTGTTCGGCGAGGACGTCGACCACATGGCCGTGTCCGCGACCAAGTCGATGACCGGGCATCTGCTCGGCGGCGCGGGCGGGGTCGAGACCGTCGCGACGGTGCTCGCGCTGTACCACCGGGTCGCACCTCCGACGATCAACGTCGAGGAGCTCGACCCCGAGGTCGACGCGGACATCGTGCGAGGTGAGGCCCGCAAGCTGCCGGTAGACGGCCGTATCGCCGCGCTCAACGACTCGTTCGGGTTCGGTGGGCACAACGTGGTGCTGGCGTTCAGGACCCACCCTTGCGCCTAAACCGGCGCCGCTCTCGCGGAGGTGGTTACCCGCCGTGGGGGTTCCTCAATTGATGGTTGCGGTATTCGTCGCTTGAAGACCACTACCAGTACGTACGAAGGCGGCCCGCCCGGACATTCCGGGCGGGCCGCCTTCGTACGTACCGTCACACCACCTGGTGCAGCCATCTCACCGGGGCGCCCTCGCCCGCGTACCTGAAGGGCTCGAGTTCGTCGTCCCAGGGTTTGCCCAGAAGTTTGGCCAACTCGGCCTCCAGGTCCGTCTCGCCCCGCTGGGAGCGGGTGAGGGCGGCGCGCAGGCGGTCCTCGGGGATGAGGATGTCGCCGTGGATGCCGGTGACCGCGTGGTAGATGCCGAGGTCGGGGGTGCAGCTGTAGCGCTCGCCCTCGGCGGTGGCGCAGGGTTCCGCGGTGACCTCGAAGCGCAGCAACTGCCAGCCGCGCAGGGCCGACGCGAGCTTGGAGGCGGTGCCGACCTGGCCCTTCCAGGAGAACTCGGAGCGCCAGGTGCCCGGTGCGGCGGGCTGGCGGATCCAGTCGAGGCTGACGCGTGTGCCGAGCACTCCGGCGACGGCCCACTCGACGTGCGGGCACAGCGCGCGCGGCGCGGAGTGCACGTACAGAACTCCACGTGTCGTCACTGCAACCTCCGGACAGAGCGGGACATCTTGCGAACTGGCTGAGCGGCGGTGGCGGACAGCCGCGTTGATGGCGAGGCTACCGTGCGGCGGCGCAAGGAGTGTGACGTACCGTCGGTCCCAGGGCCATGAAACGCCCGCCATTCACCCAGGGGGACGCTTGTACGGGTGTGCGACGTTGCAGTGTGTGGACCATTAGTTGTTTTCGGGTCGGGAACTTTCGTGCGTTGTTATGTGCGAGAGCCGTTGCACGCCGACCGAGGGGACCCGAAGGATGCGGAAACGAAGTCACCGTTCGCGGACCGTCGTCGCTGTCGTCTCGGCGGCCGTGCTGGGCGCCGCAGGGTGTGACGCCGCCGGTGGCGCGTCCCCAGAGCCGGACGGCACGCGGGCGAAGGCGAGGCCGTCGGCGAGCCCGACGCCCGTGTGGGACAGCAGTCCCGCCTCCATGGTCGCTGTGGGCGACTCCATCACCCGTGGCTTCGACGCCTGCTCGGTGCTGTCCGACTGCCCGGAGGTGTCCTGGGCGACCGGCAGCGACAAGGAGGTGAACAGTCTGGCCTTACGGCTGCTGGGGGCGTCCGGGGCGGCTCGGCGGAGCTGGAACTACGCCGTCAGCGGCTCCCGGATGGCCGATCTGCCCGCCCAGATGACGAAGGCCGCCGTCCACAAGCCCGCGCTGGTGACGGTGATGGCGGGCGCCAACGACGCGTGCCGGCCGTCGGCAGGGGAGATGACGTCGGTGGCCGAGTTCCGGTCGTCGTTCGAGAAGTCGCTGCGCACGCTGCGTGCGGGAGCGCCGAAGAGCCAGGTGTACGTGGCGAGCGTGCCGGATCTGAAGCGGCTCTGGTCGCAGGGGCGGACCAATGTGCTGGGCAAGGCGGTGTGGAAGCTGGGGATCTGTCCGTCGATGCTGGGCGATCCGGACGCGGTCGACACGGTGGCGACGGCGCGGCGGGACGAGGTGCAGGGGCGGGTGGAGGCGTACAACTCGGTGCTCAAGGAGGTGTGCGCCACGGACCGGCTGTGCCGGTTCGACGGCGGCGCGGTCTTCGACTACGACTTCGGGACGCGGCAGCTGAGCCCCTGGGACTGGTTCCACCCGAGCCGGAACGGACAGGCGCGGCTGGCCGAGATCGCGTATCGCGGGATCACCGGCAGGAAGGCGGTTGCCTAGCCTGTGACTCCCCCTGGGTCGCGCCGTATGGCGTAGACCACTTCCGTCACGCGATACTGCCGCCGTCGACAGCACCTCACTGCTGGTTCCCCCACGGCGACGGAAGGCCTGAACTCCCTTGAGACATCCACATGTACGGATCGGTGTACTCGGACTCGCGCTGCTGGCCGGGCCCGCGGTGCCCGCCACCGCGTCGGCCGCCGACGCCCCCGCCGCGCCCACCGTCGAGGAGCAGCGGCTCGACAGGGCGGCGCCGCAGGAGATCCTCCGGCGTTCCGGATTCGACTCCGTGGCAACGGAGTTCGCGCGGGCGCTCGGCAGCGCGAACTCCTACGCTGACGCCCGCGCACTCGTCGTACGTCAGGGAGCGGCGCTGTGGCGGCGGGCCGTCGACCGGGCGCAGGGGCGCGGGCCCGCCGGCGGTGATCTGAGCCGGGACGACGACCGGCCCCTGTACTGGGCGCGGTTGGGGATGACCCGTGAACTGCGGTTGTGGAAGCCGTCGTTCGGGCTGGAAGGCAGCCAAAGGGCGGAGTTGCTGGGCGAGTTGGAGCGGAACTCTCGCGGGCAGTCGTCGATCCGGTATCCGGGCTGCGAGGCGTCGAAGCGGGTTCTCGTCACCGGATTCGATCCGTTCACGCTCGACCATGACATACGGATCTCCAACCCGTCCGGGGCCACCGCGCTCGCGCTCGACGGCACGGTGATCGAGACGGCACACGGCAGGGTCAGGGTCGAGACAGCGGTGTTCCCGGTGCGCTGGGAGGACTTCGCGCAGGGCACGGTGGAGCGGACGCTGAAGCCGTATCTGCCCAAGGTCGATCTGTTCGCCACCGTGAGTCAGGGGCGGGTCGGGCGATTCGACGTGGAGCGGACCAACGGGGCCTGGCGGGGCGGCTTCGAGGACAACGAGAACATCGGCCGGACCGGGACCGTACCGGTCACCGACCCGGCCACGCAGCCCCAGTGGACGTCAACGACGCTGCCGTACAAGGCGGTTGTCGCCGCGAACACCGGGCGTTTCCCGGTGTACGACAACACGAGCGTGACCGAGATACCGGTGGGCGGCAACGATCCCGTCGAACGGGCCGACGGGCCCACCGCCGGGTCGACGGCGCGGGCCGGGGGCGGCGGGGACTATCTCTCCAACGAGATCGCCTACCGGGCAACCCTGTTGCGCGACCGGCTCGGTCTGGGCGCCACGCTTCCCGGCGGGCATGTGCACACGCCCGTGCTGCAGTTCGGGGCCGACAACACCGACCCGGACACCGGGGCCGTGACCGATCCCGAGTTCGTGCGGAACCGGCTGGACATCATCGCCCAGGTGCGGTCGATCCTGACCGTGGCCGTGGACGCGTCCGGCGGCTGAGCCGGTCAGGATGCCGGGGTCGGCGTGTCCTGATCCTCGGCGTCCTCGGTGTCGTCGGCGGGCTCCCGGGTCTCCTCGCCGAGCAGGTCGCGGGCCATCATGGTGGCGCCCGCGACCGCGCCCGGCATCAGGAAGACGGCGACGAACGGCACCAGGAAGGCCAGCCCCAGCGGCGTACCGAAGCCCCACACGAGCAGCTTGCGGGAGCGCAACAGGGCCAGCCGGTCCCGGAGTTCGACCCGGCGCCGCTGAAGGGCGACTCCGGTCAGCTCCTCGGTGAGGAAGAAGCCGGTGACGAGGAAGCCGATCACAGGGACGACGGTCTGTCCGGCGACCGGGACGAAGCCGAGGGCGAAGACGAGCAGCGCCCAGCACAGGGCCCGTACGAGGACCCGGAGGCTGTCGCGGGCCGAGATCCACAGCTCCCTGTGCAGCGGCAGGCCCGACTCGGGGGCCGTGCCGTCGGGGGACACGTCCCGGTCGACCTTCTCGGAGAGGTTCTCGTAGAAGGGCTGCCCGATGAGGAGGGTCACCGCGGTGAAGGTGAGCACCGACAGGAGCAGGGCCAGGGCGATGAGGAGCGCGGTGAGGAAGCCGCGGAAGAGGCCCAGCCAGGGGCTCGACCAGTCGTCGGCGAAAGGGGTGGCCCAGGCGGTGAGGTCGGTGCCGTAGAGGGCGAGGGCCGTCAGGGCGGCGAGGTAGAGGACGAGGGTGAGGAGGCCGGGGAGCAGCCCGAATCCGTACTGCTTGCCGTGTCGGGCGACCCAGCGCTGGCCTTTCAGGAGGTAGCGGAAACCTGTCACGAGATCGCTCATGGGTGAACTCTATCGGCGGTGTACAGGAGGCCACGCATGCGCCATACGGGGCATGCGTGGCGCGGAGACCCTCTTGTTGGCGTTGAGTCGACAAGGTAGATCTCGGCGTACCGAACTCAGCAAGTCCGGCAAGCCCACGAAGCAAAGGACGTAGAGGAAGCAATGGAAGAGGTACGCGTGCGACGTACAAGACCCGTTCCACCGAGGCCTGTTCTGCTCGCGGCCCTCGCCGTCACCACGGCGGGCTCGCTCCTGCTCACCCCCCACACCGCCACCGCCGACCGCAAGCCCGTGACCCGTGAGGGCGCGGGGGCGGACGGCGGACGGCCGGCCGACGCGCGTGCCGCGACGATCCCGGCCGGCGCCGCCGCCCGTGCCCTCACAGCGCCCGTCGACGGCCTCACCGGGACCGGGCGCGGCTACCCGCGCGAACAGGTCCTGTCCCCCGACCCGGTGAACCCGGCCGACAAGTCCATCAAGCTGGGCCTGATCCCGTACCACGGCATCGCCCCGAAGCTGAACGACCTCCAGAAGCTGGGCGACCGGGTGAGCGTCGAGGTCGCGGGGCGTTCGGCGGGCGGGCACCGGCTGTATCTCGTCACGGTGACCGCGCCGGAGAGCGCGGCCCAGGCGCGTGCCCAGGAGCGGATGCGCCGGCTGATCGAGAACGCGCCCGCGGTCGCCGCCAAGAGCCAGGCGATCAAACGGAGTTACAAGGCTCCCGTCTTCTTCAACAACAACATCCACGGCAACGAGTGGGAGGGCACCGACGCCTCCCTGAAGCTCGTCGAGCGGCTCGCGACCGCCACCGACGCCAGGACGCGGGACCTGCTCGCGCACAGCCGCATCTACTTCAACATCACCGCCAATCCGGACGGCCGGATCGCCGGCACCCGGGCCAACGCCAACGGGTTCGATCTGAACCGGGACTTCGTCACCTCCTCGCAGCCCGAGGGGCGGGCGATGCGGCAGATCGAGATCGACAAGCAGCCGACCGTCATGCTCGATCTGCACGGATACGTCAACGGCACGCTCATCGAGCCGACCACTCCCCCGCACGGCGAGAACTACGAGTACGACCTGTTCCTGAAGAACACCTACGCCAACGCCCTGGGGATGGAGGCCGCGGTCAACGGCCTCGGCTACACCGCTCAGCGGGACGGCGTCGAGCCCGCCCAGATCCCGTTCAGGGACCAGAAGGAGGGCTGGGACGACTGGCCGCCGGTCTTCACCCCGCAGTACGCGGCCTTCCAGGGCACGGTCGCCGCGCACACCGTCGAGATCCCGATGACGGTCAACAACAGCGCCTACGACACCCTGCCGGTCGCCGAGTTGCGCCGCCGCTCCGCGATCAACGTCGCCGTGGCCGGTGCGGCCATCAAGGCGACCCTCAACTACGTCCAGGATCACCGGACTTCGCTCGTCACCGACCAGATCGAGGTCTTCCGGCGCGGCGCCGCCGGAGCCGCCCAGGTGCCGGTGTCGGCGGCGACCGTCCCAGGCGTGCCGGGGATCGGGCCGGAGGACGTCTACACGACGACCTTCCCCCGTGCGTACGTCATTCCGGCGGGCGCCTCGGCGCAGCGCTCCGCGCCCGCCGCCGCCCGGCTGGTCGACCACCTGCTCGCCAACGACGTCAAGGTCACCCGCGCCGGCCACGCCTTCCGGCTCGGCGGACGGACGTACGCGAAGGGTTCGTACGTCGTCGACATGCGCCAGCCGAAGCGCGGGCTCGCCAACGTGCTGCTCGCCGACGGGCGCGACATCAGCGCCAAGGTGTCGGTGATGTATGACATCTCGGGCTGGAGCCTCGGCAGGCTGTGGGGTGCGACCGTCCAACCGGTCGGCAGGGGCCGTCTGTTGGGCCTGCCACTGCGGAAGGTGACCGCCGCGACACGGGCCGGGTACGTCGCTCCGTACGGCAGGCTGCGGCTGCGGCTGGACGACCCGCGTGAGATCGCCGCCCTCAACTCCCTGCTGCGGGACGGGGTTTCGGTACGGCGGGCAGCGGACGGCAGTGCGATCGTCCCGGCGTCGGCGCGCCCGAAGGCGGTCGCGGCGGCCCGTGCGTACGGCGTGGCCTTCGACGCGACGAAGGCGACCGGTACGGCCTCCCTGCGTCGTACCCGGGTCGCGGCGGCCGTCGCGCCCGGTGAGCTGTTCGCGCTGCGTGAGATGAACTTCGAGGTGACGCCGGTGTCGACGGCCGTCCTCAACGCCGGTTTCGACTGGGCGGGGGCGGATGTGCTGTTCGTGTCGCAGGACCTGTCGTACGAGGGCCTGAAACCCGCTGCCCGTACGGCACTTGACGCCTTCCTCCACTCCCGGGGGCTGGTCGGCCGGGGTGCTGCCGGGGCCGCGCTGAACTCCGCCGCCGGGATGCTGGCGGTCAAGGCGGTCGAGGGCAACGGGGACGCCAACGGCGTTGTACGGGTGGTGAATTCGGGCCGGAGCCCGGTCACCGCCGGGGCGCCGGACCACGGGTTCGTGTACGCGCCCGTCTGGTTCACCGACCTGGGGCCGGGTGTGCGGGTCGACCAGTCGTACGGGGCCGGGAGGCTTCTTGTCGCCGGGCACTGGCGGTCGTTGGGTGACGGGTCCGGGGGGCCGACGGCAGCGGCGGGGAAGGCGTCGGTGGTCAGCGGGCCGCACGCGGTCCTGTTCGGCACCGAGCCCCTGTTCCGGGACCACCCCAAGGGGGAGTTCGCGCAGGTGGCACGCGCTTTGCTGAGCGCGCCGACCGCGTCGGCCGGTAGGTCGCGGGGCTGATCCGCGCCCCGGCCACGACGAACGAAGGCCGCACCCCCGGACGGAAGCGTCCAGGGGTGCGGCCTTCGGCGTCGTACGGATCAGAACTTGACGATCATCTTGCCGGTGTTGTCGCCGCGCAGCACCCCGAGGAACGCCTCGAGGTTGTTCTCGATGCCCTCGAGAACCGTCTCACGGTACTTGAGCTCGCCGGAGCGGACCCAGCCGCCGACCTCTTCGACGAACTGCGGCTGGAGGTCGTAGTGGTCGCCGACGAGGAGGCCCTCGATGCGGCCACGGGTGGCGATGAGGCGGGCGAGGTTCTTCGGGCCGGGGGCGGGCTCCGTGTTGTTGTAGACGGAGATCATGCCGCAGATGGCGATCCGGCCGGCGTGCTTGAGGGCGCCGATGGCCGCCTCGACGTGGTCGCCGCCCACGTTGTCGAAGTACACGTCGATGCCGTCGGGGGCGGCGTCGCGCAGCTGCGAGGCGACCGAACCGTCCTTGTAGTTGAAGGCGGCGTCGAAGCCGTACTCCTCCACCAGCAGCTTGACCTTCTCGTCGGAACCGGCGGAGCCGATGACCCGGGAGGCGCCCTTGAGTTTGGCGATCTGCCCGACCTGGCCGCCCACGGCGCCGGCCGCGCCCGACACGAACACCACGTCGCCCTCCTTGAAGGAGGCGGTGCGCAGGAGGCCCGCGTAGGCGGTGAGACCGGTCATGCCGAGGACACCGAGGTACGTCGACAGCGGCGCGGCCTCGGGGTCGACCTTGACGGCGTCCTTCGCGTTCACGGCCGCGTACTCGCGCCAGCCGAGGAAGTGCAGGACGTGGTCACCGACGGAGAGGCCCTCCGCGTTGGAGGCGACGACCACGCCGACGGCCCCGCCCTGCATGACCTTGCCGAGCTCGAAGGGGGCGACGTAGGACTTGGCGTCGCTCATCCGGCCGCGCATGTAGGGGTCCACGGACACGTACAGGTTGCGCACCAGCACCTGGCCCTCGCGGGGCTGCGGGACCTCGGCCTCGACCAGGGCGAAGTCCTCGGCCTTGGGCCAGCCGACCGGACGGCTGAGCAGGTGCCATTCGCGGCTGACGGCGGGGAGGGCGGGGGTGGGGGTCTCGGACATGAGGTGGCCTTCCGGTGCGGCTCAGTTGTTTCAGTACGTGAAACAATAATGGCGCTGAATATTTCATGTTGTCAAGTAACGGGGTAGCCTGGAGGGCATGGCCACTCCAGAGAAGACCCACCGCATGGACCCCCTGAGCGTGGAGGTCGTCGACCTCATCGGCGCGGTCGTGGCCCGCTATCACGAGGAGTACGAGGAGGCTGCCACCCGGCACTCCCTCACCGGGGCGCAGGCGCGCCTGCTGAGCCTGCTCTCACTGGGTGCCCTGCCGATGCGGCAGCTGGCACGGAAACTGCGGTGCGAGCCGTCGAACGTCACCGGGATCGTGGACCGCCTGGAGTCCCGGGACCTGGTCGAGCGCCGCCCCGACCCCACCGACCGCAGGGTGAAGCTGGCCGCCTGCACGGACGAGGGACACCGGGTCGCACGGAGCCTGCGCGACTCCCTCGGCTTCGCACGGGAGCCGCTGGCCGGGCTGTCGGAGGAGGAACGGGTGCTGCTGCGGGGGCTGTTGGTGCGGATGGTGGAGGCGTAGGCCCTTTCCTGGGCCGCCCAAAGCCGGCTCCGCCTACGCGCACCACCACAGAAACTGCTCGCACGTCTCCGAAGGCGCCGGTTCCGGAGTCGGATCCGCGGTCGTCGGGTCCGCGGACGGGGTCGTCGGGTCCGCCGGTGCCGACGTCGACTGTCCCCTCGTCGGTGTCGGCGGCGAGCCGATGGGTCCCGACGGGGCGTCCTTGCTCGCGCTCGGTGAGACCGACGGCGACGGTGATCCCGAGCTCTCCGACGCCGACGGGGACGGTGACGTCGACGGTTTCGCGGACGCGGAGGCCGACGCCTTGTCGTCCGCCGAGGCCGGCTTCCCGTCGGACCGGGGCGTCTGCGTGTCGGCGGCCTCCGGCGTCGCGCCGTCCACCGAATCGCCGTCGGTCGTCGCGCTGTTCGGGTTCGATCCCGGCGCGTCCTTGCCCAGCTCGGCGAGGCTCAGCCCGCCCGCCGCGAGCACGAACCCCGCGACGACGAGCAGCGCCCGCTTCCGTCGCCGCCGGTGCGCCGCGGCCTTGCGGTCACGTCGACTGCCGTTCGCGCGCCCGGCGTCCTCGTACTCCGCCTCGTACTCCGCCTCGTACTCACCCTCGGCCTCGTAGGCGTCCGGGGCCTCGGCTGCCGTCGTCTCGCGCCCGCGTCCGCGAGCCGCCTTCCGGCCCGCCGCCCGGCCGGGACGCACTGCCTCGTCGGCGGCCCCGGCAAAGGCGTCCGCTGCCGGTTGCGGGCGCGCGTCGGCTTCCTCCACGTAGGCGGGGGGAGGTGCTGGCGCTGAGCCGCACCCCGGGCAGGCGAGTGCGCCGTTGAGGTGCCGTTGGCACTGATGGCAGTAGTCCATGACGCGGGAAGAATAGGTTCCGCACCGGGGGCGTTCCTAGGGGGGCCTGTGAATATTCGGTGTGGAACCTGCGCTTCGTGTTTGCCTGTCCGAGCGCTTCGGGCATGCCGAAGCGGCCCGTCGCACGGCGTACGTGCGACGGACCGCTCCGGGCCGGAGAGGGCTTCCCCGGTGGGTCAGGTTTTCTTACGGGCCGTCATGGCCCGCTGGATCAGGATGAACGCGCACAGCAGCACGCCCGTCGCGATCTTCGTCCACCAGGAGCTGAGCGTCCCCTCGAACTGGATGATGCTCTTGATGAGGCCCAGGACGAGGACACCGAACAGCGTGCCCACGACATAGCCCGAGCCGCCCGTCAGCAGGGTGCCGCCGATGACGACCGCGGCGATCGCGTCGAGCTCCATGCCGGTCGCGTGCAGCGGGTCGCCGGACTGGATGTACAGGGTGAACAGCAGGCCCGCCAGGGCGGAGCAGAAGCCGCTCACCGTGTACACGGCAATCTTCGTGCCGCCCTGCGGGAGGCCCATCAGCATGGCCGAGTTCTCGTTGCCGCCGATGGCGTACACGCGCCGACCGAAGCGCGTGTAGTGCAGGACGTAGAAGGCGATGGCCAGGACGACCAGCGCGATGATCGCGCCGATCGACAGGAAGCCCACCCCCAGCTGTGCCTGCGCCTGCGCCATGCTGCTCACCGAGGAGTCGTCGATGGCGATCGACTCCTTGCTGACGATCAGGCACAGGCCCCGGAAGAGGAAGAGGCCGGCGAGCGTCACGATGAAGGGCTGGATCTCGAAGTTGTGGATCACATAGCCCATCAGGAAGCCGCCGAGGGCGCCCACGCCCAGCGCGATGGGGATGACGACCAGGATGGGCAGGCCCTGCTTCTCCACCAGCCATGCCGTGAGCATGGTCGTGAAGCCGATCACGGAACCCACGGACAGGTCGATGCCGCCCGAGAGGATGACGAACGTGGCGCCCACCGCGGCGACCAGCAGGTAGCCGTTGTCGATGAACAGGTTGAGGAACACCTGCGGTTCGCCGAAACCGAAGTTCTGGTAGCGGGTCAGACCGACGATGTACATCACGAGGAAGAGCGTGGCGGTCACCACGACGGGCAGGCGCCGGTCACCGAGCAGTCGCGCGGCCTTGGACGGCGTACGACGGCTGTCGGGGGCCGTGGGGGTCTTGGTGGCCGTGCTCATCACGACACCTCCATCTTGGGGGCTGCCGCGGTGGTCGAGGCGCCGTCCGCCGGGGTGGCGGACGAGGTGCCGCCGCCCTTCGTGCCGGTACCGGAGCGGAACTTGGCGCCGAAGACCTTGGCGCGGAACTTCGGGGACTGCAGCAGGCAGACGACGATGACGACGGCGGCCTTGAAGACCAGGTTGGTCTGGGTCGGTACGCCGATGGTGTAGATCGTGGTGGTCAGGGTCTGGATGACGAGGGCGCCCACCACGGTGCCGCCGATGGAGAACCGGCCGCCCGTCAGTGACGTACCGCCGATGACGACGGCGAGGATCGCGTCGAGCTCGATCCACAGGCCGGCGTTGTTGCCGTCCGCCGCCGAGGTGTTGGAGCTGATCATCAGGCCCGCGATACCGGCGCACAGGGCGCAGAACACGTACACCATGATCTTGATGCGCATGGACCTGATGCCGACCAGCCGGCTGGCCTCGGCGTTGCCGCCGACCGACTCGACCAGCAGGCCGAGGGCCGTGCGGCGGGTCAGGGCCACCGTGATGGCCACGACCGCGGCCACGACGAAGATGGAGAACGGCAGGGTCAGCCAGTAGCCGCCGCCGATCAGCTTGTACGGCTCGCTGTTGATGGTGATGATCTGGCCGTCGGTGATCAGCTGGGCCACGCCTCGGCCCGCGACCATGATGATCAGGGTCGCGATGATGGGCTGGATGCCCATCCGGGCCACCAGGAAGCCGTTCCACAGACCGCAGACGACGGCGGCGATCAGGCCGATGCCCATGGCCAGGAAAACTCCGGACAGGGAGTCCTGGTTGGCCTCGTCACTGATGTACGAGCAGGTCAGGGCGCCGGTGATGGCGACGACCGCGCCGACCGAGAGGTCGATGCCGCCGGTGGCGATGACCAGGGTCATGCCGACCGCGACCAGGATGAGCGGCGAGCCGAACAGCACGATCGAGACGAGGCTGCCGTAGAGGTGGCCGTCCGTCATCTTGATCGAGAAGAAGCCGGGTGTGAAGGGAACGTTGATCAGCAGCAGGACGACCAGCACGGCCACCGGCCAGAACAGGTTGTGCTGCGTCAGCGCGCGCCAACGGGGAGTGGTGGTCACTGGTGCTCTCCGCTCGCGATGGTCTCCAGGATCCGGGTGGGAGTGATCTCGGGCCCGTTGGCGATCTGGGCGACCAGCTTGCGGTCGCGCAGCACGCCGATGGTGTGGCTGAGCCGGAGTACTTCCTCCAGTTCGGCCGCGATGTACAGCACGGACATACCTTCCTCGGAGAGCGAGACCACGAGTTTCTGGATCTCCGCCTTCGCGCCGACGTCGATACCGCGCGTCGGTTCGTCGAGGATCAGCAGCTTCGGCTGGGTGATGAGCCAGCGGGCGAGCAGCACCTTCTGCTGGTTGCCACCGCTGAGCCGGCCGACCCGGGCCTCCGGGTTGGCGGGGCGGATGTCCAGGGCCTTGATGTACTTGGCGACGAGTTCGTCACGCTGGGCGGCCGGGATGGGCCGGATCCAGCCGCGGGCCGCCTGGAGGGCGAGGATGATGTTCTCCCGTACCGTCAGCTCCGGTACGAGGCCCTCGGTCTTGCGGTTCTCGGAGCAGAACGCGACCCCGGCGCCGATGGCGTCGTTCGGGGCGCTCATCGAGACCGCTTTGCCGCCGATGGTGACCGTGCCGCTGTCGGGCTGGTCGGCGCCGAAGAGCAGGCGGGCGAGTTCGGTACGGCCGGAGCCGAGCAGGCCGGCCAGGCCCAGGACCTCGCCCTTCTTGATCTGGAGGTCGAAGGGGGCGATACCGCCCGTCCTGCCGAGGCCGTCCGCCTCGAGCAGCGTCTCACCGACCTCGGCGTGGTGCTCCTGGAGCCCCTCCAGCTGGTCCATGGCCTTGCCGATCATGAGCTGGATCAGCCCGACCTGGTCGAGCTCGCTGACCATGTGCTCGCCGACGAGGGTGCCGTTGCGCAGGACGGTCATGCGGTCGCAGATCTCGTAGATCTGGTCGAGGAAGTGCGAGACGAACAGGATCGCGACGCCTTCGTCCCTCAACTGCCGCATCAGGCGGAACAGTTCGAGGACCTCGTCGCGGTCGAGGCTGGACGTCGGCTCGTCGAGAACCAGCACCTTGGTGCCGGCTCCGGCGCCGTCGCTGTCGCCGGTGCCCACCGCCCGTACGATCGCGACCAGTTGCTGCACGGCCAGCGGGTACGAGGACAGGGGCGCGGTGACGTCGAGGTCGAGGCCGAGCCGGTCGACCAGCTCCGCCGCGTCCTTGCGCATCTGCGTCCACTGGATGCGGCCGAAGCGGATGGGTTCACGTCCGATGAAGATGTTCTCCGCCACCGACAGGTTGGGGCAGAGGTTCACCTCCTGGTAGACGGTGCTGATGCCGGCCTGCTGTGCCTGGAACGGGCTGTCGATCCGCACCGGCTGGCCGTCGAGGGTGACCGTGCCGTCGTCCAGCGCGTAGACGCCGGTCAGCACCTTGATGAGGGTGGACTTACCGGCTCCGTTCTCGCCCATCAGGGCGTGAATCTCACCGGGGAAGAGCCGGAAGTCGACACCCGACAGAGCCCGTACCCCCGGAAACTCCTTGACTATGCCCGTCATCTCCAGGACGGGCCGCGGCTCTGCCATGGCAGCGCTCCTTGAATCTCGTTCAGGCCCACGAATGTTGGGTCGGGCCCTTGATGTCCTTCAGGCCCGCAGGGAGCCCCCAGGGCCGCCCTCCGTACGGAGGGCCGGCGCGGGCGGAGGCTCCCTGCCGATGGGTGCGGTCGGTCAGTACTTACGCGTGGGGAGCGCGGCCTTCGCCTGGTCCTGCATGAAGTCGCCCTCCTTGGTCTTGATCCAGCGCTCGACCGACTCGCCGTTCTTGACCTTCTTCACGACCTCCATGAGCTGGGGGCCGAGCAGCGGGTTGCACTCGACGATGGCGTTGATCTTGCCCTCGGACATGGCCACGAAGCCGTCCTTCACGCCGTCGATCGAGACGATGAGGATGTCCTTGCCGGGCTTCTTGCCGGCCGCCTCGATCGCCTGGATGGCACCGATGGCCATGTCGTCGTTGTGCGCGAACAGGACGTTGATGTCCGGGTTGGACTGCAGGAAGGCCGCCATGACCTGCTTGCCGCCGGCCCTGGTGAAGTCACCGGTCTGGCTCACGACGATCTTCCAGTCGCTCGCGTGCTCGGCGTCCATGACCTCCTTGAAGCCCTTGGCGCGCTCGATCGCGGGGGCGGCACCGGTGGTGCCCTCCAGCTGGGCGATCTTCACAGCACCCTTGTGGCCGGCCTTCTCGAGGACCTTCTCCAGGATCTTGCCCGCGCGGCGGCCCTCGTCCGTGAAGTCGGAGCCGACCAGGGTGACGAACAGGGACTGGTCGGAGGTCTCGACCGAGCGGTCGGTGAGGACCACCGGGATCTTCTTGGCCTTGGCCTCCTTGAGCACCGCGTCCCAGCCGGTGACGACCACCGGGGAGAAGGCGATGACGTCCACACCCTGGGTGATGTAGTTGCGGATCGCGGAGATCTGGTTCTCCTGCTTCTGCTGCGCGTCGGAGAACTTGAGGTCGTAACCGGCCTCCTTCGCCGCCGACTTCACCGAGTCGGTGTTGGCGCTGCGCCAGCCGCTCTCCGAGCCGACCTGGGAGAAGCCGAGGACGATCTTGCCGTCGCCACCGCCGGTGGAGCCGCCGCCGTCGTCCTTCTTGGCACAGGCCGCAAGGCTCGTCGCAGCCGCCACGCCGACCGCCGCAGTGAGGAAGTTCCTTCTGTTGAGCATGTTCTTCTCCTTTGAAGAGCCGCCGGCCCGTGCTGGGTCAGCTGGTACTCATGGTTCTGGTGGGGCTTGTCGGTACTCGTGGGGCCTACCGGTGGTGCTTCTGGTTCTCGTGGGGTTCGGGGCGACAGGCTGCGATTTGTCCAACCTGTCGATCATCGTTCGGGATCTCGATCACACCGGTGGGGTGAGGACGATCGCCGAACGAGTCTGTGTCGCCTCAGCCGGGAGCGGTCCCGGACTGGGGGGCGTAGGGGAAAGTGCTGGCGCGGACGAGGAGTTGGGGCTCGATGATGACCTGCCTGGCCCCGGAGGGCATCCGGCCCTCGATGAGGTCCAGCAGCAGTGCGATACCCCGCTTGCCGACCGCCGCGAAGTCCTGCCGGACTGTGGTGAGCGGCGGAGCGAAGAACTCCGACTCCGGGATGTCGTCGAAGCCGACCACCGCGATGTCCTGGGGGATGCGCACGCCCGCCTCACGCAGCGCCCACAACACTCCCAGTGCCATCTGGTCGTTGGCGACGAAGACGGCGGTCAGACCGCGGCCGACCCAGCCGGCCAGTTCCTGGCCCGCACGATAACCCGACAACGGGCTCCAGTCACCCCGCAGCGGCGAGGGAATTTCCGCACCGGCCTCTTCCAGGGTCGACCGCCAGCTGTCGGCGCGGTCCACCGCCTCCTGCCAGTTGTCGGGCCCGGCGAGATGCCAGACCGTGCGGTGGCCGGCGGCCAGCAGATGACTGGTGGCCAGCCGGGCGCCCAGCCCCTGATCCACGTTGACGCTCGGGATCTCCACGCCGGAGCCGGTGCCCACGGCCACCACCGGGAAGGGATGGCGGACTTCGGAGAGGGCCTCGACCGCCGACCGCTGCGGGGCGAGGGCGATCACCCCCTCCACGCCACCCTCACTGAGCCGGTGCATGGCCTCGGACACCGTTTCGACCGTCAGTTCCCGCAGGCTGACCGTCGAGACGAGATACCCCTGGGCACGTGCCGCCTGCTCCAGCGCGAACAGCGTACTGGCGGGCCCGTAGAGCGTGGTGTTGGAGGCGACCACACCCAGGCTGAGGGTACGCCGGGTCGCCAGCGCCCGTGCCGAGGAGTTGCGGCGGTAGCCCATGTCCTCGATGGCGTGCAGCACTCTGGCCCGTGTCTCGTCGCGCACATTGGGGTGATCGCCCAGTACGCGGGACACGGTCTGGTGGGACACGCCGGCCCGGCGCGCCACGTCGGCCATGGTAGGCGGCCGGTTCTGCGAGTGGAACTGGGGGCTGGTCTGCGGGTTGCTCACGGCTGCACCTCCTTGGCGGTCGTCTGCGGACAAGTCATTCGATGGGGCGGTCGCCTTCGCGCCACCCGCCTCACGCCAGGCTTCCGGAGAGGCCCAATGCGCCGGACGGTAAGGCAAGTTGGGGCAGTGCCGACATGAAGCTCATACCTCCCCCGATGCCGCCGGGGGGCGACTGTAGACGATTGGTGAATGCGGACGCCATTGTGAGCGCTAACAATCGGCAGCGGTCAAGAGGGCTGCGCCAGGGAGGTCGTCACGGTTGGATAACGCGGCAGTCGGGGGCAGGAGGGGTTCCGGTGCCGGAATGTGGGAACGGATGGCGGCAGTCCAAAACCTGGCAAGGGTTGTACGTGCGCCCCATTGACACCCCACCCAAAGCGTCCCTACTGTCGCGACAGCATTTCGAACAAGTGACGAAATATCGAACGAGCCAAGCCAAGAGGACGAGGGAGTACCGTGCGCATCACGGGAATCAGCACGCATGTGGTCGGGACACCCTGGCGGAACCTGACCTACGTCCAGGTGCACACCGACGAGGGCCTCACCGGTGTCGGCGAGACCCGCATGCTGGGCCACACAGACGCGCTCCTCGGCTATCTGCACGAGGCGCAGACCAACCACATCCTCGGCTCCGACCCGTTCGCCGTCGAGGATCTCGTCAAGCGCATGAAGTACGGCGACTACGGCCGGGCCGGCGAGATCGTGATGTCCGGCATCGCCGTGATCGAGATGGCGTGCTGGGACATCAAGGGCAAGGCCCTGGGTGTGCCGGTGTGGCAGCTCCTCGGTGGCAAGGTCACCGACAAGGTCAAGGCGTACGCCAACGGCTGGTACACCACCGAGCGCACCCCGGAGGCGTACCACAAGGCGGCGCAGGGCGTCATGGAGCGCGGCTACCAGGCGCTCAAGATCGACCCCTTCGGGACCGGCCACTTCGAGCTGGACCACGCGCAGAGCATGTACGCCGTCTCCCTGATCGAGGCCGTGCGTGACGCCATCGGGCCGGACGCCGAGCTGATGCTGGAGATGCACGGCCGCTTCTCGCCCTCCACCGCCGTCCGCCTCGCCAAGGACCTGGCGCCCTTCAAGCCCGCGTGGCTGGAGGAGCCCTGCCCGCCGGAGAACCTGAAGGCACTGGAGAAGGTCGCCGCCAAGGTCGACATCCCGGTCGCCACGGGTGAGCGGATCCACGACCGGATCGAGTTCCGGGAGCTCTTCGAGAGCCAGGCCGTGGACATCATCCAGCCCGACGTCGGCCACATCGGCGGCATCTGGGAGACCCGCAAGCTGGCCGCGACCGCCGAGACCCACTACACACTGGTCGCACCGCACAACGTGGGCGGACCGGTCCTGACCGCAGCCTCCCTCCAGGTCGGCTTCACCTCCCCGAACTTCAAGATCCTCGAGCACTTCAACGACTTCGCGGACGCGGAGATCAAGAAGGTCGTCAAGGGGGCCCCGGAGGTCGTGGACGGCTACTTCCACCTCTCCGACAAGCCCGGACTCGGCGTCGAGCTGGACGTCGACGCGGCGGCGGAGTTCCCGCAGCAGCAGGCACGATTCGACCTCTGGGCCGAGGGCTGGGAGCAGCGCAAGCCCAAGGGCACCGAGTGAGCAGCGCTGTCGTGATCGAGGCTCCGGGCGAGCACCGAATGGTGCCGCACGAGCCTCGTCAGCCCGAGCCCGGCGAGGCCCTCGTCCGGGTGCACGTCGTCGGGATCTGCGGCAGCGACCGCGAGGTGTACCAGGGCAACAGGCCTGAGGGGTACGTCCGTTACCCCCTCACGCCGGGCCACGAGTGGTCCGGGACGGTGACCGCGGTCGGCGCCGGGGTGCCTTCGAGCCTCGTGGGCCGCAAGGTGGTCGGCGAGGGTTTCCGCAACTGCCAGGTGTGCGACCGCTGTCACGTGGGCGAGACGACGCTGTGCTCGGCGGGTTACGAGGAGACCGGGTTCACCGAGCCCGGCGCGATGGCCGCCACGCTGACGCTGCCCGCGCGTCTGCTGCACGTCCTGGCCGACGACGCGGATCTCACGGCGGCGGCGCTGCTGGAGCCGGCCGCGTGCATCGCGGCCGCCGCGCTCAAGGCGAACACCCTTCCGGGTGAGCGGGTCGCCGTGGTGGGCACCGGGACGCTCGGGATGTTCGCGATCCAGTTCCTGAAGGCGAGCTCGCCGTCCGAGCTGCTCGTCGTGGGGACGCGCCCGGACCGGGCGGAGCTGTCGAAGCAGTTCGGTGCCACGGACTTCCGCATCAAGGGCGAGGAGCTCCCGGGCGGCTTCGACGTCGTCATCGAGACCGCCGGGTCCGCGACCGCCGCGCGCACCGCCGCCGCCCTGCTACGGCGCGGTGGCCGGCTGGTCCTGACGGGGATCCCGGGGCCGGGTGCGGTCGGGCTCGACCCGACGGACCTCGTCGTACGGCAGCTGGAGGTGCACACCGTGTTCGGTGCGGCGCCGGATGCCTGGGCGCACACGGTGCGGGTCTTCGGGGCGGGGCTCCTCGACCCGCTGCCGCTGATCACCCACGAGCTCCCGCTGGAAGAGTTCGCGCAGGCCATCGAGTTGGTCGGGTCGGGCGACCCGAAGGTCGGAAAGGTACTGCTGCGGCCGTGACACACCCCTGAGCCGTGCGCCGGTACCGGGCGTCTGACACCCCCGTACCGGCGCACATCCAACGTCTTGCGCAACCAGAGCCGCGAACTTCGTCCGAAATACCGAACCTGCCGGACCCTGCGAACCCGCCGGCCTGCCGACTTTGAAGGACAGACTGTGACCGACACCACCGCCTCCGCAGCCCGACGCCCCGGGGAGCCGGCGCTCACCGCGCTCGGCCTGGGCACGCCCGCCCTCGATCCCGCCGACGCCTCGGCGCACAGCTTCCCCGGCGGGGGCCGCTGGCGTACCGAGGTGCCCTCCGTGGAGGGACCCGAGGCGCTCGCCGTGGTCCTCAAGGAGTCCTCGCGGCTGGATGTGCCGATCCACCGGGTCAGCCAGGGCAGCGGCATCTGGATGCTCACCGACGCCGAGATCACCGAGATGGTGGAGTCGACGGCCGAGCGGGACATCGAGCTCTGCCTGTTCACCGGTCCGCGCGGCACCTGGGACATCGGCGGCTCCACCCGTACCGACTCCAAGGGCGGCGGACTGCGCGCCCGGGGCCATGACGCCGTGGCCGGGTGTGTCGAGGACGCCATACGCGCGACCGAGCTGGGCGTGCAGTGCCTGCTCGTCGCCGACGAGGGGGTCCTGTGGACCCTGCACCGGGCGCGGCAGGCCGGCATCATCCCGGCCGAGACGACGCTCAAGGTGTCGGCGCTGATCGGGCCGGTGAACCCGGCCGCGTACGCCGTGTACGAGAATCTCGGCGGCGACTCGATCAACGTGCCGAGCGACCTGACGCTCGACCATCTCACCGAGATCCGGCGGGTTTCCGCCGCCCCCATGGACATGTACATCGAGGCCCCCGACGATCTCGGCGGCTATATCCGGATGTACGAGGTCGCCGAGCTGATCCGCCGCGGCGCGCCGCTCTACCTGAAGTTCGGTCTGTCGAAGGCCCCCGGGATCTACCCCTACGGGCACCATCTGCGTGACCTTGCTCTCAGCACGGCCAAGGAAAGAGTCCGACGTGGCCGGCTCGCCCTTGACCTGCTCGCGCGGCACGGGGCGGACGGCGACATGGCTCCGCTCGGCTCGCGTCTGCCGGGCGCACTGAACCGGTTCGACACTCAGTCATAACGTTCCGGAAACCCCACTTCACAGAAGCCGACACAGGCACGCACAATCCGACACACCCTCTTTCTCGGTCTTCCCGGCCTCTTGTCCGGGGGCGCCCTTCGCACCGCGAGACCGATCCCTGCACACCACATCAAGGATGATGACCATGCGTAACCGCAGAGCCGCCCTCGCCGCCATAGCCGGAGCCGCCTCCCTCGCCCTGACCCTGTCCGCCTGTGGCCAGTCCGGTGAGGGCGGCAGCGACGACAAGGGCGGCGACGTCAAGGGCGCCACCATCGGCATCGCGATGCCGACCAAGTCCTCCGAGCGCTGGATCACCGACGGTGCCAACGTCGTGAAGGACCTCCAGGCCAAGGGCTACAAGACCAAGCTGGTCTTCGGCGAGGACGACCCCGACCAGCAGGTCTCGCAGATCGAGAACCTGATCACGCAGGGCGTCAAGGCGCTGATCGTCGCGGCCATCGACAACAAGTCGCTGAACAACGTGCTCCAGCAGGCGGCCGACGCCAAGATCCCGGTCATCTCCTACGACCGCCTGATCCTCGGCACGAAGAACGTCGACTACTACGCGTCCTTCGACAACGAGAAGGTCGGCCGGCTCCAGGCCACCTACCTCGTCGACAAGCTCGGCCTGGCCAGCGGCAAGGGCCCCTTCAACATCGAGCTGTTCGCCGGCTCCAACGACGACAACAACACCAAGTACTTCTTCGGCGGCGCGATGAAGGTGCTCCAGCCGTACATCGACAGCAAGAAGCTGGTCGTCAAGTCCGGTCAGACGGAGCTCACCAAGGTCACCACGCTGCGCTGGGACGGTGCCACCGCCCAGAAGCGCATGGAGGACATCCTCACCTCGACGTACACCAGTGGCCGGGTCGACGCGGTCCTCTCGCCCTACGACGGCATCTCCATCGGCATCCTCGCCGCGCTGAAGTCGGACGGCTACGGCACCAAGGCCAAGCCGCTGCCCGTCATCTCCGGCCAGGACGCCGAGCTGGCGTCGGTGAAGTCGATCATCGCGGGCCAGCAGTCGATGACCGTCTACAAGGACCTGCGCAAGCTCGCCAAGGTCGCCACCGACATGGTCGACGCCTCGCTCCACGGCAAGAAGCCCGAGATCAACGACACCAAGTCGTACGACAACGGCACCAAGATCGTCCCCGCCTACCTGCTGCAGCCGGTCAGCGTCGACAAGACGAACTACGAGAAGGAGCTCGTCCAGGGCGGTTACTACACCGCCGACCAGCTCAAGTAAGCGTCGTCGAACCTCACGGATTGGAAGGCACGACCATGGCGGGACCCGTCCTGGAAATGCGCTCGATCGTCAAGACCTTTCCCGGTGTCAAAGCGCTGTCGGACGTCACACTGACCGTCCGTCAGGGCGAGGTCCACGCCATCTGCGGTGAGAACGGCGCCGGGAAGTCCACCTTGATGAAGGTGCTCTCCGGCGTCTATCCGCACGGCAGCTACGAAGGGGACATCCTTTTCGAGGGAGAGATCTGCTCCTTCAAGGACATCCGGGCGAGCGAGCAGCACGGCATCGTCATCATCCATCAGGAGCTGGCGCTCTCGCCGTACCTCTCCCTCGCGGAGAACATCTTCCTCGGCAACGAGCACGCCAAGGGCGGGTTCATCGACTGGAGGCAGACCCTCGGTCACGCCTCCGAGCTGCTGCGCCGGGTGGGTCTGAGCGACCACCCGGAGACCCGTGTCGCCGACATCGGCGTGGGCAAGCAGCAGCTCGTGGAGATCGCGAAGGCGCTGTCGAAGAAGGTGAAGCTCCTCATCCTCGACGAGCCGACCGCGGCGCTCAACGACGAGGACAGCGACAAACTCCTCGATCTGATCCTGGAGTTGAAGAACCAGGGCATCACCTCGATCATCATCTCCCACAAGCTCAACGAGATCCGCAAGGTGGCGGACTCGGTGACGATCATCCGCGACGGGCACTCCATCGAGACGCTCGACGTGAAGTCCGCGGAGACGACCGAGGACCGGATCATCAGCGGCATGGTGGGGCGCGACCTCGACAACCGCTTCCCCGACCGCACCCCGCACGAGCCGGAGAAGGGCGCGGCCCCGGCCCTGGAGATCCGCGACTGGACCGTGCACCACCCGATCGACCAGCAGCGCAAGGTCGTCGACGACGTGTCCATCCAGGTGCGGCGCGGGGAGATCGTCGGCATCGCGGGCCTGATGGGCGCCGGCCGCACCGAGCTCGCGATGAGCGTCTTCGGGCGCTCCTACGGCCGGTACGCGGGCGGCACGGTCCTCAAGGACGGCAAGGAGATCCGTACGAGGTCCGTCGCGGAGGCGGTCGAGCACGGCATCGCCTACGTCACGGAGGACCGCAAGCACTACGGCCTCAACCTCATCGACACGATCAACCGCAACATCTCGCTCACCGCACTGAGCAAGGTGGCCAAGCGCGGCATCGTCGACGAGCAGGAGGAGCGGAAGGTCTCCGAGGGCTTCCGCAAGTCCATGAACATCAAGGCCCCGACCGTTTTCGAGCGGGTCGGCAAGCTGTCCGGCGGCAACCAGCAGAAGGTCGTCCTCAGCAAGTGGATCTTCGCGGGTCCTGACGTGCTGATCCTGGACGAGCCGACGCGCGGCATCGACGTCGGTGCCAAGTACGAGATCTACACGGTCATCGACCAACTGGCGGCCCAGGGCAAGGCGGTCGTCTTCATCTCCTCCGAGCTGCCCGAACTGCTCGGCATGTGCGACCGCATCTACACGATGGCCGCCGGGCGGCTCACGGGCGAGTTCCCGCGGGCCGAGGCCACGCAGGAAGTGCTGATGCGTCAGATGACGAAGGACAAAGAGGTAACGCGATGAGCACCGATGTGACCAAGAGCCCGGCCGCCGCGCCGCCCGGCAAGAGCGGCGGGCCGGCCTCCGGCGGTGGACTGCTCCAGCTGGTGCTGGACGGTCTGCGCCGCAACATGCGCCAGTACGGCATGCTGATCGCCCTCGGTCTGATCGTGGTCCTCTTCCAGGTGTGGACCGACGGTGACCTGCTGCTGCCGCGCAACGTCTCCAACCTGGTGCTCCAGAACAGCTACATCCTGATCCTCGCGATCGGCATGATGCTGGTGATCATCGCGGGTCACATCGACCTGTCGGTCGGCTCTCTCACGGCGTTCACCGGCGCCTTCGCAGCCGTGCTGACGGTGCAACACGATGTGGCGTGGCCCCTCGCGCTGCTGCTGTGCCTGGCCGTCGGCGCGGCGGCCGGCGCGGCACAGGGCTTCCTGATCGCCTACCTCGGCATACCCTCCTTCATCGTCACCCTCGCGGGCATGCTGATCTTCCGCGGTCTGACGGAGATGCTCCTGAAGGGGCAGACGCTCGGCCCGTTCCCGGACGGCCTGCAGAAGATGGGCAACGGCTTCCTGCCGACGGTCGGCCCGGACACCAACTACCACAACATCACGCTGCTGCTGGGCTTCACGCTGATCGCGTTCTCGGTCATCCAGGAGGTCCGTGACCGCAAGCGGCAGCAGGAGTTCGCCCTCGAAGTGGCGCCCAGGAACCTCTTCCTGCTTAAGCTCGTCGCCATCGTCGCCGCGATCCTCACGGTCACGATGCTGCTCGCCAGCTACAAGGGCGCGCCGATCATCCTGATCGTCCTGGCCGTGCTGGTGGTCGGCTACGGCTACGTGATGCGCAACGCCGTCTTCGGCCGTCACATCTACGCGATCGGCGGCAACCTGCCGGCCGCGAAGCTGTCCGGCGTCAAGGACAAGAAGGTCACCTTCCTTGTCTTCCTGAACATGGGCGTGCTCGCGGCCCTGGCCGGCATGGTGGTCGCCGCCCGGCTGAACGCGGCCTCGCCGAAGGCGGGCCTCAGCTTCGAACTCGAGGCGATCGCCTCGTCGTTCATCGGTGGCGCGTCCATGAGCGGCGGTGTCGGCACCGTCCTCGGTGCGATCATCGGTGGTCTGGTCCTCGGTGTGCTGAACAACGGCATGAACCTCCTCAGCGTCGGCACCGACTGGCAGCAGGTCATCAAGGGCCTCGCCCTGCTGGCCGCGGTCGGGTTCGACGTGTGGAACAAGCGCAAGGCCGGTTAACAAGCAGTCGTCACGTCGTGGGTCCCGCGGGCAACCGGGCAACCGGTCCGCGGGACCCTTCGGCTTTCCCCCATGGAGGCAGGAACCCCGTGAAGGAACTCTTCGGCAAACTCCCCGACGGGACGGAGATCCACCGCTGGTCGCTGGAGAACGGCGGCACCCGTCTGAAGGTCCTGTCGTACGGCGGGATCGTGCAGTCCCTGGAGATCCCGGACCGCGAGGGCCGGTACGCCAACGTCTCCCTTGGCTTCGACAGCGTCGAGGAGTACGTCGCCTCCAGCCCCTACTTCGGCGCCCTGATCGGCCGGTTCGGCAACCGCGTCGCCGAGGGCCGGTTCACCCTGGACGGCACGTCGTACCAACTGGACGTCAACGACGGCGACAACAGCCTGCACGGCGGCAGCGGGGGCTTCGACAAGGCCGTGTGGGACGTCGAGCCGTTCACGGAGGGTACGGACGTCGGGCTGCGCCTGCGGCTCACCAGCGCCGACGGCGAGATGGGCTACCCCGGCACGCTGCACACGACGGTCACCTACACCCTCACCGAGCGGGGCGACTGGCGGATCGACTACGAGGCCACCACCGACCAGGTCACCGTCGTCAACCTCACCAACCACGTCTACTGGAACCTGGCCGGCGAGAGCGGCGGCTCGGTGGGCGGCCACGAGCTGGAGATCGCCGCCTCCCGCTACACCCCCGTCGACGCCGGCCTGATCCCCACCGGTGAGCTCGCCGAGGTCGCGGGCACCCCCTTCGACTTCCGCGCGGCCAAAACGGTCGGTGCCGAACTGCGCACCGCCGACCAGCAGTTGCTGTACGCCAAGGGCTTCGACCACAACTGGGTCCTCGACAAGGGTGTCACCGCACAGCCCCAGCACATCGCCACCCTCAGGGACCCGGAGTCCGGGCGCACGATGCGGATCGCGACCACCGAACCGGGCGTCCAGTTCTACTCGGGCAACTTCCTCGACGCCACCCTCGTCGGCACCGGCGGCACCGTCTACCGCCAGGGCGACGCGCTGTGTCTGGAGACCCAGCACTATCCGGACTCGCCGAACCGGCCGGACTTCCCGTCCACGGTGCTGCGTCCCGGCGAGACCTACCGCTCGACGACGACACACTCGTTCGACGCCGGCTGACAGGTTTCACGCCAGCTGACAGGTTTCACGCCGACTGACAGGTTTCACGTCGGCTTCAGGTTTCACGCCGGCTTCACAATTTTTCATCGAAACCACAGTGGTTGAACAACGTCACACAGCCATCCGTATCTAGGAGCGGCCCGTGCTCCCCCGCACGGGCCACCCAAGAGTTGGAGGCCCCGTCCTCCCCAACGGGTCCGCCGCATACGGAGGTTCCATGGCCGACAACGTCACCTCGCTCTTTCGCAGCGCCACGGCGCACAGCCCCTCGATGGCTGCGCTCGCGCGCGAGAGCGACGGGACCGGCCCGGTGGACTTCTGCATCCCGTGCAACCCGTACTTCCCCACTCCGGCCATGATGGACACCATGGCGGCGCGGCTGCGCGACATCATCACGTACTACCCGAGCAGCGCCGACACGATCACCGCCGAGCTGTGCAATCTGCTGCAACTGCCGCCGCAGGCCGTGGCGATGGGCAACGGCTCGACCGAACTGATCACGTGGATCGACCACTTGCTGGTCCGGGAGTCCCTCGCCGTCCCCGTCCCCACCTTCGGCCGCTGGACCGACCAGCCCATGGAGACCGGCAAGCGGGTCGACATGTTCCCGCTCCAGGAGTCCAGCGGGTTCTCCCTCGACCTCACCCAGTACGCCGAGTTCATCCGCGCGCGCGGCACCCGCGTCGCCGTCATCTGCAACCCCAACAACCCCGACGGCGGCTTCCTGCACAAGCACGCGCTCGTGCAGTTCATGGACGCGATGGCCGACCTCGACCTGATCATCATCGACGAGTCGTTCATCGAGTTCGCCGACGCGGAGGCGGAACCGAGCGTCGTACAGGAGGCGATGATGCGCCCCAACGTCATCGTCCTGCGCAGCCTCGGCAAGAACTTCGGCCTGCACGGCGTCCGCTTCGGCTACATGGTCGCGAACCCCTCGCTCGCGGGCCGCGTCCGTTCGATGCTGCCCAAGTGGAACCTCAATTCCTTCGCCGAGTACGTGGTGTTCATGCTCAAGGAGCACGGCCAGGAGTACGCGCAGAGCCTCCAGCAGGTGCGCCGCGACCGCCTCGACATGGCCAGCCAGCTCTCCTCCCTGCCCGGTCTGACGGTCTACCCGTCACAGGGCAACTTCCTCTTCGTGCGCCTCCCCGTCGGCGCCGAGGGCACCGTGGTCCGGGACCGGATGCTCACCGAGCACCGCATCCTCGTCCGCGAGTGCGGCAACAAGATCGGCTCGTCCAGCCGCTTCCTGCGTCTCGTGGTGCGCCCCCAGGTGGACGTCCGTCGCCTGATGTCCGGCCTGGAACAGGTGCTCTACGGGACCAGGAGGGGAGCCGCCGTACCCGAGCTGGGTTCAGGGACCAGCTACAGCTCGGGCACGGCGGCGGTGGACCGGCTGGTCAGCGCCACCAACGGGGGCGGTATGCCAGGCCTAGCCGCTCAGGCCCTGGGTACCGGTACCGGTCTGCCGGGTGGCCTCGCGGCCGCCGCGGCAGCCGGTACCGGCATGCCGACCCCGATGTCCGCGCCCGCGCCCGCCCCGGCCCCCATGCCGATGCAGATGCCCGCCGCCATGCAGATGCCGGCGGCGATGAGCGCACAGAGCTACGGCGGCCCGCCGCAGCAGAGTTACGGCAACGCGGGCATGCAGATGCAGCAGCCGACGCCCATGCAGCAGCAGCCTCAGCCGGTCCCGCAGCCCCAGATCCCCCAGCCGCAGATGCCCCAGATGCCGCAGATGCCGCAGCCTCCGATCCCCCAGCAGCCGCAGCCCCAGCCGATGGTCCCGCAGCAGCCCACCCCCTCCGGCGTCCCGGCCCGCAACGGCCTCACGGCCGCCCAGGTCCGCGGCACCACCGGCCCGGGCCTCGCCCCGGCCCCGGCAACGGGCTGGCCCGCCGCCCAGAGCTGGCCGAACGCGGCGGGTATGGGCCAGGCGGGCTGAGCAGGCGCCCCAGGCGGCAGGTCGCTTCACCCGACGTCTCGACGACCCCCTCCCCGGGCCACGGGAAACTGAAGAGCACCCTGGTCAACGCCCACAACTCGACCGTGGCCAGGCTGGATCCGGTGTGTGTGACCGTGCGGGTCACGGAGCCCGGCCCGCGTCCCATCGTCGAGGAACAGATCACCTGCAAGGCCTACAACGGCCACATCGGCTGGGACTCCAGGATCATCTCGCCCGGCCGGCCCGGCCCCCGCATCGACGTGGACGCGCTGAAGGCCGAAGCGGCGTCGGGCACGAGCTGGGTGGCAGCCAAGGCGGTCCTGCCCGTGCTCCAGTCCTGACCCCGTTCCGTACGCCGACGCCCGGGCCGGACGCGGACCCTGCCCCGGGCGTCGGCGCGCCCGGCTCGCCCACGGCGGGCCCCGATCGACCCCGGGCCGCAGAACCGAACGTAAACCGCATCCGGTGCGTCCCAGTCCCGACAGCATCAGCTCCGGGGGGATCCATGCGTACGTACACCACTCGCACCACGACCCGACTCGCCCTCGTTCTCACCCTCACCGGCGCCCTGTTCGCGGCCGGTTGCGGCGGCGAGAAGGCGGAGGACGGCATCGGCAAGGAGCTCCGCGCCCGGGACACCCCGTCGCCGACGGCCGTCCGCGCCCGGCAGGTCGCCGACGCCTGGGACGGCTCCAAGGCCGCAGAGGCCTGGCGCGAGGGCTACCACCCGATGGGCGACGTGGCACCGCCGCCTGACGGTGGCTTCCGCAGCGCCGACGACAAGCTGGCCCACTCCTCGCAGAACTACGTACTGGAGGGCGAACTCCCCGCCACCGCACCCGAGAAGGGAAAGGTGAAGTGGGCGGACGGAGGATCGCTCACGCGCCCCCTGCTGGACGCGCGGCAGACGTACACCGCCCTGGACCGCTCCAACAGCCCCGGGGAACCTCATCTGACCGTCACCGGCGCCGAGTTGGGTGCGATGACGATCACGACGAGCCAAGGCCCGGCATCCGTGCCGGCCTGGCTGTTCACGTTGGAGGGGTACGACAAACCGCTGGGGCGCGTCGCCCTGCGCCCGTCGAAGCTTCCGCGGTCGCCGATCGGGGGGATCGGAGCGGCACGCACCACCGAACTGACGTGGCTCCCCCGGCTGATGGAGGTGTCGGGAGACGGACGGACCGTCACCGTCCTGGCCGCCCACGGGGGCTGCGACGACGGCGCCCGTGTGAAGGCACTGGAGACGGACGGCAGCGTGGTGCTCTCGGCGAGCGTCGCCGATGTGGAGCAGGATCTGGCCTGCAGCGCCGAGATGAAATACGAGAAAATTACGGTCGAGCTGAAGCGGCCGCTCGGCGACCGGGTTCTCCTGGACGCCTACACGGGACGACCGGTGCCGTCCGGCGAGCCGAACTGGGGTTGAGCCGCCGGGTGCGGACACGGCTGACCGTGTCCGCACCCGTGCGCCCGCCGGGCGGGCCTACCACGCCCTCACGGCTCAGGCAGCCCTCACTTCTTCGGAGGGCACTGCTGCCACGCCATGTGGTAGGTCGTGTTGATGTCGCCGTCCGTCGAGTCCATCGCCATGAAGCTGCTGCCGGTCGACGAACCCTTGTTCACCCGCAGCTCCGTGTTGATGTTGAAGTTGCGCTGAGCCCCGCAGGGCGCATAGACCAGCTGGGCCCAGTCGGTGACGTCGGTGGCCTGCCAGTTGTCGTTGAGCGGGCCGTTGTACGAGTGGGTGCGGGCCACCGTGCTCGACGAGCCCTGGAAGTAGTACGAGGCCCGCTGCATGGCGCTCGCGCCCCGCTGGAGAGAGGCGAAGCCCCGGTAGTCGGCGCTGGCGATGGCGTAGGTGAAGCCCGCCGGGACGTGCACCAGCAGGCTGAGCTGGCAGTTCTTGCGGAACGCCGTCGGGTCCGCGTTGCCGCCGACCTGGGCGAGGTAGTCGCTGTAGGTGACGGTGAACGCGGTGTTGTCGGCGGAGACGGCCACCGCGGCCGTACCCGCGGGACAGCCGGAGCCGTTCACCGTGGCGACCTTGATGACGATCTTGTCCGGGGGCGGGTCCTCGAAGGACGACCCGGGACCCTGTGTGGGTATCGCAGCGGCGAACAGAGCGGCAATCGCGCCGCTGACGAGCAGGCCACCAGCCATGGTTCTCCCTTTCAACACGATGTTGGAGTGGGGGGTGAGAATCACGCACTCAGGCGGCAGTCATGGGCATGCCAAATACATGCACACAACTACACCCGAACCTGTGATTGAACAGTGAAGGAGCTGTGAAGACCGAGCGGTCGCAGCATAGGAGGCCTGGCGGGAACCAGCCAGGTCGATCCCCGGCCATTCCCGCCCGCACGCGGCCTGTTTCGCTCGTCGATGTAACGCACAGCCATCGGAGGGGGAATTAGTTCAGGTAGACAAGACCGTCCGTGGTGACCGCCGGGCGGCCGCTCGTGCCGACGACCACGATCCTTACCGTGTGCCTGGCGCTCGCACTCCAGCTCTTCGTCCAGATCGCGTCGCGGTACTTCGTCGTCGCCGACATCAGGTCCACCGTCGCGGTCTTGACGCCGTCCACGAAGACGTTCACCTGGCCGGAGGCCGAGGCCCGCGACATCGCGAGGGCTGCCGAGCGGCCGGTGAACGTCCAGGTCAGGGAGGCGTTCTTGGCGGTTCTGGAGTACGACTTGCCGCCCAGGTAGCCGGCGGACGACTTCGTCGTCCAGGTGCCCGTACGGGTCGCCGAGGACTCCTGGAGGATCATCGGCGTACCGGCGACCGAGGCCGCCCTCATGTTGCCCGCCTGGTCGTACGCCGTCATCCACCAGGTCGTGGGCGCACCGGAGATGGAGGTCAGGTGGGCACTGGTGACCGTCGGGCCGTACGTCCTGGCGACCGGGGCCGTCAGGCGCACCTCCTTGAGGGCGGCCGAGTCCGTGGCCTTCCACTTGAGGGTGACCGGGACAGCCGTCGTGTTCACCGTGCCGGTGCCCGGGGAGAATTGAGGGTGAGGCCGGTGACGGCGCCCGCCGCGTAGCCACGGATGGTGGGCAGTTGGGCGTGGAGCTTGGTGCCCGGGCACTCGGTGGCGTAGCCGTCGCCGTGGCCGTGAATGGTCGGGAAGGTGAGCCGGTCGCCCGTCTTCCACGTCCTGGTGTTGTACTGGCTGGTCCCGGCGGCGCCCGCGGTGAGCGTGGTCGTACCGGCAGGGTCGACGCCGTACTGGCCGAGCTTCCAGGCGGCGAGGCGCGCGACGGAGGTCAGGACCGCCGTCGGCGGGGCGACCAGGCTGTAGTTGCCGAGGACGGAGATCCCGGTGGTCTGGCTGTTGAAGCCGTAGGCGTGCGCGCCGAAGACCGGCTTGTCGACCCCGCCCTTGCGGCCCTCGAAGATGGTGCCGCACTTGTCGACCAGGAAGTTGTAGCCGATGTCCCTCCAGCCGTTCGTTTTGACGTGGTACGTGTAGATTCCACGGATCATGGCCGGCGACTGGTCGCAGGTGTAGTCGTTCGCCTCGGCGGTGTGGTGAACGACCACCGCCTTGATCCCGCCGGTCAGGTACTCCGGCGCCTCTGGGCTCATCGTCTCGTCCGCTCCCCAGCCGGCCCGTGAGGTGATCGGCGGCCGGGGAGCGGTGGACGACAGGGCCTTGGGGCCGGTGCTCAGCGGGGCGCTCGGGGCCGACGTCGTCGGCGGCGGAGTCGTCTCGGGCGCGCCGCTCGGGGACGCGGAGGCGGACGTCGGGTCCGTCGCTGTCGCCGTCGGTGCGGGGGACTCCGACATGTCCGGCGTGAGCGACGGGTCCGGCGACTCGGTGGTCGCGGCCGCCGCGGATCCCGCGGGTCGCAGGTCCGAGAGCGAACCGGTGCCGGGGTCGATCATGTCGACGCGCAGGCCCTTGGGGAGTTCGGCGGACATCCTGCCGTCGACCCTGACCTCCACGCCGTCGGACGCGCCGACCCACGCGGGCTCGGTACCGGCGCGCTTGGCGCCCTCCTCACCGGGTCCGCTGTCCGTGCCCAGCTCCAGCCAGGACGTCCAGTTGTCGGTGCCGGCGGCGCGGGTACGGACCTCGACCCTGCCCGCCATGGTGGCCGACGGGTCGGACCAGGTGACGCCGAGCAGGCTGAACGGCTCGGTGTCCCGCTTGGCCAGTGTCGCCGAGTCGCCGTCGGCGGAGACCTTCAGCGCCGCCGCGTACTCCTCGCTCGCGACCGGTCCGGAGGCCGGCTTGCCGTCGTCGGCCGCGCTGTTCGCGCCGCCGCCCACCGCCTGCACGATCAGAACCCCGGACACACCGGCGGCCACCACGGCCCCGACGCCCCGCCCTCGACGCGATCCCAGCGCTCTCATCGCGGTACACACCCTTCACATCGACCCCGCCCAACACAGGCTCATACCGGGGTCTAGGTATCCGGAGAGTGGAGGTCGTCAACAACCAAGGGGTGGGGAACGCTCCGATGGAGCAGGGCAAACGGCTCTGAAAGGCTGAAACTTGGGCTGCGGCTTTGGGCTTTGCCGGACAGCTCTACGGGTTCTCCCAGGCCGCCGGTTCCTCGGCCAGCCCCCGGACCGGCTCCGGCAGCTCCCCCGCCGCCAGATCGGCGAGGGTCACCCCTTCCAGCACCTTGCGGACGTTGGCGCGCAGCGCGACCCACAGCGGGAGCAGCGGTTCGGCGGGACCGGTGTAGGCGAGGCCGGTCGGCCGTTCGCCGCGCACCGACACGATGGGCCCGTCGACGGCCCGGATGACGTCCGCGACGGTGATCCCTTCGGCGGGGCGTGCGAGCCGGTAGCCGCCGTTGCCGCCGCGCCGGGAGTCGACGATCCCGGCGCGCCGCAGATCGCCCAGGATGCCCTCCAGGAACTTGTGCGGGATGGCCTGGGCGGCGGCGACGGTCTCCGCCTTCACGGCGGCCCCGTCGTCCTGCCGTACGGCGAGCTCCAGCACCGCCCGCACCGCGTAGTCAGCCCGCGCCGAGATCCTCATGGGGTCATTGTCGGCGGTCGCGACGCGGGCGATGACCGCATCCGCGCGCTCACGCGTCCGGTGGCCGGAGACCTACGCGAGCCGGATCACGTTCCACGACAGCGGTTCCAGGACGGCGCTCAGGCTGCCGTCCCGGAGGGTGGTGCCGGCCACCTGGTGGGGGGTGACGCGCTCCGGGTCGTCCAGGGTGTTGCGGGCGTCCGGGTCGGCGTCGGCGATCGCGCTGTGCTCGACGACCGAGGTCAACTCCAGGCCGTTCAGGACGACTTCGAGCGGCAGCGGCCGGGTGCGGTCACGGTTGACGGCGAAGACGGTGACCGTGCCGTCGTCGGCGCGTACGGCGGTGCCGTGCAGGAGGTCCGTCTCGCCGTACTTCTTCGTCTCGTACGTCGGCGAGTCCACCCGTACGTCGAGGACCTTGCCGCGCCCGTACCTGCTGGCCTGCGCGAACGGGAAGAACGTCGTCTGGCGCCAGGCCGGGCCGTCCGGCTCGGTCATGATCGGCGCGATGACGTTGACGAGCTGGGCGAGGCAGGCGACGGTGACCCGGTCGGCGTGCCGGAGCAGGGCGATGAGGAGTGAGCCGAAGACGACGGCGTCGGTGACGGAGTAGACGTTCTCCAGCAGCCGCGGGGCCTCGGCCCAGTCCCGCCCGTCGGAGTTCTCGGTCTCGTGCCATCCCGACATGTACCAGACGTTCCACTCGTCGAAGGAGAGGTTGATCTTCTTCTTCGACTTGAGGCGGGCGCCGACGTGGTCACAGGTCGCGACTACGTTGTCAATGAACGACTCCATGTCCACGGCGGAGGCCAGGAAGGAGTCGATGTCGCCGTCGTGGGGCTCGTAGTAGGCGTGCAGGGAGATGTAGTCGACCAGGTCGTACGTCTCCTGGAGGACCGTCGACTCCCACGCGGCGAACGTGTCCATGCCCTGGCTGGAGGAGCCGCAGGCGACGAGTTCGAGGTCCGGCTCCAGTTGGCGCATCGCGCGGGCGGTCTCGGCGGCGAGGCGGCCGTACTCCTCGGCGGTCTTGTGGCCGGTCTGCCAGGGACCGTCCATCTCGTTGCCGAGGCACCACACCTTGATGCCGAACGGGTCCTTGTCGCCGTGCGCGCCGCGCAGGTCCGAACGGGCGGTGCCGGCAGGGTGGTTGGCGTACTCCTGGAGTTCGAGTGCCTCGGCGACCCCGCGCGTGCCGAGGTTGACGGCCATCATCGGCTCGGCCTGCGGGCCGATCTTCCGGAGGAAGCCGATGTACTCGGAGAGCCCGAAACGGTTGGTCTCCGTCGAGCGCCAGGCCAGGTCGAGGCGGCGGGGGCGTTCGTCGACCGGGCCGACCGAGTCCTCCCAGTTGTAGCCAGAGACGAAGTTGCCGCCGGGGTAACGGACGGCGGTGACACCGAGTTCGCGGACCAGTTCCAGCACGTCCGTGCGCAGACCCGCTTCGTCGGCGGAGGGGTGGCCGGGCTCGAAGACGCCGGTGTAGACGCAACGGCCGAGGTGTTCGACGAAGGATCCGAAGAGGCGGGGACTGACCTCACCGACGGTGAAGGCGGGGTCGATCGTGAAGCGGGCGGTGCGGGACATGGGTTCCTCTCCGACATTCGGCGTACTGCGTGCGGGGGGGGTCGGCTTGGCACGTCGGGCGTGGGGGGCGTGGGGCGTGAGGGCGGGGGGCGTGGAGCGGTCTGCGTATCCGTGTGTTCGGTATATCGGTGTCCGCTCGTCACTTCGGACAGGACCGTAGATTTTCGAGGGTCCGCACGTCAATGGCTGGTGCACCCAACGATCGTTCCGCGATCTCCAATGATCGTTGGATTCTGCTGGTGCGCGGCGGTCCGGACACATAGGGTCGGTCCGTGAGTGAGCCTCTCTCAGAAACCCTCGCCCGCCTCGAGGAACGCATCGCCGAGGCGCGTCTCGACCGCGCCGAGATCCTCGACGTACGCGCCCTGTCGGCCCGTACCTCTCTCACCGAGGGCGAGATCCAGGCGCTGCTGACCGAGGGCGCGCGGCCGCCCGCCGACGACATCGAGGGCCGGATCCGGCGCCGGGTGCGCACCCTCCACGAGACGCGGCTCGCGGCGAACGGCAGGAAGCGCGCCGACGTCTGCAAGGAGGTCGCGGGCGCCCTGTCGATCAGCCCCGAGTGGGCCCGTCAGCTGCTCCTCGGCAAGAAGATGCCGAACGTTCCCGATCTCACCGCGCTCGCCGCGTACTTCGGTGTCGAGCAGGGCACCGGGTTCTTCACCGACCCCGCCCCCATCGTTCTGAACCGTGAACTCCGGCGCCTGCTGGAGGAGTTGGGCGTCGCCGAGGAGGGCCCGCTGGTCCGGTTCGCGACCCGGCACGGTGTCGTCACGCTGGCCCTGCGCGGCCGGCGGCTCACCCCGCGGGGGCAGGAGGCCCTCGCGGTGATGCTCGAAGGGCTGCTGAGCGTGGGCGAGGAGGCCGAGCGATGACGGCGTCTCGAGCGGTGCTGGCCGCTCTGCTGCCCGCCCGTGTCGCGCACCGGCTGCGGACCCGGGGCGCGATGCGCGACCTGACCGGCGCCCTCGACGCGGCACTGCGGGAGCAGGACAACGGCCCTTCGGGGGTACGGGAGTTGTGCCGGGCGCTGTGCGAGGAGATGAGCGCCCGGCGCGGGCGACGCGTCGAGCTGCGGTTCGAGCGCTTCCCCGACGAGATCGAAGTCACCGGTCTGTGGGTGGAGTTCCATGACTTCGACCTCGTCATCGTCGAGGAGCGAGCCGAGGCTGTGCAGCAACTCGTCATCCTGGGACACGAGTTGTGGCATCTGCACGCCGGACACTGCCACCACCACAGTGTGGGTGCGACCGCCGCCCGGGTCCTGGCCGACGGGCAGTCCTGGCAGGGCGGCGCGCTGACCGTCGCCGCCCGCAACGGTTCCCGTGAGGCCGACGAGGCCGACGCCGAGGAGTTCGGCCACCGCCTCGCCACCGTCTTCCGGCCGTGGGTGGAGGGGCGCGCGGCGAGCACGGGCAGCAGCGGTGTGCAGGCCTCCCTGGGCTATCGCGCCAAAGGAAGCGGAACCGCGCGGCGATGAACCGTTCCGGCTTCCCCGACGAGCCGTACTCCGTCCTCGTCTTCGGGACACCGATCGTGGCCCTGGCCACCGCCCTGGTGTTCAAGCTGCCCAGCATCGTCAGGTTGTGGCGGGACCCGCTGCTGCGCGCGGTCGGCGGGCTGCTGCTGCTCGCCTGCGGCATCTTCGCCTTCGCGGCCCCGCCGTCCGTCGCCTGGACCAACCGGGTCACCGGCGTGCCCAACATCGCGGCGCCCCTCGTGTACAGCTTCATCGTCGCGTTCTGCGGAGCGGGTCTGCTGCTGGTGATCGCGTGGCGCGACGGTCTGACCGGTCACGCGGCCCGGCCGGCCGGGACACGGCGCGCGACGCGGTGGGTCGTCGTCGCTCACGCGGGGGTGATCGTCGCGCTGTGGGCGCTGTTCGCGCTCGCGGACGTACCCGTGGAGCGCCGGCAGGACCTGGACACGTACTACGCCCGTACGCCCTTCATGCGCGAGCTGATCGCCCTCTACCTGCTCGCGCACACCACGTCCTGTGTCCTGACGTACCGGCTGATCCGGAACTGGATCCCCACCGCCGGACTCGACGTGTGGCTGCGCCGGGGCCTGAGGTCGCTGGCCGTCGGCTACGCCGTCAACCTGGTGTTCGACGCGGTGAAGGGCACGGCCGTCGTCGTCCGCTGGGCGGGCGGCGACCTGGACCCGCTCTCCACCCAACTCGCCCCGGCCGTCGGCGGCGTGGCCGCCGTCCTGATCGCCACGGGGTTCGTGCTGCCGCACGCCGGCCAGTTTCTGCGCGACCGCTGGCGGGTCCGCCGCGCCCATCTGCGCCTCGCTCCGCTGTACGGCCTGCTGCGCACCGCCACCGGCAGGGGCGTCCCCTTCTCTCTGCGGGCCACCCCGGAGCTGCGGCTGACCCGCCGCGAGACGTTCATCCGCGACGCCCTGCTCCAACTCGCCCGCCACTTCGACGAGGAACTGCGCCGCAGGGCGTACGAGACCGCTGTGGCCCTCGGGTACGGCCGCGCCCCGGCGCGGGCGCTGGCGTCGGCCGTGACGATCCGGGACGCGATCGAGGCGGGCGCGCTGTCCCGCCGTCCCTCTCCCCACGTCCCCGCCCAGGTCACCGCCCGGTTCACCACCCCAGTCAGCACCGGAGTCACGACCCGAGTGACGGACCCCACCACGGACTTGCTCGCGGACCTGCTCCAGGGCATCGAAGCCGTGTCGCAGGTCCTGAGCCGTCCCGATGAGATCGAGGCGGTGCGCGCCCTCGCGTCCGCCACAGTAGAGAGCAGCCTGCACGTATATGAGTGATCAGCCGTCTCCCGTCAGATCCGCCGTGGTCCTCGGCGGTTCGCTCGCCGGGCTGCTCGCGGCCCGCGCGCTGGTCGGATTCGCCGACCGCGTGACCGTCGTCGAGCGTGACGTCCTGCCCGACGGCCCCGAGCCGCGCAGGAACCTTCCGCAGGCCCGGCACGTCCATGTGCTGTGGTCCGGCGGAGCCCGCGCCGTCGAGGAACTCGTCCCGGGCGTCGGCGAGTCGCTGCTCGACGCCGGGGCACACCGGCTGGCGGTCACGACGGACATGGTCGCGCTGGCGCCGCAGGGCTGGTTCAGACGGTGGCCCGAGTCGCACCATGTGTTCCTGTGCGGCAGGGACCTGCTGGACGCCACCGTCCGCGCGCGCGTCCTGGACGACGACCGCATCGAACTCGTCGAGCGCGCCGAGGTGTTGGGCCTGGAGGGCACCGACGCGGCCGTCACCGGGGTGCGGTTGCGCGGCACCGACGGCAGCCGCCGCACACTCCACGCGGACCTGGTCGTGGACGCCACCGGCCGCGGCTCGCGTGCCCCGCACTGGCTGCGCGAACTCGGCCTGCCCGAACCGCCCCAGCGCGTCGTCGACTCCGGGCTCGCGTACGCCAGCCGGATCTACCGCGCCCCCGAACCCGCGTGGCACGGCTACCCGATGGTCACCGTCCAGGCGGACCCGAAGGCGGACGGCCCCGGCCGGGCGGGGGTCCTCGCGCCCATCGAGGACGGCTGCTGGCTGGTCTCCCTGTCGGGCACCCGGGGCAGCGAACCCCCCACGAACGGCGCGGAGTTCACCCGCTTCGCCCGCGAGGAGCTGCGCCACCCGGTGATCGCCGACCTGCTCGCGGGAGCGGAACCCCTGACGGACATCTCCATCACCCGTGCGACGTCGAACCGCCGGTACTACTACGAGCGGATGCCCGCCTGGCCGGAGAACTTCGCGGTGATCGGCGACGCGCTGGCCGCGTACAACCCGATATACGGCCACGGAATGTCGGTTGCGGCCCAAAGCGCCCTGGCTCTACGGGATGTGATCCAGCGTCAGAGCTGGGGCACGCCCGGTCTGTCGCACCGTATCCAGAAGGCGGTGGCCCGGCCGGTCGCGGCGGCCTGGGACCTGGCGACGAGTCAGGACGTCTTCTACCCCGGCGCCACCGACAAGGGCCCCACCCTGCGGGACCGTCTGCTCGCGGCCTATGTGAGCCGCCTGATGCGCACGGCCACGGGCAACGGCCGGATCGCGCGCCGGGTGACGGACGTGACGTCGCTGGAACGCGGCGCGGAGGCGCTGCTGACGCCAACTGTGCTGCTGGCGACGGCGATCGGCCCGCTGAAACGACCGCTGAGCGGGCCTCCGCTGCGGCCGGAGGAGTGGCAGGCGGCGCAGTGAGGGTGCTACGGGCGGCCGGCTGACGACCGGCCGGGTCAGACAACGGCCGGGCAGGCGACGGAACTCCCGTTGCCCGCCCGGCCGTTGCCCTGACCTCGGGCAGCCGTCGTCGTACGATCCTCGTCCGGTCAGCCCGCGAACGCCGGCTGGGCGACGCCCTTGCCCGCACCCGGTACGACCAGGAGCGAGCCCGACATCGGGTGGGGGTCGGACAGGCCGACGCGGGCCGTGGTGATGTACAGGTCCGTAAGGTCCGGGCCGCCGAAGGCGCAGGCCGTGGCGAGGGGCGTGGGCAGGGTGATCGTGCGGTCCAGGGTGCCGACGGGGGTGTAGCGGCGCACCGCCGCGCCGCCCCACAGGGCGACCCAGACGCAGCCGTCCGCGTCGACCGTCAGGCCGTCGGGGAAGCCCGCGCCCTCCTCGATCAGCGCCAGTTGACGGCGGTTGCTGACATTCCGCCCGTCGTCCGACACGTCGAAGACGTCGACACGGCGGGTCGGGGAGTCGATGTAGTACATCAGGCGGCCGTCCGGGCTCCAGCCCGTGCCGTTGCTCACCGCCACGTCGTCCAGGACGGTCGTGGCCTCGCCGACGCCCGTCAGCCGGGACAGCGTGCCGCCGCCCGGCGCCTCGTCGTAGCGCATCGTGCCGGCCCACAGCGAGCCGTCGGGGGCCACCGCCGCGTCGTTCGCCCGGCGGCCGGGCGTCGGCTCGTGGTGCAGCCAGCGGAAGCCGGTGGCGGGGTCGGCGCCCTCGCCGTCGTACAGGGCCACGCCGTCGCGCAGGTTCAGGACCAGGCCGCCGCCCGCGCGCGGCTTGGCGGCGCCCACGTGCTGCTCCGTCGCCATGACCGTGCGACGGCCGGTCGACGGGTCGTAGGTGTGGACCCGGGAGCCGAGGATGTCGATCCAGATCAGACGCGACGCCGCCGCGTCCCAGGTCGGGCCCTCACCGAGGGTCGCCTGCGCCTGGACCGCGACGTCGAGGCCGGGTTCGTACGTGGTCATGCCACACTCCGGTAACCGAGGCGCTCGGAGAGTTCGGCGGCGCCCTTGGCGGCGAGCTGTTCCAGCTCCGAACGGTGGTCGTCGCTCCAGCGGATCATCGGGACGGAGATCGACAGCGCGGCGACCACCCGGCCCGTGCGGTCGTGCACCGGCGCCGCCACACAGCTGACGTCCGGGTTCGACTCGCGGTTCTCCACGGCGACGCCCCGGCGGCGGATCTCCGCGAGGGCCTCGCGCAGGGCCGCCGGGTCGGTGATGCTGTTCGGCGTCATCGCGGGCAGCGGGACGTTGTCGGGGATCCGTGCGGCAAGCTCGTGGTCGGGCAGCGAGGCCAGCAGCATCTTGCCCACGGAGGTGCAGTGGGCGGGCAGGCGGCGGCCGGCCGCCGACACCATCCGTACCGCGTGCGAGGAGTCCATCTTCGCGATGTAGATGACGTCCGTGCCCTCGAGGATCGCGACGTGCACCGTCTCGCCGCACGTCTCGGCGACGGAACGGGCCACCTGGAGGCCCTCCGCGGCCAGGTCCAGCTGTTCGGCGTAGCGGCTGCCGAGCTGGTAGGGGCGCACGCCCAGGCGGTAGCGGCCCGGCTGGCCGGGGACCTGCACAATGTACGAACGGGCGGCGAGCGTCGTCACCAGTTCGTGCACGGTGGTGCGTGGCAGCTGGAGTCGGCGCACTATGTCCGGGGCGGAGAGCGTGCCGTCCCCGTCCAGAAAAAGCTCAAGAATGTCGAGAGCCCGGGTCACGGCAGGTACGAGGCGTCCCATGACGGCCCCCTCTCTTGTGTTCAGGGTGTCTACGATCTCGACGCCTTTTCGACGGCGTTCGAGATTTCAACAGACGATCGGCATGACGAACAGATGACAGGCTAGCTACAAGGGACCGCGCCGGGCAATGGGCGTGCAATGGCTTCGTTGCCGTCCGTGACCGCCCTCGTCCGACCACCCTCGTCTTCCGGCCGGTACGCGACGATGGTCCGTATGTTCACGGTGACCGACTTCCAGCTGGTGCTGCTGCGCCGCATGGCCGACCACAACCCTGATCTGGTGGAGGACGCCCGCCATGAGCTGGGCGTGTCGATCGCGGACATGCGCGAGGCCAACAAACGCTGGCAGGCGATGCTCCGCTCCCCGCGCGCCCGCGCCGCCGCCTCCCGGTACCGCTCGGTCCTCGGCACCCCCGAGTCGGTGACGCCCCGCACCATCGGCGACCTGGAGTGCGAGGCGTGGCTCTGGCCGGTCCCCCTCTGGCCCGACCTGCGCTTCGAGTTGCTCGTGGCCCCGAACGGCGTGGCCTGGAACGAATGGCTGGTACGGGCTCCGGGCGCCCCCTCCCCCGCACTCCGCACGTCGGACGATCTGCGCCCCTGGTCCTGCACGGTCGACGAGGTCGCCCGCGCGTTCGCCCCCGCGCGCCCTCTGGAGGGCACGGCCCCCACTCGCTGGGGCCTGGCGTTCACGGCGCCGGACGGGTCAGGGGTACGGCGGGAGTGCGCGGCGGAGTTCACCTGGGGGCTGTTGCAGCGGGTGGTGGTCAGGGACTGACGGGCCGGGCAGTCATGACGGGCACGGGGTCACACGGTCACCGGCGGCCGACGGCGGCCGACGGCGGCCCGCAGGATGGCCTGCACGACCACCGGTACCGAGTCCGGATGCAGATCGAGGAACAGGTTCGGCTCGATCAACTCCAGTTCCATGACCCGGGGTTCACCGTCGTCCCCGAGAACGAGGTCGACACGGGCGTACAGGAGCCCGGAGTTGTCCGGTACGGCGGCCAACGCCCGCTCGGCTACGGCGAGTTCGGCCGGGGTCGGGGTCCATACCTCGAGGTCGGGATGGGCGACCTTGTCGTCGTCGTACGCCGCCTTGGGAGTCAGCACGGCCCCCTTGCGGCTGGCGTGCAGGAAACGACCGCCGAAGAACTGCAGGGCACGCTCCCCGAAGACGTCGACGCTCCCCACGTAGGGCTGCACCATCGCGGTGAACCCCTCGGCGTGCATGCGCGCGAGATGCCGTACGGCCGTCTCCCGGTCCTCGGGTGTGTAGCGGGCGGCGTAGCGGGCGCCGGCGCCGGAGGTGGGCTTGATGACGTACTCGCGGTCGTCGGGCAGGTCGGGGGTGTCACCGGGCGCCTCGCCGGGCGCGAGATAGCTGGTGGGGACCGTGGGGACGCCGGCCGCGGCCAGCTCGCCGAGGTACCGCTTGTCCATGTTCCAGCGCAGGACACCGACCGGATTCGCGACCCGCGTGAGCTTCTCGCACCGCTCCAGCCAGCCCGCGAACTCCTCCGCGCGCCAGGAGTAGTCCCAGGTGGACCGGACCACCGCGAGGTCGAAGGAGGCCCAGTCGACGTCGGGATCGTCCCAGTGGACGGCGACCGCGTCGGCCCCGGCCGCCACCAACTCCCGTACGAGGAGCGGGAAGTCCCGGTCCTTGCTGGGCTCCGGACGGGGGTCGTAGGTGACGATCGCGATGCGGACCACGGGGACTCCCTCGGCGAGGTGTGCGGTAAGGCGCGTACGGCTGGTTCACCACTGATGGCGGCACCGAGTGAAGGTTAACAAGCGCTTGACCTTCACCTTTGGTGAAGCCCCAGCATCGGTGACGGGACGAGGAACCGGCGGGAAGCCGGGATTCAGAGAACCGGGCACGGAACCATGCACGATGCAACGGGACCACGCACGGGACGATGCACGGGAACCAGGACACGGGACCAGGAAACGGGGTGCTCCATGACGAAGCCGGAGACGCTGACCATCGGGGCGTTCGCCAAGGCGAGCCGGCTGTCGCCGAAGGCGCTGCGGCTCTACGACGAACTGGACCTGCTCCGCCCTGCCCGCGTCGACCCCGACACCGGATACCGCTACTACGCGCCCGAGCAGTTGGAGCAGGCCCGGCTGGTGGCCTGGCTGCGCCGGCTGGGGATGCCGTTGGCCCGTATCCGGCAGGTCAGGGCCATGGAGCCGCCGGCCGCCGCCCAGGAGATCCGCGCCTTCTGGGCACGGGTCGAGGCGGAGACCGCGGCCCGCCGGGATCTCGCCACGTTCCTCGTCGACCATCTCTCGACACCGCCGAGGAAGGACACCCGTCCCATGGCAAGCAGCAATCTTCTCGAACTCCGCTACGCCGCCCGCACCGACATCGGTCTGGTCCGCGCGGCCAACCAGGACACGGCGTACGCCGGTGCGCGCGTCCTGGCTGTCGCCGACGGCTTCGGACCCGGTGGCGCACCGGCCGGCGCCGCCGCCGTCGAGGCCCTGAAGTTCCTGGACGCCGAACCGCTCACCGCCGGCAGCGTCCTGAACCTCCTGGAGGACGCGGTCCAGGGCGCCGCCCAGGCGGTCCGGGACGTCGCCGAGACCGAGCACCCCACGACAGGGGACGAGCGGACGGACGACGTCGGCACCACCCTCACCGCGATGGTGTGGACCGGGTCGCGCCTCGCCCTCGTACACATCGGAGACAGCCGCGCGTACCTTCTGCGTGACGGTGAACTCTTCCAGATCACCCACGACCACACGCTGGTCCAGTCGATGATCGACGAGGGTCGGCTGACCCCCGAGGAGGCCGCCGCCCACCCCCAAACCAACCTGCTCGTCAAGGCGTTGACACGCGCCCCCGCCTCCCCCGACCTGCGCCTGCACGACGCCCGGCCCGGCGACCGCTACCTCCTGTGCTCCGACGGCCTGACCAGGGCCGTACCGGAGGGCACCATCCGGCACCTCCTCACCACGATCCCCGACCCGGACGCGACCACGCTCGCCCTCATTGAGGCGGCGAACGCCAACGGAGGCCCGGACAACGTGAGTTGTGTGGTGGCCGAGGTGGTTCTGGCCGGCGGCGACGACTGACAGGGGTGCGGTGGGCGGCCGGAGGTGATCGTGAACGGGTTTCTTCCGGCCGCCGATGGTGTACGGAGGGATCGGGAGACAAGTTGTTCCCGCGATGGTTGCGACCACTGTGACGAGTTACCGCCGTGACGAGTTAAGGAGTACGACCCGTGTCCTCTCTCTTCCCCAGGTTGACCGGTGGCCCGACCGGAGCCCCGGACCGGCACCCCGCCCTGCGCTTCGGCGAGCGCTCGCTGACGTACGCCGAGCTCGCCGCCTCGGCCGACGCCCTCGCCGACCGGATCTCCGGGGCAGGCGGCCGGGTCGCCGTCTGGGCGACGCCGACGCTGGAGACGGCTGTCGGTGTCGTGGCCGCGCTGCTGGCCGGGGTTCCGGCGGTGCCACTGAACCCGAAGTCGGGGGAGAGCGAGTTGGGGCACATCCTCAAGGACAGCTCACCCACGCTCGTACTCGCCGCCCCCGGCGACCAACTCCCCGCTGCCTTCGGCGCGTTGGATCGCGTCGATGTCGACGTCGACGTACGTACGTCCACCGGGTCAGCGGCTGGCGCGGCGGCGTACGAGCCCACCCCCGAAGCCCCCGCCCTGATCGTCTACACCTCCGGCACCACCGGCCCGCCCAAGGGCGCCGTCATTCCGCGCCGGGCCATCGCCGCCACCCTGGACGCGCTCGCCGACGCCTGGCAGTGGACCGGTGAGGACGTGCTGGTGCACGGGCTTCCGCTCTTTCATGTGCACGGTCTGATTCTCGGCATCCTCGGGCCGTTGCGACGCGGCGGCTCGGTGCGGCACCTCGGGCGGTTCGGGACGGAGGGCGTGACCCGGGAGCTGAACGACGGGGCGACGATGTTGTTCGGCGTTCCGACGATGTACCACCGGATCGCGGAGGCGCTCCCTGGCGACCCGGAACTCGCCGGGGCGCTCGGCCGGGCGCGGCTGCTCGTCTCGGGTTCCGCCGCGCTGCCCGTGCACGACCACGAGCGGATCACGGCGGCGACCGGCCGCCGGGTCGTGGAGCGGTACGGCATGACCGAGACGCTGATGAACACCAGCGTCCGCGCGGACGGGGAGCCGCGCGCGGGCACGGTCGGCCTACCGCTGCCGGGCGTCGAGCTGCGGCTCGTCGAGGAGGACGGGGCGCCCATCACGGCGTACGACGGCGAGACCGTGGGCGAGATCCAGGTGCACGGGGCGAACCTGTTCACCGAGTACCTGAACCGGCCCGACGCCACCGAGGCCGCCTTCACCGCCGACGGCTGGTTCCGCACCGGGGACATGGCGGTGCGGGATCCCGACGGCTATGTACGGATCGTCGGGCGCAAGGCCACCGACCTGATCAAGAGCGGCGGTTACAAGATCGGCGCGGGCGAGATCGAGAACGCGCTGCTGGAGCACGCGGGCGTCAGCGAGGCGGCCGTCACCGGGGAACCGGACGCCGACCTGGGCGAACGGATCGTCGCCTGGATCGTCCCCGCCGATCCGCAGTCCCCGCCGGACGCCGACGAGCTGGCGAACCATGTCGCCGCCCGTCTCGCCCCGCACAAGCGCCCCCGGGTCGTGCGCTACCTGGACGCCCTCCCGCGCAACGACATGGGGAAGATCATGAAGCGGGCGCTGCCCGGTGACTGACCGAGCGGCCGGGCCGACGACCGACCGGACCCCCGGGCGCCACTCCGCCCGCGAGATCATCGCCCTGCTCGCCGACGGCTCCCACGAGGGCTTCCGCGAACTCCCTTACCCCACGCGGGATTTCCAGCCCGACGGCCCCCTCGCCTGGCGGGGTTACGACGCCTCGCGCGCCCGCGCCGCCGCCCGCACCGGCGAGGAGGAGTCCGTCGTGTGCGGCACCGCTCGCGTCGGCGGCACCCCGGCCGTACTGATCGCCTTCGAGTTCGGTTTCCTCGGCGGCTCACTCGGCGAACGCACCGGAGACCGCCTGGAGTCGGCGTACGAGTACGCGCGGGCCCACCGCCTGCCCGTCGTACCGCTGGTCGCGACGGGCGGCAGCCGGATGCAGGAGGGCATGCTCGCGCTGACCCAGCTCCAGCGCGTGGCGCGGCAGTCGGCGCTGACCCGCGAGGCGGGCCTGCCGCAGATCGCGGTGCTCCGGGATCCGACGACCGGCGGCGGCTGGGCGACCCTGGGTGCGGGCGCCGATGTCGTACTGGCGCTGACCGGTGCCCAGGTCGGCTTCGCGGGTTCCCGGGTCCGGCCGGCCGACGCGGACCCGGCGGCGTACACGGCCGAGGCGCAGGTGGCGGCGGGCGCGGCCGACGCGGTCGTACGTCCGGAGGCGCTCCGGGAGACGCTGGCCCTGTGGCTGCGCCTGCTGAGCGCCGGTGCGATCGGGCCGGGGCCGGTGGAGGCCGCCGTGCCCCCGGCCCTGTTGGACACCGGCGCCACCGCTGCCATCGACACCGGCCCCCCGCAGGCCACCCTGCCCCCGACCCAGCCGAACGCCGATTCCACCGACACCACCACCGCCGACTCCCCCGCCGGCACGGCGGAGACCGCCGCGTCACCGCCTTCAACACCACCGTCACCGCCTTCCGCCGGTCCCGCCTCCCTCCCCGCCACCGGCTGGGACGCCGTCCAGCGCACCCGCGCCCCCGGGCGCCCACGCGCCGGGGCCTACCTGGACGCGTACTTCGCCCGGCGTGCCTCGATCAGCGGCGACCGCTGCGGGGGCACCGACGGCGGGATGGCGTGCGGGTTCGGTGAGCGGGCACAGGACGGGCGGACCGTCGCGTACGCGGCGCAGCTCGGCACGGCCACCCGCCCCGCCGGCTATCGCACCGCCGCCCGGCTGATCCGCCTCGCGGACCGGCTCGGCATCCCGGTGCTGACCCTGGTGGACACCCCGGGCGCCGCCAACGACGCCGCCGCCGAGCGGCAGGGTGCGGGCGCCGCGATCGCGGACCTGTTCGGCGCGGTCGCCGCCGCGCGCACGCCGGTCACCACGCTGCTGATCGGCGAGGGCGGCTCGGGCGGCGCCCTGGCCCTCGCCGCTCCCGGCAGCACCTGGGCCACGCCGGACAGCTACTTCTCCGTCATCGCGCCGGAGCTCGCGGCGGCCATCCTCAAGCGTCCGGAGAGCGAGGTGGAGGCGACGGCGGACCAGCTCCGGATCCGGCCACAGGACCTGGTGGAGCTGGGGGTGGTGCGGGGCGTCGTGGGCCGCCCGGAGCCCACCCCGGATCTTCGGTAGCGCCAGCAGGCCTTGTTCTGCCAGGTCCAGAGTTGTTTGGACCTTTGATTCAGATCGCTGAACAACCCTTCTCTCCTGGAAAGTCGGTGGTGTCGTAGCCCCACCCCAGAGAGAAAGGAGCGGGGCCATGTCCCGTTCACTGCGCAAGAAGCTCGCCGGCGCCCTGGCTGTCGCCACCATGGTGGGTGGGTCGCTGACCCTGGCCGCCGGTGGGGCCAGTGCCACTGCCTACCCCTCCCCCGACTGCAACTCTCCCCTCTTCACCGCCTGCGTCAAGATCGTCAACCAGAGCGTGGACGCGTACAGCTGGCGGATCAGTGTCACCCAGCCCAACGGCCACAGGTGGGAGCGGTGCCTCCAGGGCAACGAGCCCCACAAGACGAGCTACTGGACGAACGTGTGGTTCTCCAGCAGCGACAAGGCCTCGCTGGTGGCCTACCGCGGCAGGAGCTGCGAGGGATGGAGCAGGAACGACAACTGGTGGGGCGACTGGAGCACGACCCAGGACCAGTACCACATGATCGTCGTCAACCGTCACTGACGGTAGTGCGCCGCTCGCACCACCGGTCCCTCTCTCACCCCCGTTCCCGTTGTCCCTCTCCCCGCAAGGAGCCCCAGTGAACAAGAAGAAGAACCGCCGCCGGCTGGCGTCGGCCATGGGCGTGGCCCTCACCCCGCTCGTCCTGCTGGCCTCGGCGGGTTCCGCCTCGGCGGACACCTGGTGCTGGAAGCCGGACGGCTACGACATGCGCAAGGGCGACACCACCTGGGCGAAGTCGCAGACCCAGGCCGCGAGCACCTGGGAGGACTGGGTGTTTCGGGGACCCACCTTCCGCTGCCCCACGAACGTCCCCGGCTGCTCCTACGCCTGGGGCGAGACGAAGACGACGGGTTGGCAGTGGAATGTCAACGTCACCGTCAACAACCCGATCCCCTACCTCAACAAGATTCTCCCCAGCGTCACCCCCAGCTACGGGCGCAACGGGTCCACGTCGACCACCTTCACCAATACCGTGAACCTGAGCCCGGGGCAGTATGCCCAGCCGATCCAGTTGGTGCTGCGCCGCTGGACGAAGGGCACCTTCGTCGGAGCGTTCCGCACCGACCACTCCAGCTGTGGCGGTGGCCAGGAGCGGTACTGGTGGGACGGCAACTACGAGTTCGGCACGTGGACGGCCAACCTCAGGGTGAAGGACTACGGGACCTACAACGTCTACAAGTGACGTTCCTGTGACCGGCTGAGTCACCTGATCCGCCTGGCCCCTGCGGCGGCTCCTCATCCCCCTCCCCGCCTCGGGGGCCAGGCCCCTCCCCGCACCGACCCGCAAGGAATACCGTCATGATTCCGCGCCGCCTTTCCCGTGCCGCGCTGCCCGCGGCCACGGCTGTCCTGTGCGGTCTGCTGGCCTCCTGCTCCGGCAGCGGTAGCAGTACTTCCCCGGCGGCCGTCACCTCACCGACCGCCTCCCCGAGCACCGCCACGAGCACCGCCGGTCAGGTGACGACCGTCTCGCCCTCCGCCGCACCCAGCGCCGCCGCCTCGGTCAGGACCCTGCCGCCCTCCCGGCTGTGCGCCGTCCTCGACGAGGCCGCCGCCCGCCTGGTGCTGACCGATCCCCTCCCGGCCCCTCGTGTCGCACCCGGCAAGGGCACCGCTCCCGACTCGTGCAGCTACGCCTCCGGCGACCGGACGGCCCTGCTGACGCTCAGCCCCTCCACCCGCTCCTACGACGCCGAACGCGCCGCCTCGCGCAGCCTGGTCGGCGACCCCGCGTCCGCGGGCATGCGCGACGTGAAGGTCACCGAGGTCACCGGCCTGGGACAGGCAGCTTTCAGTGAGACCACCGAAGTGCTGCAGCCCCCGCAGAGCGTCGACTTCGTGGTGTGGAAGGCCGGCTCCCGCGTCTGGGTGCTCACCCTCGCGCAGCCCGCAGGGGCGAAGGACGGCGCCGACGGGCTCGTCACGCTGGCCCGGCGGATCACACCCCGTCTCGCGGGCTGATTCCACAGACCTGCCGGTAGGGCGCGCTCGGCACGTACGTCCGCCACTCCCCTCGCGTCAGGCCGGTGCCCGCCCGGGCGCAGATCCGGTCGACGGCCCGCTCGGGGTCGAGCGCATACCGCTGGAGCGGGACGTGCGGGCTGCCCGCGTACAGGGTCGTGCCGTCCGGCGAGAAGGCCAGCGACTCGATGCCGTCGCCGGGCGTGGCCAGCGGGGTGCCGAGAGGCTGGCGGGTCTCGACGTCCCACAACTGGAGACCGCCGTCGCTTCCGCCCACCGCCAGCATCCGGCCGTCGGAACTGACGGCCACCGCGCTCACCGCCTCCGGGGTGGGGCCGAGCGGTGCCGGGAAGACGTTGCGGAGCACTCCGGCGCGCCGGCTCACGGCCCCGTCCCACAGGGTGACCCGGCCCGACCCGTCGCCGACCGCGAGCAGCGAGCCGTCGGCCGAGAAGGCCGCCGCGGCGATCTGCGCGCCCTGCGCCAGGTCGTGGTCGACGCCTCGGCCCGACGGCAGCGCGGCGAGCCGTCCGTCGCCGATCAGCAGGCCGCCGCCGGGGCGGGCGGTCAGGAGATCGCCGGGCAGTCCCGGCAGTACGGCCGTGCGGTGGTGGGCCGCGGTGTCCCACGCTTCGTCATACGGATCCCGGACCCCGTTGCGGGCTGCGTACAGGGCGCGTCCGCCCGGCCCGAGGGCGAGCTTCAGCACCGGATCCCCGGTCAGGTCGAGCGTGCCGCGGACCCGGCGGCGAGCCGTGTCCCACACGGTGAACGTCTGCCCGACGGTCTGCGGTCCGGGGGCTGAGACGCCGTACGCGAGTGCCGTGCCGTCCGGGCTGAACGCCGTCAGCGGGAAGGTGTCCGGGGGGAGATCCGAGGCCCGGGAGCCGGGCACGTCCACCGGGGGCAGGTGCCCGAGTGGACGGCCGTCGGCGGTGGCCCGGATCTGGAAGAGGTACCGGCCGCCGGACCGTCTGGCCGTGACGTAGGCGCGGCCGTCGGGGCTGAGGCGCACGTCGTCGAGGGGGGTGTCGCGCCAGGCCGGGGTGACCGCGAGGCCGACATCGACGGTGTGGACGGTACCGCCCTCCAGATAGCGCAGGGCCCGCCCGCCGGCGTCCCAGGCCGGGCCGCCGTACACGTACTGGTTGTGCAGGGCGTGCCGGAACACGGGGGCATCCGGCCGGGTGAGCCGCCGGATACGGATCTCGGTGGCGTCGGCCGTCGCCAGAAACGTTCCGTCACCGCTGAACGAGGCGTAGGTCACGGCCTCGTCGTCGACGGCGGCCAGTTGCCGGCCGGCGCGGACGTCCCACACGGTGACCCGGGTGTCGGTGATCGTGGCGAGCCGGTCGCCGGGGCCGAACAGCAGCAGCTGGGAGTGGTCACTGTCGCAGACACCGTCGCTCCGCTCCCACGGACCGTGGACGGCGCGTCCGGTGCCGGTGTCCCACACCTGCGGGCCCCCTCGGGCGGGACAGACGGCGAGCAGGCGGTTGCCGGTGCTCGCGACGGGGGCGGTCAGGCCGGTCGCCCGGATCCGGAACAGCACCCTGCCGTCGGCGACCGCGCGCAGCTCCACCCGGTCGTCGTCCTCGGCGAGGTACGTGTGGCCGTCGCCGGCGAAGGAGACCTGGGCGACGATCGGCAGCGGGGCCCCGGCGCCGGTCCAGTGGCCGGCGGACATGTCCCACAGCCGGATGCCGGTCGCGGTGCGCAGGACGAGGGTGCGGGCGTCGGGGGCGACGGACTCGGTCACGGCATCGGCCGGAAGCCGGCCCGTGGCCACGCGGTGATGGGAGCGCACGTCCCAGGTGCGCCAGGTGCCGTTGTCCACGCTGACCAGCGTGCGGCCGGCGTTCGCCAGGAAGCGGACCGGGGTGCCGGGCGCGGGATCGGTGAAGGCGTCCGACTCGGACTGCACGAGCGAGCCGAGCAGGGCCCGGTGGGTCTCGGGGAGCTTGGCGGTGCGCCAGCCGGCGACACCGAGCAGGAGGGCGGCGCGCGGGTCGGTGGTGCGCAGCGAGTCGGCGACGTCGGCGGTGCGGCGGGCCGAGTCCTCGATGTGGCCGCGCTGGGAGTAGTCGTACTGCTGCCAGGCGGCCAGGCCGACCACCAGCGCCATCATGAGCAGCACCGACATGGCGCCGGCCAGTATCCGGGAGCGGCGCCTGGTGTGGACGACGGTGCGCTCCTCGGCGTCGCGGGCGTCCAGCGCGGCGAGCAGGAAGGCCCGCTCCGTCGCCGTCAGCGCCGGATCCAGCTCCGGATCGGGGAAGAGTTCCTCGGCGCGCGCGAGGCGGGTGCCCCGGTAGAGGGTGCCGGGGCAGCGGTCGTGGTCCAGCCAGACCTGGGTGGCCTCGGTCAGGCTTCGGTGGTGGCGCAGCCGTTCCCGGTCCTCCTCGATCCAGCCGTGCAGCCGGGGCCAGCAGGTGAGCAGGGCCTCGTGGGCGAACTGCGCGCCGTCCTCGTCCACGGTCAGCAGTCTTGCGCGGGCCAGCCGCTCCATCACGACCGGGACATGGGGGTGCGCCCACTCGGCGAGTTGGGGGCGGGTGAGCGGGCGGCGCGTGTCGGAGGTGCCCTGGCCGGGCTCGACCATCCGCAGCAGCAGCAGCCGGGCCGCGCGCGCCTGCTCCGCGTCGAGACTCTCGTACGTCGTGTCCGCGCTGGCGGCGATCGCACCCCGTACCCCGCCCGCGGCTTCGTAGCCGGCCAGGGTCAGCATCCGGCCCCGGCGGCGGCGCCAGGTCTCCAGCAGGGCGTGCGAGAGCATCGGCAGTCCGCCGGGCTCGTCGAGCATCTCGTCCACCAGGCGGGCGGTCAGCTCCCGCTCCACCAGCAGCCCGGCGGCCTGGGCGGGTCCGGTCACCGCCTCGCGCAGTTCGTCCGCCGTCATCGGCCCGAGCAGCAGTCCGGCACCCGACAGGGCGTCGGCCATGCCGCGGTGCTCGGCGCAGCGTACGTAGAAATCGGCCCGTACGGCGATGAGGACCCGCAGCCGGGCGGCCGGGTCCCGGGCCGCCAGCAGCAGGTCCATGAAGCGCGAGCGTTCCTCGGGGTCCCGGCAGAGGGTGAAGACCTCCTCGAACTGGTCGACGACGACCCAGCTCGCGGGCTCGTTCTCGGCGGGGGTCAGCAGATGGCCGTAGGTCGTGGCGGGCCGTGGTCCGGGGGTGAGGATGCGCAGCACCGCCGGATGTCCGTGCGCCGCGATCTCCTCGCGCAGCCGGGGGATCAGGCCGGCCCGCAGCAGGGAGGACTTCCCGCTGCCGGACGGGCCGCAGAGGACGGCGATGCGGTGGTCGCAGACCAGTTTCCCGAGTTGCTCGACCACGCGGTCCCGGCCGAAGAACAGCTCCTGGTCGTCCGCCTCGTACCGGGCGAGGCCCCGGTAGGGCGGCGTCTCCCCGGTCTCCTCGCACGTCGCGTCCGCCAGGTCCGCGTCGGCCTCTTTCCAGCGCCGCTCCCATTCCGCCGGGTCGGCACCGCAGGCCCGCGCGTACGCCTGGAGGACGGCCAGGGACGGCAGGCGCTCGCCCGCCGCGGCCTGCGACAGCGTGGTCACGGAGAATCCCGCGTCCTTCGCCATGGTGCGGTACGAGGGGCTGCCGACCGTTCTGCGCAGCTCGCGCAGCTCCTGAGCGAGCTTCTGGACAGGACCGTCCGCCGGGTCCAGAGGTCTCTCCGGCCGTCCCATGGGTTGCGCACCTCCGTACATCTGGCGAAACGGTCACGGATGTACGCCAGAAAGTACGACCATACGGGGCACTTCATTGCCTAATGCCTTACTTAACGTAAACGCGAGGTGAAGTGAGATCGTCGGGACCATGGCCCCAATTCCGGCATAACGGATCAATTACCCATACGGCGGCCCCCCGCCCGGCCCCCCGCCGCGCG
>NZ_LGDW01000414.1 GCF_001280005.1 Streptomyces sp. NRRL WC-3618 | reverse complement strand
GGGTGTGGTCTTCACGGGTCAGGGCAGCCAGCGGCTGGGTATGGGCCGTGAGTTGTACGAGGCCTTCGCGGTGTTCGCGGATGCGCTGGACGAGGTGTGCGCCCACCTGGATGCCTCGCTGGAGAGGCCTCTGAAGGACGTGATGTTCGGTGCGGACGCCGGGCTGCTGGAGCAGACGGGGTACGCGCAGCCCGCGCTGTTCGCCGTCGAGGTGGCTCTGTATCGCCTT
>NZ_LGDW01000413.1 GCF_001280005.1 Streptomyces sp. NRRL WC-3618 | reverse complement strand
GGTCGTGGCGCTGCGGAGCCTGGCGATTCGTGAGTTGTCGGGCAAGGGCGGGATGGTGTCCGTGCCGCTGCCGGAGCGGGAGGTGCGCGAGCTGATCACGGCGTGGGGTGAGCGCGTCTCCGTGGCGGCTGTCAACGGCCCTGCCCAGATCGTGGTCTCCGGTGAGGCCGAGGCGCTGGAGGAACTGGTCGCGCAGTGCGTCGCGAACGGCATCCGTGCGCGCACGATCCC
>NZ_LGDW01000412.1 GCF_001280005.1 Streptomyces sp. NRRL WC-3618 | reverse complement strand
GCGGCGGATCGACATCAGACCGGGCATCTCGTGCTCGGCAAGCGTGATCTCCTTGCGGCCGAACGCGGCCAGCGAGAGATCGGCGACCTTGAAGTCCTGGGCGGTATCGGTCGTCGTCATGTGAGCAGCTCCTCAGCGTGCGTTGAAGTATTTGGCGTCGGGGTGGTGGATGACGATGGCGTCGGTGGACTGTTCGGGGTGGAGCTGGAACTCCTCGGAGAGGTGGACGCC
>NZ_LGDW01000411.1 GCF_001280005.1 Streptomyces sp. NRRL WC-3618 | reverse complement strand
GTGGGCTTCGGCGAGCGAGGCGGCCAGGCGGTCGGCACCGCCCTCGTCACGCCGGAGGGAACCGAGCGTGACAGCCGGGCTGTCCGTGGCGTCGATCGTCGCCTGCACCGGCACGGTCAGGACCGGATGCGGACTCATCTCCAGGAACAGCCCGTGCCCCTCAGCGAGCAGACCGCGCGTGGCCTGCTCGAACAGGACCGTCTGACGCAGATTGCGATACCAATACCCGCCA
>NZ_LGDW01000410.1 GCF_001280005.1 Streptomyces sp. NRRL WC-3618 | reverse complement strand
GCCCCCTGGCGCTCGGCGGACACTCCGGCCGCCGAACTCGCCGCGTACGTGGTGTGGTCGGCGACCGTACGCCCGGCCGGCCTGGTCACCCGCCCCGCCGTACTGATGTCCAAGCACTGGATGGACAAGGTCTGGAGCTGGGACCACTGCTTCAACGCCCTCGCCCTGGCGAGCGGCAGCCCCGAACTGGCCTGGGACCAGTTCCATCTGCCCTTCGACCACCAGGACGAGA
>NZ_LGDW01000409.1 GCF_001280005.1 Streptomyces sp. NRRL WC-3618 | reverse complement strand
CGCTGACGCGCGCCGGGTGGCCCGGCGGCGCGTACGAGGAGCGGGCGCCTCGGCGGCCGCTGCTTCCTCGACGTGCTGTTCGATCTCTTCGGCCTCGGCGGCCGGTATGGCCGGCGCTGTGGTCTCGGCCACAGCGGCGGCCTCGGCCCCGGCGACAGGCGGTCCCGCGGGGCGGGACGCCGCACGGCGCCGACGGCGCGGCGGCAGCGTGTCGCTGGGGGTGTCGTGTGCGGAAC
>NZ_LGDW01000408.1 GCF_001280005.1 Streptomyces sp. NRRL WC-3618 | reverse complement strand
GTGTGGGCTCCGGTGACGTCGTGTCGACGGCCGGCCTTGTCGATGCCCCGGTGTGGGGTCTGGTGCGGTCGGCGCAGTCGGAGAACCCGGGCCGTCTCGCCCTGGTCGACGTCGACGGCTCGGCTGCTCTGGGGCAGTTGCCCGGGGTGCTCGGCCTCGACGAGCCGCAGGTGGCGGTGCGCGGGGACGTGGTGTGGGCGCCGCGACTGATGCGTGCCGGTGGCGGCGTGCTCGCGG
>NZ_LGDW01000407.1 GCF_001280005.1 Streptomyces sp. NRRL WC-3618 | reverse complement strand
AACATATCTGGCGTTGATTTTTGGCACGCTGTTGAGTTCTCAAGGAACGGACGCTTCCTTTGTACTCACCCGAGAGACTCTCAGGCTTTCCTCCGGGCAATTTCCCTTCGGTCTTACTTTTCTTCTGTCTTGCTGTCCTGCGTTTCCGACTCTATCAGACCGTTTCGCGATCCGATTTCCTCGGTGCTTTCCAGGTTTCCGCTTTCGCGTTTCCCTTTCCGGCGAGTCCGACTCTAT
>NZ_LGDW01000406.1 GCF_001280005.1 Streptomyces sp. NRRL WC-3618 | reverse complement strand
GGAAACCTGGAAAGCACCGAGGAAATCGGATCGCGAAGCGGTCTGATAGAGTCGGAAACGCAAGACAGCAAGACAAGAGCAAGACAGAAGAAAAGTAAGACCGAAGGGAAACTGCCCGGAGGAAAGCCTGAGAGTCTCTCAGGTGAGTACAAAGGAAGCGTCCGTTCCTTGAGAACTCAACAGCGTGCCAAAAATCAACGCCAGATATGTTGATACCCCGGCTCACAGATTGTTCTGTG
>NZ_LGDW01000405.1 GCF_001280005.1 Streptomyces sp. NRRL WC-3618 | reverse complement strand
GTGTGGGCTCCGGTGACGTCGTGTCGACGGCCGGCCTTGTCGATGCCCCGGTGTGGGGTCTGGTGCGGTCGGCGCAGTCGGAGAACCCGGGCCGTCTCGTCCTGGTGGACGTCGACGGTGGCGAGCAGGCTCTCGCCCTGCTGCCCGGGGTGCTCGGCCTCGACGAGCCGCAGGTGGCGGTGCGCGGGGACGTGGTGTGGGCGCCGCGACTGATGCGTGCCGGTGGCGGCGTGCTCGCGG
>NZ_LGDW01000404.1 GCF_001280005.1 Streptomyces sp. NRRL WC-3618 | reverse complement strand
GCGGATGGCCGTACGGACCCGGGTGGGCGGCACGGCGGGCGCGAGGCGGGAGGCGATGAGCGAGCAGGCGACGAACGCGGACCCGGCCGCTGCGGTCGCCGCGAGGGCGACGGCGGCGGAGAGGCTGCCGGTGTCGAGCAGCGCGACCTCGATGAGGAGCAGGAACAGCGCGGCGGCGGTACGCGGGTCCACCCGGACCGGACTCCAGCTCCGGATCATGCCCACGCCCCCTTCCTTCGCCCAGTCACTTCCCTGCCGTTCGTTATACAGGATGCCCGGCTCCGGCTCAGCGCAGCCGCATCGACGTGAGCTTGCCCCAGACGACCAGACGGTAACGGGACGTGTACTCCGGGGTGCAGGTGGTGAGGGTGAGGTAGTAGCCGGGGCTGCGGTAGCCGTAGGCCGGCCTGACGGTGGAGCGGGGTACGGCCCTGATCGCGCCGTCGTCGCGGGCGGAGGTCTGCGGGAGCGTCCGGTCGACGGTGTACGAGTACACCGCGTCGGCCGTCTCGACCTGGACGGCGTCCCCGCGTCGCAGCCGGTTGACGTACCGGAAGGGTTCGCCGTGGGTGTTGCGGTGCCCGGCGACGGCGAAGTTTCCGGCCTGGCCAGGCTGCTGGGTGCCGGGGTAGTGCCCGACGTACCCCTTGTTGAGGACGCGCGACTTGCTGACGCCCTCGGCGACGGGGACGCGCAGGCCGAGCCGGGGGATGCTGAGGACGGCGTACGCCTGGGACCAACGCGGCGTGGGTGAGCGGGAGTTGGCGCGGCGAGTGCCGTCCGCTCCCTCGCCGCCGGAGGGGGTGGCGGAGCCGGAGGGGTCCGGGTGGCCGCCGGAACCGGAGACAGCCGTGGCGTCATCGGCGGCACCGGAGCCGCTCGCGGGGCTGCCCCACTGCTTCTCCAGGGCCCGCACCTCCTGCCAGGCGCCCCGCTCGGCCTGCCGGTTGGTCCACCACAGCTGGTGGACGACGAGGAGCGCGAGGACCGTACCGAGGGTGACGAGAAGCTCGCCGCAGGTCCACAGCGCGCGGCGGCGGAGGGCACGTCGGCGGAGTGTGCGGTGGCGTACCACTGGAGCCCGAGCCCGCATGCGTACGCCTCCTTCGCGCCTCACATGGGTCCGGCCGCACGATAGGCCAGACCTCGCGAAGTCACCAGGCCCGGGAGGGAGCTTGAAACCGGTTCCCTGGCGCGGCGAACAGCACGCACCGTGTCCGTCTCCTCCCCGTGAGCACGCTTTGTCCAATGGTTTTAAAAAGGGGTGGCACAACTCTCGACAAATTCGCTCACCGCGCCCGATGCTTCGTCGTGACATGAACGGAAGGTCGTAATCCGGACGGAGAAGTCATGATCCGACGCAGATCCCTGCTGGCCGCGGCAGGCGGCACGGTTCTCGGCAGTGCCCTGGCCACGGGCACCGCGCGAGCCGACGCCACCATCACGGTCAACCCCGCCGCCAAGTTCGGGACGTGGGAGGGCTGGGGCACCTCGCTCGCCTGGTGGGCGAACGTGTTCGGCGCCCGGGACGACTTCGCCGACCTCTTCTTCACGACCAAGTCGGTCACGTACAACGGGACTTCACTGCCCGGCCTGGGCCTGAACATCGCCCGCTACAACCTCGGCGCGTCCAGCTGGAACAGCGTGGGCGGCGAGAAGATGGTGGCGTCGCCGAACATCCCGGCGTTCAAGCAGATCGAGGGCTACTGGCAGGACTGGAACAACGAGGACCCGGCGTCCTCGGCGTGGAACTGGTCGGCGGACGCCAAGCAGCGGGCGGCGCTGACGAAGGCGGTGGCACGCGGGGCGACGACCGAGCTGTTCGCCAACTCGCCGATGTGGTGGATGTGTGCGAACCACAATCCGTCGGGCGCCTCGGGCGGCGGCAACAACCTCACGACGTGGAACTACCGCCAGCACGCCTCGCACCTGGCCGCCGTGGCCCTCCGCGCCAAGAACAACTGGGGCGTGAACTTCGCGACGGTGGACCCCTTCAACGAGCCCTCGGCGAACTGGTGGACGTCCACCGGCACGCAGGAGGGCTGCCACATGGACGCCTCGGTCCAGGCCGCCGTACTCCCGTTCATGAGAAGCGAGTTGGACAAGCGGGGCCTGACGGGGATCAGGATCTCGGCGTCGGACGAGACGAACATCGACACCGCCCGCTCGACCTGGGCGGCCTTCGGTTCGTCGACGAAGGCCCTGGTCGGCCAGGTCAACGTGCACGGCTACCAGGGTTCGGGGGGCCGCCGCGACCTGCTCTACACGGACGTGGTGACGACGTCCGGCAAGAAGCTGTGGAACTCGGAGACGGGCGACAAGGACGGGACCGGCCGCACCCTGGCGTCGAACCTCCTCATGGACTTCCGCTGGCTGCACCCCACGGCCTGGGTGTACTGGCAGGTCATGGACCCGACGGCGGGCTGGGCGATGGTCGCCTACGACGAGAAGACCCTCCAGCCGACGACCGTCCAGACGAAGCACTATGTGATGGCCCAGTTCAGCCGCCACATCCGCCCCGGCATGACGATCCTCGACACGGGCGTCGACTACGCGGTGGCGGCGTACGACGCGAGCGCGAAGCGCCTGGTGATCGTCGCCCTGAACACGTCCTCCTCGGCCCAGACCCTGACCTTCAACCTCGGCAACTTCGCCACGGTGACGGGCGGTTCGGGCGGCGTGGTCCCCCGCTGGAACACGGTGACAGGTGGCGGCGGCGACCTCTACACGGCCCGCTCGGACAGGTTCCTGAGCGGCAAGACGGTGGCCGTGCCGTTCGCGGCGGGCGCGGTGCAGACCTTGCAGGTGGACGGGGTGACGATCTGAGTCACCGGGGCTGAGTCACCGAGGAGGTCAGGCCCCCGGGCCAGGCGGCTTCCCTCCCCCACCACCGCTCCCGCGGCAGTGTGCCGACCGTCTCTCTTCATTGTCGGTCGTCAGCAGTACGGTGATCCCATGCGCCCCGACACGCCCGAGGAAAACGTCGACCACATCGCCGAAGCGGCCCGCCTGGAGCGGACCGCCGGCCTCTACCCCGAGGACGCCGAACACCTGCTGGTGCAGGCCTCGGCCCACTGGGAACTGGCCGGCGACCGCCCCGCCGCGACAGCCCTGTACGACCGTCTGCTCCAGTCCCCGACCGACCTGGACAACCCCCATCTCGTACGGGCCCTCAAGGCATCGAACCTGTGGGAGTACGGCCACGAGGCGGAGGCCCGCGCGATCATCGACGGCGTCCGCGCGGCCGGCCCCCGCGACCCCGCCCCCTGGGTGATCGTCGCGGAGTCCCTGGAGGCGCACGACGAGTTGGAGGCGGCGCACGAGACGTTCACGGAGGCGGCCCGCCTGCTGGTCTCGGACGCGCAGGAACCCCCGTACTCGACCCACCCCGTTCTCTACGGCCGCCACCGCGTCCGCCGGATGCTGGGCGTGGCCCACGACGACTGGGACCGGCTCGCGGACTCCGTGCACTCGTCGCCGGTGTCGCTGGACGAGCTCCACGACCCGAAGAGGGTCTGGTCCCTCGGCTCCGACAATCCGGCGGAGCTGAAGGCGGAGATCTCGCGGCTGCGTGCGGAGTTGGGCGCGTTCCGGCAGGCGCTGTCCCGCCCCTTCCCGGTGGCGGTGCTGCACTGGCCGGCGGACGAACTGGCGGAGCTGGTCGCCGCGTATCCGGCCCTGGCGGACGAGTACCCCTCGCACGACGACCACCTGGCGACGATAGAGGCCTCGCTGCGGGAGCTGGCGGCTTCCGGCACGGCGAACCTGGGGATCGTCACCGGGACAGTGCCTTCCTACGAGGCGTTCGCGGCCTCGGAGGGGGCGTCTCCGGGGGAGACGGAGCTGCTGCCGCAGTACGCGACGACGCTCGCGGCCCGAGGACTCGCCGTGGGGTGGCCTCCGCAGCGGGGGGCGGCCTGCTGGTGCGGGTCGGGGGCCGCCTATGAGGGGTGCCACGGAAAATAGCTCGATGGCTTCGCGGGGCCCTGGCACAGTGACGCACCATGGATGACTCCGAGCTCCTGACCGCCACGGACGTGCGGCTCATGCAGGGCCTGGCGCAGCGCGTCACCGCCGTGCGCCCCGATCTGGTGAACGCCGACGCGTCGTACGGCGAGCTGGCCTGGAACTGGGGCAGAGGGCACCCGTACGAGAGCGGGAGCCGGCTGCGCCGGCTGTGGTTCTCCGGTGGCGAACTGGTCGCGTGGGGCTGGGCCCAGCTGCCGCACCGGGTGCGGCGGAGCGACGGGTCGGTCAAGGATGTCACCGGCGCCTATCTGGCCCACCAGGTCCACCCCGACCACGGTGAGCTGGTGGACGAGGTGATCGCCTGGTACGACAGCGTGGCGGCCGGTCTCGAGCGCACGGTGCTGCCGGTGTCGGCCGACGAGTTCGCCCTGAGCCGATGGGCCACCCACGGCTACGAGACCGACACGGCGGCGCTCGGCGAAACCGGCTCCTGGACCCAGCTCAACCAGCGCGACCTCGACGACCTGGAGCGACCGGTGCTGCCGGACGGCTTCCGGTTCCGCACCGCCGACGAGGCCGGTGCGGCGGCCGTGGTCCAGGCCCATGTCGACGCCTGGGCTCCGTCGCCGTACTCGACCGAGGCCTACGAGTGCGTCAGGCGGACACCGCCGTACCGCGGTGACCTGCACGTCCTGGTCCAGGCGCCGGACGGCACGATGGCCGCGTCGACCATCATGTGGCTCGACGAGATGAACAGGACCGCCGAATTCGAGCCGGTCGGCACGCATCCGGACTTCCGGCGGCTCGGGCTGGGCAGGGCGATGCTGCTGCACGGCATGCACCTGGCGCGGGCGGCCGGGGCCACCCACATGACGGTCGCCTGCCTGGGCGCGCCGGGGCATCCCAAGGCGCGCGGGCTGTACTACGGCGTCGGGTTCCGGCCGTTCACGCGAGACGCGCCGCTCATCAAGACGGGGGGCCGGGCAGCGGTGAGCGCCTGACAGCGGCCCGGCACCACGGGCCATGGGCCGGTCTCACCCGACGGTGGGCTACTCCGGTCCCGACCTCGACCCCGGCACCGGCACCGACGCCGGCCGCATCGCGTCCGAGATCGACTTGACTCCGCCGTGCACGGTGAGGCCTCCGTCCACCGGGATCTCCGCTCCGGTGATGAAGGAGGACGCGTCGGAGAGGAGGAAGACGACGAGGGGCGCGATGTCGTCGACGGTGCCGCTGCGGCCGAGCGGGGTCTCCCGGAACATCGCTTCCCGGAACGCCGGGGTGGCGGCCGCGGTCATCTCGGTCTCGATGTAACCCGGGTGAACCGTGTTCACACGGATACCGCGCGGGCCCAACTCCGTTGCCGCGATCTTGGACACGCCTCGCAAGGCCCACTTGCTGGCGGTGTACGCCACCGGGTAGTAGGCGGTGAGTGCGGCGGACGACCCGATGTTCACGATGGACGAGCCGGGCGGCATCAGCGGCGCGAGGTACTGGATGCCGAGCAGCGGCCCGGTGGTGTTCACCGACTGCACGTACGCGAAGTCGTCGGGGCGTACGTCGCCGAGGCGGTCCCGCCGGATGACGCCCGCGTTGTTGACGAGGCCGTGGACATGGCCGTACGTGTCACGGAGCTCGGCGGCGAGCGCGGCCCAGTCGGCCTCGGCGGCGACGTCCAGCTTCCGGCAGTCGTCAACTCCGCCCGGGTGTACGTCGGTTGCGATCACCGTGGCTCCGGCGCGGGCGAGCGCCTCGGCCTCGGCGGCACCCTGTCCCCGGGCCGCGCCGGTCACCACGACGACCTTGCCGGTGAGGGGGTGGGGGTGGTTCGTGTGGTGGGGAGACTGGTCGTTTTGGGGGGTGCGGGTCATGGCGGCCAAGGTAGCGACCGGGGGTAAGAGGAGTGCGGGTGGGGGCAGTTGATGGTGTGGACGGCTTCGGCGATTGCCGTTGTGCGGCGTCCGGGCGGCAGGATCGGTCGGTCAGCTCTTCGCTGGTGTCCGATCGCGACAAAGAGGCCGGTCCGGAGTACAGGCCCCGGACCGGCCGCGTTGGTGTGGGAGGCGTCAGCCGGCGGTGGGCACGGGGTCACGGTCCGATCCGGCCACCGACTTCGGGTCGGCCGCCTCGCTCTCGTCGGTCTCGTCGGTCTCGTCGAGCTTCGCGCTGGGTGTCGCCGTGTCGGCCGGCGACTGCGGGTCACCTTGCGGCTCATGGACGCGGTCGGTCTCGGAGTCGGCGGTAAACGGGATCTCGCCACGCAGGACGGCCCTGGCCCGGTCCACGTCGAGCTGCCCCTCCCACTTGGCCACCGCCAGGGTGGCGACGCCGTTGCCCACGACGCTGGTCAGGGCACGGGCCTCGGACATGAAGCGGTCGATGCCGAAGATGAGGGCCAGGGCGGCGACGGGCACGTGCGGTACGGCGCTGAGCGTGGCCGCCAGGGCGATGAAGCCGGAGCCGGTGACGCCGGCGGCGCCCTTGGACGTGAGCAGCATGACGGCGAGCATCGACAGTTGCTGGGTGAGGCTGAGGTCGATGCCAAGGGCCTGCGCGAGGAAGACCGAGCCCATGGTCAGGTAGATCGCGGTGCCGTCGAGGTTGAAGGAGTATCCGGCGGGCAGCGTGATCCCCACGACCGGCTTGGAGGCGCCGGCGTACTCCAGTTTGGCCATCATTCGCGGCAGCACCGGCTCGCTGGACGAGGTGCCGAGGACGATCAGCAGCTCCTCCTTGATGTAGCGGAGGAAGGGCAGCAGGCGCAGGCCGTTGAGACGCATGACCGAGCCGAGGACGACCAGGACGAAGAACAGGGCGGTGAGCCAGAAGGAGCCGACCAGCAGAAAGAGGTGGCGCAGGGTGTCCAGACCGTAGTTGCCGATGGTGAAGGCCATGGAGCCGAAGGCGCCGATCGGGGCCAGCCGCATGAGCCAGCGGATGAGCGTGAACAGGACCTTGGACAGGTTCTCGACGCCCCGGGTTATCCCCGCACCCGCCTCGCCGGCGGCGTTCAGGCCGAAGCCGAACAGGACCGAGACCAGAAGCACCGGCAGGATCTCGTGGCCGGTCAGCGCGCTCGCCAGGGTGTCCGGAATGGTGGACAGAATGAAGGCGGCGACACTCTCGTGGCTCTCGGTCGCCGCCGGCGGCAGGCCCTCGGTGGAGAGGGTGGAGGGATCGACGTGCAGTCCGCTGCCGGGCTGGACGACGTTGACGACGACCAGGCCGATCACCATGGCGACGGTGGTCAGGACCTCGAAGTAGATCAGCGCCTTGAGACTGACCCGGCCGACGGCACGCGCGCTGCCCATGGAGGCGATGCCGTGGACGACCGTACAGAAGATGACCGGCGCGATCATCATGCGTACGAGCGCGATGAAGCCGTCCCCCAGGGGCTTCAGCTCGGCTCCGAACGACGGCCACAGCCAGCCGACGGCAGCTCCGGCGAGGACACCGATCAGGCACTGGACGTACAGCAGGGACAGCATTCGGCGGATTCGGCCGGGTGGAGCGGTGACGGTGCCCGGGGTGGCGGCGTCGTTGCGGCTCATGCGGGGCGTCCTTCCAGGACGGGAACGAGGAGTTCGGCTCGGGCGATACGGCGGGCGGCGCGGTGCAGCAGCACCGTGGGAGACGTGCCGTCCGCCGCGGGGACGGCTCGGGCGGTGATGACACCGGCCGGGGTGCCCAGGCGCAGCGTGCCGTCGGCGGTCTGCCGGGCGACGCGGTGGGCGAGGGTGCCGGGGGTGGCGGCAGCGGTGGCCAGCGCGACGGCCGAGGTGAGACCGATCGCCGGGTGCGGGGCGTGCATGGAGACCATGCGGACGGCCAGGTCGTACTCGTCCGGGGCGACCGGGATGCCGTCGGTGGTGCGGTAGGCGGCGGGGCGGGCGACGACGCCGACCTTCGGCACGGCGTGGCTGACGGGATCCTCCTCCTTGACCAGCCCCATGGCCAGGGCGGCCTGCCGGCGCAGCACGGTGAGCGCGGGCAGCGCTGCGGCGAACTCGGTCAGGGACTCGGTGCCCTGGAGGCCGAACGCCTTGGCCTCGAACAGCGCGGCCGGGGCTCCGGCGTCGACCAGAGACACCTCGATCCGGCCGGCCGGGCCGGTCAGGGTGTCCACGGCGCGGCCCGTCGGCAGGGCGCGACCCGTCGTCGAACCCGCCGGGTCCTCGAAGCCGAGCAGGACCGGCACACCGAGCGCGGCGGTGCCCGGCACCGAGGCCGTGCCCTCGTCAGGGGCCGTACGGCCGGGGGTGGGGATGGCGCCGGTCAGTCGGGCTCCGGTGTTGACGTTGCGCATCCGCACCCTGGTGGTCTCCGACGTGATCGGTACTAGGCCGTTGTGTACGGCGTACAGGGCGACGGCGGTGGCGCAGTTGCCGCAGTTGCTGGCCCACTCGACCCGCGCGTCACCGATGCCGACCTGCGCGAAGGCGTACTCGACGTCGACGCCCGGCTCGTCCGAGGCCCGGACGATCGCGGCCTTGGAAGTGGTGGACGAGGCACCGCCGACGCCGTCGATCTGGCGCGGGTCGGCGGCGTTGTAGGCGGCGAGCAGGAGGGTGTCGACGTCCACGCCGGTCGCCACCACGTCCTGGTGGTCGAAGATCCAGCACTTGCTGGTCCCGCCGCGGATCATCTCGCCCTGCAGACGCAACACAACAGACTCCTTACGAAACCCCGCCCGACGGCACTTCCGTGGGGTGCGATCCACAGTGGGGGCGGAGAGCGTGAAGTACAATCTCGGAAATCTGCATGGGCATTAAGCTGTAATTAACGCTGGAGGTAACGTGGTGCTCGACGTCCGGCGCATCCTGCTCTTCACCGAGGTCGCCCGCCGGGGCTCGGTCACCGCGACCGCACGGGCCCTCAACTACACGCCGTCAGCGGTGTCCCAGCAGGTCAGCCGCCTGGAGGCGGAAGCAGGGCAGCCCCTGCTGGAGCGCCATGCGCGAGGGGTCACCGTCACCGACGCGGGCCGCGCCCTGGCCGAACGCGGGGCGCGGATCGAGCGCGAGCTGACGGCCGCGGAGAACGAACTCGCCGACTTCGCGGGCCTGCGCGCGGGCACCCTGCGGGTCGGCACCTTCCCCACCGTCGGCGCCTCCCTCCTCCCCCGGGCCGTGATCGCCTTCCGGGAAGCGCATCCGGACATACGGCTGGCGGTGCGCAGCGCCCGTATCGCGGGCCTGTGGGCGATGCTGGAGAACCGGGAGATCGAGCTGTCCCTGATGTGGGACTACGACTGGAACCGCATCGACCGCCAGGACATCGTCGTCACGCCACTCGCCGACGACCCCCCGACCCTCCTCGTCAGCAACGACCACCCACTCGCCGGCCGCCCCTCGGCCTCCCTCGCCGACTTCGCGAACGACCCCTGGATCACCCGCGCCGAGAACCACCCGGTGGCAGAGGCCCTCGCCCGCAGCTGCCACGCGGCCGGTTTCGAGCCCCAGATCGCCTACGAGGCCCACGACTACCAGGAGGCCCAGGCCATGGTCGCCGCCGGCATCGGCGTCGCCCTCGCCCCCACCCTGGCCCTGGAGGGCATCCGAGGCGGCGTCAGCATCCTGCCGCTACAGCCTCCTGCTCCGGTGCGGCGCATCCTTCTCGTGCGCATGAGCGACCATGTGCTGACTCCGGCCGCCTTGGCCTTCGCGGGGTTTTTGCGCGACAGCGCGGGGGTGGGGGCGGGGGCCTGAGGGGCGGCGTCGTACGTCTGGCGGGGCGACGGCTTCCCCGCCGATGTCTTCGCCGAGATAACCACGGCAGCCAGATCAACGACACCGCCTTCACGGTCGGCTGCAACTCGACTTCCAGGGACGGCCGCCAGAACTACCGTCTCGAAGGATGCGGTTACGCGATTGCCACCAACGGGGTGGAGTCGCGGGGGAACCTGCAGTATGGGGACGGGTCCAAGTGGACCTGCGTCAAGCAACCCGAGGTGCCTCGTGAACCCTGACCGCCGTTCAGCAGAAGGCTCGTTCGGCCATCCGCCGTTGCCACGGACGACGGAACCCGTCCCTGAGACGGCATCTGTCGTCGATCCCCAGGAGGGCCAGCTACTGCAGGGATCTGCGCGAAGTACCGACCCGTCCGAGTTTCCTCGGGGGTACTGGGATCGGTTCATGACCGACTGAACTGCGACCGACCACCGGGGTCAGCCCGTTTGTAGTCCCTCAACGACCTGCGCCGCCATCCTGCGAGCGGGCTCCGCACGGGGATCCTCAGAAGGGTAGGCTGGCGCGCGGCCGCACGAGAGCGTTCTTGGTCACACTTGATTGCCTTCGTGCGGCCGCTCTCATGCCCTGGCTACGGCCCGCGAGCGGAGAGAAAGTCCGGCGAGGGAAGAGACCCCGGGCCCCTAGAATTGCCGTCGTGACCGACAACACTCAGCGCCCCGACAGTGGGCCGAACAGCTCCCCCGAACTGCCGACTCAGTACGCGCCGGCCGAGGTAGAGGGGATGTTGTACGAGCGCTGGGTAGACCGGGGTTACTTCGAGGCCGACGCGAAGAGCGACAAGCCCGCGTACACCATCGTCATCCCGCCGCCGAACGTCACCGGCTCCCTCCACCTGGGCCACGCCTTCGAGCACACGTTGATCGACGCCCTGACCCGCCGCAAGCGCATGCAGGGCTACGAGACGCTGTGGCAGCCCGGCATGGACCACGCCGGAATCGCCACGCAGAACGTGGTCGAGCGCGAGCTCGCCAAGGAGGGCAAGTCCCGCCACGACCTCGGCCGTGAGGCGTTCGTCGACCGTGTCTGGCAGTGGAAGGCCGAGTCCGGCGGTCAGATCGCCGGCCAGATGAAGCGCCTCGGCAACGGTGTCGCCTGGAGCCGCGACCGCTTCACCATGGACGAGGGTCTCTCCAGGGCTGTCCAGACCGTTTTCAAGAAGATGTTCGACGACGGCCTGATCTACCGCGCCGAGCGCATCATCAACTGGTGCCCGCGCTGTCTGACGGCCATCTCGGACATCGAGGTCGACTACCAGGACGACGACGGCGAGCTCGTCTCCATCAAGTACGGCGAGGGCGACGAGACTCTCGTCGTCGCGACGACCCGTGCCGAGACGATGCTCGGCGACACCGCGATCGCGGTCCACCCGGACGACGAGCGGTACGCGCATCTCATCGGCCGGCAGATCAAGCTGCCGCTGACGGACCGCTCCATCCCGGTCGTCGCGGACACCCACGTCGACCCCGAGTTCGGCACCGGCGCGGTCAAGGTGACGCCCGCCCACGACCCGAACGACTTCGCCATCGGCCAGCGGCACGACCTGGAGTCGCTGACCGTCATGGACGAGCGCGGCGTCATCACGGTGCACGGTCCGTTCCAGGGCCTGGACCGTTTCGAGGCCCGCTCCGCGATCGTCGCCGCGTTGCGCGCCGACGGCCGGATCGTCGCCGAGAAGCGCCCGTACGTCCACTCGGTGGGCCACTGCTCGCGCTGCAAGACGACGCTGGAACCGCGTCTGTCCCTGCAGTGGTGGGTCAAGGTCGAGACGCTCGCCAAGGCGGCCGGGGACGCGGTCCGCGACGGACGCGTGAACATCCACCCCGCTGACATGTCCCAGCGGTACTTCGACTGGGTCGACAACCTCAACGACTGGTGTATCTCACGGCAGTTGTGGTGGGGCCACCGCATCCCGGTCTGGCACGGCCCGAACGGCGAGACGGTCTGCGTCGGCCCCGACGATCAGCCGCCGACCGGCGAGGGCTGGACCCAGGACACGGACGTCCTCGACACCTGGTTCTCCTCCGGCCTGTGGCCCTTCTCCACCCTCGGCTGGCCGGAACAGACCCCAGACCTCGAGAAGTTCTATCCGAACTCCGTTCTCGTCACCGGCTACGACCTCATGTTCTTCTGGGTCGCCCGGATGATGATGTTCGGCCTCTACGCCATGGACGGCGAAGTGCCGTTCCGCACCATCGCGTTCCACGGCATGGTCCGCGACGAGTTCGGCAAGAAGATGTCGAAGTCGTTCGGCAACACCGTGAACCCGCTGGACTGGATGGACAAGTACGGCTCGGACGCCGTCCGCTTCACCCTGGCCAAGGGCGCCAACCCCGGTACGGACGTGCCGATCGGCGAGGACTGGGTCCAGGCGTCCCGGAACTTCGCCAACAAGATCTGGAACGCCACGCGCTTCGCGCTCATGAACGGCGCCACGATCGAGGGCGACCTCCCGCCCGTCGAGAAGCTCTCGGCCACGGACCGGTGGATCCTGTCCCGGCTCAACGCGACCGTCGCCGAGGCGGACGCGTACTACGACGACTACCAGTTCGCGAAGCTCGCCGACTCCCTCTACCACTTCGCGTGGGACGAGGTCTTCGACTGGTTCGTCGAGCTGTCGAAGACGACCTTCTTCGAGGGCGGCGAGCAGGCGAAGGTCTCCGGCCGCGTGCTGGGCGAGGTCCTCGACGTCACCCTGCGCCTTCTCCACCCGGTCGTCCCGTTCGTCACCGAGAGCCTCTGGACGACACTGACCGGCGGCGAATCCATCGTGATCGCCGACTGGCCGACGACTGTGTCTGTTCCTGGGGCTGACGCCCCGGGCGGATTCCGCGACCCGGCGGCCGAGGCAGAGATCGAGAACCTCCAGAGGGTGATCACGGAGGTCCGCCGCTTCCGTTCCGACCAGGGTCTGCAGCCGGGCCAGAAGGTCCCGGCCCGCCTGGACCTGTCGGGCACTCAGCTCGCCGCCCATGAAGCCGCCATCCGCCAACTCCTGCGCCTCCAAGCGGAAGGCGACGACTTCAACGCCACTGCGACTCTCCCCGTCGCCGGCGCCACGGTCGCACTCGACCTGTCCGGCACGATCGACGTCGCGGCCGAGCGTAAGCGTCTCGCGAAGGACCTCGCGGCGGCCGAGAAGGAGAAGGCCCAGGCGACGGGCAAGCTCGGAAACGAGGCGTTCCTGGCCAAGGCCCCGGACAACGTGGTCGACAAGATCCGCACCCGCCTCGCCAAGGCGGAGGGGGACATCGTCCGGCTCCAGGGCCAGATCGACGGCCTGCCGTCTGCTTAGCAGCCAGGCCAACGAAGGAGCCCCGGACCGTGCATCCGGGGCTCCTTGCTTAGGTACGCGACGGCTACGGGATTTACATCCGCAGCGGCGAAACGGCTTGCTGCTGGCGGGGCCTGAAAGCCGAGGCAGAAGAAGCCCCACCGCGCCGACAGCCAGGCGACCTGGTGCGGGCATCGGCCACGAACGCGGCGACCGTGTCATGGTCACCGAGCAGAGCGGCGAAGGCTTCCTGGCAATCCTTGATCCAGGGACCGTGCGGCAGATCCCTCGGCGTAGTCCAAGGCTCGTCGGCACGTCAGCGATAGCTGGCGGATCCGGGCGAGCTCCTCAGCAATCGGCGACCACCGCCCGTCGCACGGCCACGCTCACGGCAGGTTCTCCCCTACACGAATGAGTTTCTTGATTGCCACCGCCAGCACACGCTCCGTATCCTTCTGGCAACGCGTTGACGGAGACGAGTAGCCACGGATCACGCGAGCAGAGAGAGCCGCCGGAAGCTGGGAAGGCGGTCTCGCGCTCCGAGGCGAAGACCCTCCTGAGCGCGGGGAGGAACGACCCCGCTTGGTGGTCCAATGCCCCGCCGGCCGGCCCCCGTCACCGGGCCTGAATGAGGCCGCCACTCTGTGGCGGCGAAAGTGCGGTGGTACCGCGAGTTGCCCTTCTCGCCCGCACTCCCAAGGGATCATGACGATGTCCTTCGGAGGACCGCAATGATCCACAGCCGCGTACACGTCTCCGACCTGCGAGAACACGTCGGCCGTACCGTTTCCGTCTGCGGATGGGTGAACACCCTCCGCCTGCAGCGCAAGATGCAGTTCGTCGTCGTGCGGGACAGCACCGGCATGGTGCAGGTGACCCACAAGCGCGACGAAGGGCCATTGGAGGCCCAACTCGAAGCCCTCACCCCCGAGTCCGCCGTCCGTATCACCGGCCGTGTCGTCGACGCCGCCCAGGTCAAACTCGGAGGCTTGGAGATCATCCCCGAGGCGGTTGAAATCCTCAACAGGGCCGCCACGCCGCTGCCGATCGACGACCACACCGGCCTGGAGCAGCGGTTGGACTGGCGCTTCCTGGACGTGCGCCGCCGCCCCGCCACCCAGCTGATGTTCGCCGTGCAGACCACCCTGGAACAGGGCATGCGCGAGTACGCCTACGCGCAGGGCGCCACTGAGATGCACACCCCCAAGCTCATGGGCACCGCCTCGGAGTCCGGCGCGGAAGTTTTCAAGCTCGGCTACTTCGGCCGCAACGCCTATCTGGCGCAGTCGCCGCAGTTCTTCAAGCAGATGGCGATCGCGGCCGGCGTCGACAAGATCTTCGAGATCGGGCCGGTCTTCCGCGCCGAGCCGTCGTTCACCTCCCGCCACGCCACCGAGTTCACCGGCGTCGACGTCGAGCTGGCCTGGATCGACGGCGTCGAGGACGTCATGGCGTTCGAGGAGCAGATGCTCGCCCACGCCATCGCCAAGGTCGCCGACACGCACGGCGAGGCGATCGCCGAACACTTCGGCGTCGAGGTCACCGTCCCCACGACGCCCTTTCCCCGCATCACCATGGCCGAGGCCCACGAGATCCTGCGGAAGGGCGGCTGGGACCCCGCAGGGGTCAAGGAAGACCTGGACCCGGAGGGCGAGCGGAGCATCTCGGCCCACATCAAGGAGGCCACCGGACACGACTTCGTGTTCATCACGCACTACCCGGTCGGCATCCGGCCCTTCTACCACATGCGGCCTGCCGACGACTCAAGTGTGACCTTGAGCTTCGACCTGCTCTGGAAGGGCCTGGAGGTCACCACCGGCGCGCAGCGCGAGCACCGGTACGACGTGCTGCTGAAGCAGGCCGCCGAGAAGGGCATGAGCCCGGAGCCGATGCAGGACTACCTGAACGCGTTCCGGTACGGGTGCCCGCCGCACGGGGGCCTCGGCATGGGCCTCGGCCGGGTGCTGATGGTCATGCTCGGCCTGGACTCGATTCGCGAGGCGACCTTCCTGTTCCGCGGGCCGAACCGGCTTACTCCGTAACCCGGTTGTGGCTGCGTCCCACGACACGGGGCAGGAGCCTCGTGTCGTGGGACGCCGTCTCAGTAGCGGACATTGCGCAGGTCGTGCATCCACGCCTCGGAGGGGTTCTTGTCCCAGTAGGCCCGCAGTGCCAACTCCCGCTCGGAAAAGAGGCCCTGGTGGTTCAGGCCGCCGTGGGAGAGGGTGACGCTCATGGCGAGCTCCGACTCAGTGGTGACCCAATGGGGTGTCAGAGCGTGGCTCCACAGCTGGTCTCCGGGCCGCATGGTGACGGAGTGGCGATCGGCCGCATCGTGCTCGGGCGGCTCCTCGCCGGTCGTCTCGCCGATGACTGCGGCGTAGGCCGACAGATGCCGGTCAGGGTCGAGGTAGCTGTGGAACGTCTTGGCACCGTGGACCTGCCAGACCAGCCCGTGCGAGTTGTCATTGTGGTACGTCGAGGACGCGCCCTCGGTGGACAGGAACAGGATGGGCGCCAGACGCTGCCAGGTGAAGCCCTGGGCGGACAGGTGTGTGCGCCAGGGGACCATTACCTCCTCCTGGAAGCCATTCAGGAGGTCGTCGTAGAAGCGACCGAGATTGAAGTGCACCAGCCGGAACGGCCAGGTCACGATCTCATCGAGCGGGGCGGCACGGAAGGCAACGGTGCGGTCCATACGCACCTGCCAGTCGTCGTCCCCGAGGATGGTGAACCGGACCTCCTCGTCTTTGCGGACGTGATCCAGGACATCGACGGCGGGCAGGAACGTGTAGTCGAAGCGAGCGTCCAGCGGGAAATTCGGCGGCTGCCGCCATCGGTGGGTGAAGTCGTCAGGTGTCGTGATCGTCATAGAGCGGTCCTTGGAGTCGTGTGTGTTGGGCCGCCCTCACGCCTGCGCGGCACACGACGCACTGCGTTCGTCGGACGCGGCGGAGGGGCGGCAGATGGCAGCGCAGTCCGGGGTCACCCGGTCCTGCGCCGGAGCGGTCAGGAACTGTCTGATCTCGGCACGGGGCGAGTGGACACTGACAGACGCCTGGCCGTAGGGACAGCGCCGCATGTGCCCGTCAGCGGACACGTAGGCGGTCGCCGAGCGGCACGACCAGCGCTCGCCCCCTGCGGCGGGCAGCTGAAGATCCCGCAGCTCGCCGAGGTACTCCCGGTACCGGTCGGACAGATTGAAGTAGCGGCCCAGCACGTCGGCGTCGAGATGTTGCTGGACCAGATAGTCGTGCACCGACTTGCCGTCGCGGCGCAGGGCGCGCTCGTCGAGGACGACCGGGCTGAACTGGACCTCCGCTCCTGCGTCATATACGAGGCCGGCCAGCTCCTGGCACTCGCTGTCGCTCAGGCCCCAGCAGGTGACGTGCAGGATCTTCGTCTCGGTGCTGATCGCGCGCAGCGTGTCGATGGCCGAAGCCGCTGTGCGGGTAGTGCGTCCCAGCAGCATCGCTCCTTGTGAGTCGGCGGAGACGGTCACGTTGGCCAGCAGATGCGCCACCGTGGAGAGGGCGACGACCTCGGCCACGGCACGGGCTGAGGTCACCATCGACACCGACATACCGAACTGGCGGGCCAGCCGTACGAGTTGCCTGAGCTGCGGGTGGTGGGTCGGTTCGCCGCCGGTCAGGCATACCCCGTCCACGCCCGTCTCCTTCAGCCGCGACAGGGTGCGGGTGTAGGTCGCGGTGTCGAGGAAGCCGTGAGCGCGGTCGGCACGGAAACAGAAGCCGCAGGCCACCTTGCAGTGCCCTGCCGTGGAGATCAGGGCCGTGCGAACGTGGGCGCTCATTGCACCCCCGTGTTGTCCCACAGAGCGATCTCCACGGTGCTCGTGTAGAACGCGCACATCTCGGGGTCCGGGGTATCGCCGCCGATGAGGGCCTGCTCGTTGCGGGACGGGCCGCCACAGATCGCGAGTGCCGGGCAGTTCCCGCACTCGGGGATGGGAGCGACCCTCTTCGCCACGCCGGTCAGGCTGTCCGGACCGGCTCGCACCTCATCGAGGGTGCGCAGGAACGACGGCTCGGTGAAGTTGATGTCGCACAGGCTGACCCGGCTGCCGGGCAGCAGGGCGGCGTTCAGGCTGCGGTCGCCCTGCATGTGGTCGAACAGCATCGGCCGGCGGGTGTCCAGGGCCTGGAAGGCGCGGTCCAGAACGGAGAACAGCATCCCGCCCCGTGCCAGAGCGCTCAGCCGGGCCTCGTACAACTCGCGCGCCAGGTCGGCACCGTTGACCTGCCAGCGGCCCGCGGTAGGGATGGGCGTGTTGACGTAGATGAACTTCAGCCCCAGGTCATCGATGATCCACCGGACGGTCTCGGCGAGGCGTCCGATGTTCGCGGCCGTCGGGGTGAGGTTGCAGCCCACATGCAGCCCATCGGCCTCGATGAACCGGGCGACGTTACGACGAATCCGGTCGTCCGCGGGCTGGCCGCCGAGCAGAAGGCGGTGCGCGGAGTTGATGCCCGGAGGGCCATCAATGGAGATGCCGACTCCGTACTCGTACGCGACGAAGTGGTCGAGGGCATCGTCGGTCAGGCGGGCACCGTTGGTGACGACTGTGCGCCGCACCCTCGCCACGTCGTAGCGGTCGGCGAGAGTGTCGGCGAGCTGGTCGCCGTACTGCATGAGGTCGAAGCGGATGGTCGGCTCGCCGCCGAACCACTGGATGGACACCTCTTCCTGCCCGGCATTCTGCTCGAACAGGAACTCCAGGCCCGCCGAGAGCTCTTCCTTCGTCATGTCCGGCTTGCCGGTGTTCGTATCGACGAAGCAGTAGGTACACGCCATGTTGCAGCGGTCGGTGAGCACCACGCGCAGACCGCTGATGCGAGAGGGGCTGGCGTCCAGGCCGAGGAATCGAAGTCGGTCACGGAGCGCTTCGCGCCGGTCGGCCACGGGGCCGCCGGGGGTGAAGCCGAGCCCGGCAAGGGCTTCATGAGTCGCGGTCGGGGGGACCCCGGCGAGGTCGTGGACCTCACCGGAGTCGATGAACACACTGTCCAGCGCAACCGGATCGAGGAGAACCGCTTCCCCGTCCCGCTCGTACTGAAAGTACTTCCCCCACAGGATCCGGGGGACGGCCATGGTGGTCAGGCCGCCGTTTCCTCTTCGACGATCCCGAGTTCACCCATGACCTCACGGACCTTCTCCTCGGCCGCGGCCTGGAGCTTCGCGGAAGTGGCCGGGGAACCACCGTCGGCGAGGACGATCACACCGGGCAGCGTCGGGTTCGGCGCGATGACCGTGATGCCCGCCGGGTCGGTACCGATGACCATGATCGCGTTCTTGAGCTCGACCCAGTCGTTGCGCTCCTTGAGCGCCTCGATGATGCGGCCCTGCTTCTCCTGGAAGGAGGCTCGCTCCCCCATCCACACGCCTGCCTTGGACTTGGAGTCCACGACGTCCGCGTAGATCAGGTGGTCCTTCTTCTCTCGCCTGGCTTGAGGCATGGCTGATCCTTCCTGTGCGCTGGATGTACTCGAACAACCCCCGGAGACCGGCGGGTACCGCCCCCCGCTCGGGGAGTGCGGGCGGGGCGGCGCTTGGCAGCACTGCGACAACCGGGCACGGGGTTGTGCAGGCCCCCGGGTCTTCAGCCCCGCCGCTCTGCGGCGCAGAGCACCGTGGTGAGACGTGGCTTCGCAGTGACGTGGTGACATCATGCTGACCCGTGAGGTCCTATTCGAGGACTCTGACAGGCCATCAAGAGGACTTGTACGGGACCTTGTTGCTCTCGGGTGGGTGTGTTTGCGCCACCATGAGGACATCGCATGTCGCTCTCTGACGAGAGCTCGCCCCGGAGGAGATCCATGGCGCGTCCCGCAGGCAACATCAGACTCAAAGCGGCCCGTCTGGCTGCCGGATACAACTCCCAGCAAGCCTTGGCCGACGCCATCACCAAGGTGGCGCCAAGCCTCGGCATCAGGGGTCTGGCTGTCGGCGTCCGGCAGATCCGGCGCTGGGAATCCGCTTCACCGCCCTGGCCGCAGCCCGATGTGCACCAGGTCCTGACCCACCTCTTGGGGCAGAGCATGGAAGACCTCGGATTCACACCTCCGTGGGGAAGCACACGGACCCAGCCCAGCACCGCGACCGGCAGCGCCCCCCGAGCACCCCTCGCCGGAGCCAGGCTGGCTTCCGTCCCCGCTCAAGGCGGAGCCACAACACAGCCAGCGACTGTCGGTAGCGATTTCGAGGCTGTCACCCGCGCGCACCGGCACCTGTACTGGTCCGTCGCCCCTGCCGTGCTACATCCGGCGATCCTGGAGCATGCCCGTCTGGGTTGCGCTCTCCTCCCAGAGACGGCGAACCCAGCCCGTCAGACCGTCGCGGCCGCACTGGCCGAGTCCTACCTGCTGGCCGGCCGTATCGAGTTCTTCGACCTGCAACAGCCAGGACAGGCTTCAGAGACCCTCCTGCGAGCTCTACAGGCGGCAGGCGAAGCAGACGACCCGCTACTCGGAGCGGCCATCCTCGCGCACATGGCCTTCATCCCGGGCTGGGCAGACGACCGGGAAGCCGCAGCCGAGCGCATGCTGGCCGCCCGTACCTACGCTCGCCGCGGGCAGGCGTCGGCGGAGTTCTGGGCGTGGCTGGATGCCGTAGAAGCGGAATGCGAGACCCGCTGCGGAGATCCTCACGCAGCCCTCCGCTTGGTCCGCCGCGCCGAGGACACACTCTCCGCCGGCTCCGAACATGCCACTCCCGACTGGGTGGACTGGTTCAGCCCCGTCCGCCTGTCCGCGTTCAAAGGCAACACGCAGTTGAAGGCCGGCCACCTGCCGCAGGCTCGCCAGACGCTCCACGACGTACTCGACGGTCTGCCACCCGAGTCGGACAAACAGCGCACCGTCGTCCTTGGCGACCTCGCTGCGGTCGAAGCCGCGGACGGCAAGCCGGAGGAGGCATGCAGATACGCCATCATGGCCCTCGACCAGTTGGCTATCACCTGGTACGCCACCGGTATGGATCGCATCCGCGAGGTCCGGCGCACGCTCGCTCCCTGGCAGAACGAGCAGTACGTCCGGAACCTCGACGACCGTCTCTACGACTGGGGCACGACGGTCAGCGCCCTTCAGCGTTGAACTTAGCGATCTTTTCCGGCAGTTCTGCCAGCGAATCGATGCGCATCGTCGTGATCGCGTCCGCGTCCGGATCGCGCTGCTGGATCGTGCCCCAGGGGCCGCGCCGGACGAGGGCGGTCAGGAGCCCCGCCTGCACAGCAGGGCGGATGTCGTTGTCGAGCCGGTCACCGACGTAAAGGATCTCGCCAGGCTCGGCAGGCGTCGACTCGATGACGTGCTCGAAGAATCTGACATCCGGCTTTGACGCCCCCCAGTCGTCACTGGTGGCGATCATGTCGGAAGGAAGGTCCAGCCCTCGCAGCAGACCGCCGGCCCGTACGGTCTGGTTCCCGGCAATGCCAACCCACAGCCCTGCTTCACGAAGGGCAGACAGGGTGGGCCGGACGTCCGGGTAGAGGTCATCCTCGCCAAACCACTCCGGCTTTCCGGCAGCCGCGCGCTTCTCCCGCTCCTCAGTCAGGTCGAACCCGGGCCGGAACTCCTGGAACGTCTCGCGGTAGTCGCGCCCCTGCGCGATGACCGCCCCGAACATCGCCGCGAAGGTGTGCCGTGGCACGCCCAGCCAGTCCGCCCACGTCCCGTACTCCCGGGTCTCGTCAACAAGACACTCGCCCACGTCGAATACCACCGCACGAATCATGCTCCGCAGGTTAGGGCCCGTGTGTTGTCGTGTTCAATCGGCTGCTCGCAAGAGGTCCTCGAGCCAGATCATCGCGGCACGGAGTTCGGGACCGCGGCGTCGGAGGGGGACGGGGCGTTGTTGCCGCAGTATGCGACGACTTTGGCGGCGCGGGGGCGGGTGGCTTGGCCTCCGCAGCGGGGTCTGGGTGTTGGTGCGGGTCGGGAGGGTTCATGCGGAGTGTCACGGCAACGTCGCGGGCTGACGAACTCGGAAGGCATGCTCTTGCCGCCGCGAAGTCGTCAGTAGGATCCAAGGGCCGCTGATCCGATTCCATGCGATCGACCCGAGCTGGCAGGATGAAATCGTCATCGACCGAGACAACGTCCGTTTTGAGGCTCGACAGCAGGGGACAGCGTGAGGCCCTCTTCTCCCGGCGTCTCCGCGCGCATGTCCCGACAAGCCAGCAAGGACACGAGCGCCGAACTGGCCGTGCGGCGCCTGCTGTACGCGGCGGGCCTGCGCTATCGCGTGGAGTACCCGGTGCCGGGCATGCCTCGACGCCGGATCGACGTGGCGTTCACCCGGGCGAAGGTGGCCGTCCTGATCGACGGGTGCTTCTGGCACGGGTGTCCGAAACATGCGACGCAGCCGAAGGCCAACGCTGAATGGTGGCGCAACAAGCTGGACCGGAACATGGCCCGCGATCGGGAGACGACGGAGCATCTGACCGCGGAGGGGTGGATGGTGTTGCGGTTCTGGGAGCATGAAGCACCTGAGGAAGTGGCCGTGCGAGTGGCTTCAACTGTGCAGCGACGTCTTGCAGAAGGAACGAAGGGGCGTGAAGCGTGGGGGGACTGACCTTCGTGGATGTGTGTTCCGGAGCGGGTGGCCTGGCCCTCGGCCTGGAGCGGGCGGGATTCGAACCGCGCCTGCTGCTGGACGACGACGAGGTAGCCGTCAGGACCCTGAAGACCAACCGGCCACAGTGGAACGTGCTGTGCGCCGATCTGTTGGACTTCGACCCGTCCGAGCACCCCGTGAGCTACGACGTGGATCTACTCGCGGCGGGTCTGCCACGGGTGAAGTCGAATGCGACCGTCGGACGGACGGATTCGGGGATGGAGGAGCGGCTGTTGGAGGCCACCGTCTATCTCGTCCATGCGATCAAGCCTCGGGCGGTGCTCATCGAGAACGTCCCTGGGCTCGCCGACTCGGACAAGCACCGGCAGTTCCGTGATTTCGCCCGGGCCGAACTGGCGCACCTGGGTTACGAGTTCAGCTGGTTCGTCACCAACGCCGTCGACTTCGGCGTACCGCAGAACCGTAAGCAGGGCGTCCTTGTGGCGGTCGAACAGCCGCGAGCCGACGCGTTCCGACCGCCGGCACCCACCGTGCTCGAGCCGACAACGGTCGGTGCCGCTCTGGGGTCGTCCATGGCCTCACGGGGATGGCAGGAGGCTGCCCTCTGGGCCGCCCAAGCCGATCAACCGGCTCCGACACTGGTCGGTGGCTCGAAGAACCGAGGGGGCGCCGATCTGGGACCGACCGGAGCCAAACGGAAGTGGGCGACAATGGGCGTCAACGCGCACACGGTGGGCGACCTGGTCCCCGGTCCGGACTTCATATGGGATCCCAAGCTCGGCAGGGACAACATGGTGAAGATCACGGCTGAGCAGGCCGCGCTGTTGCAGGGTTTCCCCGAATCGTGGCAGATCGCGGGGCTCAAGACCGCCCGATATCGCCAAATCGGGCACGCGACACCGCCGCCCGTGGGAGAAGCTCTGGGGCGAGCCGTCGCCGAAGCGTTGAACCGGGATCCAGCAACCTCCGCGGCCGGCTAGAATTCCGCCACATGACCAGCGCGGCGCCACACCAGTCCATCCTCGACAATCCCTTTGTCCTGGATCTCTTCGCGGGGCCCGGAGGGCTGGACGTCGCGGGGCACGCTCTCGACATCCCGAGTCTCGGCATCGAGTGGGACAAGAGCGCCTGTCTGACGCGATACGCGGCTGGGCTGGACACCCTTCACGCCGATGTGAGCGCGGTACGTAGAGATGCCTTCGAGTCGCTGCCACCGGAGATCAACGTGCTGGCCGGCGGACCTCCTTGCCAAACCTACTCGGTGGCTGGGCACGGCGCTGGGCGCAAAAACTTGAACAAGGTCAAGGAGTACATCGCGCGACTGGCGGCGGGCGAATCCGACGAGACGATCGACGAGGATCTGAAGACTCTCAGCGATCCGCGCACCGCGCTGGTCCTCGAGCCCCTCCGATACGCCATTCAGGCAACCAGGAGCCCGAACCGGGAGAAGCGCCCGTACGACGTCATCGTCCTGGAACAGGTCCCCGCGGTCGAAGAACTCTGGCACCACTACGCCAAGGTGCTACAGGGGGCGGGCCTTCCGGACGGCACCAAGTACAAGGTCGTTGTCGGCCTCCTCGACACCGAGACCTACGGCGTGCCTCAGAAGCGATCCCGCGCGGTATTGATCGCTCGTCGTGAAGGGCTCGATGCGCCTTCACTTCCCGTGCGGACCCACCGTTCCTACAACGCGAAGGAATGGAACCGTAGGAACGAGGACGACCAAGCCGCAACAGGCCAGGCTCATCAGCCGACCCTCGACGAGGGCACGGCACCAGGAACCGAAGAACACGGGGAAACCGGTGACAAGGGCCTGCGACCCTGGAGGTCGATGGGTGACGTGCTTGCCGACCCGGTGGGTACACATCCGGGACGCGCCACTCCTTTCCTGGTCCGCTCGAACTACGGCAGCTCCGGAATCCCAGGGAGGCGCGGGGTGCGGAGCGATCGACAGCCCGCATTCACCGTCACCGGCCGCATCTCCCGCTTCGTGGTCTTCCAACACCTCGACGCGAACATCGTCTACGAGGGCGCGCGGTTCAGCATGAACGAGGCGGGGATGCTGCAGAGCTTCCCGCCGGACTATCCGTGGTCCGGTAAGGCACAGTCCCAGCAGGTGGGCAACGCCGTGCCGCCTCTGTTCGGGGCACACCTGCTGAGCACCGCACTCGGGCTCCCCCAGCTGGATCCGGATGCGTTGAGGGAGCCGTGGCAGCCAGCCACGGAGGAACAGCGGGCGAAGCTGCGAAGTCAAGGCTGTGGGGCCGCTGATGCCTGCACGGACATGTGCCCACGACCCGAGGATCAGGCGCCGCCACCCTCCGCCGCGCGCCCAAGCAAGAGCAACAAGAACAACTCGAAGACATCGGAGTAGTACGGGGAGCACGTCCGCGAAGATCCTTCGCGGACGTGCTCCCCGTCTGTTCAATCTGCGTTCTTCCGTCCCCTGACCGGCGCGGTGTCGAACATTTCCGCGAAGTACTCGGTGAGCGCGGCCACGGATTCCTCAGGAACCGGCTCCTCGTCGGGCCCCTCCGGGAGTTCGCGCCGACTCACCGGCGCCGCCGATCCAGCCTCCTCGATCCACCTTCGCAGACCGGCCGAATTCCGAGGCGCGTCCGGCGCGAGAACGTCGTAGACAAGGGTTGCACCAGCCGCATTGATCGCGACGCTGAGGCCATCGATCTCTCGCCCGGTGGTGACCAACCCCCTCTTCAGCAAGCCGACCAAAGCCTGAGCGGTGGGGCGGTGGTCGATCAGCTCCTTCCTCAGAACGCTGTGAATGAGGTCCTGGTTTCCGCAGGCTGTCGTGACCGGCTCGTAGTCCGCCCCGTTCCTGAACAGCTCAGCTGCCCACCACAGGCGCGAGAAACACTGCCGGTCCGCAGGACCCCGGAAGCGCTCCGCGGCTACACGCCTTCCCGGCTTGCTCGCCGTCGGCTCCGAAAGGTGGCGCCAGACCACGTAGTCGGGAGCCACCGCCAGAGCGATGTGGTTCCACAAACGCTTGTCCGCAGCCTCTCGCCGCGTCAGGCGCAGCGTGGCATGGAGCCGTGGCGCGAGCCACGCGTCGGCTCGGGTACGGTCTGCCCGGAACTCGAACATGGCGTCCTCCACCAGGCTCCGGATCGGCTCGACCGACCACCTGGCGTCGTCCTCGGGCAGCGAGTCGACCACCTTGGCGAGATCTATGCCGCCATGCACATGCTCACCCTTGAGCAGTTCCTCGGTGAGGAACGGGTCGACAGCCGAGGTGTCGAGCAGCGCCAGGCGCTCCGGTACGTGGTTCGGTGGGGTGATCACGTCTCACTCTCTCGGTTCATCTGTTCCACGCTGCGGATGGCGTAGGCGAGCGCCTTGGTGGCATCCGCACGACGGACCGCCGCGTAGTGGATGCGGGTCTGCAGTTCCACCCAGCCCGAGTCTCCGGTACGGCGGCGATGGACCTGTCGTAGGGCCTCCTCGACCTGTACGCCGGGAATCACGTCCGGGAGCATCTCCCGCAACACCTCGCCCTGCCAGTCGGTCGGGAAGACCGGACTGCCGCCGGGTCCCACCTCCAGGTCACCGATTGCGCCATGGAACACCGCGGTCCAGACGTCGGTGGCCATCTGGGCGACCAGGAGGTCACGCACCTTGCTGTCCACGCCGGAGCCGCGGCTGTCCAACAACCCGATGACCCCCTCGACATCCGTGTTCACGAACACGGTAGGCACTCTCGCTGAGGCGTCCACGATCCAGGGCGCGTCCGCATAGGCATGCAACCGCACCCGGGAACTCTTCCTGAACGAGGCTTTCTGGACGTCCAGTTGGAGCCCACGGACAGGATCGTCGGAGACCGTGTCGACGATCCAGCTCCGATCGGTCTCCGCGATCGACCGTCCGTGTATTCCGTCCACCGTCCCGACGGCGTAGACGGCGAGGGAGGCCCGACCCAAGTGATCGTCACGGAGCACCTCCAGGGAGCCTGACCAGTCATGGCCGTCCTCCGCGTCACGTGTGAGGGCCACAGAGGTGCGGACATTGGTCTCGCCGTCTGTCAGAACGGCGAGGACGCGCAGGTCGGACCAGGCCGCGTCCGGCGCGTTCGCCCCGGGCGGCAGCGTCACCGAGAGGCCGATCGTGGCGCTCACCCAGTCGCTGCGACCCGCGATGCCGAGTGCGACCGCCTGCTGTTGGGTCGAGTACGCGGTGGTCTCCAGTTGGTCGCGCGTACCGTCCGAGAGTCTGAGGGAAACGGAGGTCGCTCTGAGAGTGACCGGCCGGTTGAGCCGCTTGTACGGGTAGATCTTCACGCGTCACTCCCCCTTGCCGGCGCGGAGTTCGAGCACGAGGCGGGTGAGCGTGGTCCTGACCGGGTGGCTGGTGACATCGGTGGATCCTCGGAACGTCGCGCGACGAGTGCCGGGCGGGAAACGCAGGATCCCGTCTTCCACCTCGCAGCCCTCGACAGCCACCAGCTCCGCCCAGTCCAGCTTCGGGCGGCCACCCGAGCGCACGTCGAGCTGGGCGACCGGCACCATCGGGACGATCTCGTCACCGCGCGGGATGCTCACCTCCCCGGTGATCCGCCACTCCCCGTCATCGCCGACCGTCGCGTCGAGCACGTCCAGGACCGGAACCACCGGCCCGGAAGGCGCCTTGGCCTTGGGCCTCGTCTTCACGGTCAACGCCTTGCGCAGAGCCTCACCGCCTTCACGGCTGCCGCGCTTCGGCCGCGCGACGAGTTCTCTCACCGCACTGTTGACCTCTGTGGTCAACATGTTGATCCGCCGGTACGCGGAAGGCGACCAGCGCAGGCTCAGCTCCTCGGTCTGCCCCCAGCGGTCGTGCTCGGGTGGTTCCGCCGCACGCAGGAATTCCTCGGCGTCCTTCGCGAAGGGGGCCGATTCCCCGGCGGCCTCGCCCACCAGGAGAACCGCCTGGAACGGATTCGTGCCGAGCGGCAGGTTCGGGACTCCGGCCGTCTTGACGGTCATGCGGTTGCCTCGTAGCGAATGCACCTGATTCTTCGCTCCGTCCTCACCCTCGGCGTCAGTGGTCAGGTCAGTGACCAACAGGACCGCTTGGTGTGTCCCGAGGGTCCCCCGGGCTCCTCCGGACAGAGGCAACTTCAGCGGAACACTTCGCGCTGCCACCTGGCCGGCCTCAAGGAGCCGATCCACGGTGATGCCTTCGTAGTGCGCCTTCAAGGCACGGGTCCGGGCGGGCTGCTCGGCGGACGGGTCGACCTGCTTCTCCGGCACGACCACTTTGCCGTTGCGAAGGGCACGGACGGAGACTTCCAGGAGGGGGAGCCTGTTGCCCCCACCAGTCATCGCGGCCCAGAAGTCGCGTCCCAGCGCCTCGACCAGACGCTGGTGCATTCTGCGAATGTCGCGAGTGTCCCTGGCTCCCTCCTCGTCCATGGTCTCGTCGTCGACATCGGCCCCGCCTTCCTCCAGGCTGGCCACGTCGTGCGCGCCGACGATGAGGAAGGAGGTACCGGGTTCGTCGCCCTCCCTGGCGAGATGCAGACGCGCGACGGTCTCCTCGTCCGCCCACCAGGAACGGGCGACCCTCGCGCCGGGAGAGTCGGGATCGGGACGCCCGAACCAGGCGGGGCCCGCGTACGGCTCGCCATCGACCTCGCGCCAGGGCAGTTCGAGACGTCCGATGACCCGTCGCTCCGTACGCCCCTCGTGGGGCACGGACAGAGTGGAGTTGATGAGCACGAGCCCCAGGGCGCTCGTGGCCCACAGGGTCGCCTTGCCCAGGCCGTACGAACCACCCGCGCCGTGACCCGACTTGAGGCTCTCCAGTTGCCGCCTGACCACGGCGGCGAACTTGCCGTCCGCGTAGTCGTCACCAATGAGCCCTGACGCGTTGTAGTCGTCGACTCTCAACAGGACCAGGCGGCCCTTCTCGTACATGTCGCGCACTCCGGCGTCCACGACCCGGCCGACCTTCTGGCTTCCCGCGCTCTCCGAGACGGCGGAGTAGTGGGGGAAGAGGTCGTTCCAGAGGATCGCCTCGCGGAAGGCGTCGAGCGCCTCTCCGGTCAGCTCGTGCAGGGTGTAGCGGACCCTGACAGGTCGGCCGCTTTCGATGCGGCGTTCGTCGAGGCTGTTCTGGCAGGTCTCTCGGGCGAGCACCTGGACGTCGGCGTCGAACGCGAAGGCCCCAGCGTTGCCCAGGTCACGGCCCCCGTCGGGATAGCCGGGACGGTGGTACCAGGTGGTCGGCAGACCGGCCTGGGTGTCGGTGGTACGGGTGTGCACCGTGCCGACGTCCGTGCCGAGCGCCCTGGCGATCTCCGTCATGACGGTCGGGCGGGGGGTCGACCTGCCGGTGATCCACGCGGAGATGGCGGCCCGAGTCAGCTTGAGCTCCTGGGCAAGTTCGGCCTGCGTCTTCCCCGAGAGCTTGAGTTGACGGGCCAACCAGGGCCCGAACTCCTCACCTGCGTCCAACGCGCTACCTGCTCTTCCCCTCGGAGTCGCCTGCGGCTCGCAGGCGACTGACCAGGAGGTTAATTTGACGCGGGGAGCACTGTCAACCAACAGTTGATCGGGCCCAGATGCCAGGATCACTTAAGACCAGTGGATTGAATTGCCCGTTTTTGTGTCCTTTTGGACCGAATCCCACATTCGGAGCGCTCGATTCCCCACCAGCGAGGGGCAGTTGGGGTTGACACCCGATCGGCATCCAATATGATTAGTGACGGTGAATGTTTCACCCTGCTCACGAACTCGAACGCAAGTCGAGAGAACCGGGCAGCCTGTCAGAATTCTGTCCAAAATCAGCACCGAGGGGCAGAATTCACTGGATTGGACCAGATCCACACAAGCGCCCCCTCAGCCAAACCTAACAACTAGTCAGACCGCCTTTCGGCCTGCTAGGATTTTCGGTAAAACGTTTACCCGAGATACTTGGACTCATTTCCCACGAGGGGTCAATATGCCTTTATGCACCCCTGTGCGACCGATGCGACAGGGGACCTGCCATGGACGAGTACTATAGTCACGACTTGGATTCTGACCGTGGTTTGAGTGCATTCAACTCGGCCATTGCAATGGGAAGCATCGAGCCCAAGGAAGCAGCGGACCTGCTGAGGGGACACCCGCGCGAAGATGAATTCTTGGCACGGTTTCCCGAGCTGAGGGAGTGTGCGGAACCGCCCAACGACGACACCTCCCCTTCGGACCTGACCGCCTTTACATGACCTGACCCCGCGCAGGCGGAGACCTCTCGGGCCACACTCCTGACCGCCTTCACCAGCATAAACGCGTGAAGGCAGAGATTTTGCGCACCCTTCTGACACCACTCGAACACCCATGGGCCGGCTGCACGAAGTCGACAGCCGGCCCATCACACACCTTCACCCGATCTTTGACACCTCAGGAGTGCAGGACCAGTGTCGTCTTCGTTCTCGGTAATTCAAACCGTCATCGAGCAGTCTTCCCGTGTCCTTAAAACGTATGCCGTAGACCCCGGCCTCGTCGCCGAGCACGCCAACGGAGAGCGTCGCATCACGCAGGGCGGATACGGTGATCGCCAACTCTTCGAACTCGTCCAGAACGCGGCCGACGAAATCGCCGACGAGCCCGGTGGGAGGGTCCACGTCGTCCTCACGGGAACCCATCTGTACTGCGCAAATGAAGGAAGTCCCGTCACTTCCGAGGGCGCGGAGACCATTCTTCGAATGAGCATGTCGAAAAAGCGCGGAGGACAGATCGGAAGGTTCGGGGTAGGCGTAAAATCTGTCCTCGTGGTGACCGATGCGCCAGAATTCTTCAGCAGCACCGGAAGTTTCGGTTTCGACCGTGCCTGGTCGTACGAGCAAATCAAGAATGTGCCCGGCGTGACCGCTCGGTACGGTCCGGAATTCGACGCCCCCGTGCTACGGATGGCTCGTCCTCTCGACGTACAGACCGAGCGCGCCGCCGACCCTGTCCTGCACGAGCTGCTGACCTGGGCGACCACCGTCGTACGCCTACCCCTGCTGAAGAAGGCGGACCGCCGGCTCGGCCTGGACATGCACGGCGGGCGTGCCAAGGAGCACGGCGAGTCCCGCGACGAGTTCCCCGTGGGCTTCCAGCTCTTCTCACCGCACGTCGCGAAGGTCGTCCTTGAGGACCGTCGTCACCTCCCTGCGGCTCGCCGGATCCTGACCACGACGCAGACCGGCGACCTGCACACCGTGACGGAGGAAAGGACCGGGAAGGCCAACACCATCCGCTGGCGGGTGTTCACCACCACCCACACACCCGGTACAGCGGCCCAGGCGGACGCAGGCGAACTCCACGACCGCCTCTCGCTCGACCTCTCCTGGGGTGTCCCCGCTCTGCGGAAGGACCCGGAGACCGGGCTGTACGTCAACTCGCAGATTCGTGGCCGTGGCAGGTTCTGGTCCTTTTTTCCGACCAAGTACGAAATGTCGTTGAGCGGCATCCTCAACGGAGCGTGGAAGACCAACGAGGACCGGCAGAACCTGCTCGACTCCTCGCCCTTCAACCAGGAGATGATCAAGGTGTCGGCGGCGTTGGTCATCGACTCACTTCCCGCGCTTGCTCCCGCCGCGGACCCTGCCGCCTATCTCCCCCTGCTTCCCGGACGAGTCAAGGAGGCGATCAGCTGGGCGGACGAGTTCTTGACCCGGGAGATCTGGGCTCGCGCCGCGACTCGTCCGTCTCTGCCTGACCAGGACGGTGTGCTGCGCGCTCCTGCCGAACTGCACATCCACCCTCGGTTCGACAAGAAGGATCTGAAGAGGTTGGCCGGGTGGCTGCGGATGTGGCACGAGTGCCCCGGTCGCCCCTCGGACTGGCTGCACCCGAGTGTCGAAATCGACTCCCTGCGTTCCGGAAAGGTCGAGCACATCCTCGACGCGGCCAGGCACGAGCGATCGGACGTCCGAGAATGGCTGGAGGCCTTGGTCGAGAGCGGTACCGCTGAGGCCTCAGCCGTGGCGATCCGGATCCTCGCGAACATGATCGAGGTCGGCTCGCCGGACGCGGAGGAGGCCCGCAAGGCGCACATCGTGCTCACCGAGGAGCACGGATTGGTCCCGGCCGTTCCCGGTAGGGTGTTCCGCCGTGCCGAAGAGGGTGGGCTGCGCGAATCCACGGTGTACGTGGTCGACACACTCGCGCAGGACCCGTCGTTGGCTCATGCGCTCGACATTCTCGGGATCCGCGAGGCCGACGTCGAGGGGCGCTTCGTCAGCGTCCTCGACCAAGGCTTCGACGGCTACGGGGACACCGATTGGCAGCGGTTCTGGGAGCTGTTCCGTCGGGCCGGAATCGGTCGGTTGGCACTCAAGGTTCTGGAGCGGGTGGCCACCCCCGGCTCGACGCTGTGTGTGCGAACCGCCGACGAAAGGTTCCGGCCCATCGAGGACTGCATGCTTCCGGGCAGAGTCGTCGACGCGCGACGTGACCCGAGCGTCGCCGTCGACATGACGTTCCACTCCGACGACGTCGCTTTCTTCGCCCAGGTCGGACTGCGGGAACGGCCCACCACGGGAGTGCGGCCGACAGAAGGAGAGGCTTGGTTCGAGGAGTATCGGGAGGTCGTCCACTCCGACTATCTGCGCAGGTTGGACAGCCACGCGCCTCGCCCTTCCCTGAACCGGATGAAGGTCGAGGGAGCCGCCATCGGGGGCCCGCTCCACCTGTTCCGCGCACTCTCCGACGAGTCCCGTGCCGCCTTCCTGAAGGCACTTCCCGACGATGCCGTGGTCGACAACTGGACACGTCAGATCGGCGCGCAGAGCAGCACTCGACAAGCTGTGATCTCACCGATCCGCTGGATGTTGCGGAAGTACGGCACGGTCGCCACCTCCCAGGGAATCAAACCGCTGAAGGAAGCCGTTGGCCCCCAGCTCGCCGCCTACCGCGACGTATTGCCGGTCGCCGACCTGTCGGCCGAGAAGGCCCGCAAGCTGCGACTTCCGTCCACGGTCGACGATGTTCCGGCAGACCGCTGGGAGGCACTCCTCGACGAGGTGTCCCGTAGTGAGGACGACTCCTTCGTCGGCGCGACCTACGTGATGCTGACCCGGTTCGGCGCGGACTTCCCCGAGGACTCCCTCACCCGCTGCCGGATCGGCGATACCTGGGGAACCCGTCCCGACGACGAGATCACGCTCGCCGTCGGGGCCGCCGAGTATCGGGCGCTCCGCGCCGAGCAGCTCCCAGCGCTGCTCGTGTCGACCGTCGGGGACGCCGAGCTGATGGTCGAGAAGTGGGGCATGCTCCGCTTCGCAGACATGATCAGCCGGGAGACCCGTGAGGTGGTCGAGGGTGATCCGGTGCCACTGGTGGAGCTGTATCCCGGCCTGCGCCGACACCTCAACAGCTCCAACCGGAACAGCCTGGTGCAGAGGTGCACCGAGCTGGAGGAGGTCACCCGCACACCCAACGGCACACAAGCCTCTCCGCTGGACGCCGTCCGCCAGGACGGCACCGTCAAGATCCGCGTTCCGCTGGATCCCGAGCCGATGCTCTGCCTGATCGACCGCGAACTCGGGTTGGGCCTCGGCGCGTCCGGCTGCCGGGCCGTGCTCGAACATCAGGACCGGATGGCTCGGGACAGTGCGATGCAGGCGGCCCGGAAAGCCGTGCGTGAGACGGAGGACGTGGTCACCAAGATCGAGCTGCTGATCGGGGCGGAAGCACTGCGGGTCGGCCTCCCTGAAGGACTGATGGAGGCGGAACTGCAGGCGGCAGACGGCATCCAGCCGTCGGGGCGGCGAATCGCGCAGATGGCCTTCAACGCCCACGGTGACGGTGTCCTCCATCAGCACGCTCGCGACATTCAGGCACGGTTCCCTGACGCTCCCGTCTCCTACAGCGGCTCCTCGTCCGCCGTCGCCTTCGTCTCGGACCTGAAACTCCCGGTGTCCTTCGCGGGTTCGCGGACCCCGACCCCACCGCCGTTCGAGACCGTCGAGGGCCCTCGGGACTTCCCAAGCCTCCACGAGTACCAGGAGGATCTGGTCCGCAACATCACCACCATGCTCGACCGCCTCGCTCCCCAGCGCGGCATGCTGTCGCTGCCGACCGGCGCGGGCAAGACCCGGGTCACCGCCGAGGCCGTGATTCGCTGGGTCAAGCGCGTCGGCGACCTGAGCGGGCCGCTGCTGTGGATCGCGCAGACCGAGGAACTGTGCGAACAGGCAGTCCAGAGCTGGAAGTTCGTGTGGAGCAAGGTCGGTGCGGAACGCCCGTTGACCATCAGCCGGCTCTGGAGCGGCAACGAGGTCGGGAACGTCGTCGACCACCCCCACCTGGTGGTCGCCACCGACGCCAAGCTGGAGCGCTGCCTGGACACCGAACCGTACACGTGGCTGCGTCAAGCCGCGCTGGTGATCGTGGACGAGGCCCACACCGCCATCTCCAAGCGGTACACCGAGATCCTGAGCCGGTTGGGACTCACCCAGTACGAGACCGGTCGGCACCTGCTCGGCCTGACCGCCACGCCCTTCCGCAACACCAACGAGGAGGAGACCCGCCGTCTGGTCGGGCGCTTCGGGAACCGGCGGCTCGACGAGGGTGTCTTCCCCTCCGGTGATCCGTACCGGGATCTCCAGGAGTGGGGGATGCTCGCGCAGGTGGAGCACCGCACCCTGGAAGGCGGCCGGATTGAACTGACCCGTGACGAGAAGGTTCAGGCCGAGCGGATGTCGATGCTTTCCCGTGCCGCCGAGCAGCGGCTCGCCGACGACCACGCGCGCAGCAGGCGCATCGTCGACTCGGTTGCCGATCTGCCCGACGACTGGCCGACGCTGCTCTTCGCCACCTCCGTCGACCATGCCAAGTACCTGGCGGCCATGCTCAACGACCGGGGGATCCGGTCCGCCGCCGTGGACGCGACTACCAGCGCGCAGGACCGTCGTACGCGCATCGAGAAGTTCCGCGACGGACGTATCCGGGTGCTCACCAACTACGGCGTGCTCGCCCAGGGATTCGACGCTCCGGCCACCCGTGCCGTGGTCGTGGCCCGGCCCGTCTACAGCACCAACGTCTACCAGCAGATGATCGGTCGTGGTCTGCGCGGTCCGCTCAACGGCGGCGAACCCACCTGCCTGATCCTCAACGTCAGTGACAACATCGCGAACTTCGACACCCGACTCGCCTTCACCCAGTTCGAACATCTCTGGAGCAGAAAGTGACCGACGCCTACCTCGACAGCCCGCCGCTCACCGATGAGCAGCGGGCCGTGGTCGAGCAGCCCTGGGACGCGCGTGTCCTGGTCACCGCAGGCGCCGGGGCGGGAAAGACGCACACGTTGGTGCGCCGACTCGACGCCCTGAGCGGTCACGAGGACCCCGACGAGGCGTTGGAGGCCGCCGAGATCCTAGTACTCACCTTCTCCCGGGCCGCCGCCCGCGAGTTGCGCGAGCGCATCGCCCGGCATGGGGAGCGAGCCCACCGGGTGCGTGCCCAGACCTTCGACGCCTGGGCGTACGGGGTGCTCCTTCAGTCGCACCCGGACGGCGAGTGGGGTGCAGTCGGCTTCGACGAGCGGATCGACGCCGCGACCCGGGCGGTCGAGGAGGGAGCGCTGGAGGCCGGCGATTCCGTCCCGCCCGCTCATGTCGTGATCGACGAGGTACAGGATCTGGTGGGCGGGCGCCGAGAGCTGGTGGAGACGCTGCTCGACCGGTACCAGGACAGTTGTGGCTTTACCGTCGTCGGCGACGCCGCCCAGTCCGTCTACGGGTTCCAGATCGAGGACCTGACCGAACGCGCCGACGAAACCGGGCGGTTCTTCGACTGGCTGCGCTTCTCGTACCCCGACGACCTCGTGGAACTGCGCCTCACCCGGAACTTCCGAGCGGTCACCCCTGAGGCCCGGATCGCGTTGGCGCACGGCCCCCGACTCCAGCAGGTCACCGACTCGGACGAGGCAGCGACTCGCTACGACGAACTACGCGAACTGCTACTGGATCCGGCGAACAGCTTGGGTGACCTCACCGATCCATTCACCTTGGACGGGTTGCGAACCTTTCCCGACACCTGTGCGATCCTCGCCCGCGACAACCGACAGGCCCTGGTGGTATCCGGCCTCCTCCACGAGCACGGCGTCGAGCATCGTCTGCGGCGCTCCCTCGAAGAGCGGCCGGTGCCGTACTGGGTGGCCGAGTTGTTGCGCCGCACCGAGGCCACCGGCCTCACCGAGGACCGGTTCCGCTCGCTGCTCGCGGAGATCCCACTGCCGTACGAGCCGAACGTGACCGGCCTGTGGACGGTACTGCGGCGGGCCGCGCGCTCGGCCGGCCGGGGTGTGCTCGATCTGGAGCGGCTGCGCCGCTCGGTCGCCGACGGCAGGTTCCCCGACGAGGCCGCCGACCCGGAGACCGCGCGTCTCGTCGTCTCCACCGTGCATCGGGCCAAGGGCCTCGAGTTCGACCGGGTGATCGTCCTGACCCCGCCGACCGTCGCCGAACTGCGCAAGCAGTACAAGGACGACTTGGACCTCCCTGCCGAGGCCCGAACCCTGTACGTGGCGATGACTCGCGCCCGCGAGGACCTTTACCACGCGCAGTCACCCGAGTTGCCGATCCTCAAGAGAGCGGGCGGCCGAAAGAACGGCCGCCGCTATGTCGGCGGATGGCGGTCGTACGACAGATACGGCGTCGTCGCCGAGGCGGGGGACGTCTGCCGGGACAACCCGCCCGGCCAAGAGAGCGACGCCGTGGCGACCCAGGCATACCTCTTGGCGCAGGTCGGCCCCGGGCAGGACGTCGTGCTGCGCAAGCGCCACGATCTGCCGATGAGTGAGTACCAGAGCCCGCCGTACGCTCTGGTACATGACGGCCGGGAGATCGGTGAGGCGTCGGAGCGGTTCCGGGAGGAGCTATTCCAGGTGCAGAAGGTGAACAGGACGTGGGATCCCTGGTGGCCCGATGAGATCCACGGCATACGGGTCGACACTCTGGAGACGGTGACGGGCAGCGCCGCCGCCGGCGCCAACGCCGGTCTCGGCGACCGTGGGGCGTGGATCGTCCCCCGGATCACCGGCATCGGAAGGTATCGACGGGCCGACGAGGAGGAGCAGCGCGCATGACACAGGTGGCAGGTCGGCACTCCGAGCACTACCGGGTCCGGGACGAGGAACTGCTGGTAGGACTCCGCCGCGAGCTTCTCGGTCCCGCTCCGGGCGCCGCGCCGGAGGACCGGGACGAAGTCCTTGCCGAGGACGCGCCGATCGACCGCTACCTGACCGGCGTCCTCTACCCGCGATCGGTCGACCCGACCGCGGAAGAGCGGATCCGTGAGGACGAGGCAGAGTACGAAGGTCTGGACGTCGCCCCGCTGCGCACGGATGACAGCGCCGAGGAGTCCGGTACCGCGCAGGAAGTAGGCGCCGCGGGCTCCCGCCGCCCCTCGTCCATGGGCCTCACCTTCGCGGTCGCCCCGGCCATAAGCGACTCGATCGTGGTTTCGGCGCGTGCCGCCGTCTACGAGCCCACCGATCCGGAGGGCAAACCGATCCCGGCCCGCCGTGCCGAGGCCCGCACGACCTCAGAGCAACGGGAGCGGTGGCGACGCAGGGAACTCGTCCTTCCGGACACCCCGGTCGACGTGACCACACCCGACCCTGACAAGAAGTTCGACCTCGGCGCGGGGGCTCTGCTGCGCGTCAACGTCCGACGTCCCCACCCGACCACCGGCACAGTCACGATCACCGTCACACTCGTCAACACCCACCAGGTCGGCGAGCGCGAACTCCAGGACGCGTTCTCCCTGTTCCAGTGCGGTCTCACCGTCCGCGCGGTCGACGGCTCCACCGCGTTCGTCGAGCGCCCCGCGCCGATCTTCGCCCATGACGCGGAGGTCGCCACCAGCAGGCTGCTGCATCGCCATGCCCCGACCTTCGCTGTCGGCCACGGCTGCGCCGCCGAATGGGACTGGATGCCGCCGCCGGTCGGCATGACCGACACCCGAACAGCCGCCGTCGCCGAGGTACGGAGCGAGTTCGTGCCCACCGTGGAGGTACTGCTCACCGACTCCAATCCGGAGATCGACAGCTCGGCGCTGTCCATGCTGGGGCTGGCGGAGAAGTCCGACACCGAGGTCCTGGCCGCTCTGGAGGATCTCGCCGCAGGGTACGAGGGTTGGATCGACCGCAAGGCGACGGAAGCGCAGGCCTTGACCGGCGACAGCCACGAGAAGCCCGCGCGGGACCAGGTGGAGGCCTGTCGTGAGGCGCTCGACCGGATCCGCGAGGGCATCGAGCTGCTGCGGACCAAGCCCGACCTGATGACGGCGTTCCGGCTCGCCAACCGTGCCATGGCCGAACAGCGCGCCCGCAGCGCCTGGGTGAAGAGCGGACGCGTCGGCGCCCCCGACCCGGCCGCCGGTAGCTGGCGCCCTTTCCAGATCGCTTTCGTACTGCTCTGCCTGGCCGGCATCGACGACCCCGACCATCGCGACCGTGAGGTCTCCGATCTGCTGTGGTTCCCCACTGGTGGTGGCAAGACCGAGGCCTACCTCGGACTCATCGCCCTCACGTCGTTCCTGCGTCGCCTCCGCAAGGGTGCGGACGGAGGTGGGGTCACCGTCCTCATGCGCTACACGTTGCGGCTGCTCACCCTCCAGCAGTTCGAGCGCGCCGCGATCTTGCTCTGCGCCATGGAACACATGCGGCGCCACACGCCCGAGTTGGGACACGAGGAGTTCTCCATCGGCATGTGGGTGGGGCGTTCGGCCACTCCCAACACGCTGGCCGTGGCCGGGCAGAAGCTGGATGAGCTGCGCAGGAGTCTCGACAAACGCCTGGCCACCGAGAATCCCGTCCAGTTGCACACCTGCCCCTGGTGCGGGACCCGCCTCGACGCCCGGAACTACGAGGCCGACGAGAACGCCAGGCGGATGCATGTCCGCTGCCCCGGCACGAACTGCGAGTTCGCCGACGGTCTGCCCGTTCACCTGATCGACGAGGCGGTGTACGACGCACGGCCGACACTGGTGATCGCCACCGTCGACAAGTTCGCGTCGATGCCGTGGCGTCCGGCGACCTCGGCACTCTTCAACCTCGACGACCTGGAGGATGCCACTCCTCCCCCACAACTGATCATTCAGGATGAACTGCACCTGATCTCCGGCCCGTTGGGCACCCTGACCGGCTTGTACGAGACCGCTGTCGACGCACTCGCGGGTCGCCCAAAGGTGATCGCCTCCACAGCGACAATCCGTCGCGCCGCCGACCAGGGACGCCACCTCTTCGCACGCGGCGTTCGCCAGTTCCCGCCTGCGGGCCTGGACGCCCGCGACTCGTGGTTCGCCGTGGAGACCCCGCGCGAGGAGAAGGCTAGCCGGCGCTACGTCGGCCTGCTGGCGCCCGGCACCAGCCAGTCCACCCTGCTGATCCGCACGTACGCCACCCTGCTGCACCGGGCCAAGCACGCGAAGACCGCCGACGAGGTGCGCGACGCGTACTGGAGTCTCGTCGGCTACTTCAACAGCCTCCGGCTGCTCTCTGCGGCCGAACTTCAGGTCCACGACGACGTGGTGGCCTATCTGGAGCTGCTCGCCGAGCGCGAAGGGGTGGCGGTCCGCTCGGTCGCCAACTACTCGGAGCTGACCAGCCGTGTCGACGCCAGCGAGATCCCTACCCGCCTCAAGGGCATCGAGAAGAGGCTCCCCGACGAGGACGCGGTGGACGTCCTCCTGGCCACCAACATGATCGCGGTGGGTGTGGACGTGGACCGCCTCGGTCTCATGGCCGTGATGGGCCAGCCGCAGACGACCGCCGAGTACATCCAGGCGACCAGCCGTGTCGGCCGTGCGCACCCCGGCCTGGTCACGGTCATGCTCAACTCGACCCGATCTCGGGACCGTTCCCACTACGAGAGCTTCCAGCACTTCCACTCGGCCCTCTACCGGGAGGTCGAGTCCACCTCCGTGACGCCGTTCTCCGCCCGCTCCCGCGACCGGGGTCTGCACGCGGTGATCGTCGCTCTCGCCCGCACCCTGATCCCGGCCGCCCGCCCCAACGAGGGCGCGGGCCGGGTCGAATCCTACGAACACGTTCTCCGGGGCCGTATCAGGTCCGTGCTCCTGGAGCGCGTGGAAGCAGTCTCCCCGGAGGAGGTCGAGGCCGCGTCCCATGCTTTCGACGAGTTCGTCGAGTGGTGGTGCGAGGAGGCCGACATCGACGGCGGCCTCGTCTTCGAGCCCCGCAGGGGCAGTCGCGCTCCCTCTCTCCTGAAGGCGTACGACGACGAGTCCGAGGACGCCGAGGCGTGGGCCACTCTGTGGAGCCTGCGTGACGTCGACGCCGAGTCCGCCCTGTTCATGGAGGGAACCCGATGACCCCGCCCCCCGCCCGCCGTCGCCGGACCGGCGCGACAGGTTCCGCACCCGCCCACAACCTCCCGCGGCGTGGTGCGGTCCGCCGCGCCCAGGCGATCACCACGTACGGCATCGGTTCGCTCATCGCCGTCGACGCCGAGTCCTTCGTTGTCTCCGGCCTTGACGAGGCCGACCAGAGCTGGAGCGTCCACGAGGCACCTCGGATCTACGAACGGCGCTTGGCCCGCCTGCTCGACATCGACTACTTCCGGCTGCCGCCCGCGTCCGACGACAACAGCAGGGATGGCCTCAGGGTCCGACGCTTCCCCTTGATGCACTCCTGCCCCGAGTGCAACGAACTGCAGCGACACCGCGACTTCAACCCGCCGACCGGTCGAAGTGTCTGCGGAGCGTGTGAGGTCGACCTCGTCCCTTCCCGCTTCGTCGTCGCATGCGAAGCCGGGCACCTCGGCGAGTTCCCGTACTGGCAGTGGGTACACCGTTCCACGGACCGCGGTGCCTCGACGACCGGACAGTGCGGGGGAAAGCTCAGACTGCGCACGTCCGGGCGTACGGCGTCGCTCCGCTCTATCCTCATCTCCTGCACCTGTGGAAAGGCTCCCGAGGTCTCGATGGAGGGCTCGTTCCGCAGGAACGCGCTCAAGGACCTGGGCCTCAAGTGCTTCGGCCCCCGCCCGTGGCTCGGAACGTCCGCCCCCGCCCAGGAGTGCGGCCTCCCTCTGCGCACGCTTCAGCGAGGTTCCTCGGCGGTGTGGCAGCCGGTAATGAAGTCGGCGCTCTCCATCCCGCCGTGGAGCGACGGCCGCGCAGACCCGCTGGCCGAGCACTGGGACACCCTCCGCGAGTACGACAGGCGCGAGCACGTCGAGATCTATCTCCAGGGTGTTTTCAAGGGCAAGTGCCCCGTACCGCTGGACGAGGTGATGGAACTGCTCGACGCCGAGCGCGAGGAGGACCCCGACGGCAAGGCGGGCCCCACCTTCGACCATCGATACCTCGCTCTCCGCAACAAGGAGTACGAGCGTCTCCGATCCGGCAACGACGAGGGAGAGCACTCCCACGAGGAGCAGTTCGTCTGCGAGACCCCGCTGGGCGACCAGAGCATGCTCGGTCTGCTCGGCGTCACCGGGCCGATGCTGGTCAAGAAGCTCCGCGAGGTACGCGCCCTGAAGGCGTTCACCCGGCTCGCCGACCCCGACTCCACGACCGAATCGAAGGAGATGCCCCTGTCTGGCTCTCCTCTGCGCTGGCTCCCGGCCATGGAGGTGCGCGGCGAGGGGGTCTTCCTCCGCCTGGACGAGGACAGACTGAGCACCTGGGAGAAGGCCACAGCGGTCGCCGCACGGGTCGAGCGGATGCGCACCGCTCACCAACGGGTGCTGGAACAGCGGGCCGGAGACCCGAGCCGTGTCGTCCCTTCCCCGGCCACCCCCCGCATGGTGCTGCTGCACACCCTGGCCCACGTCCTCATCAACGAGTGGAGCCTGGACGCGGGCTACCCGGCTGCCTCCCTGCGCGAGCGTCTGTACGCCGCCGACGACATGGCGGGGGTGCTCATCTACACAGCGACGAGCGACTCTGCGGGCAGCCTCGGCGGGCTCGTCGCGCAAGGCGAACCGGACCGCCTCGACCGGGCGATCCGTTCAGCCGTCCACCGCGCCGAGTGGTGCTCCTCAGACCCGCTCTGCGTCGAGTCCGAGGCGTCGGGCACCGGCGGCACCAACCTCGCAGCCTGTCACGCCTGCGTGATGCTCCCGGAGACGAGCTGCGAGCACAACAACATCCTGTTGGACCGCGCGCTGCTCGTCGGTACCCCCGAGGATCCTCACGTGGGCTTCTTCGCGAACGTACTGGAGCAGTGACGCCCGGCAGGCCGTGGGACACCGGCACAGATCGGCGCCTCGCGCCACCCACGTCTCAGTAAGTTCGGGAACTGGATCGATAGCTGATGCTTCGTTCCAGTCTCCACGCTTCAGACCTGTGGACGGCCTCCGCCTGGTGCCACGCCAGCCTCACTCAGCTCACCATGATCATCGCTGACTGACTGTCGAAACGCCGCTGAGCCCTGTCCAGGATCTCCTCCTCGTCGCAACCGCGCGCCCGAAGCCAGTGAAGGAAGTCCGTGATGACATCGATCACCGCTTCCTCAGCCAAGGCCGTACTCAGCCGACTCGGCTTGGAATCGCCTGCCTGCTTCACTCCCGCATAGAGACCCAACAGGGCTTCAGCCCGCGAAACTCCGGGTACTGCGACATGACCGTTTCGCGTAGCCAGCGCTGTGCCCAGCTCGCACCACGTCACCTTCTGGTCAGCCAGGAGTTGAACGCCCCAGCGGTCAGCCATGGAAGTGATCAGCTCCATGCCCCGCCCCGATTCGGAGTTGACGTCTTCGTCGAGGAGCGTGGGGAGAGCGCGGGTGTCCGGGTCATGGACCTCGATGCGCAGATGAGTGCCCTTCATCGAGACGGCGAGAGTCGTCGGGGTACCGGGACCAACGTGACTGATCACGTTGGACACGAGCTCGCTGACACAGAGTTGGGCCGCATCGACGAGCTCGTCCAGGCCCCAGAGCCCCAAGTGGACACGCAGTACACGCCGTAGACCTGCCACTTCCTCGGGCTCCGCCAGGAAGTGAAGGTCCCACGGCTTCCGTGACATACATGCTTCCCGGATCACGAAGACCCCTCTCGTCGCATGCCGTCTCCCCCGACCCGGCTCGATCAGCGGAGCGTTACACGCACTCACAATGAGTTGCGCCTCTGGAAGGATGGACCGAGCGCATCCCTTCATGCAATGTGCACGGCGGGATTCCCACTTCCGAGTGATTGGCAGGCGGCCCTCTTGGCGCAAGACTGAACGCCCGCTATCCGAAAGAGGGTCGAAGTGGCCGGTTCACCGACGGCACGCCGTCGCCGTCTCTCGATCGAGCTGAAGAAGCTCCGCGAGAAGAGCGCGCTCACCTGCGCCAACGTCGGCGAAGCACTGGATTGGAGCGGCTCCAAGGTCAACCGGATGGAGACGGGCAGCGGCAGGGTCCAGCCGTCCGACATCGATGCCCTGTGCCGGTTCTACGGCACCAGCGACGAGCTGCGCGAATTCCTCAAGTCGCTGGCCCGACAGGCCAAGACACGCGGTTGGTGGCAGGTGCACGGCGCCGGCATCCCAGAATGGTTCAACATCTACATCGGCCTGGAGCAGGACGCCTCCACACTCCGCCAGTACCAGTGCGAGTTGTTGCCGGGCCTGATGCAGATCGCGCCCTACACCGCCGAACTCCACAAGACCGGCGCGCACATGTCCGCCCAGGACATCGACCGTGCGGTGCGAGTACGCATGGAGCGCCAGGCCATGCTGACGCAGCCCGGCGCCCCCGACGCGTGGTTCATCGTGAACGAGGCCGCTCTGCGCAATGTCATGGGCGATCGAGCGCTGATGCGGGAGCAGCTTGAACGCGTCCTGGAAGTCACCGAGTTGCCGAGCGTGACCTTGCAGATCCTCGCCTTCGACTCAGGTACCTACCCTGCCACCGGCTCTTTCACGATGCTCGGCTTCCCTGATCAAGCGGATCCGGACATCGTGTACCGAGACGGCATCACCGACGCCGTCTACCTTGAGGGCGAGCATCATGTCCGTGAGTACACCCGGGCCTTCGACGGGCTCAGGGCCGCGGCTTTGAGTCCTCAGCGTTCCGGTCAGCTGATCAAGTCCGTTCTGAAGGAGTACGCAAGATGAGCATTGCAGGATCCAGGGTCGACGGCCTCGCGACGTGGTTCACGTCGTCGTACAGCAACGGCGCGGGGGGCGAGTGCGTCGAGTGTGCGCTGGCTCGTGACGGTGCCCTTGTCCGCGACTCCAAGGCTGGCGGAGGGCCTGTGATCGCCGTTCGAGGGCAGAGCTGGGAGGCCTTCGTACGAGCGCTGCGCCAGGGGAATTGGGAGGGCTGACCGAGGAAGGCCGTACGTCAACGGCGCTGCGTAGCGACCGTGCTCATACGTGTCTCCCGCGTGTGGTTCTCCGGCCCGGTGCCGAGGTCGGCGAAGCCGAGCGGATGTCGGCAAGGGAGCGCGACGCAACACGCACCAGCCTGTGATCCGTACATCCCCTGGAAGGCGACCACCTGTGCCCACGCCAAGCCTGCTCGCAGTCTTCGCCCACCCGGACGACGAGTCCCTGTCAGCAGGCGGCGTCCTCGCCCGTCACGCAAGCTCGGGCGCTCGCACCGCAGTTGTCACACCGACCTGGGCCGCGGACACCCAGCGCGCCGCAGAGTTGGCCGAGGCGCTCCAGATCCTCGGCGCCGAAGCACCCCGGATGCTCGGGTACGCCGACGCCCGCGTACCGCAGTCGGCGCCGGACAGGGCGCGGTTCCGCGATGCACCGCTCGACGAAGCGGTGGGGCATCTGGTCGCGCACATCCGGGAGTTCCGCCCGGAGATCATGGTCACCCATGACGCGTACGGCGGGCTGACCGGCCACGAGGACCATGTGCACACTCACCGGGTGACCCTGCTCGCCGTCCAGGCGGCCGGGCTTGAACGGCTCTACCCGGACGCCGGTGAGCCCTGGCAGCCGAGCGCCCTGTACCTGGCCACGCACCCGCACTCGGCCATCCCGGTATGGGGCGGACACCTGGCCCCTACGGGCAAGGCGATGCGCAGTGTTCCGGACGAGTGGATCACAGCGACCGTCGACGTCAGCCCCTGGCTGGAGCAGAAGATCGCCGCCGTGCTGGCTCACCGCACCGAGGTGGAGCGGGGAGCCGCCCCGGGGCTGATCGCCAGCCTCTCCGCGTCCGAACAGGAACGAATGCTCTCCACCGAGTGGTACATCCGCCACAACCTCGTCTCCACGGGGGCATCGCAGACAGAGCTGACGGCCTGAACATGACGGCCGACGACATGGGGAACAGGCCACCAGCGCCAAGGACAGATGCGAGGTGCGCTCCAGGTACGAACTGCGCTCCGTTCACGCCCCTCCCTCCAACTCCCTCTGGCCCAGGGCCCGTACGTACAAGGGCACCCTGATGGCCGAAGGTCAGAAGCCGCGGAACACCCCGTCCGCGTCGATGGCCACGGCGAACTCCTTGAAGTCCATGTTCGAGATCGACAGGTTGTTCTCGATGCCCCACAGCTCCCTCGCCACGACACGGATGCAACGCCCGCGCTCTTCCCGCAGATCCATGACGAGCAGGGGATGCTCCTCCGAGGCCAGGGCCATCGCGTCCGCCAGAACGAGGAGCGGGTGCCCGTACCCCACCGGAAGCAGGCTGAGCGCCTCCTCCGCAGTCACTCCGGTGAACTGGCGGTCGGCGACGAGTTCGACGTACGCCAGGAAGCCGTCCTCGCTCGGTGAGGAGAGAGCCAGCCTCAGGTCCTCCCACGCGGCGTCACTGGAAAAGTCGGTGCGCACAACCAGCGCACCCGAACCGCAGGGCAGCTCAGTCATGCGCGCACAGTACTGCCAACCCGGCGAACCTTCCCTAGGGATCCCGCTGAGCAGATGAGGACTTCACCGCCTGACGCGTCTGGCCTGCGATCACGGGGAAGAATATGGGCTGTTCGACATGAATCGCGCAATGCCTGCCCCAGAGTGTTCAGAAGAAGGGCGTGCAGTCATGAACGTGTCCCAGCCCCTGGACCCCCTAGCCAAAACCGCCCTGTGGACCGCATCAATGAGGGCCCGCGAGCACCGCCGCGCCGACCGCCTGTTCTCCGACCCGTTGGCGGAGGTCTTCGCCGGTGACGAGGGGCCGCGGATCATGTCGCAGTTCGAGGGGCGGGTGCAGGCCGGTGTGGAGGACCCGGCGCTCGCGGTGCGGACGCGGTTCCTGGACGATCAACTGCTGCGGCTCAATGGCGACGGGGTACGGCAGTTCGTGTTCGTCGCCGTCGGGATGGACTCGCGGGCCTTTCGCCTTGAGTGGTCCCCCGGCGTGCTGGTGTACGAACTCGACCGTCCCGCTCTGCTCAGCTTCAAGGAAGATCTCGTACGCGACCTCCAGGCGCCGGCCACGGCCGTCCGGGTCCCGCTCGGAGTGGATCTGTTGGGCGACTGGACAGGGCCTCTCCTCGCGTCCGGATTCGATCCTCAGCAGCCCACGTGCTGGCTGGTGGAGGGACTGCTGTACTTCCTCGAACCGGACGAGCGCGACGTGCTGTTGCGTCAGCTCACCGGCTTGTCGGCAGCCAAGAGTCAGCTCCTCGCGGACTATGTCGGCCAGACCATCCTGGACAGCCCCGGGATGGCCGCCTGGCGCCAACGCATGGCCGAGCAGGGGCATCCGTGGAAGTCGGGCAGTGACCAGCCCAAGGAGCTCTTCGCGCCGCTCGGCTGGGAGATTCACGTGTCCGCGTACGGCGATCCGGACGCGGACTACGGCCGTTGGTCGGACGCGGCCGTCGCGCCCGGGTTGTCCGGAACGCGCGGCCGGTACCTCGTGATCGCCGACAAGCAGTGACGGCCCGGCGTCCTCTGCTCGCCGCGAGCCCCGCTACTTGTGCAGTCCGACGAAGGACGGGCCGACGCGTACGGTCTTCACCTCGATCGTCTTCCACACGTCCTGGACGACGTACGGCTCAATCTTGAGCCAGGCGTCGAGCTCGGCCCTCGACGGGTACTCGAGGACGATCATGGACCCGATCATCCGTTCGTTCGCGTCGAGGATGGCCGTACCGAAAAGCATGTGGCCCTCGGCGACCAGTTTGTCGCCCAGGGCGATGTGCGCTTCACGCGCGGCGAGGCGGCGGTCCAGGGCGCCTTCGTCCGTGCCGTCGTAGGCGAGGAGCATGAACTGCATGGGGTTCTCCGTGGGTTCGTGAGGTGTTGTCGGTCGGGCACATGGTGGTGGTTGGCGGCGGGGGCCGCTCAGATTGCCGCGCCGATGACTGCCTGCGGTGAGAAACCGGCGGGCCAGCGCGTCGTCTCGTCCCAGGTGGTGGATGAGTCCATGCGGATGTTGTCCAGCAGACACCCGGTCAGATCGGCGCCGCGTAGCACCGCTCCTCGCAGGTCCGCCTCGGTGAGGTCGCTGTGGGCCAGGTTGGCTCCGGCCAGGTCGGCGGACCGGAGTACCGCCTGCGCCATGTCCGCGTGATTCAGCTGGGCGTCCTGGAGCCGTGCCCCGGTGAAGTCGGCCATCTCTATCACGGCCTCGGACAGGTCGGCGTTGTTGAAGTCGCAGTCCGTCAGGTTGGCGCGCGAGAGGTTGGCCTTGCGGAGGTTCGCGCCGACCAGGTCGGCTCCGTGGAGGTCCTGGCCCTCCAGCACGATGTCGTGGAGGTTCGCGTCCCGCAGCCGGGCTTCCACGAGCGCCCCTTCGGCCAGCCAGCCGCGAACGTCCAGTTCGAGGACGGCGCGGAGAGCGAGTCCGTGGTCGGTGCTGCTCGCTTCGCGTACGAGCTGTTGGCGCAGCCGGGCGGATTCTCGCCGTTCGGCCAGGCGGTCGATCATCAGCACGGTGACCGCGACAGCGATGAGTTCCGCACCCACCGAGGTGCCGATATCGCTGACCATGCCCGACCATGTCCAGCCCTTGGCTGAGACATGGCCGACGACGATGCCTACCAGACCGGTGGCCATGAGCAGAGCGCCGATGGCGACCGGGGAGAGAGGGCCACGGTGACTGGACATCAGCCGCTCCAGGGAAGGGGATTGGGGCCGCCCGCCCATGCGGGGTCGGGCTCGGGAACGGTCAGGGCCAGTCGGAAGGTGATGTAGTAGTTGCGGTTCGAGGGGATGTGAGCGTTGCGGCACGCGGATCGGGCGTAGCGCGCGCCGAGGTTCCAGCAGCCTCCGCGCAGGACTCGTCTGTCGCCGGCTTCGGGGCCGCCAGGGTCCGACTCCGCGGCGGAGTCGTAGAGGGCGTACCAGTCGGAACACCACTCCCAGCACTGGCCGTGGATGTCGAAGAGTCCGGCCGGGTTGGGCCGGAGGATGCCCGCCTCGTGGGTCTTCAGGCCGGAGTTGGCGCCGGTCCACGCGTATTCGTCGATCAGTTGGCGGTCGGAGCCGAAGCTGTAGGCGGTGGTGGTGCCCGCGCGGCAGGCGTACTCCCACTCGGCCTCCGTGGGCAGCCGGAAGCCATCCCATCCGGCCTGGGTCACCGGGTGGTCGTCGATGTCGGCGCCGAACTCGGCCGGGGCGGAGCCGAGGACCGTCTGAGCCGTGAGCCAGGCTCCGAAGTCCGCCGCTTCGTACCAGGTGGGTGCGACGACCGGTTCGGACGGCTTGTCGCTCCACTCGCTGATGTCCGGCAGGCCCTGTCGTCCGGTCTGTGCCATGAAAGTCTCGAACTCGCCTCGAGTGACCTGCGCGTCGCACAGGGCGAATGACCGGGTGAGAGCAGTGGGGCGCCTCGGCCCCTCGTAGCTGCTGCGTTCCGACTCGTCCTGCGGGGAGCCGATGAGCAGGTTCCCGGGGCGGAACACGCTGAAGGTGAGGCGGGGGCCGCGCGGCGGGGCGCACGTGAACCAGGTGCGACGGCCTGTGGGGTCGTACGGCGCGGTGGCCTCCGTACCGTCGATGCGGTGGTTCCATCGGCGGTCGAGCCAGCGGGCGGCGCTGTGTACGCCGGCGGAAGGGTCGGCGTGGTGAAGGTCGAGTACGAGACGTTCGGTGCGGTCGAACTGTGCTGTGGTGGAGAACGCCTCGGGCCTGTACTGGCCGAGCGCCATCATCAGGTAGTAGCGGGCTTGGGCGTCAGGGGCCTCGGCGAGCAGTCCCGCGAGGATGTCGGCCGGAATCGCACGTTGTGACGCCTGATGCGCGAACTGGGTGGCGAACTCAGGGTCCGGAGCCGTCACCAGCCGCTCCAGAATGCCGTCCGTGTGGGAGAACCGGAGCAGTGTGCAGGCTGCGGCGACACGGCGCCGGCCGAGTTCGACTCTCTCTGTCTCAGTGGGAGCTGGGGGCGACGGGAGGCGCAGGGTGGATCGGAGTTCGACGCGCGCCGCCTCGTGGACTCCTGGGATCGCGCTCTGCGTCAGGCGTCTGACGACCTCCGCGTACGTGTGCTCGGGACCGCCGCTCGCCAGTCTCGCCAACAGGTCACCGCGATCTGCGGCAACTTCCTGAAGGACCGACACGGCGGTCTCACGAACTGTCTCCCGTACGGATTTGTCCACCGCGGACGCGGTCAGTGGCTCGAGCAGGTACTCAACGACCGGGCCCAGCGCCGCCAGCCACGCGGGCAGGTGGAGCTGGTCCTGTTCGAGGAGGTCAGCGGCGAGCCGCTGTGCGACGCCGCTCCAGCGATCGTTGCCAGGAGCGGTCGCCGGTTCCGCGAGGAGTACGGCGGCGTGCAGGCGCGCGGTGGGTCCGACGGTATCGGTGTCGAGAAGCGTCCCCCACAACTGTCCTCGTAGTTCCGCGTCGATCGGCGACAGGACCTGCCGGGCCACCGCGAGCTCCCCGGGCGCGATACCACGCAGGTTGCGGCCGATCCATGCGGCCTCGACGGGATCCGCCCCGGCGAGGAAGAGTCGCAGCCGCCAGATGTCCTCATACGCGAGGCCGTCGTCCGCGCCTGCCCGCAGCGCCACCTCACCGCGCAGGATCTGCCGGACCCGCTGGTCGACGACCGTGCGGTGAAGTGCCAGTTGGGTCACAACCGCCAGGAGTTCGTCGGTCTTCACCGTCAGAAGCCGCTCGACCTGTGCCAGGGCCTGCTGGTGCAGCTCGGCCCGGTGGACGTCCGCACTGTGCCGAATGAACTCCTGGAGATCGTCGGCCACGGCGTCGCTGCCCTGCGACTGGAGCCATCCTTCGGCCTCAGTGAGCAGTCGGCCGTGCAGGACGGTCGAGGCGTCGTCAGGGACGGCCCGCCAGTCCTCGTAGCGGCGGCGGGTGCGCTGCTGCCACAACAGGAATTGGCGGTCGCCGTCGAGCCAGGTCCGTAGCCTGCCCCAACTGCGTATCACCGCCTCGTGGGAGACCTCGACCGTCGGCCTGGCCCGCTCGTCGGAGTCGGTCACCAGGAGGCGGGCGTCCGTGAGTGCGGCGATGACCTCGTCGACGCGGGCGAGTCCCGTGAGTTCGGCGACGGGGGTGCGACACCGTGCGTCCTCGCCCTCCTCGCCGATGGGGGCGACCCGTACGAGCCGGGTCAGCAACTGCCTTGCTGTGTCCTGCTGTTGTGGTGAGAGAGTCGAGTACACCTCCTCGGCCCGGGTGGCTATCGCGCCGACGACCTCGCCGACCGCCTCATACGCCGTGTGCGTGAGCTTGCCCGAGGTCTGCCGTTCCCAGAGCAGGGTGAGGGCGAACTCGAGGAGCGGAAGGTGGCCGGGTTCGCTGCCCACGTCATCGAGGATGCGGTCGACCAGGCCGTCCTCAAGGCCCAGCTGTCGTGCCCGCGCGGGCTCCACGATGGCGCTGCGCAGTTCGACCCGGTTCATCGGTGGCAGGTTGACGACGTGGTCCTGGAGTACGTCGGAGAACCGCCGGTGCGCGATGGCCCGGCCGTAGAAATCGCCTCGAAGTGTGAGGATGACCTTCGCGCGGGATGTACCACCGGGATGTTCCTGGGCGAAGTCGGCAAGGTGGTCGAGAAACTGGTCGATGTCTTGTCTGTCACGGCAGTGCGTGAACAACTCCTCGAACTGGTCGGCAAAGACAAGGAGCGGCCGGTCGAGACGGCGCACGATCTGTTCGATGGACGAGCCGATGCCACCGCTTCGCATGCGCTCGGCCATGCTGGCGGCGGCCACGGCGTTCTGCTCCACGTCAGCCTCGGGGTGCGCCAGCTCGACCAACGCACCGGCCAGTGCCGTGTACGGATGGGAGCCAGGCCGGAATGCGGCGACCGCCCAGTGCTCCTGACGTCGCAGCGCGGGGATCAGGCCGGCGTGGACGAGGGACGACTTGCCGCTGCCCGAAGCACCCACCACACCGGCTAGCGAGGCGTGTCCGATCGTACGAGCGAGGCGCCGGACCACGTCGGCGCGGCCGTGGTAGAGAGGGGCGTCCTGCTCCCGGAAGGCGTACAGACCGCGGTAGGGGCAGTCACCATGGTCCCGGCCAGTGCCCGGCACGGCGGCACCCGGGGCAGTGGACGGACTCCGCCTGAACTCCTCCCACAGGGCGAAAGTCTGCTGCGGGGACAGGCCGGCCGCCACTACGTACTTTTCCAAGTAGCGTTCCGTGGGCGCCTGTTCTCCGCGCTCGACCTCGGTGACGATCTGCCCGGGAAAGCCCATCCGGCTGGCGAGCTCCAACTGGGAGAGCCCTCCGGCCAGACGTAGCCTCCGCAGATGACCACCGATATGTCCCGGCACAGGAGCGGAAGCCCGGGAGCGAGGCGTGGAACGGGGGGTCAGGGGGATCAACTCCAGCAGACGAGAGGGCGGCCGCGACGTACGCCGAGGAAGCAGGACAGGCCGATCCGGGCGCCCCGCTCCTGCCGGGACACGGCGTGCAGCTTCGTAGCGTCGATCAGCACCAGGTCACCAGCGGTGATCGGCAATACACACGCGGGGGGCGGCACGAGAGCCCGGTCGGTCCCGTACTCGCTGTCGGACGCCCTCCAGGCCGTCAGTTGCGCTTCATCCGGCCAGAGGTCCCACAACTGCAGCTCACCGCCCTTCTCCGGCACCCGCAAGTAGATGTTGGCCGCGAGCTGCGCATCCAGTTCACGACCGAGGCCCAGCCCGGGAGCATCGCGGATCAGGCGGTCGTTGTGCGGAAGAAGTTCGCTGCCCTCGGGAAAGACGCGACACACCCCGGCGAACATCGGCCGGTCGTCGATGTGAGCGCGCTCCAGTCCGTAGAGGGCGTCGAGGGCCTGCCACAGCGCATCCAGCGGAGAGACGTACGGCGCACAGCAGGCTCGGATCTGTTCCATGAGTGGGTCCGCGTTCCGCAAGTACTCCGCGAGCGCGTGGCCGTTCGTGCTGCCATCCGCGTCATGAGTCTCGTAATGACTCTCACCGACTCTGACCAGTTCGGGTGTGTTGCGGTAGGCGGACAGGCTGGGGTGGGCCGCGAGGCGGCGCGCCATCCCGTGTGCCTCTGCCGGGTCCGTGAAGCCGGGAATTCGGATGGCCAGGACGTCTCCGGCTATCAATGGTTCCAGGCACCCCTGGGCCAACCCGGCGAGCGTCAGTATCCGGTGATCACCGGTCACGCCCTCGCCTCCCGCAGTGCGTCGGCGGGGGTTGGCTTGCGTAGCAAGTGAAGCCGATCGTTCAAGACGAAGCCGTCGATGCCTCGGTCGAGGACGTGCTCGACCAGGTCGGTGGTCCTGTTGATGAAGCCTCGGCCCGGGAGGTTGAGCGACGTGTTGCAGAGCACGCCCGCTCCGGTCGCCTGCCTGAAGGCTAGTAGCAGACCGTGCAGTTGGGGATTCTGTACCGAGTTGACGGTCTGAGCCCGTGCGGTGCCGTCGACATGGGTGACCGCGCGCAGGGAGGGGTTACGGACGTTCTGGAAGTAGAGCATGTGAGGGCTGGGACCGGCCCAGTCGAAGTGCTCGCTCACGTCCTCTTCCAGGCACACCGGGGCGATGGGCCGATAGGACTCCCGCTGCTTGATCTGGTTGAGCCGATCACGTGTCTGATCCTCGAACGGCGCGGCCAGGAGCGACCGATTCCCGAGTGCGCGCGGCCCGATCTCGCATCGTCCCTGGACCCAGGCGAGAACCTGACCTTGGGCCAGCAACCCCGCAACCCGGGACAGGTCCAGGGGCTCGTCCGTGAAATCCTCCGCGATCTGCTCCGGGCTCCGGTCGTGGACGAATTCGGGCCCGCTGTAGACATCCCAAGTGATCTTGGCCTGGCCGGTGAAGTGACGCTGCGCGTCGACCGCTGTGCCGATGGCTGAGCCTGAGTCGTTCGGGCAGGGCGGCACGAAGACCTCGGGGAAGAGGCCGCAGTCGCGCCACTGTTGGTTCCAGTCGCAGTTGAGGCCGCACCCACCGGCGATGAGGAGCGGGAAGCCCTCTGTGAGCTCCCGCTCGGCCACTGCGAGGAAGCGGTCGAAAATGGCCTGGGAGTGTTTCGCGGCGAGATCCTTGAACTCCTGGCTCTCTACGCCTATGTCGTGGAAGGGCGACCATGCCAGTTTCTCCTTCGGCGCGGTGAGCAGGATCGACGGCTGGTCAAGGATGTATTCGACCAGATCCCTTTCCGCCGGCGACATCGCGGAGCTGCGCGCGAAGCCGGTCAACGCCATGAGCTTGCCGGCATTGGAGAAACGGAATCCGCCGTGCTCCCGTGACGTCGAGGGATCCGCGAGGGCGAAAATGTGCTGGTACTTGTTTCCCGGGTCCTCCAGCACGGTGGACAAGCGCCGGACCTTAAGGTCCGGTGTGAAGGCGTAGAACGACCCGATGTTGCCTTCCCAGACCAGCGCGTAGCAGGGCTGCCCGGGCTCCAACTCCGACATCCCGTATGCGCTCAGCAGATGAGACCGCTCGTGGGTCGAGCTGAATGTGCGGACAGGAGTGCCGAAGAAGCGGCTCTCGCCAGTGAGGATGCCGCCCTCGTCGTACCCGAAGTACCCCGCACCCAGCGGAGGATCGACTGAGTGGAACCCCTTGACCCACCCGCTGAGACACACCACGTCCGGCGGTCCGTCCAACCGCTCGGCGGCGTCCAGCAAGGCGGTAGGGGTCAGGTCGGTATAGCGGGGGAAGGAGTCCTTCTCGCTCTCGTGCGAGAAGACGAGGCGCCCGTCCTCGACAAGGGCGACGGTCCCGTCATGCCCAGGCTTGAACGACAGGATGCGCACCAGGTCCCCCGAACGGCTGTCTTATCCGGCGGATAAACATAACGACGGGCAGTCGTGCAGGTCAATGGGCCTATGAGTAGGCTGAGTTGAGTATGAGGGCGACTGCGCGCGACCTTACGTCGTACACGCCCCGGTGCTCGTCAGCGCGATGACCTCGATCATGCTCCCAGGTCCATCTCGCCTGCCGCTGCCAGACTCTGCCACCCCGGGGAGGGACTGCCCGCCGACGATCAGCGAGGCACGCGGTAGCAACTTCCTCAGGTGTCAACCTCCGTGGTATGCGTGGTTCTACCTGCTGGCCTTGAGCGTTACCAGTCACCTCCACCTACGGCTGGACCTCCATGGCCAACCTTTCCACCTATGACTCGGTGGGCATCGCCGAGTGCTAGTAGGACTCCGTCAGGTTGCTCTGGCTCGGGGGTTCTGGCTGGTCAGAATGCCGACACGGATCCACGCGCGGCCGAGGAAGTCGCGAAGCGGGCCGAGACGCTGAGGTCAGGTGGCTCGCGGCGGGCTTCGGCGCCGTTCCAGTGCTGTGACCGGGATCGTTCACCGTGGTCGGAAGACGGCTCACGGGACGAGCACGTTCCGCGAGGCGACTGGTATTGCTGGTGTGTGCAGGAAGAGACCGCGCGGTCTGCGATCGACACGTTCATCTCCGCGTTCAACGCCTCGGACGACAGCTATGTGAATGCGCTGCTCTCCCAGGCCCTGACCTCGGACATCGCCTTCTGGGGGCCGTTGGGCCGCAGCGAAGGGATCGAGGCGGTCGAGCGGTTCGTGCTGGACATCCGACGCCACCCGGCGGGGACCGGCACGATGGTGCGCTGTTCGGCGGTGGACATGCCTGACGGGTGGGCCCGGTACCAGTGGGTCTTCACCACGCAAGACAGAGGTCTCCGCCTGGCGGGAACGGACGTCGTCCATCTCCGGCGGAGCCTCATCGATCAGGTCATCGTCTTCGCGGGGGAGATCGAGTCGTTCGCCCCCTGAGTGATCCTCCTGCGGTGCCGTCCTTCTCCTGAACCGGCCCGTTGAACCGGTGAATCACGTCGCGGACGGTGTCCCCGTCGGCCTGCGTCAGCTTCGCGATCACCGGCACCCGGTTCCCGCCAGCCGAGGCCAGCAGAGTCATCGCGCGTGGGAACCGCGCCGAACTGGTGTTGCCCGGGACACGATCTGCTGCAGCCTCTGCCCCTCCTGGTCGGTCAACCTGGGCACACGGACGGGCTCAACAGTTATCAGGTCCAGTAGACGCCGGCCAGCGAGTACCCGCCACCGTCGAACGTCTCCCGGCACACCGAGATCCCGAACGCGATCTCCAAGCCCTTGAGGAACCGCTGCTGCCAGTCGGTTATCCAGCCTTCGTTCTCGAAGACCGGGCGCCCATCGACGTAGCGGACCTCAGGGCGGCATCCCGCTTCGTGCATGGCCCAGTTGAGGAAGGCCATCTCCGGCGCGTAGTCGAAGTAGTGTCCGCCGTTCCGCTGGGTCTCCTCGTCGAAGTAGCCGTAGATCTCGTCGGTCCACACCAGTCGGCCGTCTTCGAAGTAGAGCATGCAGTACATGCCCTTGGCGGAGATGTTGTAGAGGAGGACGACCCGGCCGGTTCCCTGGGGCAGGGCCCAGCCCTCTCGGAAGTGGATCAGGTAGTCGAAGTTCCCGGCGACGAAGGACCAATCGCCTTCCCTGCCGTAGGCGGCCACGCAAGGTTCGTCAGGGACATGTGCGCTGGGGTGGGTCCGGTCGTAGACGGCCTTGGCCTCGGCGCTCACCGGCTCGGGGATCTCCCAGGGAACGGCTCCGAAGACCACCGCCAGGTCCTGCGGCGCGATGCCCTCCGCGAACACCAGACCCGCCTGGTCCCCGAGGAGGGGGTCGGCGCGGTCGCTCGCCCAGCGCTCACCCAGCCATGCGATTCCGTTGTCTTCTGCCATGGCCAGGGACCGTAACAGCAGGGTCTGACACCGGGGTTCGGGTCGTGGCGGCAGTTCGACCGTGGGCTGACCCCCTGTCAAGGACCTGCCGTTCGAGCGGGCCGTCACCCGCCAACGAAACCGGGCCCCGTTCAGGCCCCCCTCCTGCTGACCACGGTGGTGACACATGGGCGACCTCAACGACTACATGGAGACGGACTCGGACGGCAATTCCGGCATAGCCGATCTGGTCGGCTGGGACCAGGTGGAGAACGTCGTGACCCGGCTGCCCGAGGACGACCAGTGGACCCACTACTGGGCCGGCGGGAACGAATACCGGCAGCTCGACTACCTGCTGCCGTCGACCTCGCTCGCCGCCTCGACCGCCGCGCCCCCCGAGATCTACCGCAAGGGAGTTCCGCTGCGGGCGACCCGGTACACGGGCCCCCGGTTGTTCGGCGTCGGACTGGACAACCCCAAGGCCTCCGACCACTCTCCGGTCGTCTTCCACCTCGAGGTCGGGTGAGGGACCCGAGACAGCCGGGCCATTCGATCAGCGAGGCCCGGCCTCCGAACGCCATCGCCGCCACGCGAGCACGAAGCCGACCCCCGCGACCAGCACCTGTGGTCACACCGCTCCGAACCCCCCTTGCCCGGCTCCCCCTTGTCCTCACCCGGCCAGGGCTGGACACCGGACATAGGGTTCACACATGAAAGCAGCTGTGCACAACCGGTACGGACCCCCTGACGTGGTCCGGATCGCCGAGGTGGACAAGCCCTCGGTCGGCGAGCGGGACGTACTGGTGAGGGTGCACGCGACGACGGTCAACCGCACCGACTGCGCCTACCGGGCCGCCAAACCCTTCTTCATGCGCCTGCTCACCGGACTCACCAGGCCGCGGCGCACCGTGCTCGGGACCGAGTACGCGGGCGTGGTGGAAGCGGTGGGCGGCGGCGTCACGTCCTTCGCGGTCGGCGACCGGGTGTTCGGGTACAACGAGGGCGCGTTCGGAACGCATGCCGAGTATCTGTCGGTCCCGCACGACGGCGCCGTCGCGACCATACCGACCGGCGTGACCTTCGAGGAGGCCGCTCCCGGTACCGAGGGCGCGCACTACGCGCTGGCGTTCCTCACCAAGGCGGGCATCCGGGCCGGGCACGACGTCCTCGTGTACGGCGCGACCGGCGGCATCGGCTCGGCGGCCGTACAACTGCTGAAGCAGCGCGGGGCCACCGTGACCGCGGTCTGCGGCCCGGACCACCTGGACCTGGTGAAGGGCCTGGGGGCGGACCGGGTCGTCGACTACACGGCCCAGGACTTCACCAGGGACGAGCAGAGCTACGACGCCGTGTTCGACGCCGTCGGCAAGAGCACGTTCGGCCAGTGCAAGCGGCTGCTGAAACCCGGCGGGGTGTACCTATCCTCGGAACTGGGCCCGGGATGCCAGAACCTGCTGCTGCCGCTGGTCACGCCCCTGTTCCGGGGCAGGAAGGTGAAGTTCCCGTTTCCCACGCAGAATCAGGAGATGGTGCGGTCCTTCCGGGACCTGATGGAGGCCGGCGAGTTCAGGCCGGTCGTCGACCGGCGGTATCCGTTGGAGGAGATCGCCGACGCCTACCGGTATGTCGAGACCGGGCAGAAGACCGGGAACGTCGTCATCACCGTCGTACCGCCGAACTGACGGTCGTACCGCCCAGCCGACCTCGGAAGAGCCCAGACCGCCGCACCGGCGAAGTGTGCGTGGCGGTCTGGGCTCTTCCGCCGTTTTCTGTCAGCCCGTGTGGACCTCGTTCACCGAAGCGGTACTCTCAGCCATCCTCAGAGCTGGCATAGTCGATCGGCATAATCATGATCACGATTATGCTCTTCGTAAGTTTCGCGAGATGGGACCGGCCTTGTTCTTCCTGACCCTGGATCGCGGTTCCCTGCTCCGGCTGCTCGCCCTGATCTCCGGCGCCCTCGCCCTCGCCCTGTACTGCTGGGGGCTGCTGCATCTCCTCGGCGCCGTGCTGGCGGCGGAGGACGGCGGCGTGGACTCCGCGCCCGTCCGGCCGTGCCGGAGCGTGGGCGCGGGTGCCGGCGAGGTTTCCGGGTACAGCGTCAGCTACGTGCCGCTGCGCTTCGTCTGCGAGACGCGTGGCGGCGGGAGTTACGTCTCCGACCAGGTTCCGGCGTACGTCAATCCCGGCGCGCTCGGGTTCGCGCTGGCCGGGACTGCGCTCGGCGTCGGCGCCGGGTACGAGGCCGAGTCGCGGGCCCGCCGGGCCGTCACCCCGGCGAACGAGGCGCCCGGGCCCACAAGTTAGCCTCGCCCCATACGACTCAGCGGGAGGCAGACAACCATGGCCATGGCGAAGACGAAGGTCCCCACGGGACTCGTGGCCGCCGGCGGGCTCGTCGGCGGGTACGCCGTCGCCCGCTGGAGCAGGAACCGGCAGCTCGGCGGAACCGTACTGGCCGTCGCGGGCACCGTCGCCGCCCAGCGCTGGCGGGAGCAGGCGGGCGTGACCGCCGCCGGTGCGCTGACCGTCGCGTATGCCGGTGCCTTCGCCGGATCGCACCCCCTGGCCAAGAAGGTGGGCGCCTGGCCCGCCGTGTTCGGGGTCGCCGGCGCCGTCGCCCTCGCCTCCTGGGCCGTCGCCGACCGGCATTAGGCGCGAGGCGCTCCGCTGGAGGCGGCGTCGGGGGTTGTTGATTCGGTGCGGCGCCGTCGTGGCTGGTCGCACAGTCCCCGCGCCCCCTTAGGGGCCTGCGGCCGCCTGAGGGGCTCCCCGCCGCCCGCCCTACCGCAGACCGGCCGACACCAGCCCCTCCGTCGACTCCTCCTCCACCCGGAACGCCCGCCCCACCCCCGCCGCCACCAG
>NZ_LGDW01000403.1 GCF_001280005.1 Streptomyces sp. NRRL WC-3618 | reverse complement strand
AGAAGTGGCAACTGGCCCTGGACATGATCGACGAGACCCGGTCCTGGGGCGTCGATGTTCCCCTCGTCGTGGCCGACGGCGGCTACGGAGACACCGCGGGCTGCTGGCCGAGTGGCCCGTCACCGAGCCGGAGCCGGTGCGGTTCTGGCTCTCCAACCTGCCCGCCGACACCCCGCTCACCACGCTGGTGCGGCTGGCCAAGCTGCGCTGGCGGATCGAGCACGACTACCGCGAGATGAA
>NZ_LGDW01000402.1 GCF_001280005.1 Streptomyces sp. NRRL WC-3618 | reverse complement strand
CGCGGCCGTGAACGGCCCCTCGCAGGTGGTGCTCTCCGGTGAGCGGGAGGCTCTGGAGGGCTTGGAGCAGACGTTCCGGGGCGAAGGGCGCAAGGTGCGCTGGCTGAAGGTCTCGCACGCGTTCCACTCGCCGTTGATGGACCCGGTCCTGCACGACTTCCTCAAGGTCGCCCGCGGCTTGACGTACCAGGACCCACAGCTGCCGGTCGTCTCCAACGTGACTGGTGAACTGGCCGAGTCG
>NZ_LGDW01000401.1 GCF_001280005.1 Streptomyces sp. NRRL WC-3618 | reverse complement strand
GTACGACGACCTCGGCCGTGTCACCTACGTCCGCGAGGGATCGGCGACCGCGAACCCGGTGAAGTCGTTCTCGTACGACAGCCTGCCGGGCGCGCTGGGTCAGCCGGTCACGTCGGTGCGGCACACGTCGGGCGGTGACTACATCAGCCGCGTCACGGGTTACGACACGGACTACCGGCCCACGGGCACCGAGACGGTGATTCCGGCGGCGGGCCCGGCGACCGCGGGCCTGTCGGGCACGTACGC
>NZ_LGDW01000400.1 GCF_001280005.1 Streptomyces sp. NRRL WC-3618 | reverse complement strand
GCGTACGTGCCCGACAGGCCCGCGGTCGCCGGGCCCGCCGCCGGAATCACCGTCTCGGTGCCCGTGGGCCGGTAGTCCGTGTCGTAACCCGTGACGCGGTTGATGTAGTCGCCGCCCGACGTGTGCCGCACCGACGCGACCGGCCGGCCCAGCGCGCCCGGCAGGCTGTCGTACGAGAACGACTTCACCGGGTTCGCGGTCGCCGATCCCTCGCGGACGTAGGTGACACGGCCGAGGTCGTCGTAC
>NZ_LGDW01000399.1 GCF_001280005.1 Streptomyces sp. NRRL WC-3618 | reverse complement strand
CTCGGCCTGGTCGGCGTGATCGGCACCGCGCTGGGCGCGCTGCTGCGGTCGGTGGCCGGCGGCATCTCGGTGCTGGTCGCCACGCTGATGCTGATCCCGGGGCTGATGTCCCTGCTGCCCAGCTCCTGGCAGGACGACATCAGCCCCTACCTGCCGAGCAACGCGGGCGAGTCGATGTTCGCCCTGACCCACGACAGCACCACCCTGTCCCCCACGGCCGGGCTGCTGGTCCTCCTCGGCTGGACGGC
>NZ_LGDW01000398.1 GCF_001280005.1 Streptomyces sp. NRRL WC-3618 | reverse complement strand
AGTCGTTTGGGGTGCGGCCGCAGATTGTCGGTGGTCATTCGATCGGTGAGTTGACGGCTGCGTATGTGGCCGGGGTGTGGTCGTTGGAGGACGCCGCCCGACTGGTGGCCGCACGCGGCAGGTTGATGCAGTCACTGCCCGAGGGCGGGGCCATGCTGGCCGTCCAGGCGGCGGAGGCCGACGTGCTGCCGCTCCTTGAGGGCATGGCAGACCGGGCCGGCGTCGCGGCCGTGAACGGCCCCTCGCAGGT
>NZ_LGDW01000397.1 GCF_001280005.1 Streptomyces sp. NRRL WC-3618 | reverse complement strand
CCCGGTGTCTGCAGCAGTGCCTTGATGTACAGCTCCGCCCATGTGCGCTGGTCCGCTCGGGCCAGACTGTCGAAGACGGTCTCGACGAACGGTTGGAGCTGGGAGGCCTGGCTGCCTTCGGCGAAGGCTGTGGGTGCCGGCTCGTGCAGCAGTGCCATCGGGACTTCCCTCCCACACGACGTACCGCTGTCCCCGATTCAGGTGCGAACGGCCTCGCCGCCGGCGACGGGGGATTCACCCGACGGCGAGAC
>NZ_LGDW01000396.1 GCF_001280005.1 Streptomyces sp. NRRL WC-3618 | reverse complement strand
CGGCCCGACAGCAACGACCAACCCACGTCCACCGAGTCCACTTCGGTCTGCGCCACCACATGCTCACGCAGACGGCCGGCCTGCGCCCGCAACGCCTCCGCACTCCGCCCCGACACCAACCACGGCGTCGCAGTAGACAGAACGTCCGTTCCAGCGAAGACAGTTACTTCCGCCACCGACGCCTGCTCCACGATCACATGGGCATTCGTCCCACTGACACCGAACGACGACACACCCGCACGACGCGGCAC
>NZ_LGDW01000395.1 GCF_001280005.1 Streptomyces sp. NRRL WC-3618 | reverse complement strand
CCAACAGCGTGTGATCCGCGCCGCGTTGGCGAACGCCGGTCTCACGGCCGGTGACGTCGACGCTGTGGAGGCCCACGGTACGGGCACCACGCTCGGCGATCCCATCGAGGCGCAGGCCTTGCTCGCCACGTATGGCCAGGATCGTCCTGAGGGCGGCCGGCCTCTGTGGCTGGGTTCCATCAAGTCCAACATCGGTCACACCCAGGCGGCCGCCGGTGTCGCGGGTGTCATCAAGATGGTGATGGCCATGAG
>NZ_LGDW01000394.1 GCF_001280005.1 Streptomyces sp. NRRL WC-3618 | reverse complement strand
TCCAGGAACAGCCCGTGCCCCTCAGCGAGCAGACCGCGCGTGGCCTGCTCGAACAGGACCGTCTGACGCAGATTGCGATACCAATACCCGCCATCCATCAGGGTGTCGGCATCCAGCCAGGCACCCGTCAGCGTCGAGAAGAGCGGGACCTCGGCAGCCTGCGGGGCAACCCCGTCCAACGCCTCGCCGATCTGCTGCTCGATCTGCTCCACGTACGAGGAATGCGACGCGTAGTCGACCGGGATCGTGCGCGCA
>NZ_LGDW01000393.1 GCF_001280005.1 Streptomyces sp. NRRL WC-3618 | reverse complement strand
CACCCCCACCGACCTACCCCCGCCCAACCGCCGGAGGCCTACGCGTCGTAGGCATCCGCCTTCCGCGGCATCGGATCCTGCACCGCCGTGCTGAGGAACGACGACCTGCTGCCGAACTTCTCCGTGTCGACGCCGTTTTCCTCCAGGACCTTGATCGCCGCCGCGTGCACGACCCGCAGCACCGGCGTGGCCGCCCGCAGCACGTCGTCGGCCATGAACCGGTGCGGCCAGGGCTGATCGGCCCAGGCGTGCCGCAGACCGAACGGCTCCGGCAGGGTCAGTGAGCCGCCCAGCCAGTTCAGCAGCGGCGGATACCAGGTGAGAGGTGCGCGCGCGGCGAGGCGTACGACCTCGTCGGCGTCGACCAGTGGCAGCTTGACCTTCCGGGTCTCCCAGAACCGCACCGACTTCTGCACCTCCTTCTCCTTCGCCGCGGGCTTGCTGGTGAAGAGGGAGTGCACTGGACCGAGCGCGTGTCCGGTCAGTTCGATGCGCAGCGTCTCGTGCAGCACGGTCACCGTGATGAGCATGGTGATGATCAACTGCCCGCTCCACAGCGTCCACTGGACCCCGAGGTAGTGCCGCTGGCCGTCGCCGAACTGCTGCTTGTTGCAGATGTCCTGTATGGCGTGGTTCTTGATCAGGTAGGCGTCCACGTCCGTGCCGCTCGGCCGGGAGACCTCCTTGGCGCCGGCGCCGACGGGCGTGACGATCCAGTGCTTCAGAGTCGGTTTCGGGAACCCGCCGGTGTTGAGCGGGCCGCGTTCCAGCATGCGCAACTGGTCGTGGATCGACCGTATGACGTCCCAGCTGCGGAAGGGGTGGATCTCCTTGGCCGCGTCGCGGGGGACCAGGTTCTCGGCGAGCTGCCAGCTGCCCCACCGGGTGCCCATGCCGAGTATGCCCTTGTGGCCGGCGTAGAAGACCGAGTTGGACTGCTGCTCGGCGCTGAGCCGGGCCAGTTCCTTGCGCAGGTGTTCGGCGGCGGTCTCGCCGGGGCTGCCGGGGACGGCCTCGGGGATCTTGGCGCCGACGCCACCGCCGGAGAGCAGGGCGTCCCAGCGTTCGCGCAGATCCTTGGCGGTGCGTTCGCAGATCCGCTTGGCCCAGACCCAGCCGACGACCGGCAGGACCAGGCACGCGCGTGCGTACAGCGCCCAGAAGCCGGTGAACGGCATCTTGATCAGGAAGATCACGGCGAAGGCCCCGACGACGACGAGCAGGGTGGTGGCGATCGTGGAGGCCCGCTTGTCCTCGCGTTTGGCGATGTTCGCGCGGCCGATGAATACCAGCAGCCACAGCAGGAGCCCGGGGAGGAAGAGCACGCCGCACAGCACCATCACCGCGGAGAGCCAGTTGTCGCGGTCCCGCCGGATGCGATGGGCCGCGAGGGCGTGCTCGACGACGACCTGCGGCTCGGTGCCGAAGGACTGGATGAGGGGCTTGCGGCCGGCGCCCAGCATGCGGTCGATCACGGCCCGGGAGAAGGCCTCACCGAGCTTGGGGCGGAAGATCTTCGCCCATGCGCCCCGGGGCCCCTTCACCGTCGACTGGTGCCACTCGTTGTCGGCTTCGAGGATCTTCGTGACCTCGTCGTCCTCGCGGTAGGCCGCCGAGGCCAGCGCGAAGGTCGCCGCCGTCTGGCCCGCGGAGCCCGACAGGGGCACCTGCGCCCCGGGACTGAAATCGAAACCGTCGTCCGCCACTGTGCCGCCCCCTCGCCGCCGTACCCGCTTCTGCGGCCTTTCCCGACTTCCTTGCTCCGCACACCTGTTGAACAGGTCATCACGTTGATCGAGTCTCAACTTGATCAGGTGATCAGCGTATCCGCAGCCACCGACAATTGGGTGGCGGACGGCACAAGCCGTCCGCCGATGTGGAGGAGAACGTTCCGTAAAGGGCCCTTGTCGGGTACCGGTCGCCAACTACGAGGCCGCCTTTGCCTGTTCGCGGAGCTTCTCGGCGATCTGCGGCGGCATCGGTTCGTGCCGCGCGTACTTGCGGTCGAAGCGGGCGGTGCCGTGCGAGAGGGACCGCAGATCGACGGCGTACCGGTCGATCTCGATCTCGGGCACCTCGGCGCGTACGAGGGTCCGGCCGCCGCCCGCCTGCTCGGTTCCGACGACCCGGCCGCGCCGTCCGGACAGGTCGCTCATGACGGAGCCCACGTAGTCGTCGCTGACGAGAACCGTCACCTCGGCGACGGGTTCGAGGAGTTGGATCTTCGCGTCGGCGGCGGCCTCGCGCAGCGCGAGCGCCCCGGCCGTCTGGAACGCGGCGTCGGAGGAGTCGACCGAGTGGGCCTTGCCGTCGAGCAGGGTGATCCGGACGTCGATGAGCGGATAGCCGGCGGCGACTCCCTTGTCCGCCTGGGCGCGGACGCCCTTCTCCACGGACGGGATGAACTGTCGGGGCACGGCGCCGCCGACGACCTTGTCCACGAACTCGATGCCCGAGCCGCCCGGCAGCGGCTCCACCTCGATCGCGCAGATCGCGAACTGCCCGTGCCCGCCGGACTGCTTCACATGGCGTCCGCGCCCCGCCGACGGGCCGCCGAACGTCTCCCGTAGGGAGACCTTGTGCGGGACGACGTCGACCTGGACGCCGTACCGGTTGCGCAGCCGCTCCAGGGCGACGTCCGCGTGTGCCTCGCCCAGGCACCACAGGACCACCTGGTGGGTGTCGGGGTTCTGTTCGAGCCGCATGGTGGGGTCCTCGGCCACGAGCCTGGAGAGCCCCTGCGAGAGCTTGTCCTCGTCCGCCTTGCTGTGCGCCCGGATGGCGAGCGGCAACAGGGGATCGGGCATCTCCCACGGTTCCATCAGGAGCGGGTCGTCCTTCGCGGAGAGGGTGTCGCCGGTCTCCGCCCGGTTCAGCTTCGCCACACAGGCCAGGTCGCCCGCGATGCAGTGCGTGAGCGTGCGCTGCTGCTTGCCGAAGGGCGTGGTCAGGGCGCCGACGCGCTCGTCGACATCGTGGTCCTCGTGGCCGCGGTCGGTGAGGCCGTGCCCGGAGACGTGGACCGTGTCGTCGGGCCGCAGGGTGCCGGAGAAGACGCGGACGAGCGACACCCGGCCCACGTAGGGGTCACTGGCCGTCTTCACGACCTCCGCGACCAGCGGGCCGTCCGGATCGCAGTGCCTCAGCTCGCGCGGGCGGCCGTCCACCGTGGTGACCCCGGGCGCCTCGCGCTCCAGCGGTGTCGGGAAGCCCCCGGTCACCAGCTCCAGCAGCTCGACCGTGCCCAGGCCCTGCCGGGCGCCCTCGGCGGCCGGGGCGGCGGCGAGCACGGGGAAGAAGGTCCCGCGCGCTACGGCCCGTTCCAGGTCCTCGACCAGGGTCTTGACGTCGATCTCCGCGCCGCCCAGATAGCGGTCCATGAGGGTCTCGTCCTCGCTCTCCGCGATGATCCCCTCGATGAGCCGGTTGCGGGCCTCCTCGATCCCCGGGAGCTGGTCGGGAGCCGGTTCGGTCTCCTTGCGTTCCCCGGAGGAGTAGTCGAACAGCTTCTGCGACAGCAGCCCGGTCAGCCCGGTCACGGGCGCGTGCCCGTCCGGCCCCGGTGCGCCGCGCAGCGGAAGGTAGAGCGGCAGCACGGCGTCGGGGTCGTCCGCGCCGAAGACCTCCGCGCAGGTGCGCGCCATGTCGTCGAAGTCCGCGCGCGCGGACTCCAGATGCGTGACGACGATGGCCCGCGGCATGCCGACCGCCGCGCACTCCTCCCACACCATCCGGGTCGAGCCGTCCACCCCGTCCGAGGCCGAGACGACGAAAAGGGCCGCGTCCGCCGCGCGCAGACCGGCCCTGAGCTCCCCGACAAAGTCGGCGTATCCGGGAGTGTCCAGAATATTGATCTTGTATCCGCCCCATTCGACGGGGACCAGCGAGAGCTGCACGGAGCGATGCTGCCGGTGCTCGATCTCGTCGTAGTCGGAGACGGTGCCGCCGTCCTCCACGCGGCCCGCCCGGTTGACGGCCCCCGCGGTCAGCGCGAGAGCCTCCACCAGAGTGGTCTTGCCCGATCCGGAGTGGCCGACCAGCACCACATTCCGTACGGACGCGGGGTGGTCGGCCGCCGTAGCCCTGCCGGCGGCTCCGGGGTGTGCGTTCGCCTTGTCGCCCATGGTCCTGCCTCCCGTGCACGGTGAGGTCACTGTGGGCGCGGACGTGCCGAATCCGCGTGCGATGGCGGCTCCGGTGACGCCCGCGGTGCTTTCGAGCTTCGCACTGGTGTCACGGTGCGTCCATACGGCGGACGTGATCGCGCGGACGGGAGGGGTACGGGAGGATACGTGAGGGTAGGGGTCGGTGATCCGTGCCGCTGACATCCAGCTGTGACCCGGATGCCGTCAGGACGTGACACGGGGCGAGGGTGCCCGAACGTCGCACCTGCGCGCGCGTGGCTACGATGGGCCAGCCGGTGGCCACTAGGGCCGCACGGCGAAACCGACCCTCGGGAAGGCCATGCTGAACAAGTACGCGCGTGCATTCTTCACGCGTGTCCTCACACCGTTCGCCGCGTTTCTCATCCGCCGGGGCGTCAGTCCCGACACGGTCACGCTCCTCGGCACCGCCGGAGTGATCGCGGGCGCGCTGGTCTTCTATCCCAGGGGAGAGCTCTTCTGGGGCACGGTCGTCATCACGCTGTTCGTGTTCTCGGACCTCGTCGACGGCAACATGGCACGCCAGCTGGGCCGTTCCAGCCGCTGGGGCGCCTTCCTGGACTCCACCCTCGACCGGGTAGCCGACGGCGCGGTCTTCGGCGGCTTCGCGCTCTGGTACGCGGGCGGCGGCGACGACATCGTCCTGTGCGCGGTCTCGATCTTCTGTCTGACCAGCGGCCAGGTGGTCTCGTACACCAAGGCGCGCGGCGAGTCGATCGGCCTGCCCGTCGCTGTCAACGGCCTGGTGGAGCGCGCCGAGCGCCTGGTGATCTCGCTGGTCGCGGCCGGCCTCGCGGGTCTGCACAAGTTCGGGGTGCCCGGCATCCAGTACCTGCTGCCTGTCGCGCTGTGGATCGTCGCCGTCGGCAGCCTGGTCACGCTGATCCAGCGTGTGGTAACGGTCCGCCGGGAGGCCGCGGAGGCGGACGCGGCGGCCGCGAGCGAGAACACCGGCCAGAACACCGCTCAGAACAGCGAGACGGCGTCGTGAGCGACCTGCGGGGGCGACTGACGGACGGTGCGTACGCGGCGGGCTGGAGCGCCGTCAAGAGGCTTCCAGAGCCCGTCGCCGTCCGGCTCGGGCGGACCATCGCCGATCTCGCCTGGAAGCGGCGTGGCGAGCGCGTACGACGGCTCGAGTCGAACTACGCGCGCGTGGTGCCCGACGCGACACCGGAGCGGCTCGCCGAGCTGTCCCGCGCGGGCATGCGTTCGTATCTGCGCTACTGGATGGAGTCCTTCCGGCTCCCGGCGTGGAGCCCCGAGCGGGTGAGGGCGGGCTTCGAGGCGCAGGACCTGCACCACCTGACCGACGGTCTGGCCTCGGGCAGGGGCGTGATCGTCGCGCTTCCGCACCTGGGCAACTGGGACCTGGCCGGTGCCTGGGTCACCACGGCGCTGGAGACACGGTTCACGACGGTCGCCGAGCGCCTGAAGCCGGAGACGCTCTACGACCGTTTCGTCGCCTATCGCGAGGGCCTGGGCATGGAGGTCCTGCCGCACAGCGGCGGCACCGCGTTCGGCACCCTGGCGCGGCGGCTGCGGGACGGCGGCCTGGTCTGCCTGGTCGCCGACCGGGACCTGTCCGCCTCGGGCGTCGAGGTGAAGTTCTTCGGCGACGCGGCCCGGATGCCGGCCGGTCCGGCCCTGCTCGCCCAGCAGACCGGCGCGCTCCTGCTCCCCGTCACCCTGTGGTACGACGACTCACCGACCATGCGCGGACGTGTTCATCCCCCGATCGAGCTGCCCGAGACAGGTACGAAGGCCGAGAAGACGTCTGTCATGACACAGGCGCTGGCCGACGCCTTCGCCACGGGAATCGCCGACCACCCGGAGGACTGGCACATGCTTCAGCGGCTGTGGATCGCGGATCTCGACCCCGCGAAGGTTCCGGCGCAGAGCCCGGACAGAAGCCCGGACAACAGCACCGGAACCGCGAAGGACGTCGTGCGGGACCCCGGGAAGGGGACCTTGTGAAGATCGGTATCGTCTGCCCGTACTCCTGGGATGTGCCGGGCGGCGTCCAGTTCCACATCCGGGATCTGGCCGACTACTTCATCCGCCTGGGCCACGAGGTCTCCGTCCTCGCCCCCGCCGACGACGACACCCCTCTTCCGCCGTACGTCGTGTCGGCCGGCCGCGCCGTCCCGGTGCCGTACAACGGTTCGGTGGCCCGGCTGAACTTCGGCTTCCTGTCGGCGGCCCGGGTGCGACGGTGGCTGCACGACGGCGAGTTCGACGTGATCCACATCCACGAGCCGGCGTCGCCCTCGCTGGGCCTGCTGGCCTGCTGGGCGGCACAGGGCCCGATCGTGGCCACCTTCCACACCTCGAACCCGCGCTCCCGCGCCATGCTCGCCGCGTACTCGATCCTCCAGGCCGCCCTGGAGAAGATCAGCGCCCGGATCGCGGTGAGCGAGTACGCCCGGCGCACGCTGGTGGAACACCTGGGCGGCGACGCGGTCGTCATCCCGAACGGCGTTGACGTCGACTCCTTCGCCGGTGCCGAGCCGAAGCCCGAGTGGCAGGGCGCCACGATCGGCTTCATCGGCCGCATCAACGAACCCCGCAAGGGTCTGCCGGTCCTCATGAAGGCGCTTCCGAAGATCCTCGCCGCGCGTCCCGAGACCAGGCTGCTGGTCGCTGGCAAGGGCGACGAGGAGGAGGCGGTGGAGGGTCTGGCGCCGGAGCTGCGCTCGCGCGTCGAGTTCCTCGGCATGGTCAGCGACGAGGACAAGGCACGGCTGCTGCGCAGCGTGGACGTGTACATCGCCCCCAACACCGGCGGGGAGAGCTTCGGGATCATCCTGGTCGAGGCGCTGTCGGCGGGCGCGCCGGTGCTCGCCGCCGACCTCGACGCCTTCGCCCAGGTCCTGGACCACGGAACGGCGGGCGAGCTCTTCCCGAACGAGGACGCGGACGCTCTGGCCGACGCGGCCGTACGGCTCCTGGGTGACCCGGTTCGCCGCGCCGAGCTGCGGGAGCGGGGCAGCGCCCATGTGCGGCGGTTCGACTGGTCGACGGTGGGGGCGGACATCCTGTCCGTGTACGAGACGGTGACGGACGGCACGACAGCCGTCGCGGCGGACGAGCGGACGGCGACGGGACTGCGGGCGCGGCTGGGGCTGGCGCGGGACTGAACGAGGCGTCGTCCACGGGGATGGGGGACGGGGGACGAGGGAGCGGCGCCGGTGAACGGTAGCCTTGCCGCCCGTGACCGCAACCCTCATCTGGATCATCGTCGGGCTCGTCGCGATCGGCCTCTACCTGAGCTGGACCGCCGGGCGGCTCGACCGTCTGCACGCCCGCATCGACGCCACGCGCGCGGGTCTCGACGCGCAGTTGCTGCGCCGGGCTTCCGTCGCCCAGGAGTTGGCGACGTCGGGCGTCCTCGACCCGGCCGCCTCGATCGTGCTGTACGAGGCGGCACACGCCGCGCGGCAGGCCGAGGAGGAGCAGCGGGAGGTCGCCGAGAGCGAGCTGAGCCAGGCGTTGCGGGCCGTCTTCGCGGAGGCGGGGCAGGTCGAGGCGGTACGGGAGGCTCCCGGCGGGGAGGCCGCGGCGGGTGAGCTGACCGAGGCGGTGATCCGGGTGCCGATGGCGCGGCGGTTCCACAATGACGCGGTGCGGGCGGCGCGGGCGTTGCGGCGGCATCGGAAGGTGCGGTGGTTCCGGCTGGCGGGGCACGCGCCGTTTCCGCTGGCCTTCGAAATGGACGACGAGCCCCCGACGGCACTGGCGGAACGGGCGCCGACATAAGGCGGTCTTCCCGTCCCGTGCTCGGGGGCGCCGCCCCCGAACCCCCGCTCCTCAAACGCCGGACGGGCTGAAACCACTCAGCCCGTCCGGCGTTTGAGGAGCGGGGCCCCTTCGGGGCCGAAGCGGGGGTCTGGGGGCGGCAGCCCCCCGGGACGGGAAGGGGCGGCGGGGGCGAAAACGATCCACCGGCTCCCCATTGGCCCTTGCTGTGGCCTGCACCCCTCACGTTTCCTCACTACTGCAGCAACCCTCTTTCACCGAGTGAGGTCAAACCGTGTCCAGCACGCTCTCCAACTCCGCCCAGACGCCCGAAACCGGCACCGCCCGCGTGAAGCGCGGCATGGCCGAGCAGCTCAAGGGCGGTGTGATCATGGACGTGGTCAACGCCGAGCAGGCCAAGATCGCCGAGGACGCCGGCGCCGTCGCCGTCATGGCCCTGGAGCGTGTCCCGGCGGACATCCGCAAGGACGGCGGCGTGGCCCGTATGTCCGACCCGGACATGATCGAGGGCATCATCGAGGCCGTGTCCATCCCGGTCATGGCGAAGTCCCGCATCGGTCACTTCGTCGAGGCCCAGGTCCTGCAGTCCCTCGGCGTCGACTACATCGACGAGTCCGAGGTGCTCACCCCCGCCGACGAGGTCAACCACTCCGACAAGTGGGCGTTCACCACCCCCTTCGTCTGCGGTGCCACCAACCTCGGTGAAGCCCTGCGCCGTATCGCCGAGGGCGCGGCGATGATCCGCTCCAAGGGCGAGGCCGGCACCGGCAACGTCGTCGAGGCCGTCCGCCACCTGCGGCAGATCAAGAACGAGATCGCCCGCCTGCGCGGCTACGACAACAACGAGCTGTACGCCGCCGCCAAGGACCTGCGCGCTCCGTATGAGCTCGTCCAGGAGGTCGCCGAACTCGGCAAGCTGCCGGTCGTGCTGTTCTCCGCCGGCGGTGTGGCGACCCCCGCCGACGCCGCGCTCATGCGTCAGCTGGGCGCCGAGGGCGTCTTCGTCGGCTCCGGCATCTTCAAGTCGGGCGACCCCGCCAAGCGCGCCGCCGCCATCGTGAAGGCGACCACCTTCTACGACGACCCGAAGATCATCGCGGACGCTTCCCGCAACCTCGGCGAGGCCATGGTCGGCATCAACTGCGACACCCTCCCCGAAGCCGAGCGCTACGCGAACCGGGGCTGGTAGTACCCATGTCACGCATGTACGACACCCCTGTCGTAGGCGTCCTGGCCCTCCAGGGCGACGTACAGGAGCACCTGATCGCCCTGGCCGAGGCGGACGCCCTGGCCAGGCCGGTGCGGCGCGCCGAGGAACTCGCCGAGGTGGATGGCCTGATCATCCCCGGCGGCGAGTCCACCACCATCTCCAAACTGGCCGTCCTCTTCGGCGTGATGGAGCCCCTTCGCGCGCGCGTGCGCGCCGGAATGCCCGTCTACGGCACCTGCGCCGGCATGATCATGCTCGCCGACAAGATCCTCGACCCGCGCTCGGGCCAGGAGACCGTCGGCGGCATCGACATGATCGTGCGCCGCAACGCCTTCGGACGCCAGAACGAGTCCTTCGAAGCGGCGGTCGACGTGAAGGGCGTCGAGGGCGACCCCGTGGAGGGCATCTTCATCCGTGCCCCCTGGGTCGAGTCCGTGGGCGCCGAGGCCGAGGTGCTCGCCGAGCACGCCGGTCACATCGTCGCCGTACGCCAGGGCAACGCGCTCGCCACGTCGTTCCACCCGGAACTGACCGGCGACCACCGTGTGCACTCCCTGTTCGTCGACATCGTGCGGGCCGACATCGCGCGTACCGCGCGCGCGGACCGTACAGCCGAGTCCTTGTAGGATCTCTGGGGTTCGTACAGAGATGGGTTACGCGAAGGAGACAGGCAGATGTCCGGCCACTCTAAATGGGCTACGACGAAGCACAAGAAGGCCGTGATCGACGCCAAGCGCGGCAAGCTCTTCGCGAAGATGATCAAGAACATCGAGGTTGCGGCACGCACGGGCGGAGCCGACCCGTCCGGTAACCCCACGCTTTTCGACGCCATCCAGAAGGCCAAGAAGAGCTCGGTTCCGAACAAGAACATCGACTCCGCCGTCAAGCGCGGCGCCGGCCTCGAAGCCGGTGGCGCCGACTACGAGACGATCATGTACGAGGGTTACGGCCCCAACGGTGTCGCGGTGCTCATCGAGTGCCTCACCGACAACCGCAACCGCGCCGCCTCGGACGTCCGCGTCGCCATGACCCGCAACGGCGGGAACATGGCCGACCCCGGCTCCGTCTCGTACCTGTTCAACCGCAAGGGCGTCATCGTCGTTCCCAAGGGTGAGCTGACCGAGGACGACGTCCTGGGTGCCGTGCTGGAAGCCGGTGCCGAGGAGGTCAACGACCTCGGTGAGTCCTTCGAGGTCATCTCCGAGGCAACCGACCTGGTCGCGGTGCGCACCGCGCTCCAGGAAGGCGGCATCGACTACGACTCCGCCGACGCCAACTTCGTCCCGACCATGCAGGTCGAGCTGGACGAGGACGGCGCCAGGAAGATCTTCAAGCTGATCGACGCGCTGGAGGACAGCGACGACGTGCAGAACGTCTTCGCCAACTTCGACGTCAGCGACGAGGTCATGGAGAAGGTCGACGCATAGCACTGCCGCGAGAGCCCGCCCAGGGCGAGCGGTTCCGGCGGGCCGGTGGGACACGTCCTACCGGCCCGCCGCTGTTGTCAGTGGCAGCGGATAGCCTGGCGGCAGTCAAAGATCACCGTCGAGGGACCGCGACCGGACTGAGGGGTGGGCGGGTGCGCGTACTGGGAGTTGACCCGGGACTGACCCGATGCGGGGTCGGTGTCGTCGAGGGGGTCGCCGGGCGCCCGCTGACGATGATCGGCGTCGGCGTCGTACGCACACCGGCGGATGCCGAACTGGGGCTGCGCCTTGTCGCCATCGAGCAGGGCATCGAGCAGTGGCTCGACGAACATCGGCCCGAATTCGTCGCCGTGGAGCGGGTGTTCAGCCAGCACAACGTCCGTACGGTGATGGGCACGGCCCAGGCCAGTGCCGTCGCGATGCTGTGCGCGGCGCGGCGCGGGATCCCCGTCGCACTGCACACCCCCAGCGAGGTCAAGGCCGCCGTCACCGGCAGCGGACGCGCGGACAAGGCCCAGGTCGGCGCGATGGTGACCCGGCTGCTCCGGCTCGCCGCGCCGCCCAAGCCGGCCGACGCCGCCGACGCCCTCGCACTCGCGATCTGCCACATCTGGCGCGCCCCCGCCCAGACGCGCCTTCAACAGGCCGTCGCACAGAACCGGCTCCAACAGGCGGTCGCCCTCCACAAAGCGCAGGCCAACGCGCCTGTCTCGACTGCCACTTCCGTATCGACGTCCGCATCGACCTCCGTTTCGACCACAGCACCCGCCCCGAAAGGCCGCCCCGCATGATCGCCTTCGTCAGCGGCCCGGTCGCCGCCCTCGCCCCCGACTCCGCGGTGGTCGAAGTGGGTGGCATCGGCATCGCCGTCCAGTGCGCACCCAACACCCTCTCCGGCCTCCGGTTGGGACAGCAGGCCAGACTCGCCACATCCCTGGTCGTCCGCGAGGACTCCCTGACCCTGTACGGCTTCGTCGACGACGACGAGCGGCAGACCTTCGAGCTGCTCCAGACCGCGAGCGGCGTCGGCCCCCGCCTCGCCCAGGCGATGCTGGCCGTCCACTCACCCGACGCCCTGCGCCGCGCGGTGGCCACGGCGGACGAGAAGGCGCTGATCGCCGTACCCGGCATCGGCAAGAGGGGCGCCCAGAAGCTCCTGTTGGAGCTCAAGGACCGCCTCGGCGCCCCCCTCGGCACCGCCCCCGCCATCGGCTCCCCGGTCACCGCCGGCTGGCGCGACCAACTGCACGCGGCCCTGATCGGCCTCGGGTACGCGACGCGTGAGGCCGACGAGGCGGTGGCCGCCGTAACACCCCAGGCCGAGGCCGCCGAAGGCACGCCCCAGGTGGGCCAGTTGCTCAAGGCGGCTCTGCAGACCCTCAACAGAGCCCGCTGACCAGCGAAGTCGACGGAACAGGGGCGCCGCCCGCCCCCGTTCACCCACTTCGCAGGAACCACCCGACCGACCGCGACCGCGAGGCACACGCATGAACTGGGACGACACGACCGACGAGAGCACCGCCCCCGAGCGGCTCGTCGGTGCGTCCGCCGACGGTGAGGACCAGGCCGTCGAGGCCGCTCTGCGCCCCAAGGACCTGGACGAGTTCATCGGCCAGGAGAAGGTCCGCGAGCAACTCGACCTCGTCCTGCGCGCCGCACGCGCGCGTGGCGCCACCGCCGACCACGTGCTGCTCTCGGGCGCCCCGGGCCTCGGCAAGACCACCCTCTCGATGATCATCGCGGCCGAGATGGGCGCCCCCATCCGCATCACCAGCGGCCCCGCCATCCAGCACGCCGGCGACCTCGCGGCGATCCTCTCCTCCCTCCAGGAGGGCGAGGTCCTCTTCCTCGACGAGATCCACCGCATGTCCCGGCCCGCCGAGGAGATGCTGTACATGGCGATGGAGGACTTCCGCGTCGACGTGATCGTCGGTAAGGGCCCCGGCGCCACCGCCATCCCCCTCGAGCTGCCCCCGTTCACGCTGGTCGGCGCCACCACGCGCGCGGGGCTGCTGCCACCCCCGCTGCGCGACCGCTTCGGCTTCACCGCGCACATGGAGTTCTACGAACCGGCCGAGCTGCAGCGCGTCATCCACCGCTCCGCGAACCTCCTCGACGTCGAGATCGGTGCCGACGGCGCCGCCGAGATCGCCGGCCGCTCACGCGGCACCCCCCGTATCGCCAACCGCCTGCTGCGCCGCGTCCGGGACTACGCGCAGGTGAAGGCCGACGGCGTCATCACCCGCGCCATCGCGGAGGCGGCCCTCAAGGTCTACGAGGTCGACGCCCGCGGTCTCGACCGCCTCGACAGAGGTGTCCTCGAAGCGCTGCTCAAGCTCTTCGGCGGCGGACCGGTCGGGCTCTCCACGCTGGCCGTCGCGGTGGGGGAGGAGCGGGAGACCGTCGAGGAGGTCGCCGAGCCCTTCCTCGTACGGGAGGGACTCCTGGCCCGTACCCCGCGCGGACGGGTCGCGACGCCCGCCGCATGGGCGCATCTCGGCCTCACGCCACCCCGTACCGCAACGGGGGGAAGCGGACAACAGGACCTGTTCGGGGCGTGACGGTGAGGGTCCTCACAGGCTCAGGAACCGTGGCGCGATGCTGAGCGTTGTTCCTGACGTGCGGACTCGCTTAGACTCCGCCGATGCCGCCTTTGTAACTCTGTGGGCGGCGCCGACCACACCCCCATCCACCAGGCCGCTCCCCAACGCGGTAGTGCGAAGGAAATCCCGTCCCGTGAATCCTGTGACCCTCCTCCCGTTCATCGTGCTCATCGGGGCCATGTTCCTGATGACCCGCTCCGCCAAGCGCAAGCAGCAGGCCGCCGCGCAGATGCGCGACGACCTGCAGCCCGGCACCGGTGTCCGCACGATCGGCGGCATCTACGCGACGGTCAAGGAAGTCAACGAGGAGACGGTTCTCCTCGACGCGGGCCCGGGTGTGGAGCTTCTCTTCGCGAAGAACGCCATCGGCGCCGTCCTCGGCGACGACGAGTACAACCGCATCGTTCACGGCATCGAGCACGACCTGAAGACCGACGAAGCCGTCGTCCCGGACGACGCCTCCTCCCTCACCGAGACCGACGAGCCCTCCGACGACGCTTCCGCCGCTTCCGACGACAAGCCCATCGACCTCGGCAAGAAGGACGTGGCCGACAAGCCGGCCGGCGAGACCGAAGCCGCCGAGGTCAAGGCGGAAGAAGAGCCGAAGAAGACCGACGGCGAGTCCGACGCGAAGTAGCCGTGTCCGGGGGAGGAGCGCGGCGCGATCCGCTAGCTTCCCGTACCCCCGGCACGTGCGGTTCTCGCAGGGAGTCCCGACACCATGTCATGGCCGCCGGCCGCGCTGACCCGGCGCGAGGCGGCCCGAGAGGGAGTACGAGAAGGTGGCAGCACCTAAGAAGGGCCGGAGCGCAAGCTCCCAGAGCAAGCCAGGACGCTCGCTGGCCCTCATTCTGATCGCCATCGTGGCGCTCACCGGAGGCATGTTCGCCTCCGGGCACACGACTCCACGCCTGGGCATCGACCTGGCCGGTGGAACGAGCATCACGCTCACGGCGAAGAACGAGCCGGGCCAGCCGGACGCGATCAACAAGACCAACATGGCCACCGCGGTCGACATCATGAACCGCCGTGTCAACGGTCTTGGCGTCTCCGAGGCCGAGGTTCAGACCCAGGGACGCGACAACATCATTGTCAACATCCCCAAGGGCACGAACTCGGCGCAGGCCCGCAAGCAGGTCGGCACCACCGCAAAGCTCTACTTCCGGCCGGTTCTGGCCGTTGAGCCCCAGGGCGGCCCCGCGACGCCCAGCCCCAAGCCGTCCGCGAGCACGTCCGGCAGCCCTTCGCCGTCGGCCTCGAAGCCGGGCGAGAAGGCGACCTCGTCGTCCGCCTCGCCCAGCCCGTCGGCCACCGCCACCTCGCAGGGCCGCCCGGTCACCGACGCCCTCAAGGCCGACGCGACCCCGACCCCGAGCGGCAAGCCGTCCGCGCCCGCCAGCGCGTCGCCCCCGAAGAGCCCGGCCCCCGACCCGGCGACCGCGGCGCTCCAGGCGAAGTACGCGGCGCTGGACTGCACCAAGAGGGCGGTCCGCGCCGTCACCGGTGACGGCATCCAGCCCGGCCAGCCCACGGTGGCCTGCGGCAAGGACTCGAAGGGCATTTGGCAGAAGTTCATCCTCGGCCCGGCCGAGGTCGACGGCACCGAGGTCAAGAAGGCCCAGGCCGTCTTCGACACCCAGGGTGCCGCCGGCTGGCAGGTCACCATGGAGTTCACGTCCAAGGGCAGCAAGCAGTTCGGGGACGTCACCGCCCGCCTCGCCAAGAACCCGGACCCGCAGAACGAGTTCGGCATCGTCCTGGACGGGGAGGTCGTCTCCAACCCGTACGTCCGGACGGCGATCACGGGTGGCACCGCGCAGATCTCCGGCAGCTTCGGCCAGACCGAGGCGCAGGACCTGGCGAACATGCTGTCGTACGGCGCGCTCCCGCTCACCTTCCATGAGTCGAGCATCAGCACGGTGAGCCCCGCGCTCGGCGGCGAGCAGCTGCACGCGGGTCTGATCGCGGGTGCGATCGGCCTGGCCCTGGTCGTCATCTACCTGGTGGTCTACTACCGCGGCCTGTCGACCGTAGCCATCGCCTCGCTCCTCGTCTCCGCCGTCCTCACGTACGTGATCATGGCGCTGCTCGGACCGACGATCGGCTTCGCGCTGAACCTGCCCGCTGTCTGTGGTGCGATCGTCGCGATCGGTATCACCGCGGACTCGTTCATCGTGTTCTTCGAGCGCATCCGGGACGAGATCCGGGAGGGCCGTTCGCTGCAGCCCGCCGTCGCGCGCGCCTGGCCGCGCGCCCGGCGCACGATCATGGTCTCCGACTTCGTGTCCTTCCTCGCCGCCGCGGTGCTCTTCATCGTCACCGTCGGCAAGGTCCAGGGCTTCGCGTTCACCCTCGGTCTGACCACCGTGCTCGACGTGGTCGTCGTCTTCTTCTTCACCAAGCCGCTGATGACGATCCTCGCCCGCAAGAAGTTCTACGCGGAGGGCCACCGCTGGTCCGGCCTCGACCCGCAGCGCCTGGGCGCCAAACCGCCGCTCCGTCGCACCCGTCGCGCGTCCGCGCCCGTCGACACGAAGGAGGCGTGAGATGTCGAAACTCGGCACCCTCGGCGCCCGGCTCCACCGCGGCGAGATCGGCTACGACTTCGTCGGCAAGCGTTTCATCTGGTACGGCATCTCGATCCTGATCACCATCACGGCCATCCTCGGTCTGACGGTGCGCGGCCTGAACATGGGCATCGAGTTCGAGGGCGGTGCCGTCTTCACCGTCGAGAAGACCAGCGTTTCGGTGAGTCAGGCCGAGAAGTACGCGGAAGCGGCTTCCGGCCACGACGCGATCGTCCAGACGCTCGGCAAGGACGGCCTGCGCATCCAGGTCGCCACCATCGACACCAAGAAGGCGGACGAGGTCTCGGCGCAGCTCGCCAAGGACCTCGGCGTCCCCGAGAAGGACATCAACGGTGAGCTGGTCGGCCCCAGTTGGGGTGACCAGATCGCCAACAAGGCCTGGCAGGGCCTGGTGATCTTCATGATCCTGGTGGTGATCTATCTGGCGATCGCCTTCGAGTGGCGCATGGCCGTGGCCGCGCTCGTGGCACTGATCCACGACATCACCATCACGGTCGGCATCTACGCCCTCGTCGGCTTCGAAGTGACGCCAGGCACGGTGATCGGTCTGCTGACGATCCTCGGTTACTCGCTCTACGACACGGTCGTCGTCTTCGACAGCCTCAAGGAACAGACGAAGGACATCACCAAGCAGACCCGCTACACGTACAGCGAGATCGCCGACCGGTCGATCAACGGCACCCTGGTCCGCTCCATCAACACCACGGTGGTCGCGCTCCTCCCCGTCGCCGGCCTGCTGTTCATCGGTGGCGGTGTGCTCGGCGCGGGCATGCTGAACGACATCTCGCTGTCGCTGTTCGTCGGCCTCGCGGCCGGTGCGTACTCCTCGATCTTCATCGCCACGCCGCTCGTCGCCGACCTCAAGGAGCGCGAGCCGCAGATGAAGGCGCTCAAGAAGCGCGTCCTGGCCAAGCGCGCCCAGGGCGAGAGCCCGGTGTCCCAGGTCAGCGCCGAGCGGCCGTACGACGACGAGGACGACGAAGCCGCTCCGGCGGTCGTCGGCCCGCGCAACCAGCCGGCCTCTCGCAGCCGGGGTCGCGGCCGTCCCTCGGGCAAGCGCCGATGACCGGCGTCCAGGAGCTGCTGCTCAGCCGTATCCGCGATGTGGCGGACTACCCGGAGCCGGGGGTGATGTTCAAGGACATCACCCCGCTCCTGGCGGACCCGGAGGCGTTCACCGCGCTCACCGACGCCCTGGCCGAGATCGCTGTCCGCAGCGGTGCCACGAAGATCGTCGGTCTGGAGGCGCGCGGCTTCATCCTGGGCGCCCCGGTCGCGGTCCGGGCGGGCCTCGGGTTCATCCCCGTCCGCAAGGCGGGCAAGCTCCCCGGAGCCACGCTCAGCCAGGCGTACGACCTGGAGTACGGCTCCGCCGAGATCGAGGTGCACGCCGAGGACCTGAGCGCGGGCGACCGCGTCCTGGTGATCGACGACGTACTGGCCACGGGCGGCACCGCCGAGGCGTCCCTCCAGCTGATCCGGCGGGCCGGCGCGGAGGTCGCCGGTCTGGCGATCCTCATGGAGCTCGGGTTCCTCGGCGGCCGGCAGCGGCTCGAACCCGCTCTCTCGGGAGCGGTGCTGGAGGCGCTGATCACCGTCTGAGGCAACCCGCAGGGGCTGCCTGGAAGTACGCGGAGCGAACGAGGCGGGTATCGGAGGAATCCGGTGCCCGCCTCTCGTGTTTCTCCTGTACAAGGCCGTCTCAGCGGCCTGGAAGCGATGCCGGAGCCCGGGATCGCTACCATGGGGTCCCCGGAGCCTGACCGGGGGACCCGGAACGCGCACGAGGAGTCCTCTTGGCAGACGAGGCCCAGCCCCTGACCGCCGCCAAGTCCGAGCCTGGCTCGGAGCCCGCGGCGACGCCCGCGCGGACCGCGAACAGCGACGCGCAAGGGCGGGTCGAGCACGCCCAGTCCGCGCCCGCCGACCGCGCGGCCGAGCCCTCGCGGCCCAAGCCGGGCACGCCCGAGCCCGCTCCCACCCCGGCTCCCGCACCCGCGCCCGCGGTCCGCCCGGCCTCCGGCCAGCCCGCCCGCTCCGCCTCCCCCAACCGCGTACGCGCCCGGCTGGCCCGGCTCGGCGTGCAGCGCTCCAACCCGTACAACCCGGTCCTCGAGCCGTTGCTGCGCGCGGTGCGCAGCAACGACCCGAAGATCGAGACGGCGACGCTGCGCCAGATCGAGAACGCCTACCAGGTCGCCGAGCGGTGGCACCGCGGTCAGAAGCGCAAGAGCGGCGACCCGTACATCACCCACCCGCTGGCCGTCACCACCATCCTCGCCGAACTGGGTATGGACCCGGCGACCCTGATGGCGGGCCTGCTGCACGACACGGTCGAGGACACCGAGTACGGCCTCGACCAGCTCCGCCGCGACTTCGGCGACTCGGTCGCGTTGCTCGTCGACGGCGTCACCAAGCTGGACAAGGTCAAGTTCGGCGAGGCCGCGCAGGCCGAGACGGTGCGCAAGATGGTCGTCGCCATGGCCAAGGACCCGCGCGTCCTGGTCATCAAGCTCGCGGACCGGCTGCACAACATGCGCACCATGCGCTACCTCAAGCGCGAGAAGCAGGAGAAGAAGGCGCGCGAGACGCTGGAGATCTACGCGCCGCTCGCCCATCGCCTGGGCATGAACACCATCAAGTGGGAGCTGGAGGACCTCGCCTTCGCGATCCTCTACCCCAAGATGTACGACGAGATCGTCCGGCTGGTGGCCGAGCGGGCACCGAAGCGTGACGAGTACCTGGCCATAGTGACCGACGAGGTGCAGAGCGATCTGCGCGCGGCCCGCATCAAGGCCGCCGTCACCGGCCGCCCGAAGCACTACTACAGCGTCTACCAGAAGATGATCGTACGAGGCCGCGACTTCGCGGAGATCTACGACCTGGTGGGCATCCGCGTCCTCGTCGACACCGTCCGGGACTGCTACGCGGCCCTCGGCACCGTGCACGCGCGCTGGAACCCGGTCCCCGGCCGGTTCAAGGACTACATCGCGATGCCGAAGTTCAACATGTACCAGTCGCTGCACACGACGGTCATCGGGCCCAACGGCAAGCCCGTCGAACTCCAGATCCGAACGTTCGACATGCACCGCCGGGCCGAGTACGGCATCGCCGCGCACTGGAAGTACAAGCAGGAGGCCGTCGCCGGCGCCTCCAAGGTGCGTTCGGACCAGCCGAGGACCACCGGCAAGGACGACCACCTCAACGACATGGCCTGGCTGCGGCAGCTGCTCGACTGGCAGAAGGAGACCGAGGACCCCAGCGAGTTCCTGGAGTCCCTGCGCTTCGACCTGTCCCGCAACGAGGTCTTCGTCTTCACGCCCAAGGGCGACGTGATAGCGCTTCCGGCGGGCGCGACCCCGGTCGACTTCTCGTACGCGGTGCACACCGAGGTCGGCCACCGGACCATAGGGGCACGGGTCAACGGCCGCCTCGTACCGCTCGAGTCGACGCTCGACAACGGCGACCTGGTGGAGGTGTTCACCTCCAAGGCGGCCGGCGCGGGACCTTCCCGCGACTGGCTCGGCTTCGTCAAGTCGCCGCGCGCCCGCAACAAGATCCGCGCCTGGTTCTCCAAGGAGCGCCGGGACGAGGCGATCGAACAGGGCAAGGACGCCATCGCGCGCGCGATGCGCAAACAGAACCTGCCGATCCAGCGCATCCTCACCGGTGACTCCCTCGTCACCCTCGCCCACGAGATGCGCTACCCGGACATCTCGTCCCTGTACGCGGCGATCGGCGAGGGCCATGTGGCCGCGCAGAACGTCGTACAGAAGCTGGTACAGGCGCTCGGCGGCGAGGAGGCGGCCACCGAGGAGATCGACGAGTCCGTCCCGTCCGTCGGCGGCCGGGGCCGTAAGCGGCGCAGCAACAACGACCCGGGTGTGGTCGTCAAGGGTGTCGACGACGTCTGGGTGAAGCTCGCCCGCTGCTGTACACCCGTACCGGGCGACCCGATCATCGGTTTCGTCACGCGCGGTAGCGGCGTATCGGTCCACCGCAACGACTGCGTGAACATCGAGTCACTGTCCCGGGAGCCCGAGCGCATCCTCGACGTCGAGTGGGCGCCCACCCAGTCCTCGGTCTTCCTGGTCGCCATCCAGGTCGAGGCCCTGGACCGCTCCCGCCTCCTCTCGGACGTCACCCGCGTCCTGTCCGACCAGCACGTCAACATCCTGTCGGCGGCCGTCCAGACGTCGAGGGACCGGGTGGCCACCTCCCGCTTCACCTTCGAGATGGGCGACCCCAAACACCTGGGACACGTCCTGAAGGCCGTCAGGGGCGTCGAGGGCGTGTACGACGTGTACCGGGTGACCTCGGCCCGCAGGCCGTAACCACGAGCGGTACGCAGGTACGCAGAGGGGCTCCCGTACGAGATGTACGGGAGCCCCTCTGCGTAACGTCGTGCGGGAGAACCGGCGAGAAAAAGCCTAGCCGCCGAACTCCTGCAGGCCCTTGAGTGCCTGGTCGAGCAGCGCCTGGCGGCCGTCCAGCTCCTTCTGGAGCTTGTCGGCCCTGGCGTTGTTGCCCTGCGCCCGGGCGGTCTCGATCTGGCCGGCGAGCTTGTCCACGGCCGCCTGGAGCTGACCGGTCAGACCCTCGGCACGCGCGCGTGCCTCCGGGTTCGTCCGGCGCCACTCGGTCTCCTCGGACTCCTGAAGGGCCCGCTCGACCGTGTGCATCCGGCCCTCGACCTTCGGGCGGGAGTCACGCGGCACATGGCCGATGGCCTCCCAGCGCTCGTTGATCGAACGGAAAGCGGCCCGCGCCGCCTTCAGGTCCGTGATCGGCAGGAGCTTCTCGGCCTCGCCGGCCAGCTCCTCCTTGAGCTTGAGGTTCTCGGTCTGCTCCGCGTCCCGCTCGGCGAAGACCGAACTGCGCGCCGCGAAGAACACGTCCTGGGCGCCGCGGAAACGGTTCCACAGGTCGTCCTCGAACTCGCGCTGCGCACGGCCGGCGGCCTTCCAGTCCGTCATCAGCTCGCGGTAGCGAGCCGCCGTCGGACCCCAGTCGGTCGACGCCGACAGCGCCTCCGCCTCCGCGACCAGCTTCTCCTTGACCTTGCGGGCATCCTCGCGCTGCGCGTCCAGGGACGCGAAGTGCGCCTTGCGGCGCTTGGAGAACGCCGAACGGGCGTGCGAGAAGCGGTGCCACAGCTCGTCGTCCGACTTCCGGTCGAGCCGCGGCAGCCCCTTCCAGGTGTCCACCAGCGCGCGCAGCCGCTCACCGGCGGACCGCCACTGGTCGGACTGCGCCAGCTCCTCCGCCTCGACGACCAGCGCCTCCTTGGCGTGCCGCGCCTCGTCGGACTGCTTGGCCCGCTGCTGCTTGCGCTCTTCGCGGCGGGCCTCGACGGTCTCGACGAGCTTGTCCAGCCGGACCTTCAGCGCGGCCAGATCGCCGACCGCGTGGTGGGAGTCCACCTGCTCGCGGATGTGGTCGATCGCCACCTGGGCGTCCTTCGAGGACAGGTCGGTGGTCTTGACTCGCTTCTCGAGGAGGCCGATCTCGACAACCAGGCCCTCGTACTTGCGCTCGAAGTAGGCCAACGCCTCCTCGGGGGAGCCGGCCTGCCAGGAACCGACGACCTGCTCACCGTCGGCAGTACGCACGTACACGGTCCCCGTCTCGTCGACGCGGCCCCACGGGTCGCTGCTCACAGCGCCTCCTCCACATGATGCCTGCGGAGGGCTCTGCACCCCCGGGCATCGTCCACAGTTTCGTCACGGCCAACATAGGCGACCGGCAGGGATGCTGTCCGCATCCCGCGCGACCGAAGTTTCGCAGTTGACAGTCAGGATTTCGTTACGGTCGCCTTGTTGATCACAACGGTCGCATTCGGTGCGCCGTCGCCCTGTCCCGTGGCCTCACCGGCCGCGGCGATTTTCTTGAGCACCGTCATACCCGACGCGGAAATCGTGCCGAACGGTGTGTAACTGGGCGGCAGCTGACTGTCCTTGTAGACCAGGAAGAACTGGCTGCCACCGGTGTGCGCCTGGCCGGTGTTGGCCATGGCGATCGTGCCCGCCGGGTAGGTGCCGCCCTTGAGACTCTTGTCCTTCAGGTTCTCGTCCGGAATGGTGTAGCCGGGGCCGCCCATACCGGTGCCCTTCGGGTCACCGCACTGCAGCACGTAGATGCCGTTCGTGACGAGCCGGTGGCACTTGCTGTGATCGAAGTAGCCCTTGCTCGTCAGGAAGTCGAACGAGTTCACCGTGTGCGGCGCCGCGGCCGTCTTCAGGGCGATGTCGATGTCGCCGCACGTCGTCGCGAGCTTCATGTCGTACGTCGCCGACTTGTCGATGGTCATCGCCGGCTCCTTCTTCCAGCTCAGCGACTTCACCGCCCCCTCGGCAGGCTTCGCACAGGGGTCCGGCCCCTTGCTGGGCTTGGCGCTCGGAGTGACCTCGGCGCTCGCGTTGGCCTTCGACTTGCTGTCGTCGTTCTTGAAGACCCCGGTCGCGTACGACAGCACACTGCCCACGACGATCACGCCGAGGACCGACGCGATCACCGAGTTGCGCACGTTCGACTTGCGCCGCGCGGCCGTACGCCGCTGCTGCTGCCGCAAGAACTTCTCCCGGGCGAGCTGTCGCCGCCGCTGTTCCTGGGTGACCACCGGTTTCTCTCCTCATGCGTCTCGTGCGTCAACTGGGACGCTTGCGTCTTGTGTGCCGATCGCCTGCGTGTGCCCCGTACCGTATATGGGTTCGCTGAGGAAACGGCAGCGCCGGTAGGCTCTGCGGCACTGCCACCCACCCCGTACGACCACGTACGCCACAAATCGAAGGACGATCGTGCTCATTGCCGGGTTCCCGGCCGGCGCCTGGGGGACGAACTGTTATCTGGTCGCCCCCGCCGCCGGCGAGGAGTGCGTGATCATCGACCCGGGCCATCAGGCCGCCGAGGGAGTCGAGGAGACGCTGAAGAAGCATCGGCTCAAGCCCGTCGCCGTCGTCCTCACCCACGGCCACCTCGACCATGTGGCCTCGGTCGTCCCAGTGTGCGGCGCGCACGGCGTCCCGGCGTGGATCCACCCCGACGACCGCTACATGATGAGCGACCCGGAGAAGGCGCTCGGGCGTTCCATCGGGATGCCGCTGCTGGGCGAGCTGACCATCGGGGAACCGGACGACGTCAAGGAGCTGACGGACGGCGCGCGGCTGGAACTGGCGGGATTCGAGCTGAGCGTGGCGCACGCGCCGGGCCATACCAAGGGGTCCGTGACGTTCAGGATGCCCGAGACCACGGACATCCCGTCCGTGTTCTTCTCGGGCGACCTGCTCTTCGCCGGCTCCATCGGACGCACCGACCTGCCCGGCGGTGACATGGCCGAGATGCTCGAGTCGCTGGCCCGGGTGTGCCTGCCGCTCGACGACTCGACCGTGGTGCTGTCCGGCCACGGCGCCCAGACGACCATCGGCCAGGAGCGCGCCACCAACCCGTATCTGCGGCAGGTGGCGGCCGGCCTTCAAGATCGCGGCGAGGGCCCGAACTCCCCTCACCGACGAGGAATGTGACGAGAGACCCCCGTGAGCACCTTTAGGGCCCCCAAGGGCACGTACGACCTGATCCCGCCGGACAGCGCGAAGTACCTGGCGGTACGGGAAGCGATCTCCGCCCCGCTGCGAAACTCCGGCTACGGCTACATCGAGACGCCCGGCTTCGAGAACGTCGAGCTGTTCGCGCGCGGTGTCGGTGAGTCGACGGACATTGTCACCAAGGAGATGTACACGCTGCAGACCAAGGGCGGCGACATGCTGGCCCTGCGCCCCGAAGGCACGGCGTCGGTCCTGCGCGCGGCCCTGGAGGCCAACCTCCACAAGCTGGGCAACCTCCCGGTCAAGCTCTGGTACTCGGGCTCGTACTACCGCTACGAGCGCCCCCAGAAGGGCCGTTACCGTCACTTCTCGCAGGTCGGCGCCGAGGCGATCGGCGCGGAGGACCCGGCGCTGGACGCCGAGCTGATCATCCTGGCGGACCAGGCGTACCGGGAGCTGGGCCTGCGTGACTTCCGCATCCTGCTGAACTCGCTGGGCGACAAGGAGTGCCGTCCGGTCTACCGGGCCGCGCTGCAGGACTTCCTCCGGGGCCTCGACCTGGACGAGGAGACGCTGCGCCGGGCCGACATCAACCCGCTGCGGGTACTGGACGACAAGCGGGACGACGTCCAGAAGCAGCTGGTGGGGGCGCCGCTGCTGCGGGACTACCTGTGCGACGCGTGCAAGACGTACCACGAGGAAGTGCGGGCGTTGCTGGTGGCCCAGGGCGTCGCCTTCGAGGATGACGCCAAGCTGGTCCGCGGCCTGGACTACTACACGCGTACGACGTTCGAGTTCGTCCACGACGGTCTGGGGTCCCAGTCCGCGGTGGGCGGCGGTGGGCGCTACGACGGCCTGTCCGAGATGCTCGGCGGCCCCGCGCTGCCGTCGGTGGGCTGGGCGCTGGGTGTCGACCGTACGGTGCTGGCGCTTGAGGCGGAGGGCGTCGAGCTCGAACTCCCCTCCGCGACAAGCGTGTTCGCGGTGCCACTCGGCGAGGAGGCTCGCCGGGTGCTGTTCGCGAAGGTCACGGAGTTGCGCAAGGTGGGGGTCGCGGCGGACTTCTCGTACGGGGTGAAAGGCCTCAAGGCCGCTATGAAGGCGGCCAACAGGTCGGGCGCCCGCTTCGCCCTCGTCGCCGGTGAACGCGACCTTGCCGAGGGCGTCGTCCAGCTGAAGGACATGGAGTCCGGCGAGCAGACGGCGGTCGGCGTGAACGAGATCGTGGCGGAACTCGAGTCGAAGCTGGGCTGAGGCAGCTGGGCTGAGGCGGCGGGGGCGCTCTCGCCCCGCCGCCCTTGCCCGCTCCGTCAACCTGGCGGGTGCCGATTCGTCCTGCCGGACGATTCCGGCGCGTGATGAGCGCCACGCGCGTGTGCCCATGGTCGTGTCACGCCCGCGCCATCGGTTCCCATCAGCCCGGACACGTCGTACGTCCACCACGTGTTCCCTCGCGTGAGCCGCCAGGTCCTCGTGCCTCGCGCGCGCCTTCTTAATCTCCACCGAACGGTGGGCACGCGCCCGCGTGCGGCACAATGACCGTGCCCGCCAACCCTCCTCTGGAAGCAACGGAACGGCGTGATGACCAAGACGACAGTGACGAAGGACGGCGCCTCCACCGACCAGCCCGAGCCCCCCGCCGAGGCCTCGCGCTCCGTGGGCGGAAGCCGCGCCTTCGCGGTGATGCTGTTGCTCACCGGTGCGGCCGGACTGCTCGCGGCATGGGTCATCACGATCGACAAGTTCAAGCTGCTGGAAGCCAAGGTCGCGGGCACGACGTTCACGCCCGGCTGCAGTCTCAACCCCGTGGTGTCCTGCGGCAGCGTGATGGAGAGCAAGCAGGCCGCCGCCTTCGGGTTCCCGAACCCGATGCTCGGCCTCGTCGCCTACGGCATCGTCATCTGCGTCGGCGTGAGCCTGCTCACCGGGGCGCGCTTCCCGCGCTGGTACTGGCTCACCTTCAACGCGGGCACGCTCTTCGGTGTCGGATTCTGCACCTGGCTGCAGTTCCAGTCCCTGTACCGGATCAACGCGCTGTGCCTGTGGTGCTCCCTGGCCTGGGTCGCGACGATCATCATGTTCTGGTACGTGACCTCGTTCAATGTCAGGAACGGCTTCATTCCCGCGCCGAAGTGGCTCAGGACCTTCTTCGGTGAGTTCACCTGGGTGGTGCCCGTCCTGCACATCGGCATCATCGGGATGCTGATCCTGACCCGCTGGTGGGACTTCTGGACCAGGTGACAGCGCCGAAGGCATTGTCAGTGGCGTGACATAGGGTTTTCCACGTGGAGCCCGACCTGTTCACCGCAGCCGCAGAAGCACGCCAGGAGAAGGACCCGTCCAGCAGCCCCCTGGCCGTGCGGATGCGCCCCCGTGTCCTCGACGAGGTCGTGGGCCAGCAGCACCTGCTGAAGCCGGGCTCACCGCTGCGCAGGCTCGTCGGCGAGAGCGCGGGCGGACCCGCCGGACCGTCCTCCGTGATCCTCTGGGGGCCGCCCGGCACCGGCAAGACGACCCTGGCGTACGTCGTCTCCAAGGCCACCAACAAGCGCTTCGTCGAGCTGTCGGCGATCACCGCGGGCGTCAAGGAGGTCCGCGCGGTCATCGACGGGGCCCGCCGCGCGACCGGCGGTTTCGGCAAGGAGACCGTCCTCTTCCTCGACGAGATCCACCGCTTCAGCAAGGCCCAGCAGGACTCCCTGCTGCCCGCCGTCGAGAACCGCTGGGTGACCCTCATCGCGGCGACCACCGAGAACCCGTACTTCTCGGTGATCTCCCCCCTCCTCTCCCGCTCCCTCCTCCTCACCCTCGAACCCCTCACGGACGACGACCTGCGCGGCCTGCTGCGCCGCGCGCTCACCGACGAGCGGGGCCTCAAGAGCGCCGTCACCCTCCCCGAGGACACCGAGGAACACCTGCTGCGGATCGCCGGCGGAGACGCCCGCCGGGCCCTGACCGCCCTCGAGGCCGCCGCCGGGGCCGCGCTCGACAAGGGCGACGCGGACATCACCCTCCAGACCCTGGAGGAGACCGTCGACCGGGCGGCCGTGAAGTACGACCGTGACGGCGACCAGCACTACGACGTGGCCAGCGCCCTCATCAAGTCCATCCGGGGCTCCGACGTCGACGCCGCCCTTCACTACCTCGCCCGCATGATCGAGGCCGGCGAGGACCCGCGCTTCATCGCCCGCCGCCTGATGATCTCCGCCAGCGAGGACATCGGCCTCGCCGATCCGAACGCGCTGCCGATAGCCGTCGCCGCCGCGCAGGCCGTCGCCATGATCGGCTTCCCGGAGGCCGCCCTCACCCTCAGCCACGCCACCATCGCCCTCGCCCTCGCCCCCAAGTCCAACGCCGCGACGACGGCGATCGGCGCCGCCATGGAGGACGTACGCAGAGGGCACGCGGGCCCCGTGCCGATGCATCTGCGCGACGGGCACTACAAGGGCGCCGCCAAGCTCGGCCACGCGCAGGGATACGTGTACCCGCACGACCTGCCCGAAGGAATCGCCGAGCAGCAGTACGCGCCGGAGGAGCTCAAGGACCGTACGTACTACGAACCGACCCGGCACGGAGCCGAGGCCCGGTACGCGGACGCGGTCGAGTGGACCAGGAGACACCTCGGTCGAAAGCGGCCCTGAGCACCTGTAGAATCCTGCGCAGTGCTGCGTCCCGTGTCCGACTCCGGTCGGCGCCTCAGGCGGGACATCCAGCCGGATCTTCTGATCCAGGAGCGTCGCGCACCTTCGTAGGTGTCGCGGGCAGCCCACCACCACCCGGGGTTCTGGGAACGGTCGGTGGGCCGTTCGTGTGCTGCACGTATGTGCCCAGCACAGGGGAACGGCTGCCTGGCGAGTCCCTCGTGGACCTGCCGGGAATCCCCGGCTGCGGATGCGACCTCCCGTAACCCTGAGGCAGCCGAAAAGGAAAAGGAAAAGAAGTGGCGAACCAGTCCCGCCCCAAGGTCAAGAAGTCGCGTGCCCTCGGCATCGCGCTGACCCCGAAGGCCGTCAAGTACTTCGAGGCCCGTCCCTACCCGCCGGGTGAGCACGGTCGTGGCCGCAAGCAGAACTCGGACTACAAGGTCCGTCTGCTGGAGAAGCAGCGTCTGCGCGCGCAGTACGACGTGTCCGAGCGCCAGCTCGTCCGCGCCTACGAGCGTGCCGCCAAGACGCAGGGCAAGACCGGTGAGGCCCTGGTCATCGAGCTGGAGCGTCGTCTCGATGCCCTGGTTCTGCGTTCGGGCATCGCCCGCACGATCTACCAGGCCCGCCAGATGGTCGTTCACGGCCACATCGAGGTCAACGGTGGCAAGGTCGACAAGCCGTCGTTCCGTGTCCGTCCCGACGACGTCGTGATGGTCCGCGAGCGCAGCCGCAGCAAGACGCTGTTCGAGGTCGCGCGCGCCGGTGGCTTCGCCCCCGACGGTGAGACCCCGCGCTACCTGCAGGTGAACCTCGGCGCCCTGGCCTTCCGCCTGGACCGCGAGCCGAACCGCAAGGAGATCCCGGTGATCTGCGACGAGCAGCTCGTCGTCGAGTACTACGCCCGCTGATCCAGCGGTCGCGGTACTCGGTACCACCGGCTTCGCGCCTCGGCCCGTCGTTTCCCCGCCCTCAACGGCGGGGGAACGGCGGGCTTTCGCGTACGACCCGTGCGCGGCGAGCGCGGCACCGACAGGTCCCGTCCGGGTACGGGGAGTCGTCCGCGGCGCGATAGGGTCGGGGCGACTTTCGAAGTAAGCGGAACTGAAGTGACGTACCCCAGAACTTCAGTTGATCTACGAGCGCAGAGAGCGGTGCGGTGTGACCGGTGGAGAGGTTGCCGGGATCCTGGTGGCCGTCTTCTGGGCGATCCTGGTCTCCTTCCTCGCGGTGGCGCTGGTGAGGCTGGCCCAGACGCTCAGGGCGACCACCAAGCTGGTCGCGGAGGTGACGGAACAGGCCGTGCCGTTGCTGGCCGACGCCTCCCAGGCCGTGCGCTCCGCACAGACGCAGATCGACCGGGTCGACGCCATCGCCACCGACGTCCAGGAGGTCACCTCCAACGCGTCGGCGCTGTCCACCACCGTCGCCTCGACCTTCGGCGGCCCGCTCGTCAAGGTCGCCGCGTTCGGTTACGGCGTGCGCCGGGCGATGAGCCGCACCAGGGCCGACGACGCGCCCGCGCCCGCACGGGCCCGGCGCACGGTCATCGTCGGCCGCACCGTCCCGGCCCCGAAGGGTCAAAAGCGCCGCAGGCAGAAGGGCTGAACCCCGCGATGTTCCGCCGTACGTTCTGGTTCACCGCAGGTGCCGCGGCCGGTGTGTGGGCCACCACCAAGGTCAACCGCAAGCTCAGGCAGCTGACCCCCGAGCATCTGGCCGCCCAGGCCGCCAACAAGGCGATCGAGGCCGGCCACCGGGTCAAGGACTTCGCCCTCGACGTGCGGGCCGGGATGGCCCAGCGCGAGGCCGAGCTGGGCGAGGCCCTCGGCATCGCCGAATCCCCGGGCCGCGTCCTGCCCCCGCAGCGGCGGCTCGCCGCCCTCGACTGGGGCACGGAAAACCAGAAGCACGATGAGAAGCACTACGGGATGCTGGACAACACGCACCCGTACAACCGGAATGAGGACCACTGATGGAGTCGGCTGAAATTCGTCGCCGCTGGCTGAGCTTCTTCGAGGAGCGCGGCCACACCGTCGTCCCTTCGGCGTCGCTCATCGCGGACGACCCGACTCTCCTCCTGGTCAACGCGGGCATGGTCCCCTTCAAGCCGTACTTTCTCGGTGAGACGAAGCCGCCCGCCCCGCGCGCCACCAGCGTGCAGAAGTGCGTGCGTACGCCCGACATCGAAGAGGTCGGCAAGACCACCCGCCACGGCACGTTCTTCCAGATGTGCGGCAACTTCTCCTTCGGGGACTACTTCAAGGAAGGAGCCATCAAGTACGCCTGGGACCTGCTCACCAACTCCGTCGCGGACGGTGGCTACGGCCTTGACCCCGAGAAGCTCTGGATCACCGTCTATCTCGACGACGACGAGGCCGAGCAGATCTGGCGCGAGAAGATCGGCGTCCCGGCCGAGCGCATCCAGCGCCTGGGCAAGAAGGACAACTTCTGGTCCATGGGCGTGCCCGGACCCTGCGGCCCCTGCTCCGAGATCAACTACGACCGCGGCCCCGAGTTCGGCGTCGAGGGCGGCCCGGCCGTCAACGACGAGCGCTACGTGGAGATCTGGAACCTGGTCTTCATGCAGTACGAGCGTGGCGCCGGCGACGGCAAGGAGGACTTCCCGATCCTCGGGGACCTGCCGTCGCAGAACATCGACACCGGTCTCGGCCTCGAGCGTCTCGCCATGATCCTTCAGGGCGTACAGAACATGTACGAGACCGACACCCTGCGCGTCGTCATGGACAAGGCCACCGAGCTGACCGGGGTGCGCTACGGCGAGAAGCACGACTCCGACGTCTCCATGCGCGTGGTCGCCGACCACATCCGTACGTCCGTCATGCTCATCGGTGACGGCGTCACGCCCGGCAACGAGGGGCGTGGTTACGTGCTGCGCCGCATCATGCGCCGCGCCATCCGCAACATGCGCCTGATGGGCGCCTCCGGGCCGGTCGTCGCCGACCTCGTCGACGTCGTCATCAAGACGATGGGCCAGCAGTACCCGGAGCTCATCACCGACCGCAAGCGCATCGAGACCGTGGCCCTCGCCGAGGAGGCCGCCTTCCTCAAGGCCCTCAAGGGCGGCACCAACATCCTCGACACCGCCGTCACCGAGACCAAGCAGGCCGGCGGCAAGGTGCTGTCCGGCGACAAGGCGTTCCTGCTCCACGACACCTGGGGCTTCCCGATCGACCTCACCCTCGAAATGGCCGCCGAACAGGGCCTTTCCGTGGACGAGGACGGCTTCCGGCGCCTGATGAAGGACCAGCGGGACCGCGCCAAGGCCGACGCCAAGGCCAAGAAGACCGGCCACGCCGACATGGGCGCCTACCGCGAGATCGCCGACGCCGCCGGTGAGACCGAGTTCGTCGGCTACGACCGCACCGAGGGTGAGTCCACGGTCGTCGGCATCCTCGTCGACGGTGTCTCGTCCCCGGCCGCCACCGAGGGCGACGAGGTCGAGATCGTCCTCGACCGCACCCCGTTCTACGCCGAGGGCGGCGGCCAGATCGGCGACACCGGGCGCATCAGGATCGACACCGGTGCCGTGATCGAGATCCGCGACTGCCAGAAGCCGGTGCCCGGGGTGTACGTCCACAAGGGCGTCGTCCAGGTCGGCGAGGTGACGGTCGGGGCCAAGGCCCAGGCCGCCATCGACGTGCGTCGCCGCAAGGCCATCGCCCGCGCCCACTCGGCCACCCACCTCACCCACCAGGCGCTGCGCGACGCCCTCGGTCCGACGGCCGCCCAGGCCGGTTCCGAGAACCAGCCGGGCCGCTTCCGCTTCGACTTCGGTTCCCCGTCCGCCGTACCGACGGCCGTGATGACCGACGTCGAGCAGCAGATCAACGAGGTGCTCGCCCGCGACCTGGACGTGCGCGCCGAGATCCTCAGCCTCGACGAGGCGAAGAAGCAGGGCGCCATCGCCGAGTTCGGCGAGAAGTACGGCGAGCGCGTGCGCGTCGTGACGATCGGCGACTTCTCCAAGGAGCTGTGCGGCGGCACCCACGTGCACAACACCGCCCAGCTCGGCCTGGTGAAGCTGCTCGGCGAGTCGTCCATCGGCTCGGGCGTGCGGCGTATCGAGGCCCTGGTCGGCGTGGACGCCTACAACTTCCTGGCCCGGGAGCACACGGTCGTCGCCCAGCTCCAGGAACTGGTCAAGGGCCGTCCCGAGGAGCTGCCGGAGAAGATCTCCGCCATGCTCGGCAAGCTGAAGGACGCCGAGAAGGAGATCGAGAAGTTCCGCGCCGAGAAGGTTCTCCAGGCCGCCGCCGGTCTCGCCGAGGGCGCCAAGGACGTACGCGGTGTCGCTCTCGTCACCGGCCAGGTCCCGGACGGCACGAGCGCCGATGACCTGCGCAAGCTGGTGCTCGACGTGCGCGGACGCATCCAGGGCGGCCGGGCTGCCGTCGTCGCCCTCTTCACCACGGCGAACGGCAAGCCGCTGACGGTCATCGCCACCAACGAGGCCGCCCGCGAGCGCGGTCTCAAGGCGGGCGACCTGGTTCGTACGGCCGCCAAGACCCTCGGTGGCGGCGGTGGCGGCAAGCCGGACGTCGCTCAGGGCGGTGGCCAGAACCCGGCCGCCGTCGGCGAGGCCGTCGACGCCGTCGAGCGCCTTGTGGCGGAAACGGCCAAGTGAGCGGCGACGGAAACACCCTGCGCCGCGGCCGTCGACTCGCGATCGACGTCGGGGACGCCCGGATCGGGGTCGCCTCGTGCGACCCCGACGGGATCCTCGCCACTCCGGTGGAGACGGTCCCGGGCAGGGACGTTCCCGCAGCTCAGCGCAGGCTGAAGCAACTCGTCGACGAGTACGAACCCATCGAGGTCGTCGTCGGCCTCCCTCGCTCCCTCAAGGGGGGCGAGGGCCCCGCCGCAGTGAAGGTCCGGGGATTCGCCGAGCAGCTGGCCCGCCTGATCGCACCCGTCCCGGTGCGCCTGGTGGACGAGCGGATGACGACGGTGACGGCCAGTCAGGGACTGCGTGCCTCGGGCGTGAAATCGAAAAAGGGCAGATCGGTCATTGACCAGGTCGCAGCCGTGATCATCCTCCAGCAGGCCCTCGAATCCGAACGAGTGTCAGGTAAAGCCCCGGGCGAGGGCGTCGAAGTGGTCATCTGATCGCGATACGGTAACGTTCCGCGCGATTGTGGCTCTGTTCGAACAGTGGCCGCACAGTAAGAGGCGGAACGGTAGCGGCGATGTGGGGGCCGCGTGATCGGCCGCCTCGCGGCTCTAGGGGATTGATGACTGAGTATGGCCGGGGCCCGGGCTCCGAACCGTGGCATCCGGAGGACCCGTTGTACGGGGACGGCGGATGGGACGGACAGCAGGCCCAGGCCGACCAGTCCTCCTACGGCGGCCAGCCGCAGCACTACCCGCAGCAGTCGCAGCAGCCCCAGCAGCAGTACGGCGACTGGAGCGCCGACGGCCAGCAGGCCGCCTACGGCCAGGCGCAGCAGCAGTACCCGCCCCAGCAGTACCAGCAGCAGCCCCAGCATCAGCAGTACTCGCAGCAGTACGGCGAGCAGTCCCCTCAGCAGTACGCCGATCAGGGCCAGCAGCAGTACGCGAACGGCGGCTGGGATGGCGGCCAGCAGGCGCAGGTCCCGTACCCCGCCGACCCCACGGACCCGTACGCCCAGCAGACCGCCGCGTACGGCGGTGAGCAGGCCGACTACTACGGCACGCCCGACGCGTATCCGCCGCCGGAGCCGCCGGCCAGGCGACGTCCCGAGCCGCAGTCGCAGTCGCAGCCCGAGTCCGAGCCGGAACCGCAGACCGACTGGGACCCCGGTCCTGACCAGGGCGAGCACGCCTTCTTCGCCGGCGGTGACGAGGGCGACGACGAGCCCGACGGCGAGGCGGAAGGGCGTCGGGGTCGCGGTGAGCGGAAGGGCCGGGACGGCGGGAAGAGCGGTAAGAGCGGCAAGACCAAGAAGGGCCGAAACGGAACCGCCTGCCTGATCATCGTTCTGGTGTTCGGCGGCGGCATCGCCGGAGTCGGATATTTCGGGTACCAGTTCTACCAAAATCGTTTCGGCCCGGCTCCCGACTACACGGGCGACGGCACCAGCGCGACGGTGACAGTCGAGATCCCCAAGGGGGCGACCGGCTACGTCATCGCCCGGGCGTTGGAGAAGAAAGGTGTCGTCAAGAGTGTCGATGCCTTCGTGGCCGCTCAGGCGGAGAACCCCGACGGGAAGAAGATCCAGGCCGGCGTCTATGTCCTGAACAAGGAGATGTCCGGGAAGAGCGCCGTCGCGCTGATGCTCAATCCCAAGAGCCAGAACAATATGATCGTCGCTCCCGGGCAGCGCAATGTTCAGGTCTACGCGGCCATCGACGAGAAACTCGGACTTTCCAAGGGCACCACTGCGAAGGTCGCCAAGAAGGATTACAAGAGTTTCGGTCTGCCGGACTGGGCGAACGACAACGAGGAAATCAAGGACCCGCTCGAAGGTTTCCTCTACCCGACGACCTATCCTGCCGCCAAGGGAATGAAACCTGCGGCCGTCCTGAAGGAAATGGTCACGACGGCCACCGCCAAGTACGAGACCCTCGATCTCGAAGCGAAGGCCAAGAAACTCGACCTCGACAGCCCGCTTGAGGTTCTCACGGTAGCGAGCCTCGTCCAGGCCGAGGGCAAGACCAGTGACGACTACCGCAAAATGGCGGAGGTGGTCTACAACCGCCTAGATCTCGGGAACCCTCAGACCTACGGCTTCCTGCAGTTCGACTCGACCTTCAACTATGTGAAGAACCAGAGCAACATCGACATCAGCGAGTCGGAGATCAACAAGAACAAGGACCCGTACAACACGTACACCAAAAAGGGTCTGCCGCCCGGTCCGATCGGAAATCCGGGTGATGTGGCGATGAAGGCGACGCTGAATCCGACCGACGACGGCTGGTACTACTTCGTGGCGACCGACGGCGTGAGCAAGACCGAATTCGCCAAGACGCACGAGGAATTCCAGAGGCTCAAGGACAAGTTCAATGCGAGTAAGCGCAGCTGACGCCCGCCGGGCCGCAGTGCTCGGTTCCCCGATCGCCCACTCCCTCTCCCCGGTGCTGCATCGCGCCGCCTACGACGCACTGGGGCTCACAGGCTGGACGTACGGCCGTTACGAGGTCGACGAGTCGGGGCTGCCGGAATTCCTGCGAGGTCTCGGGCCCGAGTGGGCGGGGCTCTCGCTCACGATGCCCCTGAAGAGGGCGGTCATCCCGCTGCTCGACGAGATCAGTGAGACGGCCGCGTCGGTCGAGGCCGTCAACACCGTCGTGTTCGACGCGGACGGACGGCGTGTCGGTGACAACACCGACATCCCCGGGATCGTGGGCGCCCTGCGCGAGCACGGCATCGAACAGGTCGACTCCGCCGCGATCCTCGGCGCCGGCGCCACCGCCTCCTCCGCGCTCGCCGCGCTGGCCCGGGTCTGCACCGGCGAGGTCGTCGTGTACGTCCGCAGCGAGGCCCGGGGCGCCGAGATGCGGCAGTGGGGCGAACGCCTCGACATCGAGGTCCGTACGGCCGACTGGGCCGACGCGGCCGGCGCGCTGCACGCTCCGCTGGTGATCGCCACCACCCCGGCCGGAGCCACGGACGCGCTGTCCGGCGCCGTCCCGGAACGGCCCGCGACTCTCTTCGACGTGCTCTACCACCCCTGGCCGACCGATCTGGCGGCCCGCTGGTCGGCGTACGGCGGGGCGGTCGTCAGCGGACTCGACCTGCTCGTGCACCAGGCGGTGCTTCAGGTGGAGCAGATGACCGGGCGGGGCCCGGGCCCGTTGGGCGCCATGCGCAGGGCGGGCGAGAAGGCCCTGGCCGACCGCTGACGTCCGGTTATTGGACCGCCGATCAGGTATCCGGCCCGGACGTGGGAGGATCGGAAGGTGGCGGGCCAGGGCCGCGCACCCGGGCACGCCGTCGCCGTACGCGAGGAGACGCGTACGCAGGGCAGTAACCGGGCGCGAGTATGAGGAGCACCGTTGAGCAGGTTGCGCTGGCTGACCGCAGGGGAGTCCCACGGTCCCGCACTCGTCGCGACGTTGGAGGGTCTCCCCGCCGGGGTGCCGGTCACCACGGAGCTGGTGGCGGACCATCTGGCGAGGCGCCGGCTCGGCTATGGGCGCGGTGCCCGGATGAAGTTCGAGCAGGACGAGATCACCTTCCTCGGCGGTGTGCGGCACGGTCTGTCGATGGGTTCGCCGGTCGCGGTGATGGTCGGCAACACGGAGTGGCCGAAGTGGGAGCAGGTGATGGCCGCCGACCCCGTGGATCCGGAGATCCTGGCCGGGCTGGCCCGTAACGCCCCCCTGACCCGCCCCCGTCCCGGTCACGCCGACCTCGCGGGAATGCAGAAGTACGGCTTCGAGGAGGCCCGCCCGATCCTGGAGCGCGCGTCCGCGCGGGAGACGGCGGCGCGGGTGGCGCTGGGCGCGGTGGCCCGTTCGTTCCTGAAGGCCGCCGCCGGGATCGAGATCGTGTCGCACGTCGTCGAACTGGCGGCGGCGAAGGCTCCCTACGGTGTGTACCCGAAGCCCTCCGACGTCGAGAAGCTGGACGCGGACCCGGTGCGCTGCCTGGACGCCGACGCGTCGAAGGCGATGGTCGCGGAGATCGACCAGGCCCACAAGGACGGCGACACCCTCGGCGGTGTGGTCGAGGTGCTGGCGTACGGGGTGCCGGTGGGCCTGGGCTCGCACGTGCACTGGGACCGGCGCCTGGACGCCCGGCTGGCCGGCGCGCTGATGGGCATCCAGGCGATCAAGGGTGTCGAGGTCGGCGACGGCTTCGACCTCGCGCGCGTGCCGGGCTCGAAGGCGCACGACGAGATCGTGCCCACGGACGACGGCATCCGCCGTGCCACCGGGCGTTCCGGTGGCACCGAGGGCGGCCTGTCCACGGGTGAGCTGCTGCGCGTACGGGCGGCGATGAAGCCGATCGCGACCGTGCCGCGCGCCCTGCAGACCGTCGACGTGGTCACCGGCGAGGCCACGCAGGCCCACCACCAGCGCTCCGACGTGTGCGCGGTCCCGGCGGCCGGCATCGTCGCCGAGGCGATGGTGGCCCTCGTCCTGGCCGACGCGGTCGTGGAGAAGTTCGGCGGCGACAGCGTGCCCGAGACGCGCCGCAATGTGGAGTCCTACCTCGAACACCTGATCGTTCGGTGAGCGCGGTGCAGATTGTGCTCGTCGGGCCGATGGGCGTCGGCAAGTCCACCGTCGGACGGCTGCTGGCCGAACGCCTCGACTGCTCGTACCGGGACACCGACGACGACATCGTCGCCGAGCAGGGCCGCACGATCGCCGAGATCTTCGTCGACGAGGGCGAGCCGGTCTTCCGGGCCCTCGAGAAGCAGGCGGTCCAGCGGGCGCTGGCCGAGCACGACGGTGTCCTCGCCCTCGGCGGCGGGTCGATCCTCGACGAGGACACCCGCGAGCTGCTGGCCGGCCACCGGGTCGTCTATCTCTCGATGGACGTCGAGGAAGCGGTCCAGCGCACCGGTCTGAACGCCGCCCGTCCGCTGCTGGCGGTCAATCCGCGCCGGCAGTGGCGGGAACTGATGGAGGCCCGCCGCCATCTGTACACGGAGGTCGCCCTGGCCGTCGTACCCACCGATGGCCGTACGCCCGACGAGGTCACCCAAGCCGTCCTGGACGCACTGGAGTTGAAGTCAGCATGAGCAGCGAGACAGTGACGCGGATCCAGGTCGGCGGCACGGCGGGCAGCGACCCGTACGAGGTTCTGATCGGACGCCGGCTCCTGGAGGAGCTGGGCGGGCTGATCGGGCCGAAGGCGAAGCGGGTCGCGGTGATCCACCCCGAGGCGCTCGCCGAGACCGGTGAGGCGCTGCGCGCCGACCTGGCCGGCCAGGGCTTCGAGCCGGTCGCCATCCAGGTGCCGAACGCCGAGGAGGCCAAGACCGCCGAGGTGGCCGCCTATTGCTGGAAGGCGCTCGGCCAGTCCGGTTTCACCCGCACCGACGTCATCGTCGGGGTCGGCGGCGGGGCGACCACCGACCTGGCCGGTTTCGTCGCCGCGACGTGGCTGCGCGGGGTGCGCTGGGTCGCCATTCCGACGACGGTGCTGGCGATGGTGGACGCGGCGGTCGGCGGCAAGACGGGCATCAACACCGCCGAGGGCAAGAACCTCGTCGGCTCCTTCCACCCGCCCGCCGGTGTGCTCTGCGACCTGGCGGCGCTGGACTCGCTGCCGGTCAACGACTACGTCTCCGGGCTCGCGGAGATCATCAAGGCCGGTTTCATCGCCGACCCGGTGATCCTGGAGCTGATCGAGGCCGACCCGCAGGCCGCCCGCACCCCGGCCGGCCCGCACACCGCCGAGCTGATCGAGCGGTCGATCAAGGTGAAGGCGGAGGTCGTCTCCTCGGACCTGAAGGAGTCGGGCCTGCGCGAGATCCTCAACTACGGGCACACGCTGGCCCACGCCATCGAGAAGAACGAGCGCTACCAGTGGCGGCACGGCGCCGCCGTCTCCGTCGGCATGCACTTCGCGGCCGAACTGGGCCGCCTCGCGGGCCGGTTGGACGACGCGACGGCCGACCGGCACCGCACGGTGCTGGAATCCGTCGGTCTGCCGCTGCACTACCGCTACGACCAGTGGCCCAAGCTGCTGGAGACGATGAAGCTCGACAAGAAGTCGCGGGGCAACCTGCTGCGGTTCATCGTTCTGGACGGACTGGCCAAGCCGACGGTCCTGGAGGGGCCGGACCCGGCCGTCCTCCTCGCCGCGTACGGCGAAGTGGGGGAGTAGCTCCCCACTCGGGCGCTTGGCCCGATTCGCCTGTGGCGATGGGCACTTCGGGCCGTCCCGGGCCGTTCACCAAACGGCGGCCCGGGACGGTACCGTTCGGTAGCGGCGGGGTTCGTGCCCCGCCGACCAGCGCCAATCGCCTGTACGAGATGGAGTGGCACCGGATGCAGCACGCAGTGGGGTCTCCGCTGCCGCCGCCCCACCGGCCGGGGCAAGGACCGGGCGCCGACTGGTCGTCGGGCGCCCCGCACGCCGGGCAGCAACACCCGGGCGCGCACCCGGGTTCCGCACCCCCGAGCCCGCCGCCGGCCCCGCTCTACACCGGCGGAGCACCCTCCGGGCCGGGTCCGCAGGCGCCGCAGCATCCGCCCGTACCGCAGCACGCGCCCGTCCCGCAGCACGCGCCGGTGCCGCCCGCGAAGGACACCACCGGCCATGTGAGGCTGCCCCAGGGCGACTTCGTCCCGACGCCGGGTCCGCCGCCCGCCACGGGCCCCGTCGACCCGGCCTCCGCGCCCCTCGCCGTCCTGCTGATCGGCCCTGCGGGCGCCGGGAAGACCAGCGTCGCGAAGTACTGGGCGGACCATCGCCGGGTGCCCACCGCACACATCAGCCTCGACGACGTACGCGAATGGGTCCGCTCCGGCTTCGCGGACCCACAGTCGGGGTGGAACGATCATTCCGAGGCGCAGTACCGTCTCGCCCGCCGTACCTGCGGCTTCGCCGCGCGCAACTTTCTGGCCAACGGCATCTCGTGCGTCCTCGACGACGCGGTGTTTCCCGACCGTCCGGTCGTCGGTCTCGGCGGCTGGAAGCGGCATGTGGGACCCGGGCTGCTGCCGGTCGTGCTGCTGCCCGGACTGGAGATCGTGCTGGAGCGCAACGCCGAGCGCTCCGGCAACCGGCGCCTCACGGACGAGGAAGTCGCCCGCATCCATGGCCGGATGGCGGGCTGGTACGGCTCCGGCCTCCCGATCATCGACAACTCCCAGCTCGACGTCCCGGCGACGGCCCGGGTCCTGGACGACGTCCTCGCACGGTTGCTGGCCAGCCCGCCCAAGTGGTAGCCGGGCCGTGCGGCCCGGGACCGGGGCAGGGTACGCCCGGCTCGGGGCGCGTGCCCGGCGGGCAGTGAGTGGCGGTCGTGCGAGGGGGGTGGGCTGAACGAGTGGTCGCCCCCGCCGCCCTTACCCGTCCCATCCCTGGGGCTGCCGCCCCAGACCCCGCTGTCGGCCCTGAAGGGGCCTCGTCCTCAAACGCCGGACGGGCTGAGACGGCGGGGCCTGGGCTTGTGAGATGCGGCGCACGGGCGGGTGGGAAACACGACCTGGGCTGGACGGGCCCCGCACCGCCCACTCGGCCCTCTCCGACCGGCGGCAAGCCGGCCGCGCTCTTACGCTCGGGGCATGGCAGAGGTGTACGCGGCGCGCAGAGCGCGGCTTCGGGAGCGGTGTCACGCGGGCGGCAGTGCGGGAGCTCTGGTCTCCCGGGCCGCCAATGTGCGGTACCTCGCGGGCGCGGCCCCGCGGGGAGCCGTACTGCTGCTGGGAAAGCGTGAGGACCTGCTCGTGTGCGCGGGGCCCGACGACCGGTTGCCTGAGGGCAGCCGGCCGGACGAGGCGCTGCGTGTCCACGCGCTGTCCGCGCCCGGGGGTGATCCGGCTGTCGCCGCCGCGGATCTCGCCACCGCGCAGGGCGCCGAGTCCCTGGCCGTCGAGGAGCACCATCTGACCGTGGCCCGGCATCGTGCCATCGGCTCGGTGGCGCCCCGGCTGCGTCTCGCCGACCTCGGCGGCGCCGTCGAGCAGCTTCGCGTGGTCAAGGACGAGGAGGAGATCGCCTGTCTGCGGATCGCCGCCGAGATCGCCGACCAGGCGCTCGGGGAGCTGCTGGAGTCCATCCTCGTCGGGCGTACGGAGAGACATCTCGCCCTCGAACTGGAACGGCGGCTCGTTGATCACGGTGCCGACGGCCCCGCCTTCGCGACCGCCGTCGCAACCGGGCCCCATTCCGGCCGCCGGGGGCACCGGCCCACGGATCGGCGGGTGGAGGAGGGAGACTTCCTCTCTGTTTGTCTCGGCGCCGTCTACCGCGGATACCGCTGTGAAATCGGCCGCACGTTCGTGATCGGAACCTCGCCGGCCGACTGGCAGATCGAGCTCTACGACCTCGTCTTCGCAGCCCAGCGCGCTGGACGGGAGGCCCTGGTACCCGGCGCCGCCTACCGGGACGTGGACCGTGCGGCACGTCAGGTACTGGACTCCGCGGGCTACGCGGACCGCCGTTTTGAGCTCACCGGACACGGTGTGGGGCTCGAAAACGAGGAGGAGCCGCAGTTGGGCCCCGCGGCCATGGGTAAACTGGACGCTTGCGTGCCGGTCACCGTCGAACCGGGGGTCCACCTCCCGGGCCGGGGCGGTGTCCGGATCGATGACACGCTCGTCGTACGCCCTGAGGCGGACGGCGGACCCGAGCTACTTACCATCACGACCAAGGAACTGCTAGCGCTCTAGCTTCGAGCTGTCGCGTCTGCGCCGGGGTCGTCCACGTCAGTCCAGGAGATTCCGCAACCGTGGCTTCCACGAACGACCTCAAGAACGGCCTGGTGCTCAAGCTCGACGGGGGCCAGCTCTGGTCCGTCGTCGAGTTCCAGCACGTCAAGCCCGGCAAGGGCCCTGCCTTCGTGCGCACCAAGCTCAAGAACGTGCTCTCCGGCAAGGTCGTCGACAAGACGTTCAACGCCGGTGTCAAGGTCGAGACGGCCACTGTCGACAAGCGCGACATGCAGTTCTCCTACATGGACGGCGAGTACTTCGTCTTCATGGACATGGAGACGTACGACCAGCTCATGGTGGACCGCAAGGCCGTCGCCGACGCCGCCAACTTCCTGATCGAGGGCTTCACCGCCACGGTCGCGCAGCACGAGGGCGAGGTGCTCTTCGTGGAGCTGCCGGCCGCCGTCGAGCTCGTGGTCCAGGAGACCGAGCCGGGCGTCCAGGGCGACCGCTCCACGGGCGGCACCAAGCCGGCCACGCTGGAGACGGGCCACCAGATCCAGGTCCCGCTCTTCATCACCACCGGTGAGAAGATCAAGGTCGACACCCGTACGAGCGACTACCTCGGCCGGGTGAACAGCTAACCGTGGCTGCCCGCAACACGGCCCGCAAGCGTGCCTTCCAGATCCTCTTCGAGGGCGACCAGCGCGGGGCCGATGTCCAGACGGTCCTCGGGGACTGGATCCGGCTCTCCCGGGCCGACACCCGCCAGCCCCCGGTCAGCGAGTACACGATGCAGCTGGTCGAGGGCTACGCGCAGCACGCGCGGCACATCGACGAGCTGATCGCCCAGTACTCGGTCGGCTGGACGCTCGACAGGATGCCGGTCGTGGACCGCAACATCCTGCGCCTCGGTGCCTACGAGCTGATCTGGGTCGACGAGACCCCGGACGCCGTCGTCCTCGACGAGATGGTGCAGCTGGCGAAGGAGTTCTCCACGGACGAGTCCCCCTCGTTCGTGAACGGCCTCCTCGGCCGGTTCAAGGACCTGAAGCCCTCGCTGCGCCGCGAAGAGGCCTGAGCCAGGGCCGCAAGCGGATTCTGGTCGTACGAATGCCGGTGGGCCCCAGCGACAGTGCTGGGGCCCACCGGCATTCGTGTGCCCTGAGGGGCGCCTGAGGGTGGTCCGGCGGTATCCGGCGGACCCGAGGGACTCTTGAGGCCCGCAAAACGCCGCCGGGGTGGCCGGAAACCGTAAGGTTCCGGCCACCCCGGCGGCACGTTTCTGCTCGGACGGCTGAAAGCCGCCCTGCCTCAGTTCTCCTCGTGGGAGACGGCGCGGCGCGCGTCCGCGTCCAGGACGCCCCAGCTGATCAGCTGTTCGGTCAGGACCGAGGGCGACTGGTCGTAGATGACGGCGAGCGTGCGCAGGTCGTCCTGGCGGATCGACAGCACCTTGCCGTTGTAGTCGCCGCGCTGGGACTGGATCGTCGCCGCGTAGCGCTGCAGGGGGCCCGCCTTCTCGGCCGGCACGTGGGCCAGCCGCTCAAGGTCGAGGACGAGCTTCGGCGGCGGCTCGGCGGCCCCGCCCGGCGTGGTGCCCGGCAGCAGCTCCTGCACGGGAACCCCGTAGAAATCGGCCAGCTCGGCGAGTCGCTGCACGGTCACGGCACGGTCGCCGCGCTCGTACGAACCGACCACGACCGCCTTCCAGCGTCCCTGGGACTTTTCCTCGACACCGTGGAGGGAAAGGCCCTGCTGGGTGCGGATCGCCCGGAGCTTGGCCCCGAGCTGTTTGGCGTATTCGCTGGACATATAGCTCCCGGACACAGTGTCGACGTGCGGACGAGCCGCGCGGCTGGTGACTCACTGTGAGGTTACGCAGCGTTACTCTTCCCCGTCAAGCCGAATGGTCCCGCCCGTCCCTTCCGTGCCGGGCGACGTGCGGTTACGGCAGTCGGGTGACGTCCGGCGCCCATGGGGTGATCAGGTGCGTTGCGCGGGCTGGTACCGTGGATGGCGCAATTCCGACGTCCTTTAATGATCCGTCCTGTGAGGCGGAGAAGGAGGTCCGTTTCGTATGGACTCAGAGCAGGACAAGCAGCAGTACGAGGCCGACGCGCGGCCCGTTCTGGAAGCCCCCGACATCGCGCGTGTGCTGACCCGCATCTCCCACGAGATCGTCGAACGCGCCAAGGGCGCCGACGACGTGGTGCTCCTCGGCATTCCGACCCGGGGCGTCTTCCTCGCCCAGCGGCTCGCCGCCAAGCTGGCGGAGATCACCGACCGAAAGATCCCGGTCGGCTCGCTCGACATCACCATGTACCGCGACGACCTGCGCATGCACCCGCCGCGCGCGCTGGCCCGCACCGACATCCCCGGCGACGGCCTCGACGGCAGACTGGTCGTCCTCGTCGACGACGTGCTCTTCTCCGGCCGCACCATCCGCGCCGCCCTCGACGCCCTGAACGATCTCGGGCGCCCGCGCGCGGTGCAGCTCGCCGTCCTCGTCGACCGGGGGCACCGCGAACTGCCCATCCGCGCCGACTACGTCGGCAAGAACCTCCCCACGTCGCTGCGGGAGACGGTCAAGGTCCAGCTCGCCGAGGAGGACGGTCGGGACACCGTGCTGCTCGGTGTGAAGCAGACCGCCCAGCAGTAGCACGCGCGCGTGGGGCCCCGCGCCGCGCGTCTCCTCGCGATGCCCCTGCCTGCCCGGAATCTCCTGAACTTCCTTACGGAGCCTGAAAGATGCAGCGTCATCTCATCTCGGCCGCCGACCTCACCCGCGACGACGCCGTCCTGATCCTCGACACCGCCGAGGAGATGGCCCGGGTCGCCGACCGGCCGATCAAGAAACTGCCGACCCTGCGCGGCCGTACCGTCGTCAACCTCTTCTTCGAGGACTCGACCCGGACCCGGATCTCCTTCGAGGCCGCCGAGAAGCGCCTGTCCGCGGACGTCATCAACTTCACCGCCAAGGGGTCGAGCGTCTCCAAGGGCGAGTCCCTGAAGGACACTGCCCAGACCCTCGAAGCCATGGGCGTCGACGCCGTCGTCATCCGGCACGGCGCCTCGGGGGCCCCGTACCGGCTCGCCACCTCCGGCTGGATCGACGCGGCCGTCATCAACGCCGGTGACGGCACCCACCAGCACCCCACGCAGGCCCTGCTCGACGCGTTCACCATGCGCCGCCGCCTGGTCGGCCGGGACGCGGGCATCGGTCAGGACCTCGCCGGCAAGCGCATCACCCTGGTCGGCGACATCCTGCACAGCCGCGTCGCCCGCTCCAACGTCGACCTGCTGCACACCCTCGGCGCCGAGGTCACCCTCGTCGCGCCGCCGACCCTGGTGCCGGTCGGCGTCGAGCGCTGGCCCTGCGAGGTCTCGTACGACCTGGACAGCACCCTTCCGAAGTCCGACGCGGTGATGCTGCTGCGCGTGCAGCGGGAGCGTATGAACGCCGCGTTCTTCCCGACCGAGCGCGAGTACTCGCGGCGCTACGGCCTCGACGGCGACCGCATGGCGCGGATGCCGGAGCACGCCATCGTGATGCACCCCGGGCCGATGGTCCGGGGTATGGAGATCACCGCCGAGGTCGCCGACTCGGAGCGCTGCACGGCGATCGAACAGGTCACCAACGGTGTCTCCATCCGGATGGCCGTGCTCTACCTGCTGCTCGGCGGCAACGAGCCCGCCGTCGCCCACACCCGTACCGAGGAGAAGTAAGTCATATGAGCAAGATCCTTATTCGTGGTGCGCGGGTGCTCGGCGGCGAACCGCAGGACGTCCTGATCGACGGCGGGACCATCGCCGCCGTCGGCGCCGGGCTGTCCGCCGAAGGCGCCGAGGTCGTCGAGGCCGAGGGGAAGGTGCTGCTGCCGGGGCTCGTCGATCTGCACACGCATCTGCGTGAGCCGGGGCGCGAGGACTCCGAGACCGTGCTGACCGGGACCCGGGCCGCCGCGAGCGGCGGTTACACGGCCGTGTTCGCCATGGCCAACACCTTCCCGGTCGCCGACACCGCCGGTGTGGTCGAGCAGGTCTACCGGCTCGGGCAGGAGCACGGCTACTGCGACGTCCAGCCCATCGGCGCCGTCACCGTCGGCCTGGAGGGCAAGAAGCTGGCCGAGCTGGGCGCCATGCACGAGTCGGCCGCCGGTGTCACCGTCTTCTCCGACGACGGCAAGTGCGTCGACGACGCCGTGATCATGCGACGCGCCCTGGAGTACGTGAAGGCCTTCGGCGGGGTCGTCGCCCAGCACGCGCAGGAGCCGCGGCTGACCGAGGGCGCCCAGATGAACGAGGGCGTCGTCTCGGCCGAACTGGGGCTCGGAGGGTGGCCCGCCGTCGCCGAGGAGTCGGTCATCGCGCGCGATGTGCTGCTCGCGGAGCACGTCGGCTCCCGCGTCCACATCTGCCACCTGTCGACCGCCGGATCCGTCGAGATCGTCCGCTGGGCCAAGTCCCGGGGCATCGACGTCACCGCCGAGGTGACCCCGCACCACCTCCTCCTCACCGACGAGCTGGTCCGGACGTACAACCCGGTCTACAAGGTCAACCCGCCGCTGCGCACCGAGCGCGACGTGCTGGCCCTGCGCGAGGCGCTCGCCGACGGCACGATCGACATCGTCGCCACCGACCACGCCCCGCACCCGCACGAGGACAAGGACTGCGAGTGGGCCGCCGCCGCCATGGGCATGGTCGGCCTGGAGACCGCGTTGTCAGTGGTCCAGGAGACGATGGTGGACACCGGACTGCTGGACTGGGCGACCGTCGCCGACCGCATGTCCTTCGCCCCCGCGCGCATCGGGCGGGCGACGGGCCACGGCCGCCCCGTCTCGGCAGGTGAGCCCGCCAACCTCGCGCTCGTCGACACGGCATACCGTGGGTCCGTGGACCCCGCGGGCTTCGCCTCCCGCAGCCGCAACACCCCCTACGAGGGCCGTGAGCTGCCGGGCCGTGTCACGCACACGTGGCTCCGGGGCAAGGCCACGCTCGTCGACGGGAAGCTCGCGTGACATCACTGCCGCATCTGACGTACATGGCCGCCGAACAGAAGTCGGCGGAGGTGACCGACTGGGCCGCCCGGGTGGGCTGGCTCGTCGGGCTCGCCCTCTTCGTCGCGCTCATCTACTGGCTGATGCGCGAGGGCTGGAAGTGGCGCGGCACGCTCCAGGGCGACCTGCCCGAGCTGCCTGTCGCGCCGGATGAGCCGGGCGAGGCGAGACTGACTGTGCTGTCGATGAGCGGCCGCTACCACGGCTCCACCACCGCCGGGCAGTGGCTGGACCGCATCGTGGCGCACGGCCTCGGCACCCGCAGCCGGGTCGAGCTGACACTGACGGACGCGGGACTGGACGTCGTACGCCCCGGCGCGGCCGACTTCTTCGTCCCCCTGGACGCCCTGCGCGAGGCCCGGCTCGACAAGGGCATCGCGGGCAAGGTCCTCACCGAGGGCGGCCTGCTGGTCGTCACCTGGGAGCACGGCGGCAAGCTGCTCGACTCCGGGTTCCGCTCCGACCGCGCGGCCGAGCACGGCGAGTGGGTCCGGACCCTGAACCAGATGATCAACAAGACGGAAACGGAAGGCGCACGATGACGACCTCCACCCGGGGAGCCGCGAAGGTTCCCGCCGTACTCGTCCTGGAGGACGGCCGGATCTTCCGCGGCCGTGCCTACGGGGCCGTGGGGGTGACCTTCGGAGAGGCCGTCTTCTCCACCGGCATGACCGGCTACCAGGAGACCCTCACCGACCCGTCGTACCACCGCCAGGTGGTCGTCATGACCGCCCCGCACGTCGGTAACACCGGCGTCAACGACGAGGACCCCGAGTCGCAGCGCATCTGGGTCGCGGGCTACGTCGTACGGGACCCCGCGCGCGTGCCCTCCAACTGGCGCTCCCGGCGGTCCCTCGACGAGGAACTGCGCAACCAGGGCGTGGTCGGCATCTCCGGCATCGACACGCGCGCGTTGACGCGTCACCTGCGGGAGCGCGGCGCCATGCGCGTCGGCATCTTCTCCGGCAACGCGCTGCCCGACGACGGCACCATGCTCGCCGAGGTGCGTCAGGCCCCGGAGATGCAGGGCGCCGACCTGTCGGCCGAGGTCGCCACCAAGGAAACGTACGTCGTCCCGGCGATCGGTGAGAAGAAGTTCACCGTCGCCGCCGTCGACCTCGGCATCAAGGGCATGACTCCGCACCGGATGGCCGAACGCGGCATCGAGGTGCACGTGCTGCCCGCCACGGCGACCGTGGAGGACGTGTACGCCGTGAACCCCGACGGTGTGTTCTTCTCCAACGGTCCGGGCGACCCGGCCACCGCCGACCACCCTGTCTCCGTCATGCGGGCGGTCCTGGAGCGCGGTACGCCGCTGTTCGGGATCTGCTTCGGCAACCAGATCCTCGGACGGGCGCTCGGCTTCGGCACGTACAAGCTGAAGTACGGCCACCGGGGCATCAACCAGCCCGTGCAGGACCGTACGACCGGCAAGGTCGAGGTCACCGCCCACAACCACGGCTTCGCCGTGGACGCGCCGCTCGACCGGGTCTCCGAGACGCCGTTCGGACGCGCCGAGGTCTCGCACGTCTGTCTGAACGACCAGGTCGTGGAAGGGCTCCAACTGCTCGACCGGCCCGCGTTCAGCGTCCAGTACCACCCCGAAGCGGCCGCGGGCCCGCACGACGCCGCCTACCTGTTCGACCGCTTCACGTCTTTGATGGAGGGCCAGCGTGCCTAAGCGCACCGATATCCAGTCCGTCCTGGTCATCGGCTCCGGCCCGATCGTCATCGGCCAGGCCGCCGAGTTCGACTACTCCGGCACCCAGGCGTGCCGCATCCTGCGCGCCGAGGGCCTGCGCGTCATCCTGGTCAACTCCAACCCGGCGACGATCATGACCGACCCGGAGATCGCCGACGCCACCTACGTCGAGCCGATCACCCCCGAGTTCGTCGAGAAGATCATCGCCAAGGAGCGGCCCGACGCGCTCCTGCCCACCCTGGGCGGCCAGACGGCCCTGAACACCGCGATCTCCATGCACGAGCAGGGGGTGCTGGAGAAGTACGGCGTCGAGCTGATCGGCGCCAACGTCGAGGCGATCAACAAGGGCGAGGACCGCGACCTCTTCAAGGGCGTCGTCGAGGCCGTCCGCGCGAAGATCGGGCACGGCGAGTCCGCGCGTTCGGTCATCTGCCACTCCATGGACGACGTGATCGCCGGCGTCGACACGCTCGGCGGCTACCCCGTCGTCGTCCGGCCCTCCTTCACCATGGGCGGCGCCGGCTCCGGATTCGCACACGACGAGGAGGAGCTGCGCCGCATCGCCGGCCAGGGCCTGACGCTGTCCCCGACCACCGAGGTGCTCCTGGAGGAGTCCATCCTCGGCTGGAAGGAGTACGAGCTGGAGCTGATGCGCGACAAGAACGACAACGTGGTGGTCGTCTGCTCCATCGAGAACTTCGACCCCATGGGCGTGCACACCGGCGACTCGATCACCGTCGCGCCCTCGATGACCCTGACCGACCGCGAGTACCAGCGCCTGCGTGACATCGGCATCGCGATCATCCGCGAGGTCGGGGTCGACACCGGCGGCTGCAACATCCAGTTCGCGATCAACCCGGACGACGGCCGCATCATCGTCATCGAGATGAACCCGCGCGTGTCGCGTTCCTCGGCCCTCGCGTCGAAGGCGACCGGCTTCCCGATCGCCAAGATCGCCGCGAAGCTGGCCGTCGGCTACACCCTCGACGAGATCCCCAACGACATCACCGAGAAGACCCCGGCCTCCTTCGAGCCGACGCTCGACTACGTCGTCGTCAAGGCCCCGCGGTTCGCCTTCGAGAAGTTCCCGTCCGCCGACTCCACCCTCACGACGACCATGAAGTCGGTCGGCGAGGCCATGGCCATCGGACGCAACTTCACCGAGGCGCTCCAGAAGGCGCTGCGCTCGCTGGAGAAGAAGGGCAGCCAGTTCACGTTCGTCGGCGAGCCCGGTGACAAGGCGGAACTGCTGACCGAGGCCGTCCGGCCGACCGACGGGCGCATCAACACCGTCATGCAGGCCATCCGCGCGGGCGCCACCCCCGAGGAGGTCTTCGAGGCCACGAAGATCGACCCGTGGTTCGTCGACCAGCTGTTCCTGATCAAGGAGATCGCCGACGAGCTGGCCGCGGCGGAGCGGCTGAACCCCGAACTCCTGGCCGAGGCCAAGCGGCACGGCTTCTCCGACCAGCAGATCGCCGAGATCCGGGGCCTGCGCGAGGACGTCGTGCGCGAGGTGCGGCACGCGCTGGGCGTGCGCCCGGTGTACAAGACGGTCGACACCTGCGCCGCCGAGTTCGCGGCGAAGACGCCGTACTTCTACTCCTCCTACGACGAGGAGAGCGAGGTCGCGCCGCGCGAGAAGCCGGCCGTCATCATCCTCGGCTCCGGCCCCAACCGCATCGGCCAGGGCATCGAGTTCGACTATTCCTGTGTCCACGCCTCCTTCGCGCTGAGCGACGCCGGCTACGAGACCGTGATGGTCAACTGCAACCCCGAGACCGTCTCCACGGACTACGACACCTCCGACCGCCTGTACTTCGAGCCGCTGACCCTCGAGGACGTGCTGGAGATCGTCCACGCGGAGTCCCTGGCGGGCCCGATCGCGGGCGTGATCGTGCAGCTCGGCGGCCAGACCCCGCTGGGCCTCGCGCAGGCCCTCAAGGACAACGGCGTACCGGTCGTGGGCACCCCGCCCGAGGCCATCCACGCCGCCGAGGACCGGGGCGCCTTCGGCCGCGTCCTCGCGGAGGCCGGCCTCCCGGCCCCCAAGCACGGCACGGCGACCACCTTCGCCGAGGCCAAGGCCATCGCCGACGAGATCGGCTACCCGGTCCTCGTACGGCCGTCGTACGTCCTCGGCGGGCGCGGCATGGAGATCGTGTACGACGAGACCCGGCTGTCGTCCTACATCGCCGAGTCGACCGAGATCAGCCCCTCCCGGCCGGTCCTGGTCGACCGCTTCCTCGACGACGCGATCGAGATCGACGTCGACGCCCTGTACGACGGCGAGGAGCTCTACCTCGGCGGCGTCATGGAGCACATCGAGGAGGCCGGTATCCACTCCGGCGACTCGGCGTGCGCGCTGCCCCCGATCACGCTGGGCGGCTTCGACATCAAGCGGCTGCGGGCCTCGACCGAGGCCATCGCGCGCGGGGTCGGCGTCCGGGGTCTGATCAACATCCAGTTCGCGATGGCCGGCGACATCCTCTACGTCCTGGAGGCCAACCCGCGCGCGTCCCGTACGGTCCCCTTCACGTCGAAGGCGACCGCGGTGCCGTTGGCGAAGGCCGCCGCCCGGATCTCGCTCGGCGCGACCGTCGCCGAACTGCGGGCCGAGGGACTGCTGCCGGCGAACGGTGACGGCGGCGAACTGCCGCTGGACGCGCCGATCTCCGTCAAGGAGGCCGTCATGCCCTGGAACCGTTTCCGCGACACCTCCGGGCGTGGCGTCGACACCGTGCTCGGCCCGGAGATGCGGTCCACCGGCGAGGTCATGGGCATCGACTCCGTCTTCGGCACGGCGTACGCCAAGTCGCAGGCCGGGGCGTACGGCCCGCTGCCGACGAAGGGACGCGCCTTCATCTCGGTGGCCAACCGGGACAAGCGCTCGATGATCTTCCCGGCCCGCGAACTCGTCGCCCACGGCTTCGAGCTGCTCGCCACCTCCGGCACGGCCGAGGTCCTCAAGCGCAACGGCCTCAACGCGAAGATCGTCCGCAAGCAGTCCGAGGGCACGGGCCCGAACGGCGAGAAGACCATCGTCCAGCTCATCCACGACGGCGAGGTCGACCTCATCGTCAACACCCCGTACGGCACCGGGGGCCGCCTCGACGGCTACGAGATCCGTACGGCGGCCGTGGCGCGGTCCGTGCCGTGTCTGACGACCGTCCAGGCGCTCGCCGCGGCGGTCCAGGGCATCGACGCCCTCAACCGCGGTGACGTGGGCGTGCGCTCACTCCAGGAACACGCCGAACATCTGATCGCGGCGCGCGACTAGCAGCCCGAGGGGGACACCGGAAACGGTGTCCCCCTCTTCATGAAGCCTCATGGAGCCTCTTCATGAGGCCGTTGCGAGGACACCACCATGTACAAGCTTTTCTTCCGTCTGGTCTTCACCCGGATGGATCCCGAAGTGGCCCACCACCTGGCCTTCCGCTGGATCCGTCTGGCCGCCCGCGTCCCCGTGCTGCGGACGTTCGTCGCCGCCGCGCTCGCCCCCAGGTACGAGGATCTGCGCACCGAGGCCTTCGGGCTGCGGATGCACGGGCCCTTCGGGCTCGCGGCCGGCTTCGACAAGAACGCGATCGCGATCGACGGGATGTCGATGCTCGGCTTCGACCACGTAGAGATCGGTACGGTCACGGGGGAGCCGCAGCCCGGCAACCCCAAGAAGCGGCTGTTCCGCCTTGTGCCGGACCGGGCGCTCATCAACCGCATGGGATTCAACAACGAGGGTTCGCTGGCCGTGGCGGCCCGTCTGGCGAGCCGTGAGGCGGTCTTCCCGACCGTCGTCGGTGTCAACATCGGCAAGACCAAGGTCGTCCCCGAGGACGAGGCCGTCGCCGACTACGTGAAGTCGACCGAGCGGCTCGCCGCGTACGCCGACTACCTCGTCGTCAACGTCAGCTCGCCGAACACACCCGGCCTGCGCAACCTCCAGGCCACCGAGGCGCTGCGCCCGCTGCTGACCGCCGTCCGCGAGGCCGCCGACCGTACGGTGACCTCCCGCCGCGTCCCGCTGCTGGTGAAGATCGCCCCCGACCTCGCCGACGAGGACGTGGACGCCGTCGCCGACCTCGCCGTCGAACTGGGCCTGGACGGGATCATCGCCACGAACACCACCATCGCGCGCGAGGGACTCGGTCTGACCGCCGAACCCACCCTGGTGAAGGAGACCGGCGGCCTCTCCGGCGCACCCCTGAAGGCACGCTCCCTGGAGGTGCTGCGGCGCCTCTACGCGCGCGTGGGCGACCGGATCACCCTGGTGGGCGTCGGCGGCATCGAGAACGCCGAGGACGCCTGGCAGCGCATCCTGGCCGGCGCCACCCTCGTACAGGGATACAGCGCCTTCGTCTACGCGGGCCCCTTCTGGGGGCGCGGCATCCACAAGGGGCTCGCCGCCCGTCTCCGGACGAGCCCGTACGCCACCCTCGCCGACGCGGTCGGCGCCGACGTGAGGAAGCCCGTATGACCGTCCTGGAACCCTTCGGCACCCGGCTGCGCCGCGCCATGGACGAGCGCGGCCCGCTCTGCGTCGGCATCGACCCGCACGCCTCGCTGCTCCTCGACTGGGGGCTGAACGACGATGTCGCCGGCCTGGAGCGGTTCAGCCGTACCGTCGTCGAGGCGCTGGCCGGGCGGGTCGCGGTGATGAAGCCGCAGAGCGCGTTCTTCGAGCGGTTCGGGTCGCGCGGGGTCGCCGTACTGGAGAAGACGGTCCAGGAGGCGCGGGACGCCGGCACGCTCGTCGTGATGGACGCCAAACGCGGCGACATCGGCTCCACCATGGCCGCGTACGCCGCCGCCTTCCTGGAGAAGGGCGCCCCACTGTTCTCGGACGCGCTCACCGTCTCGCCGTACCTCGGCTACGGCTCGCTGCAGCCGGCGGTCGACCTCGCGCGGGAGAGCGGTGCGGGCCTGTTCGTGCTGGCGCTGACCTCCAACCCCGAGGGCGGCCAGGTGCAGCACGCCGTCCGCGAGGACGGGCTGAACGTCGGCGCGACCATGCTGGCGTACCTCGCCGCGGAGAACGCGGGGGAGCGGCCCCTGGGTTCCTTCGGCGCCGTCGTCGGAGCCACCCTCGGCGATCTCTCGTCCTACGACCTCGACATCAACGGACCCCTCCTGGCGCCCGGCGTCGGTGCTCAGGGGGCGACCCCGGCCGACCTTCGCGGGGTGTTCGGGGCGGCGCTGCGCAACGTGGTTCCGAATGTCAGCCGGGGTGTTCTGCGTCACGGTCCTGATCTCGTCGCCCTGCGGGACGCGTCGGACCGCTTCGCGGACGAGATCCGGGCCGCTGTGGCCGCTACCTGAGGATTCGCACAGATCGGCGGAGTCCTCCGATGAGTGACTTCAGGTCGCCTTGAGACTGAATACATTCTCAAATCCAGGGCAATATGACCGAAATATCCGACCTGGCAAAGGCTGACCAGGACTTTTCCGCTGTTCTCGCTGACTCTGGCGGACTTGGCCGCTAGTCTCCGACGAGAGTCAACGAGCGAGCGTGTTGTTCGTAGCTCACCAGGTGAGGGGCGATTGTGTTCCTCACCGGGTCCGTATCCGACAGTTCGACATCCGAGGTGACGTAGGCGTGGCTCTTCCGCCCCTTACCCCTGAACAGCGCGCAGCCGCGCTCGAAAAGGCCGCCGCGGCTCGCCGGGAGCGGGCCGAGGTCAAGAATCGACTCAAGCACTCCGGCGCCTCCCTTCACGAGGTCATCAAGCAGGGCCAGGAGAACGACGTCATCGGCAAGATGAAGGTCTCCGCCCTGCTCGAATCGCTTCCGGGCGTGGGCAAGGTCCGCGCCAAGCAGATCATGGAGCGACTCGGTATCTCCGAGAGTCGCCGGGTGCGTGGTCTTGGCTCCAACCAGATCGCCTCCCTGGAGCGCGAGTTCGGCAGCACCGGCTCCTGAGTCCTGGCATCCCGGGATTCCTGGAATAATCGCCGTATGGCTGCAACATTCCGGGGGACAACCCCCGAGCCCCCGGACGTACGTCCACGGCTGACCGTGCTCTCCGGCCCCTCGGGCGTCGGCAAGAGCACGGTCGTCGTCCATATGCGCAAGGAACACCCCGAGGTCTGGCTCTCGGTGTCGGCGACGACCCGCAAGCCGCGCCCCGGTGAACAGCACGGCGTCCACTACTTCTTCGTCACCGACGAGGAGATGGACAAGCTGATCGCCAACGGCGAGCTCCTCGAGTGGGCCGAATTCGCCGGCAACCGCTACGGCACGCCGCGTGCGGCTGTGCTGGAGCGGCTGGAGTCCGGTGAGCCGGTCCTCCTGGAGATCGATCTCCAGGGCGCCCGGCAGGTCCGGGAGTCCATGTCGGACGCCCTGCTGGTGTTCCTGGCTCCTCCCTCCTGGGAGGAGCTGGTGCGCAGACTGACCGGGCGGGGCACCGAACCGCCCGAGGTGATCGAGCGCCGGCTGGAGGCAGCCAAGATCGAACTGGCCGCCGAGCCGGAGTTCGACGAGACCCTGGTCAACACCTCCGTCGAGGATGTGGCGCGCGAGCTGCTAGCCTTGATGGAAGTTGTGTGATCGTTCTCGATCCCATCCCACCTTTCGGAAGGCAGAGCGTGTCCTCTTCCATCACCGCGCCCGAGGGCATCATCAACCCTCCGATCGACGAGCTCCTCGAAGCCACCGACTCGAAGTACAGCCTGGTGATCTACGCGGCCAAGCGTGCCCGCCAGATCAACGCGTACTACTCGCAGCTCGGCGAGGGCCTCCTTGAGTACGTCGGTCCGCTCGTGGACACCCATGTCCACGAGAAGCCGCTCTCGATCGCGCTGCGTGAGATCAACGCGGGTCTGCTGACGTCCGAGGCCGTTGAGGGCCCCGCGCAGTAGTATTTTCAAGTTTCGGTTGTTTTATCCACAGGCCCGACAGCCCGACTGTCGGGCCTGTGGTGTGTCATAGACGCGTACCGAGTCGGATCGAGTCAGATCGAGTCGGATGTCGAGTCGCGTATCGAGTCAGGGGAGGCCCGGTGGGCAAGCCGAAGGTCGTACTGGGGGTCAGTGGCGGCATCGCCGCGTACAAGGCCTGCGAGCTGCTGCGGAGACTGACGGAGTCGGGCCATGACGTCCGTGTGGTCCCCACCGACTCGGCCCTGCACTTCGTCGGCGCCGCGACCTGGTCCGCGCTCTCCGGCCACGCTGTCTCCACGGAGGTCTGGGACGACGTCCACGAGGTCCCGCACGTCCGCATCGGCCAACAGGCGGACCTGGTGGTCGTGGCTCCGGCGACGGCCGACATGCTCGCCAAAGCGGCCCACGGCCTCGCCGACGACCTGCTCACCAACACCCTCCTCACCGCCCGGTGTCCGGTCGTCTTCGCCCCCGCCATGCACACGGAGATGTGGGAGCACCCGGCCACCCAGGAGAACGTGGCGACACTGCGCCGCCGCGGCGCCCTCGTCATCGAACCCGCCGTCGGCCGCCTCACCGGCGTCGACACGGGCAAGGGGCGCCTGCCCGACCCGGCCGAGATCTTCGAGGTCTGCCGTCGGGTGCTCGCCCGCGGCGTGACGGCACCCGACCTGGTCGGTCGGCACGTCGTCGTCAGCGCCGGCGGCACCCGTGAACCGCTCGACCCGGTCCGTTTCCTCGGCAACCGCTCCTCCGGCAAGCAGGGATACGCGCTCGCCCGTACGGCCGCCGCTCGGGGCGCCCGGGTCACCCTGATCGCCGCGAACACCGGCCTGCCGGCCCCGGCGGGAGTCGAAGTCGTGCCCGTGGGGACAGCGGTCCAACTGCGCGAAGCCGTACTGAAGGCAGCCGCGGACGCCGACGCCGTGGTGATGGCCGCGGCGGTCGCGGACTTCCGCCCGGCGGCCTACGCGGCCGGAAAGATCAAGAAGAAGGACGGCGAGGACCCGGAACCCGTGGTCCTGATTCGGAATCCAGACATTCTCGCGGAGATCTCGGCCGATCGTGCCCGAGTGGGTCAAGTGGTCGTCGGTTTCGCCGCCGAGACGGACGACGTCCTCGCCAACGGCCGTACGAAGCTGCGGCGCAAGGGGTGTGACCTGCTGATTGTCAACGAGGTGGGAGAGCGCCTGACCTTCGGTTCCGAGGAGAACGAGGCCGTCGTGCTGGGCGCCGACGGCAGTGAGACCCCGGTGCCGCACGGGCCCAAGGAGGCACTGGCCGAGATCGTGTGGGATCTGGTTGCCGACCGCCTCGAATGACTGATTCCGCCGTACCGGCAGGTACCTGACACCTCTCCCACCTCGTGCTTTCGGGGCGTGGTGGCCCTGGCGTACACCCCTCGTGATTGGGCAGAATGCCCGTGCCGCAGGTCACGGTGCTTCCGAGAGGCGAGACGGAGGGGCCGATGAACGAGGGAGACCGATAAACTGTTCTCGGACGACGCCGGGCGCAGCTCCCGACCCGTCCACCAATGATCAGCCAGCAGCCGCTGCAACCCCAGGGAGCGTTGTGTCCCGTCGCCTTTTCACTTCGGAGTCCGTGACCGAAGGTCACCCCGACAAGATCGCTGACCAGATCAGCGACACGATTCTCGACGCGCTTCTGCGTGAAGACCCCACGTCCCGAGTCGCCGTCGAGACGCTGATCACCACCGGCCTGGTCCATGTGGCCGGCGAGGTCACCACCAAGGCTTACGCGCCCATCCCGCAACTGGTGCGCGACAAGATCCTGGAGATCGGCTACGACTCCTCGAAGAAGGGCTTCGACGGCGCCTCCTGCGGCGTGTCGGTGTCGATCGGTTCGCAGTCCCCGGACATCGCCCAGGGCGTGGACACGGCGTACGAGCAGCGTGTCGAGGGCGATCAGGACGAACTCGACAAGCAGGGCGCCGGCGACCAGGGCCTGATGTTCGGCTACGCGACGGACGAGACGCCGACGCTGATGCCGCTTCCGATCCACCTCGCGCACCGGCTCTCGAGCCGCCTGTCCGAGGTCCGCAAGAACGGGACGATCCCGTACCTGCGCCCCGACGGCAAGACCCAGGTCACCATCGAGTACGACGGCGACAAGGCGGTCCGCCTGGACACGGTCGTCGTCTCCTCGCAGCACGCGAGCGACATCGACCTGGACTCCCTCCTCGCCCCCGACATCCGCGAGTTCGTGGTCGAGGTCGAGCTGAAGGCACTCCTCGAAGACGGCATCAAGCTGGACACCGAGGGCTACCGCCTCCTGGTCAACCCCACCGGCCGCTTCGAGATCGGCGGCCCGATGGGCGACGCCGGTCTGACCGGCCGCAAGATCATCATCGACACGTACGGCGGCATGGCCCGCCACGGCGGCGGCGCCTTCTCGGGCAAGGACCCGTCCAAGGTCGACCGTTCGGCGGCGTACGCGATGCGCTGGGTTGCGAAGAACGTCGTCGCCGCGGGCCTCGCCTCGCGCTGCGAGGTCCAGGTCGCGTACGCGATCGGCAAGGCCGAGCCGGTGGGCCTGTTCGTGGAGACCTTCGGCACGGCCAAGGTCGACGCCGAGAAGATCGAGGCCGCGATCGCGACGGTCTTCGACCTCCGTCCGGCCGCGATCATCCGTGACCTCGACCTGCTCCGCCCGATCTACGCCCAGACGGCGGCGTACGGTCACTTCGGCCGCGAGCTGCCCGACTTCACGTGGGAGCGGACGGACCGGGTGGACGCGCTGCGCGCGGCCGTGGGTCTGTAGGACCGCAAGCGGACTGTTTGCTTGGTCGAAGCCCGGCGCCCTGTGGGTGCGCCGGGCTTCGGCATGTCGGGAATCGGCTTGGCCGAGGGGCGACGGCGCGTGTTCTTACCGTGTGGGTCTCCCACTGCCGGCCTGATCCTCGGAGTTCGGGCGCCGCTCGTTGATGTCAGTGGCGTTTGGTAAGAATGCAGGCGTGAGCAGCGAGAACGGGCAGGGAAACGGCGGGGCCCGGGGGGCCGACGGGGTGGCGCCGCCCGAGCAGCTTGCGCTGATCCGGGAGAGTGTGCGCCAGGCCAAGGCGCCACGGGCCAAGCCGCGGACCTGGCGAGGGGCCGCACTGGCCGGGGAGCTGCCCGTCGCGCGTGTACTGGTCGACAAGGGTGTGCTGCATCTCGACCGGTACTTCGACTATGCGGTGCCCGAGGAACTGGACGCCGACGCGCAGCCCGGGGTGCGGGTGCGGGTCAGGTTCGGGGCCGGGCGGCATCGGGTGCGGGACGGGCGCCGTGAGGGCGGGGGGCTCATCGACGGGTTCCTTGTCGAGCGCCTCGCCGAATCCGACTACTCCGGGCCGCTGGCCGCGCTGGCACAGGTCGTCTCGCCCGAGGTGGTGCTGAGCGAGGAGTTGCTGTCGCTGGCCCGAGCCATTGCCGACCGGTACGCCGGGAGCCTCGCCGATGTGCTGCAACTGGCCGTACCGCCCCGCAACGCCCGGGCAGAGAAGGCGGCCTCCCCGGCGGCCCTGCCCGTGGCCGGGGCGCCGGAGGTGGGGTCCTGGGGACGGTACGAGCAAGGGGGCGCGTTTCTCGAGGCGCTCGCCTCCGGGAGTGCGCCGCGCGCGGTGTGGAACGCCTTGCCCGGGCCGGAGTGGAGTGAGGAACTGGCGCGGGCCGTCGGTGCGACGCTCGCCTCGGGCCGCGGGGCGCTCGTCGTCCTGCCGGACGGGCGCGCCGTAGCGCGGGTCGACGCCGCCCTGACCTCCGTGCTGGGGGAGGGACGGCACGCCGTGCTCACCGCCGACGCCGGGCCCGAGAAACGGTACCGGGAGTGGCTCGCCGTGCGCCGGGGTGCCGTACGGGCCGTCATCGGGACCCGGGCCGCCATGTTCGCGCCCGTCCGGGACCTGGGGCTCGTCGCGCTCTGGGACGACGGGGACGACAGCCACAGTGAGCCGCACGCCCCGCAGCCGCATGCGCGCGAAGTGCTGCTGTTGCGGGCGGCGCAGGACAAGTGCGCGTTTCTGTTGGGGGGTTGGAGCTGCACGGTGGAGGGGGCGCAACTCGTCGAGAGCGGGTGGGCCCGGCCGCTGGTCGCCGGCCGGGAACAGGTACGGGCGGCCGCCCCGCTCGTACGGACCGTGGGGGACGGCGATCTCGCCCGGGACGAGGCCGCCCGGGCCGCCCGCCTCCCGAGCCTCGCCTGGCAGGCGGTGCGGGACGGGCTGAAGCACGGGCCGGTACTGGTCCAGGTACCCCGGCGCGGATACGTACCGCGACTGGCCTGCGCCCGATGCCGGGAACCGGCTCGGTGCCGGCACTGCGCCGGACCGATGGAGGCGCGGGACGCAGGGGCGCCGTGGTGCGCGTGGTGCGGGCGCGAGGAGACCGGCTGGCACTGCCAGGAGTGCGGCGGGTTCCGGCTGCGGGCGCAGGTCGTGGGCGCGCGGCGGACGGCCGAGGAGCTGGGGCGGGCTTTTCCGGCCGTGCCGGTGCGGACCTCCGGGCGCGAACATGTGCTGGACACGGTGCCCGGGACGCCCGCGCTCGTCGTCAGCACGCCCGGGGCCGAGCCCGTCGCCGAGGGCGGCTATGCGGCGGCCCTGCTGCTCGACGGCTGGGCCATGCTCGGGCGCCCCGACCTGCGGGCCGGGGAGGACGCGCTGCGGCGCTGGATGGCGGCTGCGGCGCTGGTCCGGGGACCGCGGGGAAGCGGCGCCGCGCTGGCCCCCGCCCTGAAGGCGGAGCAGGCCGCACGGATGGCTCGGGCGGGTCGGGGCCGCGAAGAGACCGTG
>NZ_LGDW01000392.1 GCF_001280005.1 Streptomyces sp. NRRL WC-3618 | reverse complement strand
GCGCCAGGTCTTGAGGTTGGCGAAGCCGTGCTCGACGGCGGCGCGTTCGCGGCTGAGCAGACGGTTCGCCTCCTTCTCCGCGTCGGTGAGCTGGTGGTTCCGGGTGGCTTTGCGGCCGGTGATGCTCACGGGGTGGTCGTCGGGGTCGTCGTCCAGGCCGACGAAGCCGAGGTCGGCCAGGGCGCCGAGGCCGGTTTCGCGAAGGTGTGCGGTGAGCTTGTCGTGGCGGGCGGTGGTGATCTCGCTGGACCGGCC
>NZ_LGDW01000391.1 GCF_001280005.1 Streptomyces sp. NRRL WC-3618 | reverse complement strand
GGCCAGGCCGGTCCACTTCTGGTTGGCGCCGCCGGTGCACGACCAGAGCTGCGCCACCGTGCCGTTGGCCGAACCCCAGCCCGCGGCTTCCAGGCACAGCCCGGACCGCACGCCGACGATCGTGCCGTCGGCGTTCACCCGCCACTGCTGGTTGTCACTGCCGGTGCACGACCAGATCTGCACCGCGGTCCCGTTCGTGGTACCGCCGCCCCGGGCATCCAGGCACTTGTTGCCGTACACGGTCAGCTGGCTGCTGT
>NZ_LGDW01000390.1 GCF_001280005.1 Streptomyces sp. NRRL WC-3618 | reverse complement strand
TGCCTGAGGGTGGGGCGATGCTGGCGGTGCAGGCGGCGGAGGCCGATGTGCTGTCGTTGCTGGAGGGCCTGGACGAGCGTGCTGGTGTGGCGGCGGTGAACGGGCCCGCGCAGGTGGTGCTTTCCGGTGACCGGGCGGTTCTGGAGGGCTTGGAGGGGACGTTCCGGGGCGAGGGTCGCAAGGTGCGGTGGCTGAAGGTGTCGCACGCGTTCCACTCGCCGTTGATGGACCCGGTTCTCGACGACTTCCGCAAGGTGG
>NZ_LGDW01000389.1 GCF_001280005.1 Streptomyces sp. NRRL WC-3618 | reverse complement strand
GGCCGGTCCAGCGAGATCACCACCGCCCGCCACGACAAGCTCACCGCACACCTTCGCGAAACCGGCCTCGGCGCCCTGGCCGACCTCGGCTTCGTCGGCTTGGACGACGACCCCGACGACCACCACGTGAGCATCACCGGCCGCAAAGCCACCCGGAACCACAAGCTCACCGACGCGGAGAAGGAGGCGAACCGTCTGCTCAGCCGCGAACGCGCCGCCGTCGAGCACGGCTTCGCCAACCTCAAGACCTGGCGCATCCTCA
>NZ_LGDW01000388.1 GCF_001280005.1 Streptomyces sp. NRRL WC-3618 | reverse complement strand
CTCGACCTGACCGATCCGTCGACCGGGCAGGTCACCGGCAGCGCACCGGTGTCCGGCGACGCGGACCTTGATCTGGCCTTCACCTCCGCACACACCGCATTCGAGAAGTGGCGGGACGTCGCTCCGGCGCAGCGGCAGCTCAGCCTGATGCGCATAGCCGACGCTCTGGAGCGCCGCGCCGACGACTTCGTCCGCGCGGAGGCGATCCATACAGGCAAGCCTCTGCATGTCACGGCGGCCGAGGAAATGGGCCCGATGATCGA
>NZ_LGDW01000387.1 GCF_001280005.1 Streptomyces sp. NRRL WC-3618 | reverse complement strand
ACCAGGGGCCCTCGGAGAGTTCCGTAGGTCCCGGTTTGGTCGGATGATCAACGATGGCCGGACATGAAACAAGCACGGCTCTTGTGGATCATGGAGTTCTCTACGCTCCCAGATCAGCAAGGCTGCCGTGCTCGTCGATCCATCCTCCCTCATGTCCGCGCCCATGCGCGAGGCACCCTCCTCGTCCATTGTCCCGGCCAGGAAGGTGCCTCCCACAGGTTTGCTGCAGGCGCTGGCCCGGGTGCCCGATCCCCGGGATCCACGTGG
>NZ_LGDW01000386.1 GCF_001280005.1 Streptomyces sp. NRRL WC-3618 | reverse complement strand
CTGGTCATGGCCGTGATGCTCGCCGTGACGGCGGGCCTGCTCGACCTTCCGGTCGGCTGGGCCGGGGCGGTGGCGGGGATCGGGTTCTCGGCTGTCAGCCACGTTCTTTGGGACCGCCGGTGGCCGGTGAAGGCATGGATGGTCTTGACCGGCAGCGGCGAGTTCGCGAAGAACCCGCAGGGCCGATACTCCGTCGACCAGGCCCAACACGTCTTCTGTCTTTGGGTCTCGGCCCTGCTGATCACCTTGGTGTGACATCACCGGCGGGG
>NZ_LGDW01000385.1 GCF_001280005.1 Streptomyces sp. NRRL WC-3618 | reverse complement strand
GCGCCGTTGTGATAGAAGAAGTACGAGTTGCCCTTGAAGTCCACGATCCCCGGGTGGTTGGTGAAGCTGCTGCCCTGGGCGGGCATGACGGTTCCCCGGTAGGTCCACGGCCCGGTCGGGCTGGGTGCCGTGGAGTAGGCGATGAACTCCTGGCAGCACTTGGCCGCATACACGATGTAGTACAGACCGCCCCGTTTGTAGACCCAGGGTCCTTCTTCGTACAGCGTGGGACGGTCGGGGTTGTCGGTGCGGGTGCCGAATCCCGCGGTGGTGAG
>NZ_LGDW01000384.1 GCF_001280005.1 Streptomyces sp. NRRL WC-3618 | reverse complement strand
CAGTAGAAGCCGTGGCCTGCGAGGGTGAGGAGGTAGGGGAGTTCGCCGATGGCGGGGAAGCGGACTCCGCCGATGAGTTCGACGGGGTGGGTGCCGCTGAACGCCTGGAGGTCCAGTTCGGTGGGCTGGGCGAAGCGGGAGAAGTTGTGGACGCACAGCACGAGGTCGTCCTTGTACTCCCGCAGGAAGGCGATGACGGCCGGGTTGGTGGAGGGGAGTTCGGTGTAGGAGCCGAGGCCGAAGGCGGGGTTCTGTTTCCGGATCTCGATCATGCG
>NZ_LGDW01000383.1 GCF_001280005.1 Streptomyces sp. NRRL WC-3618 | reverse complement strand
CGGCATCCGCAACGTCGTACCACCAGCGCCCGCCTCGCGGAGGACCTCTCCTTCACCTCCGGCGGCCTGACCCGGCTGATCGCCCGGATGGAAGAGGCCGAGCTGATCACCCGGCACCCTCACCCCGAGGACCGCAGGGCCTCCCTGCTGGAGGCCACCGAGAAGGGCAACGACCTGCTGGAGCGTGCCCTCGCCGCGCACGTCCCGCAGATGACCGCTGACCTGATGGAACCGCTCACCGTCATCGAGCGGCTGATCCTGCGCGAGCTGGTGAC
>NZ_LGDW01000382.1 GCF_001280005.1 Streptomyces sp. NRRL WC-3618 | reverse complement strand
GGCGTCCACCTCTCCGAGGAGTTCCAGCTCCACCCCGAACAGTCCACCGACGCCATCGTCATCCACCACCCCGACGCCAAATACTTCAACGCACGCTGAATTCCAGAGCGCGCTGATCGAACACGACGTACACTTGACGGTCCACCGCAGGCCGGTTGCCCTCTGTGCATTCAGGGGCAACCGGCCTGATCGTCCCTCAAGGAGGTGCGCCAGGATGACCAGCACGGTCCCCGCGCTCGGAACCCGTACGGCCGAAGGCTCAGCACTGCAGGCCGTACTCCTCGACATGGACGGCACCCTGGTGGACACCGAGGGGTTCTGGTGGGACGTCGAGGTCGAGATCTTCGCCGGCCTCGGCCACGCCCTCGACGACTCCTGGCGGCACGTCGTGGTCGGCGGCCCGATGACCCGCAGCGCCGGGTTCCTCATCGAGGCCACCGGCGCCGACATCACGTTCGCCGAACTGTCGGTCCTGCTCAACGACGGGTTCGAGGACCGTATCGGCCGCGCCCTGCCCCTCATGCCGGGCGCCGCCCGCCTCCTCGCCGAGCTCTCCGCGCACGAGATCCCGACGGCCCTCGTCTCCGCCTCGCACCGCCGCATCATCGACCGCGTTCTGACCTCGCTGGGCACGCAGCACTTCGCCCTGAGCATCGCCGGGGACGAGGTGGAGCGTACGAAGCCCCATCCCGACCCCTATCTGATCGCGGCCGCCGGGCTCGGCGTCGATCCGGCGAGATGCGCCGTCGTGGAGGACACGGCGACCGGGGTCGCCGCTGCCGAGGCCGCGGGCTGCCATGTCGTGGCCGTACCGTCCGTCGCGCCCATCGCCCCCGGTGCGCGCCGCACCGTCGTGACCTCGCTGGAAGAAGTCGACCTGCCGTTTCTGCGCGGGCTGATGGCGAACTACTGATGACGGAAATGCGCTGACCGTTTACCGAGGGTGCCCGATCTGATGCGGGATCACGCGCGGATGAACAGGTGGACCGTCACATGAGAATTACGGTCTCCGGTGATCTCTGTCGGCGACCGAATCCACCCAGGAGCCCACGCGTTCCACATGTGTGAGGTTCACCACGCGGCAAGGGCTCGACAGCGGGCGGATGCCCTCTACACGCACCCCCTTGAGGGGTTCTTGAGGCGACCTTGTGTCCCGATTGGGGGGAGCCTGCGCGGAATCCTTCCCGTGTCGCTCTTTCGGTGCGTCCACACCCGGTTTCGCAGCGTGATGAGCTCTCAACTCCGGCTGAATGCGGGCCTCTGGGCGGTCCGGACTAATCTCGTTGGCGGAACATCGACACAATCCCTCACCCGTGCGCCCCACCCCACGCCCGCCGGGACCCCTGGGATCGACAGCCTGGAGAACCCGAGCATGATCCGCAAGACTTTGGTGCTGCCGACGGTTGTCGGCCTGCTCGCCCCGGCGCTCGCCGCCTGTGGCAGCGTCAACGGTGGGGGCAGCAGCAGCGGCGACGCGATCGTCGTCGGCACCACGGACCGGTTCACCGCCTCGAAGGACGCCCCGGCGCCGATCGACCCGGCCTACGCCTACGACGTCGGCACCTGGAACATCCTGCGCCAGACCGTGCAGACCCTCATGGTCCAGCCGCGCGGCGACGGCGAGCCGGTGCCCGAGGCCGCCGAGAGGTGCGGGTTCACGGACAGCGGCAACGAGCGCTACGTCTGCACCCTGCGCAAGGGCCTCGAGTTCTCCAACGGAGACGCCGTCACGGCGTCCGACGTGAAGTTCTCCATCGAGCGGGCCCTGCGGATCCAGGCCGACAGCGGTGTGTTCGCCCTGCTGTCCACGATCGACACCGTCGAGACCCAGGGCGACCGCGAGGTGATCTTCCACCTCAAGACCGCCGACGCCACCTTCCCGTTCAAGCTGTCCACCCCGGTCGCCGGCATCGTCAACCCGGACGACTACGACAAGGACAAGCTGCGCGACGGCTTCGACGTCGACGGCTCCGGCCCGTACACGCTCCAGTCCGAGGTCAAGGACAACGAACTCGTCAAGGCCGTCTTCACCAAGAACAGCCGCTACAAGGGGCAGTTGACGCCGAAGAACGGCAAGGTCGAACTGCGGTCGTTCCAGGACGCCGACGCGATGGGCACCGCGCTCTCCGACGGCGACATCGACCTGATGACCCGCACGATGACCCCCGAGCAGATCCGCAAGCTCGACGGGGGCTCGACCGGCGACATCGACCTCGTCCAGATGCCCGGCCTCGAAATCCGCTACCTCGCCTTCAACACCGACGCCCCGACGGTGAAGAACAAAGCGGTCCGCCAGGCGATGGCCCAGATCATCAACCGCGCCGAACTCGTGGCGAAGGTGTACGGCGACGAGGCCCAGCCGCTCTTCTCCCTGGTCCCGGCCACCATCACCGGTCACTCGAACTCCTTCTTCAACAAGTACGGCGAGCCGAGCGACATCAAGGCCAAAAACCTGCTGCGGAACGCCGGAATCACCACCCCGGTGAAACTGACCCTGCATTACACGACCGACCACTACGGGGCCGCCACCAAGCCGGAGTTCGAGGAACTGCAGAAGCAGCTCAACGCCAGCGGGTTGTTCAACGTCACCATCGAGGGCGCCCCTTGGGACACCTTCCGCCCGGCCGAGAAGAAGCGTGAGTACGACGTCTTCGGCATGGGCTGGTTCCCGGACTTCCCCGACGCCGACAACTACCTCGCCCCGTTCCTCGACAAGGACAACTTCCTCAGCCTGCCGTACGCGAACTCCAAGATCCGCGGCAGCCTGATTCCGGAGTCCCGCCGTGAGGCCGACCGACTCACCGCCTCCGCGAGCCTCACGGACATCCAGGACATCGTGGCCGACGACGTACCCGTACTGCCGCTGTGGCAGGGCAACCAGTACATCGCCGCTCGCGACGGCATCACGGGCGCCGAGTGGGCCCTCAACTCCTCCTCGACGCTCCAGCTCTGGGAGCTCGGCCGCGGTGTGAGCAACTGACCAGCACACCCCGCCCGACGCACACGTCCCGACCCGGGGCTGGGGGGTCCCGGGTAAAGACCCGACGACAAGGCACTTCGACGTGAACCTGCGCAACCAGTGGCCGGTCCTGCCCATCGTGGCGGGGCTGGCCTCCGGCCTGCTGACCGCATGCGGCTCGGTGAACGGTGGTTCGGGGGCCAACGGCTCCACCGTGGTGATGGGGATGTCCGACGACGTCCTGGCAACCGACCCGGCATCCGGTTACGACCCGGGCTCCTGGCTGTTGTTCAACAACGTGTTCCAGTCGCTGCTGAGCTTCCCCAACGGGGGCACCGAACCGCAGCCCGAGGCCGCCAAGGAGTGCGCCTTCAGCGACACGCAGACCAAGGTGTACAAGTGCACCCTGCGTGACGGCCTGAAGTTCAGCAACGGTGACTCGCTCACCTCGAAGGACGTCAAGTTCTCCTTCGACCGCATGCTGAAGATCAACGACGCCGCGGGTCCCGCGATCATGTTCCCGATGCTCGGCTCGGTGGACACCCCGGACGAGAAGACCGTCGTCTTCAACCTCAAGGTGCCCGACGCCACGTTCCCCAGCAAGCTCGCCTCCGGCGCCGGCTCGATCGTCGACCACGGCCAGTACGAGAAGGACGGCCTGCGCAAGGACGGCGAAGCCGTCGGCTCCGGCCCCTACAAGCTCGACTCGTTCGGCGAGGACAGCGCGGTCTTCTCCGTGAACCCGAACTACAAGGGCACCGCCGAGGTCCGCAACTCCGGCGTCACCCTCAAGTTCTTCCACGGCGACCAGACCAAGCTGAAGCAGGCCATCGTCGACAAGGACATCGACATCGCCTACCGAGGTCTCAAGGCCGGCGACATAGCCGACATCGAGAACGCCAACGGTCACGAGGGCATCGACATCGTCGAGGGCACCAGCGCCGAGGTCCAGCACCTCGTCTTCAACGTGAAGGACCCGGTCGCCGGAAAGATCGGCGTGCGCAAGGCCATCGCCTACCTCCTCGACCGGGAGGCCCTCGTCAACGAGGTCTACGAGGACACCGCGACCCCGCTCTACTCGATCATCCCGGCCGGCATAGCGGGTCACAACACCGCCTTCTTCGACACCTACGGCGCCCGCCCCTCCCAGGCCAAGGCGCAGGCGGCCCTCCAGGCCGACGGCCTCACCGGCAAGGTCAAGCTCACCCTCTGGTCGACGCCGTCCCGCTACGGCCCCGCCACCGACGACGAGTTCCAGGCCATCGCCAAGCAGCTCAACGCCAGCGGTCTGTTCGAGGCAAGCGTCAAGTCCGTGCCCTTCGCGCAGTACGAGAAGGACATCGCGGCGGGCAAGTACGGCGTGTACGTGAAGGGCTGGGTGCCGGACTACCCCGACGCCGACAACTTCACCGCCCCCTTCTTCGGCCAGGGCAACGTACTCGGCAACAACTTCACCAACAGCACCATCACCGACACCCTCATCCCCGGCACCGCCGCCCAGAGCGACCGCTCCGCGACCGACACCGACTTCGGCGAACTCCAGAACATCGTCGCCAAGGAGGTCCCCGTCCTCCCCGTCTGGCAGGCCAAGCAGTACGCCGTCGCCCGCGAGAACGTCTACGGCCTCGAGAACTGCCTCGACGCCTCGACCGTCTTCCGCTTCTGGGAGATCAACAAGGGCTGAGCCAGGCCGCACACGAACGAGGGCGCCCCTTCCGTCTCCGGAAGGGGCGCCCTCGCCGTCGTACACACAACTCCGCCGTACGCGTGTCCGGTTACTGTGCGCCGGGACGCACCAGCCCGCTCTCGTACGCGTACACCGCGGCCTGGACCCGGTCGCGCAGCCCCAGCTTCGTCAGCACATGCCCGACATGCGTCTTGACCGTCGTCTCGCTGACGAACAGATCAGCGGCGATCTCCGCGTTCGACAACCCCCGCGCCACCAGCTTCAGCACCTCGACCTCACGGTCGGTCAGGGTGTGCAGCGTCTCCGGCAGGGGTTCGTCACCCGACGGCAGATGCCCCGCGTACTTGTCGAGAAGCCGGCGCGTGATGCTCGGCGCGAGCATCGCCTCACCCGCCGCCACCACCCTGATCGCCTGCACCAACTCGACCGCCGGCGCGTCCTTCAGGAGGAAACCGCTGGCACCGGCCCGCAGCGCCTCCACCACGTACTCGTCGAGATCGAAGGTCGTCAGCACCAGCACCTTCGCCGGCCCGTCCCGCCCCGGCCCGGTGATCTGCCGAGTCGCCTCCACCCCGTCCATCCGCGGCATACGGATGTCCATCAGAACCACATCGGGCTGCAGGGCCCGCACCTGATCGATCGCCTGAAGACCGTCTCCGGCCTCGCCGACGACCGCGATGTCCTGCTCGGCCTCCAGAATCATCCGGAACCCGGTACGCAGCAGGGGCTGGTCGTCGACAAGTAGGACGCGGATGGCCACGTAAGTCTCCTTCGCTAGTCCGGCCCCATTCTGCCTTGCGAGGGCGTAGCCCCTTCCCGCAAGGGGCGCGGGGAACTGCGCGACAAGCCCCCACCGGCCCGCAGCTGACTAAGGCGCATCCGGCGGAGCCACCCGCACCGGCAACGGATAAGGCGGGGGAGTCCCCCCGAACTCCGGACACACGGACTGGTGATCGCACCAACCGCACAACTTCGTCGGCCGGGGCCGCCACACCCCCGTCTCCGTCGCCTCCCGGATCGCCTCCCACAACGCCAGCAGCTTCCGCTCCACCCGCTCAAGATCGGCCAGAACCGGGTCGTACGTCAGCACATCCCCACTGCCGAGATACACCAGCTGAAGCCGCCGCGGCACCACGTTCTTCAGCCGCCACACGACCAGCGCGTAGAACTTCATCTGGAACAGCGCACCCTCCGCGTACTCCGAACGCGGCGCCTTTCCCGTCTTGTAGTCGACGATCCGCACCTCGCCCGTGGGCGCCACATCGACCCGGTCGATGATCCCGCGCAGCTTCAGCCCCGAATCCAGCTCCGCCTCGACGAACAGCTCACGTTCGGCGGGCTCCAGCCGGGTCGGATCCTCCAGCCCGAACCAGCGCTCCACCAGCCGCTCCGCCTCACCCAGCCACCGCGACAGCCGCTCCCCGTCCGGATCGTCCGCGAACAGCTCCACGACCTCCGGCCGTGACTCCCGCAGCCGGTCCCACTGACCCGGGATCAACGACTTCGCCTGGGGCGCAGTCCGCTCGGCCGCCGGGGCGTCGAACAGTCGCTCGAGAACCGCGTGCACCAAGGTGCCTCTCGTCGCCGCCTCACTCGGCTTCTCCGGCAACCGGTCGATCACCCGGAACCGGTACAGCAACGGACACTGCATGAAGTCACTGGCCCGCGAGGGCGACAGCGACGCCGGCGCGGAGGGCAGCACGACCGGCGGGACGGACTCGGCGGCGCCCTCGGTGCTCATTTCCATGACGACGACCATACGGCCCACCACTGACAGTCACCCAGCCGCGGCCACGGTCCGGCCCCAACGGCCCGGCGAACACAGGGGGTGCCGGGGCGGAACACGGTGCGACGGCCGCATACCATCGACCCGAGACCTTTCCGCCCCGGAGCGGAAAAGGGAGACGCATCCGACAAGGGGACACCGTGGACGAGAGCGGCGGGAGCGGACAGCCGCGCTCCGGCAACGACCAGTCGACCGACCGCCACACCGGCGGCACGGCCCGGACCACCGACCCCGCACACCCCGAACCGGCGACCCACAACGAGCGGGACGACGAGCACTCGGCACCCGAACCGGCCACCCCGGAACAGGCGGAACCGACGGAGCCCACACCCCCCGCTCCGCCGTCCGGGCCCACCGGCACCCCCCGCCTCGCCAAGTCCCGCGCCCCCCGGAAACCCAAGGAACTCAGCGGCGGCCTCCTCATGGGACGCCCCTTCGGCGTACCCGTCTACGTCGCCCCCAGCTGGTTCCTCGTCGCCGCCCTCATCACCTGGGTCTTCGGCGGCCAACTCGACCGCGTACTGCCCGAACTCGGCGCCCTGCGCTACCTCGTCTCCCTCTTCTTCGCGGTCGCCTTCTACGCCTCCGTCCTCGTCCACGAACTCGCCCACACCGTCGCCGCCCTCCGCTTCAAACTCCCGGTACGACGCATCCAGCTCCAGTTCTTCGGCGGCGTCTCCGAGATCGAGAAGGAGTCCGAGACCCCCGGCCGCGAATTCGTCCTCGCCTTCGTCGGCCCCCTCCTCTCGCTGATCCTCGCGGGCGTCTTCTACCTCGCCCTCCAGACCGTCCGACCCGGCACCGTCCCCGGCGTCCTGCTGGCCGGCCTGATGATCTCCAACCTCATCGTCGCCGCCTTCAACCTCATGCCCGGCCTGCCCCTCGACGGCGGCCGCATGCTCCGCGCCGTCGTCTGGAAGATCACCGGCAAACCCATGACCGGTACCATCGCCGCCGCCTGGGTCGGCCGCGCCCTCGCCGTCTCCGTCCTCGTCGGACTGCCGCTGCTCACCCAGTCCGGCGCCCTCGGCTCCACCGCCGAGGACAGCGTCGGCATGGACACCGTCACCGACGCCCTGCTCGCCGCCATCCTCGCCGCGATCATCTGGACCGGCGCCGGCAACAGCCTCCGCATGGCCCGCCTGCGCGAACACCTCCCGGAACTCCGCGCCCGCAACCTCACCCGCCGCGCCGTCCCCGTCGAGACCAACACCCCCCTCTCCGAGGCGCTGCGCCGCGCCAACGACGCCGGCGCCCGCGCCCTCGTCGTCGTCGACCCCGACGGAGAACCCCTTTCCCTCGTCCGCGAGGCCGCCATCGTCGGCGTACCCGAACACCGCCGCCCCTGGGTCTCCGTCAGCGGCCTCGCCCAGGACCTCAGCGACGGCATGCGCGTCTCCGCCGAACTCTCCGGCGAAGAACTCCTCGACGCCCTGCGCGCGACCCCCGCCACTGAATACCTGGTCGTGGAGGAGTCCGGCGAGATCTACGGAGTCCTCTCCGCAGCCGACGTGGAACGGGCTTTCGTCAAGGCGATGGCCCGCCCGAACTAGGGCCTGTCGTCGGAGTACGCACGCGCGCGTGGGGGAGCCGACAGCCACGACAAGCGTCAGCCGGACGCCCGCGCGCGGCGCCAGGAACCGGCGGCCAGGCGCTCCACGAGCAGGTAGTGGACAAGCAGCGACAGGAACCACGTCACCGCGCCCCCGACCAGGGAACAGAGCGAGATCACCCAGGTTGGGCCGGCCGCGCCGCAGCAGCCAGTACACGGGCAGGTGCAGCAGAAAGAGGCTGTACGACATCCGGCCGACCTCCGTGAGCACCTCGCCCGACACAGCCGTACCAAGGGCCCCCGGCCCCCGCAGAGCGCCGCCGTCAGTACAGCGGCACCCAGCACGACCGCGACCACATAGGTTGCCGCTGGCCCCTCCACCGAGAAGGACGGCCGACACCACCAGTACCGTCGCCGCGCCGAACCCGGCCACCACCAGCAGGACGCCGACCTGACGGGACACCGTACGGCCCCCGCGTTCGACCAGGTGAACGAGGCAAGCGGCAGCCACACCGGCCGGCAGAGCCAGCGTCTGCACGCCGGTGACCACGCCGACGCCGGGCGGCACCCCGCAGGCCGCGCCGAGAGTCACCGCCCCGGCGACCAGGGCCGCGATCAACGCCACCACGGCGAGTCGGCGCCGGGCCACCAGACACAGGCCCGCCAGCAGCAGCGACCACACCAGCACGGAACGCGCGGTCACGTCCCACAACCACAGCGGAGCGAGCGGGGCGTCCAGCGTGGGGACGACGCCCAGCCGGCGGCCGTGCACCCATCCGGACCAGCCCCCTCGGCCCAGCACGACCGACCAGACCTGCCCGCCAGATCGCGGACGATGCGCGAAGGACCGAGCACCCAACATCCGGCGAGGGTCACGCCGACCGACACCAGCAGCGCGGGAACCAGCCGCTTCGCCCTACGGACCAGGAAACCGGCGGCCCCGGTCCTGCCGGTTGCCGTCGCCCTGCGGAGCAGGGGCAGGGCGGTGAGGAAACCCGTCAGCCCCAGCAGCACATCGACGCCGCCCCCCCCGCACCGGCCCAGGACACATACGGCCCGCCCACTCCGGTGTCGAACAACAGAACGGCCAGCACAGCCGCTCCCCGCAGACCGTCCACGGCGAGAAACCGCCGCCCACCCGCCTCCCGCTGCCCACCCTTCACCGCCACCGGGACCGGCTCGACCACGGGCGCCGGCGCGGGCGCGGGCTGGAGAAGCAGCACCGGGAGTCGGCCACCTGTGGCCGGCCACGCGACCGGAACCGACTCCGCGACCCTTCCCGCAGGGCCGGACGGCAGACGCCCGTGGCGTTCCTCGTTCGTCTCGGCCAGGTCCGGAAGCAGGAGGCGATGACGGCCTCGGCGGGTCGGCCGAGGAAGGAGGTACGGGAACCGGCGGGCGTACCGGCCGACGGGTCGGCGTGAAAGTCGAGGTTCCACCAGTACAGGCCGGCCATCTTTCGGTCCCGGGCGACCCGGCAGACCGCCTCGAACCAGCGTCGCTGAACCGTGGGACTGAGCTTCCCCCGCCCGTCCACACCGCCGGATGACGATAGGCACCGTCCTCGGCGATGATGCCGACCTCGCTCAGGACGATCCGGGGCAGCTCCGGTGCTCTTGCGGTCCAGCCAGCGCTGCCAGCCCTCGGCGATCTGACTGACGGAGGCGTCGTCCCCGAGCCGGGGGAGCGGGAAGTACGCGTCGATGCCCAGATGGTCGACGGGGACAGAGACATGCCGGGACACGTAGTCGTCCCAGTTGGCGTCATAGGACAGCTCACCGGACAACGCCCTGCGCGCCGCCACGACCACCGAACGCCAGCCCGGATCGTCCTCCAGCGACGTCGACTCCGCCCCGAGGACGAAAGTGGCCACGTGATGACGGGCCGCGAGGGTGAGACAGGGCGCGAGGAACGCCTCGTACGACCGGAACCAGGCCGCCCTGTCGGCAGGCGCGAGCGAACCCCGCCAGGCCAGCGGATCCCGGGCCACCAGGCTCCGCTCGTCGAGAAGCGCCGCAGAGTGACGCGCAACCCGGCCGCCGCCGCGGTGTCCATGAGCATCCCCAGCTGCCGTACGGAAGAGGTCCCGGCCGAGGCACCCACCGCGCTCGCCGTGGGGCCCGCGGCCACGAAGGGAAAAGTCACCGAGACCGCGTTCATGCGCTTGCCGACCATGTAGTTCACCAGGCGCAGCGCATTGGTGCGGACGGACGCGTCCGTTTCACCGGCGTGAATCAGCGGGCTGCGGGCAGCCAGCGCGTCGATACGGGCGGCGGCCTCACACCCCTCCTCCGTCAGCACGTCGACGCGCAGCGCGGGGAACCAGCTGATGCCCGTCACAGAGCGGCACACCCGAAGCCGGCCCCGAGTCACTCCCGCGTACACGGCCTCGATGGTCGGAGGCCCCCGTCAACACCGGTAGGCTCTTCACATGTCCGAACCGACCGGTGCCGCCCGCAGGCGCGGGCCCTTCAAGGTCGGGGACCAGGTTCAGCTGACCGACCCCAAGGGCCGCCACTACACGTTCACGCTCGAAGCCGGAAAGAACTTTCACACCCACAAAGGTTCCTTCCCGCACGACGAGCTGATCGGCGCACCCGAGGGCAGCGTTGTCCGCACCACCGGAAACGTCGCCTACCTCGCGCTGCGCCCCCTGCTCCCCGACTACGTCCTGTCCATGCCCCGCGGCGCCGCCGTGGTCTACCCCAAGGACGCGGGGCAGATCCTCGCCTTCGCCGACATCTTCCCCGGCGCACGCGTCGTCGAAGCCGGCGTCGGCTCCGGATCGCTCAGCAGCTTCCTGCTGCGCGCCATCGGCGACCAGGGAATGCTGCACTCCTACGAGCGCCGCGAGGACTTCGCCGAGATCGCCCAGGCGAACGTGGAGCGCTACTTCGGCGGCCCCCACCCCGCCTGGCAGCTCACCGTCGGCGACCTCCAGGACAACCTCAGCGACACCGAGGTCGACCGCGTCGTCCTCGACATGCTCGCCCCCTGGGAATGCCTGGAGGCCGTCTCCAAGGCACTCGTCCCCGGCGGCATCGTCTGCTGCTACGTGGCGACCACCACCCAGCTCGCCCGGACCGTCGAGTCCATCCGCGAGATCGGCTGCTTCAACGAGCCGAGCGCCTGGGAGTCGATGGTCCGCAACTGGCACATCGAAGGCCTCGCCGTCCGCCCCGACCACCGCATGATCGGCCACACCGGCTTCCTGCTCACCGCCCGCCGCCTCGCCGACGGCGTCGAGCCGCCCATGCGCCGCCGCCGCCCCTCCAAGGGCTCCTACGGTGAGGACTACTCCGGCCCCAACGCCGACGGCGGCAACGGCCGCTGACCGCATCAACGCACGGACACCGTGGCCGAGTTCCCGCAGTTCACCGGGAACTCGGCCACAACGCTTTCCCGTTGACACCCCACCGGCACCAGGGCTGACACCAAGCACCACGCGCCCCGCCGTTCCCCCGCACTGTGACGTGTGGCACTATGCGGGACACCCCACCGGCACAGCCCTCATCGGGAGACACTCCGAGTGCAGCAACCCGCCGTCCCGGAACTCGCACACACGCACACCCGCCCCATCCACTGGCTCGCCACGGCCACCGCCCTCGCCGGCGTCGTCGCCCTCTCCTCGGCCCTCCAGCCCGGCTCCGCCACCGCGGCCCAGGCAGCCGGCCCCACGGGAAGACCCGCCGCGGCCGCGGCGCCCCCCGACCCCACCGGAGTCGACTTCCCCCTCCACTGCGGCCCGCTCCCGATTCTCGTCCAGGGCAGGGCCACCGGCGACCTCGACGGAGACGGCAGACCCGAAACGGTCGCCTCCGTGCGCTGCGACGCAGGATCCGGCACCCCGCCCAACGGCGTGTACGTCCTCACCCGGGCCACCGACGCCGAGCGCCCCCGGGTCGTCGCGACCCTCGTCGACCCCAAGGACCACCTCAACGTCACCGACCTCACCGTCAGTGACGGCGCCGTGACGGCCACCCTCCTCGGCTACTCGTCCCTCGACGTCCCCAGATGCTGCCCCGACGTCGACGAGCGCGCCAAGTGGCAGTGGAAGGACGGAGCGTTCCTCCGCTCGACACCCGCCGGCGCACTCGGCGCGTGATCCGCCGCAAGTGATCGACAGGCGGCCACCCGGCATCCGTACGGAGAACAGCCTGTGAGAAACCAGACAACAATCAGGACGAGAATCAGTCAGTGATAGCGCGGAGTGATCGGAGCATCACTCCGCGTCCGGACCGAAAACCTCGACCCTGTCCGAAACTCGACGTACGTGAATACAGTCCCCCGGGCACTCCTTCGCGGAGTCCACCACGTCCATCAGCAACGGCAGCGGAACCGGCGTCGTCGCCCCCGGGGCCTGCAACAACTCATCCCCGGGACTCTTCACATAGGCCAGCCCGTCGATGTCCAGCTCGAACACCTCCGGCGCGTACTGGACACAGATCCCGTCCCCCGTACACAGGTCCTGATCGATCCAGACCTCCAACGCCTCACCGTCGGCCACGGCGCCATCCTGCACAGTCATATCCCCTGCCGTTTCTGTCCCGAGCAAGACAATCCGACGGCAAGTCGGCCCAGCTCTGACGGGTGTTGAACAGTTCGACCCTACCTCCGGCCGCTTCCCAACCGCGTTCTGTGGGTATCCCCCTGGCGTGAGGGAGAGCGCAAGGGTGAAGATCGGACACACCTCGACAGTCTTTGTGATCTAGGGGTTTCAATCGACACCCACCCAGGTAGGGTCTGGAAGCGTCCAGCTCCCCTTGGAGGAGGTGAGGACCGTGGCAGCCCACGACGACGACATGAACCGCGGCATCCGCCCGGGACGAGGGTCCGACGACCCGTCCGGGCAGGTTGCCTACCTTGAGCAGGAGATCGCCGTCCTGCGGCGCAAGCTCGCCGACTCTCCGCGACACACGAGGATTCTCGAAGAGCGGATCGTCGAACTGCAGACCAACCTGGCCGGCGTGTCCGCACAGAACGAGCGGCTCGCCAACACACTCCGAGAGGCCCGCGACCAGATCGTGGCCCTCAAGGAAGAGGTCGACCGGCTGGCACAGCCCCCGGCCGGCTTCGGAGTCTTCCTGGAAGCCAACGAGGACGGCACAGCCGACATCTTCACCGGAGGCCGCAAACTCCGCGTGAACGTCAGCCCCAGCGTCGAGCTCGAAGAGCTACGCCGCGGCCAGGAAGTGATGCTCAACGAAGCACTCAACGTGGTCGAGGCCATGGAGTACGAGAGCGTCGGCGACATCGTCACCCTCAAGGAGATCCTCGAGGACGGCGAGCGCGCCCTGGTACAGGGACACACCGACGAGGAACGGGTGGTACGGCTCGCCGAGCCGCTCCTGGACGTCGTCATCCGCCCTGGCGACGCCCTCCTGCTCGAACCGCGCTCCGGATACGTCTACGAGGTCGTACCGAAGAGCGAGGTCGAGGAACTGGTCCTCGAAGAAGTACCCGACATCGGCTACGAGCAGATCGGCGGTCTGGGCAACCAGATCGAAATGATCCGCGACGCGGTCGAACTCCCATACCTTCACCCCGACCTCTTCAAAGAGCACGAGCTCAGGCCACCCAAGGGCGTCCTGCTCTACGGGCCCCCCGGCTGCGGAAAGACACTCATCGCCAAGGCCGTCGCCAACTCGCTGGCCAAAAAGGTCGCCGAAGTCACCGGCCAGGCCCAGGGCAAGAGCTTCTTCCTCAACATCAAGGGCCCCGAACTCCTCAACAAGTACGTCGGCGAGACCGAGCGACAGATCCGCCTCGTCTTCCAGCGTGCTCGTGAGAAGGCCAGCGAGGGCACCCCCGTCATCGTCTTCTTCGACGAGATGGAATCCCTCTTCCGCACCCGCGGATCCGGCGTCAGCTCGGACGTGGAGAACACCATCGTCCCGCAGCTGCTCGCCGAGATCGACGGCGTGGAAGGCCTGCAGAACGTGGTCGTGATCGGCGCCTCCAACCGCGAGGACATGATCGACCCCGCCATCCTGCGCCCCGGCCGCCTGGATGTGAAGATCAAAATCGAACGTCCGGACGCGGAATCCGCCAAGGACATCTTCCAGAAATACCTCACCGACCGCCTCCCGCTGCACCCCGAGGACGTGGGGGAGCACGGCGGCGACAAGGTGGCCACGGTCCAGAGCATGATCCAGACCGCCGTGGAACACATGTACACGGAATCCGAGGAGAACCGCTTCCTGGAAGTCACCTACGCCAACGGTGACAAGGAAGTCCTCTACTTCAAGGACTTCAACTCCGGAGCCATGATCGAGAACATCGTGGGCCGGGCCAAGAAGATGGCGATCAAGGACTTCCTCGACCACAAGCAAAAGGGCATCCGCGTCTCCCACCTCCTCCAGGCCTGCGTGGACGAGTTCAAGGAGAACGAGGACCTCCCCAACACCACCAACCCCGACGACTGGGCCCGGATCTCCGGAAAGAAGGGCGAACGGATCGTCTACATCCGTACGCTCATCACCGGAAAGCAGGGCGCGGACACCGGACGCTCCATCGACACGGTGGCCAACACCGGCCAGTACCTGTAAAAAACCGGGTGGCTGCGGGTGCCCTCACCGGGTACCCGCAGCCAACTGTTTTTCAGGCCACAGCCGGAGCGAGGCAATGACGCAAATGATCTCCCCACCAGCGCAAAGGCGTTCTAGGCTCATTCGTACCGCCGAGTCGCGCAGTGCGGGGACGGGCACCGCACACGCACCGGAGCACCACCGGTACTTGAGCGGCGTCCCCGACCGAGGACACCGCCGGGCAAGGAGGGCCGCATGACCGTACGGCGAGTAATGGGCATCGAGACGGAGTACGGGATCTCCGTCCCCGGCCACCCGAACGCCAATGCCATGCTTACCTCGTCCCAGATCGTCAACGCCTACGCGGCGGCGATGCACCGGGCCCGCCGGGCCCGCTGGGACTTCGAGGAGGAGAACCCGCTGCGCGACGCGCGAGGCTTCGACCTCGCCCGAGAAGTCGCCGACTCCAGCCAGCTCACCGACGAGGACATCGGCCTCGCCAATGTCATCCTCACCAACGGCGCACGGCTCTACGTCGACCACGCACACCCCGAATACAGCGCCCCCGAGGTCACCAACCCCCGCGACGCCGTCCTCTGGGACAAGGCCGGCGAGCGGATCATGGCCGAAGCAGCCGAGCGCGCCGCCCAGCTCCCCGGCGCCCAGCCGATCCACCTCTACAAGAACAACACCGACAACAAGGGCGCCTCCTACGGCACGCACGAGAACTACCTGATGAAGCGGGAGACCCCCTTCTCGGACATCGTGCGCCACCTCACGCCGTTCTTCGTCTCCCGCCAGGTCGTCACCGGCGCCGGCCGCGTCGGCATCGGCCAGGACGGCCACGAACACGGCTTCCAGCTCAGCCAGCGAGCCGACTACTTCGAGGTCGAGGTAGGCCTGGAGACGACGCTGAAGCGCCCGATCATCAACACCCGGGACGAACCCCACGCGGACGCGGAGAAGTACCGCCGCCTCCACGTGATCATCGGCGACGCGAACCTCTCCGAGATCTCGACCTACCTGAAACTGGGCACGACAGCCCTGGTCCTCTCCATGATCGAGGACGGCTTCATCGCCGTCGATCTGGCCGTCGACCAGCCCGTACGCACCCTCCACCAGGTCTCCCACGACCCGACGCTCAAACGCCTGGTCACGCTCCGCAGCGGACGCACACTGACCGCCGTGCAGCTCCAGATGGAGTACTTCGAACTATCGCGCAAATACGTCGAGGAACGGTTCGGGGCCGACGCCGACGACCAGACGAAGGATGTCCTGGCCCGCTGGGAAGACACCCTCAACCGCCTGGAGAACGACCCCATGAGCCTCGCCGGCGAGCTCGACTGGGTCGCCAAGCGAGAACTCATGGAGGGCTACCGGCGCCGGGACGACCTCGACTGGGACGCCGCCCGGCTGCATCTGGTCGACCTCCAGTACGCCGACGTAAGGGCCGAGAAGGGCCTCTACAACCGCCTCGTGGCCCGTGGCCGCATCAAGCGGTTGCTGGACGAGGACGAGGTCGAGAGGGCCCGTACGAAGCCCCCGGAGGACACACGCGCCTACTTCCGCGGACGCTGCCTGGAGCAGTACGCGGACGATGTCGCCGCGGCCTCCTGGGACTCGGTGATCTTCGATCTGCCGGGCCGGGACTCGCTCCAACGCGTCCCAACCCTGGAGCCGCTTCGCGGAACGCGTAATCACGTGAAAGAGCTCCTGGACCGCTGCCGCACGGCAGAAGACCTGGTCAGGGTCCTGTCAGGCCGCTGAGAGGGCCTTATGGCCCCAGCGGCCCGGCAGGGTGGAAAGTGTGGCGTCCGGGAATCATCGAGGTGGTTCCCGGACGTTGTAGCAACAGCGGGGCCAATGTCGGACCCTGCTTGTAGGGTCTGATCAAGAACGTCGAACCGAGCGGGGTGAGGGTTATGGCGACCAAGGACACCGGCGGCGGACAGCAGAAGGCGACGCGCAGCACCGAGGAGGTCGAGGAGGCACCCGAGGCACAGGCCTCCGAGGATCTCAAGGAGCGCCAGGAGAAGCTGAGCGACGACGTCGACTCCGTCCTGGACGAGATTGACGATGTCCTCGAGGAAAATGCTGAGGATTTCGTTCGAAGCTTCGTCCAAAAGGGCGGCCAGTAAGCCGGCTTTTCCTTCGATTGGAAGGTAGGGCTGCGGGGGAGTTCGCGAGTGCCAGATGAGCAGGACTCGAAGCGATGTTCGCGGTGTCAGAAGGAGAGGCCGCGAACCGTCTTCGCGAGCAACAAGTCCATGCGTGACGGTCTCCAGGCGTACTGCCGGGAGTGCTCTGCCGAGTACTACTGGCAGCGCCAGGAGGCGAAAGGGCGGCGGGTGCGTGAAAAGGTGCCCGTTCCGCCTGGCTGCAAGCACTGTCGGGGCTGCGGCGAGGTCAAGCCTCACAGCGACTGGCATCGGAAAAGCAGCGCTCCCGGCGGTCTGGCGAGCCGCTGCAAGACCTGCAAGGCGGCCGCTGGGCCGGCTGGCCACCTCCGTCGGAAGTACGGCCTCACCGAAGCCGGACGTGACGAGTTGATCGCCTCTCAGAAGGGCGTCTGCTGTATCTGTTTTGCAGCGTCGGCTGTCCAGGTTGATCACTGCCACAACACGGGTAGGGTCCGAGGCGTACTGTGCTTCAACTGTAATTCCGGCCTCGGCCTGTTGAGGGATGACCCCGACGCGATGTACCGAGCTGCCGATTACCTGGAAGGAAACGCGTGGAAGCCAACACTCGTAGCACCGGGCGTCTACCGGCTGCCTTCCTGACGCCTGGGTCGTCGTCCTTCATGGACTTTCTGTCGGACCATCAGCCGGAGATGCTCCCAGGCAGGCGGCAGTTGCCGCCCACCCAGGGTGCGATCGAGGCGCCGCACGGCACGACCATCGTGGCCGTCACCTTCCCGGGTGGTGTCGTCCTTGCCGGTGACCGGCGGGCGACCATGGGGAACGTCATCGCGCAGCGGGACATCGAGAAGGTGTTCCCGGCGGACGAGTACTCGGCTGTCGGGATCGCCGGCACCGCCGGCCTCGCCGTCGAGATGGTCAAGCTGTTCCAGCTGGAGCTGGAGCACTTCGAGAAGGTGGAGGGTGCGCAGCTCTCGCTCGAGGGCAAGGCGAACCGGCTGTCCACCATGATTCGTTCGAACCTCGGTATGGCCATGCAGGGTCTTGCCGTGGTGCCGCTGTTCGCCGGGTTTGATGTGGACCGGGGGAAGGGGCGCATCTTCTCGTACGACGTGACGGGTGGGCGTTCCGAGGAGCACGGTTACGCGGCGACGGGGTCGGGGTCGATCTTCGCCCGCGGTGCGATGAAGAAGCTGTACCACCGTGATCTGAGTGAGGCGGACGCGACGACGCTGGTGATTCAGGCGTTGTACGACGCGGCGGACGACGATTCGGCGACGGGTGGTCCTGATGTCGCGCGGCGGATCTATCCGATTGTCACCGTGATCACCGAGGACGGTTTCCGCAGGCTGACGGACGAGGAGGGTGCGGAGATCGCTCGTTCGATTCTGGAGCGGCGTCTTGAGCAGCCCGACGGTCCGCGTGCTTCGCTGCTCTGAGCTGTTGGGGTGCGGAGGCTTGTAGTGCCTCTGGTTGTTCAGGTGGTCCAGTGACTTCGACAGATTTGACAGGAAGGGACGGTTAATTCGGTGTCGACGCCGTTCTATGTCTCACCCCAGCAAGCGATGGCCGACCGGGCGGAGTATGCCCGTAAGGGCATCGCGCGTGGTCGCAGCCTGGTTGTGCTGCAGTATGCCGATGGCATCGTGTTCGTCGGCGAGAACCCGTCCCGTGCGCTGCACAAGTTCAGCGAGATCTATGACCGGATCGGCTTCGCGGCTGCCGGTAAGTACAACGAGTACGAGAATCTGCGGATCGGTGGTGTGCGGTATGCCGATATGCGCGGGTACACGTACGACCGTGCCGATGTGACGGCTCGTGGTCTGGCGAATGTGTACGCGCAGACGCTGGGCACGATCTTCTCTTCGGCGGCGGAGAAGCCGTACGAGGTGGAGTTGGTGGTGGCCGAGGTGGGGGAGACCTCTGACGGTGACCAGATCTACCGGCTTCCGCACGACGGGTCGATCGTCGATGAGCATGGTTCGGTCGCGGTCGGTGGTAATGCCGAGCAGATCAGTACTTATCTGGATCAGCGTCATCAGGACGGCATGTCGTTGGCCGAGGCGTTGAAGCTGGCGGTTCAGGCGCTGTCGCGCGATACGAACGGTACCGAGCGGGAGATTCCGGCGGAGCGGCTGGAGGTGGCGGTGCTGGACCGTACGCGTCCGCAGAAGCGGAAGTTCAAGCGGATTGTCGGGCGTCAGCTGGGGCGGTTGCTGGAGGCCGGCGGTGCGACTACCGAGGCGGAGAGCGCCGAAGAGGAGTAGTTGTCCGGTGGGCGGTTGTGTTCCGCCTTCTGTTTTCTGAATTTCGCACCCCGGTCGCTTCTGGCGGCCGGGGTGCGGGCGTTGGCGGGGGTTCAGGGGCGGCTGCGGGGTGGTGCTGTGGAGCCTCGTACGACGAGTTGGACGGGGATGTCGCCCTGGGTGGGGGTGCGGCCGTCGAGGACGGCGAGGAGGGCTTGCATGCCGCGTTCGCCGAAGAGTTCGGCGTCGAGTCGGACGGTGGTGAGTTCGGGGTCGATGGCGGTGGCGAGGGCGAGGTCGTCGAGGCCGGTGACGGAGAGGTCGTCGGGGATGCGCAGGCCGAGGCGGCGGATGGCTTTGTAGGCGCCGGTGGCGAGTTTGTCGTCGTCGCAGACGAGGGCGGTGGGGTGGGGGCCGGGGCCGGTGAGGGCGGCTGTGGTGGCCTGTTGGGCGCCTTCGATGGTGATGGGGGCATAGATGGTGCGCAGGGCGGTGCCGGGGACGGTGGCGAGGCGTGTGGCGAGTTCGTGGGCGCGTACGGCGAAGGTCCAGGAGGGGATGTCGGCGGCGAGGTGGAGGAAGTGGCGGTGGCCGAGGGTGAGGAGGTGGTCGGCGACCTGGCGTACGCCGTCGGCGATGTCGAGGTTGACGGTGGCGGCGCCGAGGCTGCCTCGGGGGTCGCTGTCGAGCATGACGAGGGGGAGTTGGTCGCCGCGGATGGCGGTGAGGGCGTCGGCGGCCATGGAGGAGGCGATGACGCCGTCGAGGGCGGCCTGGGCCGAGTGGAAGGGGTTGGGAATCTGAGGGGCCCGTGGGGGCCTTCCTTTGAGGGTGGTGGTGGGAGACGGGCGGGCGGCGCCGATGCCTTCGGGGGAGGGGTAGAGGACGACGCCGAAGCCGTGTTCGGCGGCGATGCGGGCGGCTCCGGTGTAGACGCCGGCGAAGAACTCGGTGGTGAGGACGGGGACGACGAGGAGGACGGTGCGGGTGTGGCCGAGGCGTAGGTTGCGGGCGGCGAGGTTGGGGCGGTAACCGAGGTCGCGGGCGGCGGTGCGTACGCGTTCGGCGGTGGTTTCGGAGACGCGGCCGCGCCATTTGTCGCCGAGGACGAGGGAGACGGCGGCCTGGGAGACGCCTGCGGCCCGGGCGACGTCGCGGCTGGTGGGTCGGGTGCTGCCTCGTGCCACCGTGGGCCTGTCTTTCGTGTGGACGTGCGGACTGGGCACATGGTACGTATGACGGGCGACGTTATACGTACAACTTCCGGCGTCGCGGTTGACGGGAAGGGCTGGTCATGGCGGCGGGATACCTGGAGATCCTCAGGGCGCGGCATGCGGTGCGACTGCTCGTGGGCACCCTGGTGGGCCGGTTGCCGAACGCCACGGCGGCGATCGCGATCGTGCTGTTCGTCCGGGCGGAGGGCGGCACCTACAGCCTGGCTGGCGGGCTCGCGGCCGCGTACGGGGTGGCGAACGCCGTGGGGCAGCCGCTGCTGGGGCGGCTGGTGGACCTGTACGGGCAGCCGCGGGTCCAGTTGTCGGCGGCGCTCGTGTCGGCGTTCGGTATGGGGGCGTTCGCGTTCACGGGCACCGATCCGCTGCCGCTCGCCTATGCCGCCGTGCTGGTCGCCGGGCTATTCACGCCTCCACTGGAGGGCGGTCTGCGGGCGCTGTGGCCCTCTGTCCTGCGTAAGGAGGAGCAGGTGCACACCGCGTACGCGATGGACGCGGTGGCGCAGGAAGTCATGTTCACCGTGGGGCCGCTGCTGGTGACGCTGTGCGCCTCGCTGTGGTCGGCGCGGGCGGCGTTGCTCGTGCTGAGCGTGATCGGCGTTCTGGGGGCCCTTTCCGTGGTGCTGTCGCCGCCTTCGCGGGCGTGGCGTTCGGCGCCGCGTGAGGCGCACTGGCTGGGCGCGCTGCGTTCGCCGGGGCTGCTGGTGATGCTGGGGGCGTTCCTGTTCGTGGGGATCGCGCTGGGGTCGATCACGGTGGCGTCGGTGTCGTACGCGGACGGTCATGGCGGGGACACGGTGTACGGCTGGCTGATGGCGGCGGTGGGGCTGGGGGCGTTGCTGGGCGGGACGGTGTACGGGGCGCGGCAGTGGGGTGGGCCTGCGGAGCGCCGGTTGACGGTGCTGGTGGGGTTGCTGGCGGTGTGTTATCTGCCGTTGACGCTGATGCCGGGTGCGGTGGCGATGACCTTGCTGATGGTGCTTGCCGGTGTGTTCCTGGCGCCGGCTCTCGCGTGTGTGTTCGTGCTGGTGGATCGGCATGCTCCGCAGGGGACGGTCACCGAGGCTTTCTCGTGGCTTGTGACGACGTTCACCGTGGGTGCGTCGCTGGGAACGGGCCTTGCGGGGCCGGTCGTCGAGTGGGGCGGAACGTTGTGGGGGTTCGTCGTGCCGGGGGGTGCGGGGGCCGTGTCTTTCCTGGTTCTGCTGGTCACCGGGCGGGTGCTGGCGGTGCCCTCGGAGGGTGCGGTGGTTGCGGTCTCATCGGAAAATGATCCAAACCGTGCTGTCGGATCCCGTTTCAGCTCGGGGGATCGGGCGTAATGTTCAGTCATGGACCGCCGCATTTTCGGGCTGGAGAACGAGTACGGCGTCACGTGTACGTTCAGGGGACAGCGGCGTCTGTCTCCCGACGAGGTGGCTCGGTACCTCTTCCGCCGTGTCGTGTCATGGGGCCGTAGCAGCAATGTCTTTCTGCGAAACGGCGCACGCCTCTATCTTGACGTGGGATCACATCCGGAATACGCGACACCGGAATGTGACAACGTGACGGAACTCGTCACGCACGACAAGGCCGGCGAACGCATTCTCGAAGGACTCCTGGTGGACGCCGAACGACGCCTGCACGAGGAAGGAATCGCGGGCGACGTCTACCTCTTCAAGAACAACACGGACTCGGCGGGCAACTCGTACGGTTGCCACGAGAACTATTTGGTGGCCCGACACGGGGAGTTCTCCCGGCTCGCGGACATCCTCATTCCGTTCCTCGTCACCCGCCAGCTTCTGTGCGGTGCGGGCAAGGTGCTGCAGACGCCGCGCGGTGCCGTGTACTGCGTGAGTCAGCGGGCGGAGCACATCTGGGAGGGGGTCTCCTCGGCGACGACCCGGTCCAGGCCGATCATCAACACGCGTGACGAACCGCACGCGGACGCCGAGCGTTACCGGCGGCTGCATGTGATCGTGGGCGACTCGAACATGTCGGAGACGACGATGCTGCTGAAGGTCGGTGCCACCGACCTCGTGCTGCGCATGATCGAGGCGGGCACGGTGATGCGGGATCTGACGCTGGAGAACCCGATCCGGGCGATCCGCGAGGTCAGTCATGACATCACGGGCCGCCGCAAGGTGCGGCTGGCCAGCGGCCGGGAGGCCTCGGCGCTGGATGTGCAGCGCGAGTACTACGAGAAGGCCGTGGACTTCGTCGAGCGGCGCGGTATCCGTACGGGCACGGTCGAGCAGGTGCTGGAGCTGTGGGGTCGGGTGCTCGACTCCATCGAGGCCGAGGATCTGGACCGGATCGGTACCGAGATCGACTGGGTGATGAAGTACCAGCTCATCGAGCGGTACCGGGCCAAGCACAATATGACGATGTCGCATCCGCGCGTCGCTCAGATAGACCTCGCCTATCACGACATTCACCGCAGGCGGGGTCTTTACTACCTGCTGGAGAGGAAGAACCAAGCCGCCCGGATCTGCAACGACTTGAAGATCTTCGAGGGCAAGTCGGTTCCGCCGCAGACCACTCGGGCGCGGCTGCGTGGTGACTTCATCCGGCGGGCTCAGGAGCAGCGCCGTGATTTCACCGTCGACTGGGTGCATCTGAAGCTCAACGACCAGGCGCAGCGCACGGTGTTGTGCAAGGACCCGTTCCGCAGTGTCGACGAGCGGGTGGAGAAGTTGATCGCCGGTATGTGAGATTTGCGGCCGGATGTTCCCCCACTCTCGAATGCGCTCGAGCGGGAGGGGCCCCACCGGAACGCAACGCGGGCGCCGTACGTTTTCCGTACGGCGCCCTTCGCACGCCGTAGAGTTGCGCGCACGCCAGCAACACAAGATCGACACCGATACGAGGCTTTCACCGTGCGCCGACGCTCAGTTCTCCTTGCCGTACCTGCCGGACTTGTCACGCTCGCCGGATGCGGCGACGAGAAGTCCGACAAGAGCAAGGCCAGTGACAGCAGTCCCTCTCCGTCGGGTGCGTCAGCCGCGCCGGCGCCGAAGATCGTCGACGGTCCGTTGCCGGCGATCACCGCGGGGGTGAAGTTCGGCGAGAAGCCGACCGTGGCGAAGGCCAGTGGTGAGCCGTCGAAGGATCTCGCGGTGAAGACGCTGATCGCGGGCAACGGCAAGACGGTCGTGGAGAACGACTTCGTCGTGGCGAACTACCTGGGTCAGGTCTGGGAGTCGGGGAAGGTCTTCGACAACTCGTACGACCGGGGGACCGCGCTGGTCATCCAGCTGGCGCAGGGCAAGATCATCGACGGCTGGCGGTACGGGTTGACGGGCCGGAAGGCCGGCAGCCGGGTCATGATGGCCGTGCCGCCGACGTGGGGCTACGGCAAGCAGGGCAACCCGCAGGCGGGGATCAAGGGCACCGACACGCTGGTCTTCGTCGTGGATGTCGTGGACACGTTCAACTCGAAGAGCTCGGCGAAGGGCAAGGTCGTCCCCCAGGACGACGCCGCGCTGCCGAAGGTCGGTACGAACACGGACGGCGCGGCCCCCTCGATCGAGGTCCCGAAGTCCGCCCCGCCCACGAAGCTGGTGGCGAAGTACGTCATCGAGGGCGACGGCGCGGTGGTCAAGGAGACCGAGTCGGTCCTCGTGCAGTACAAGGGCGTGCTGTGGGACACGGGCAAGGAGTTCGACTCGTCCTACAAGAGCGGGCAGCTGGTTTCGTTCGGGCTGTCGCAGGTCGTGAAGGGCTGGGCGCAGGGTCTGGCCGGCAAGAAGGTCGGCAGCCGCGTGATGATCTCCATTCCGCCGGCCCTGGGCTACGGGGACAACCCGCCGCAGGGCAGCGGTATCGAGAAGGACTCCGTACTGGTGTTCTCCGTGGACATCCTCGCGAAGATGTGAGCCCTCCGGGGAGGTCGGCCTGGCGCGGGCGGCACCGCGTCCGGGATGAAAGACTGTCCTTGTTGCCTTTGTTCATTCACCAGCAGGAGCCAGAGACGTGAGCATCGAGAAGCCCGAGATCGACTTCCCCGAGGGCGAGCCGCCGGCGGACCTTCAGATCAAGGACATCTGGGAGGGCGACGGCGCCGAAGCGGTGTCGGGTCAGAACGTCACCGTCCACTACGTGGGCGTCGCCTTCAGCACGGGCGAGGAGTTCGACGCCAGCTGGAACCGGGGCACCCCGTTCAAGTTCCCGCTGGGCGGCGGCCGGGTCATCAAGGGCTGGGACAAGGGTGTGCAGGGCATGAAGGTCGGCGGCCGGCGCGAGCTGACCATCCCGGCCCACCTCGCCTACGGCAACCAGAGCCCCACGCCGGCGATCAAGGCGGGCGAGACGCTGATCTTCGTGGTCGACCTGATCGCGGTCTGACCGTCCGGTCCGACTGTCGTACGGCGGCCGAATGGGATCGGAATCAGGCCGGATCGTCGTACGAGACAGGTACGGGGTCTGACCGAAGTCGATCATCCGGGGTCCATGCCTGTCCGGGCATGGGCCCTCGGCTTTTGCCGCGCCACTTCGGAGCGGTACGGTCATCCGTCGTAAGCACCATAGGGAAGACGAAGGGCGTCGATGGCCATTGCCAAGGCCGAGCGGCTGATGAACCTGGCGCTGTGTCTGCTCGGGACGCGCCGGCCGCTGAGCAAGCGCGAGCTGCGTGACTCCATCGAGGCCTATCTCGAAGCGGGCAGCGACGACTCCTTCAACCGGATGTTCGAGCGCGACAAGGACGATCTGCGCGAACTCGGGCTGGTCATCGAGACGGTGGAGAACCTCGACGGCGAGGTCGGCTATCGCGCCGGCCGTGACAGCAACCGGCTGCCGCCCATCACCCTCGACGCCGAGGAGGCCGCCGCCCTGGGCCTGGCCGCGAAGGTCTGGCAGCAGGCACGCCTCGCCGGTGCGGCCAGCGGCGCACTGCAGAAGCTGCGCGCGGCCGGACTGCCCGAGGACGTCGACCCCTACGAGGCTCATGGCGCCCTGGAGCCGCGTATTCCGGTGCACGAGGCCGCCTTCGAACCGCTGATGCTGGCCTGCCGGGACCGCCGCCCGGTCGTCTTCGACTACCGCAAGGCCACCGCCGTCCGCCCGGAGCCCCGTCAGGTGGAGCCGTGGGCGCTGGAGTGCTGGCGCGGCCACTGGTATCTGGCGGGCTGGGACCGCGACCGGGGCGCCGAACGGGTGTTCCGGCTCTCCCGGATCACCGGCAAGGTCCGCAGCCGCAGCGCGAAGTTCACCGCCGAGGTGCCCGATGTCGTCACGGTCCGCGAGACCGTCGCCAGTTGGGCGGGGGAGACCGCCGACCGTTCCGCGCTGATCCGACTGCGGACGGGCGCCGGCTACCCCCTTCGGGCGAAGGCGTCGGCGGTGCGGGAACTCGGCGACGGCTGGGACGAGTTGGAGATTCCGTACGGGCACGGGCTGGATGCCTGGCTCGTGGAGTTCGGGCCGGACGTGGTGGTCGTGGAGCCGGCCGAGCTGCGTTCCGACGTGGTGGACCGGCTGCGTGCCGTGGCCAAGGGCTGAGGGGGAGCGCAAGCAAGTGGCAGGCAAACCGGCCAGGCCCGTGAACGCCATCGACCAGACGCGACGCATGTTGTCCCTGGTGACCTACCTGCGCGAGCGGCCCGGCGCGCGCGTCGGTGATGTGGCCCGCGCGTTCGGAATCACCGAGGACGAGCTGGTCTCGGACCTGGACGTGCTGCCCATGTGCGGCACCAGCTTCCGCGGCGGCGATCTGCTCGACATCGACACCGACGGCGAGCGGATCTGGTGGCACAACCCCGCCGCCCTCGGCGAGGAGGCCGCCGAACCGCTCAGGCTGGCCGCCGACGAGGCGACCGCGCTGCTCGTCGCCGCCCGCGCGGTGTCCACCCTGCCGGGACTGCGCGAGAGTGACCGGCAGGCCCTGCTGCGGGCCACCGCCAAGGTGGAGACGGCGGCCGGCGAGGCCGCCGGGGCCAGCGCGCGGCTTTCGGTGACCTTCGAGTCGGAGGGCGGGGTGTTCGCGGACGTCGACCGGGCGATCTCCGAGCGCCGCCGCCTGTGGATCCGCTACTACTCGCCCGCGCGCGACGAGCTCACCGAACGGGAGATCGACCCGATCCGCCTGGTCAGCGTCGGGCACACCTACGTCGAGGCCTGGTGCCGACGCTCCGAGGCGCGTCGGACCTTCCGCCTTGACCGGGTCGCCGAGATCAAGATCCTCGACGAGCCGGCCGCGCCGCCCGAGATAGAGCTGCGGGATCTGTCGGAGGGGCTGGTGCAGCCCGCCGCCGAGGATCCCGAGGTGGTGGTCGAGGTCGGCCCGGGCGGGCGCTGGGTCGCCGAGTACTACCCGCACGACAGCGCGGATGAGCTTCCCGAGGGCGGGCTGCGTATCACCCTGCGCACCCCCGATCCGGCGTCGCTGCGGCGCCTGGCGCTGCGGCTCGGCCGTGACGGACGCATCGTCTCGCCGCAGGATCTCGCGGACAGTGCCCGGCTGGCCGCCCAGGAGGCGCTGGCGGCGTACGACGCCCCGCCGGCCGGCCCCCGGACACCGGCGGCGGGCGGGCCTGGGGGGCATGGGGGTCAGGACGGGTTGTACGGCGGACGGGAGCAGGGGTGTTGAGCGAGTCTCCGATGTCAGGTGTGCGGGACATGACTGTGGCGGCCGCCTTCGCGGGCATGCGGAGGGTGGCGCCCGTGGTGTTCCGGGCCGCCTGTCCGGACTGTCGTGGCAACTTCGAGCTCACCGCGAGTGCTTTGCGCCTGGCGATCGGTGGTTCCAGTCGGACCACGTTCTACTCCTTCACCTGTCCCGACTGTGATGTGACCGTTCGTAAACCGGCTGGTGAGCGTGTGGTGGAGTTGCTCACCGGGGGTGGGGTCAGGACTCTGCGGCTGGCCGGGCCTTCCTGAGGGGGCGCTGCGGGATGTGCGGTTCGGGTGGTGCGGGGTGGGGTTTTCGCCCCCGCCGCCCCTACCCGTCCCGTTCCTTTCTGGGGGCTGCGCCCCCAGGCCCCCGCTGTCGGCCCTCAACGGGGCCTTGTCCTCAAACGCCGGACGGGCTGAGAGGGGGGCTAGGCTCGGGGGCATGTTCTGGCCGATGTTCGCTGTCGCTGTGGGGTTTCTCGGGATTGCTGTTCTTGGTGTGCTTGCCGTCCGGGTTTTTCTGGAGGCGCAGCGGCTGGGGAGGCAGGTCGCGGAGTCGGCGCGGCGTATCAATCGGGCCGCCGAGGATCTGGAACGGGCCGCCGCGCACACGGCACGTTCCGTTGATGCGTTGTGACCGTCCGGCGGCTCTTCTGTGAATCCATGGGTTGATGTGTTTTGGGCGACTTCGCCCTGTCACGTTGTCGGGGTCGGCAGGTACGCTCTCATCGCGGCCGGAAAACGAGGCCCGGACCGCAAACCGGGAGTACGCACAGGGATTGCCTCAGGTTTACCCCCGAGAGTTACGATCGCTGTGAATACGACGGTCGGACACATGTCCGGACGATCGGACAGCACCCCCATCCAGCCGCCTCGGTGAGAAGGTAAAGAAATGTTCGGAAGGCTCGGAGCTCCCGAGATCATTCTCATCCTCGTCGTCGTCATCCTGTTGTTCGGCGCGAAGAAGCTTCCGGACATGGCGCGGTCGCTCGGCAAGTCCGCGCGCATCCTGAAGAGCGAAGCCAAGGCGATGAAGGCGGAGGGCCAGGAAACCGCCCCCGCCGCTCCGCCGCACACCGACGAGCAGTCCCCGGCCCAGCGCACCATCAAGGCCGCCCCCGGTGACGTGACGAGCTCGCGCCCGGTCACCGAGCCGACGGACACGACCCAGCGCTGACGCTGACGCAAGGCCGGACACCTCCGGCCCTGCCGCACGAGATGAGGACGTGGGTTGCTCAAGTCTGCCCGCAACACGGAGGAGAAGGCGAGGGATCCCGAGGGGCGGATGCCCCTCGTGGAGCATCTCCGCGAGCTCCGCAACCGGGTCGCGAAGGCCATGCTGGCCATCGTGATCGTCACGGTTGTGGCCGCCTTCTTCTACAACGACATCATCAACTTCTTCACCAAGCCGGTGCTTGATTCGGTCGGATGCCCGTCATCCTTCTCCGAGCTGGCGAAGCAGCAGACTCAGCGTGGCAACCCCTGCGCGAAGATCACGATCAACGGTCTGCTCGCACCCTTCACGCTCGCGCTGAAGGTGTCGCTGATGGCCGGCGTCGTGCTCGCCTCGCCGGTCTGGCTCTACCAGCTCTGGGCGTTCGTCGCCCCGGGCCTGCACAAGAACGAGAAGAAGTACGCGTACGCGTTCGTCGCGTCCGGCGTTCCGCTGTTCCTCGGCGGCGCCTACTTCGCCTACCGGGTGCTCCCCACCACCGCGAAGGTTCTGATCGAGTTCACGCCGTTCGACGTCGACAACCTGCTCCCGCTGGACGACCTGCTCGACCTCGTCACGCGCATGGTGATCGTCTTCGGTCTCTCCTTCGAGCTGCCGCTGCTGCTGATCATGCTCAACCTCACCGGGATTCTCACCGGTAAGCGCATGGCCAGTTGGTGGCGCGCCATGATCATGGGCATCACGGTGTTCGCGGCGGTCGCGACGCCCAGTACGGACCCGCTGACCATGATGGCCCTCGCCGGACCCATCTGGGTCCTGTACTTCGGCGCGGTGGCCTTCTCCCTCACGAACGACCGACGCAAGCGCCGACGTGACGAGGCGGGCCCCGGCGACGACGAGGCCTCCGACCTGGACCTCACCCCCGAGGAAATCGGCGAGGTCGAGACCGTCTCCGCCCACCGCGCCCTGCCGGAACAGACGGGCACGGACCGGGTCAACGGCTACGACGACGTGACCTGACGCTTCTCCTCAAAACCCTGGCGCGGAGGCGGCCGGGGCGCCCACCCGGCGCCCCGGCCGCCTCCGCGTTGCCTGAGCTGCGCGGATCCCGTGTTTCCCAGGCATCGATCCGGATAATGATCGTCCTGTTGTCAGTGGGGGCCGGTAGTCTCGAAAGCACGATGACAGAGGACCTCTCACCGGCCGAGCGGTATGCGGCAGCACGCAAGCGCGCTGTCGAGCAGGCCACCGCGCTCGCGTCCTTCCGCGAGATGTACGACTTCGGCCTCGACCCCTTCCAGATCGAGGCCTGCCAGGCGCTCGAAGCCGGGAAGGGCGTGCTGGTGGCCGCCCCCACCGGATCGGGCAAGACGATCGTCGGCGAGTTCGCCGTCCATCTCGCCCTCCAGCAGGGCAAGAAGTGCTTCTACACGACGCCCATCAAGGCGTTGTCGAACCAGAAGTACTCGGACCTGTGCCGTCGTTACGGCGCGGACAAGGTGGGCCTGCTCACCGGCGACAACAGCGTCAACTCCGATGCCCCGGTGGTCGTGATGACCACCGAGGTGCTGCGCAACATGCTGTACGCGGGCTCGCAGACCCTCCTGGGCCTCGGCTACGTGGTCATGGACGAAGTGCACTACCTCTCCGACCGCTTCCGCGGCGCCGTGTGGGAGGAAGTGATCATCCACCTTCCCGAGTCGGTCACCCTCGTCTCCCTGTCGGCGACCGTCTCCAACGCCGAGGAGTTCGGCGACTGGCTCGACACCGTACGCGGCGACACCCAGGTGATCGTTTCCGAGCACCGGCCCGTGCCCCTCTTCCAGCACGTGCTCGCCGGACGCCGGATGTACGACCTGTTCGAGGAGGGCGAGGGCAGCAGGAAGGCCGTCAACCCCGACCTCACGCGGCTCGCGCGGATGGAGGCCAGCCGGCCTTCTTTCCAGGACCGCAAACGCGGACGCGCCATGCGCGAGGCCGACCGTGAGCGGGAGCGCAGGTCGCGCTCACGCGTGTGGACGCCCGGCCGTCCCGAAGTCATCGAACGGCTCGACGCCGAGGGGCTGTTGCCCGCCATCACGTTCATCTTCAGCCGCGCGGCCTGCGAGGCCGCCGTACAGCAGTGCCTGTACGCGGGACTGCGGTTGAACGACGACGAAGCGCGGGAGCGGGTGCGGGCCGTCGTCGAGGCGCGCACCGCGTCCATCCCCACCGAGGACCTGCACGTACTGGGGTACTACGAGTTCCTGGAGGGCCTGGAGCGAGGTATCGCCGCCCACCACGCGGGCATGCTGCCCACGTTCAAGGAGGTCGTCGAGGAACTCTTCGTACAGGGCCTCGTGAAGGCGGTGTTCGCCACCGAGACCCTCGCGCTCGGCATCAACATGCCCGCACGCTCGGTCGTGTTGGAGAAGCTCGTCAAGTGGAACGGCGAACAGCACGCCGACATCACCCCCGGCGAGTACACCCAGCTCACCGGCCGCGCCGGCCGCCGCGGCATCGACGTCGAGGGTCATGCCGTCGTGCTGTGGCAGCGCGGGATGAGCCCCGACCACCTGGCGGGACTGGCCGGCACGCGCACGTACCCGCTGCGTTCCAGCTTCAAGCCGTCGTACAACATGGCGGTCAACCTCGTGGAACAGTTCGGTCGGCACCGCTCGCGCGAGCTGCTGGAGACCTCGTTCGCGCAGTTCCAGGCAGACAAGTCGGTGGTCGGGATCTCCCGGCAGGTGCAGCGCAACGAGGAGGGTCTGGACGGCTACAAGGAGTCCATGACCTGCCACCTGGGCGATTTCGAGGAGTACGCGGCACTGCGCCGCGAACTCAAGGACCGGGAGACCGATCTGGCCCGGCAGGGGGCCGCCCAGCGGCGCGCCGAGGCCGCCGTCGCGCTGGAGAAGCTCAAGCCCGGAGACATCATCCACGTCCCCACCGGCAAGTACGCGGGTCTCGCCCTCGTCCTGGACCCCGGGCTGCCCGCCGGCCGGTCCAACGGCCACCGCGGTTTCGAGCAGCACGACGGCCCGCGCCCGCTGGTGCTGACGTCCGAACGGCAGGTGAAGCGGCTCGCGTCCATGGACTTCCCGGTACCCGTCGAGCCGTTGGAGCGGATGCGGGTCCCCAAGTCCTTCAACCCGCGTTCGCCGCAGTCCCGTCGCGACCTCGCGTCCGCGCTGCGCACCAAGGCCGGGCACATCCCGCCCGAGCGGGCTCGCAAGCAGCGGTCCCAGGCGGCCGACGACCGCGAGATCGCCCGGCTGCGCACCGCGATCCGCGCCCACGCCTGCCATGGCTGCAACGACCGTGAGGACCACGCTCGTTGGGCCGAGCGCTACTACCGGCTGCTGCGCGACACCTCGCAGCTGGAGCGGCGCATCGAGGGCCGCACCAACACCATCGCCCGTACGTTCGACCGCATTGTCGCCCTGCTCACCGAGCTGGACTATCTGCGCGCCGACGAGGTGACCGAGCACGGCAAGCGGCTCGCCCGGCTCTACGGCGAGCTGGACCTGCTGACGAGTGAATGCCTGCGCGCGGGCGTGTGGGACGGGCTGTCGCCCGCCGAACTCGCCGCGTGCGTCTCGGCGTTGGTGTACGAGTCCCGGGCCGCCGACGACGCGATGGCGCCGAAGGTGCCCTCCGGCAAGGCCAAGGCCGCGCTCGGCGAGATGGTCCGCATCTGGGGCCGGCTCGACGCACTGGAGGAGGAGTTCCGGATCACCCAGAGCGAGGGCGTCGGCCAGCGTGAGCCCGACCTCGGCTTCGCATGGGCGGCCTACGAGTGGGCTTCCGGCAAGGGCCTCGACGAGGTGCTGCGCGAGGCGGAGATGCCGGCCGGTGACTTCGTGCGGTGGTGCAAGCAGGTCATCGACGTCCTCGGACAGATCTCGGCCGCCGCACCGGTGTCCGGCGGCGAGTCGTCGACGGTCGCGAAGAACGCGCGCAAGGCCGTGGAGGGGCTGCTGCGGGGGGTTGTGGCCTACTCGTCGGTGGGGTAGCCCCCGGCGGTTCGGCCTGTTGTGGTTCGGCCTGTTGTGGTTCGCCGGGTCGGAGTCGGAGTGGGGCTCGTGGGGTGCGGGCGACCGGCGGGGCGTGTGGGGGTGGGATGCGGGTCAACTCGCCTTGGCCCCAGGGTGGCCGCCCGGCGGAGGCGCACACCGGGCGGCCCGCCCTGCCTTCGGCAGGGCCCGCCGTGGTCAGGGGCGGCTGTTCAGGTACGCGCGCCAGCCTCCGTACGCCGTGATGTCCTCGGCGCCTTCGAGAGCCGCCGGTTCGCACAGGAAGCCGGGTACGTGCGTGCCGTCGGCGAGTTCGACGCGGCCCAGCGTCATCGGGCGGGGCAGGGCGGCGAGGAAGTGGCCGAGGCCTTCGGCGGGGAGGCGCCACACCTCTGCCGCGATGGCCGCTCCACCGGTTTCCCCTTCTCCTTCCCCTTCGCCCACGTGGACGAGGCCCGGCTTCGGTGGGGTCGTGGGGAGGGCGTGCAGCCGGTAGACGGGGGCTGTCGTGGTCGCACGTTCCAGTCGGGCGCCCAGAGCCAGGAGTTGGGGGTTCAGCGGCTGGCCCGCGAGATGCGCGCCGACCACCGCGAGGCGGGCCTCGGGCTGCAACAGGCGGGCGATCGTGGTGAGCCGGTCGTCGGTGAACGCCGGACCGATCAGCATCACGCCGAACGGGAGACCGTCGACCTCACCCGCGGGAACGGCGACCGCGGCCAGGTCGAAGAGGTTCGTGGAGTTCGTGAAACGGCCCAGCCGGGCATTGGCGCCCAACGGATCGGCGGCGACCTCCGCAAGGGTCGGCTGACCGGGAGCCGTGGGCAGCAACAGTGCGTCCGCGTCGGCCAGTTCGGCGAGTGCCCGGGTGCGCAGGGCGGCCAGCCGCTCCTGGTCGGCGTAGAGCTGGTGGGCGGGGATGTCGCGGGCGCGGGTGATGATGCCGGCGACCGTGGGGTCCAGGGTCGCGCTCGCCTCACCCCCCTCGGCGAGCAACTTGTCGACAAAGGCGCCCACGGCTGTGTAGCGCTCCGCGACGAACGCGCCCTGGTACAGCATCGCGGCCGCCTCGGTGAACGGGGTGAGGTCGAGCTCCTGCACGGAGACGCCGGCCGTGCGGAGCTGGGTCACCGCGGCCTCGTACGCCTGTGCCCAGCCCGGGTCGAGTTCGCCGAGTTGGGCGAGCGGCGGGACCGCCACGCGCCAGGGGCCGGGGGCGCGTTGGGGGAGGGGCGGGAGGTCGCGGGCGGGCGGGGACGCCATGTGCGCGAGTGCCTGCTCGGCCTCGGGGAGCGTACGGGCGAAGACGGTCACACAGTCGAGGGACGCGCAGGCCGGGACGACGCCGGTCGTGGGGACCAGGCCTCGGGTGGGCTTGAGGCCGACGATGCCGTTGAAGGCGGCGGGGACGCGGCCGGAGCCTGCGGTGTCGGTGCCGAGGGCGAAGTCGACGAGGCCCAGTGCCACGGCGGTGGCGGAGCCGGAGCTTGAGCCGCCGCTGACGCGGGTCGGGTCGTGGGCGTTGCGGACGGGGCCGTAGGGGGAGCGGGTGCCGACCAGGCCGGTGGCGAACTGGTCGAGGTTGGTGGTGCCGAGGAGGAGGGCGCCGGCGTGCCTCAGGCGGGCGACCACGGGAGCGTCGGCCTCGGGGTGGTAGGCGTAGGCGGGGCAGCCGGCGGTGGTGGGGAGGCCCTGGACGTCGATGTTGCCCTTGGCGGCGAAGAGTTTGCCGGCGAGGGGGAGGTGGTCGCCTGCGGCTAGGCGGGCGTCGATGGCGCGGGCCTCGGTCTCGACCTCGGGCTGGGGGCGCAGGTCGATCCAGACCTCGGGGCGGTCTACGGTGGCGATGCGGGCGTAGGCCATGCGGACTCGGGTGAGGGTGGGGGTCGACATGGGTGCTCCTTTGTCGGCTGCGGGCTGGTTCTGGCTGTTTGTTTCGCCCCCGCCGCCCCTTCCCGTCCTGTCCCTGGGGGCTGCCGCCCCCAGACCCCCGCTTCGAGCCCTGAAGGGGCCTCGTCCTCAAGCGCCGGACGGGCTGGGTATTTCAGCCTCTCCGGCGTTTGAGGAGCGAGGGTTCGGGGGCGGAGCCCCCGAGGACGGGACGGGTAGGGGCGGCGGGGGCGAGGAAGTTCAGGGGCTTGGCGTCAGGATGATCAGTGCTGTGCCTGCCTCCACCTGGGCGCCCGGTTTTGTCAGGATCTGCTGGACCACTCCTGATATCGGGGCGTGTATCCGGGACTCCATTTTCATCGCCTCCAGGGCCAGGAGTGGCTGGCCCGCTGTCACCTCGTCGCCCGGAGCCACGTTCAACTGCCATACCGACGCCGCGAATTCGGCCTCGATCAGGTGCCCCCCGGCGGGGATCGTCACTTCGGGGGAAGGGGCCGGAGGTCCCGTGGCCGCTTCCGCCCTCGTGAACTCGCCTGCCGCCTCCCACGCGTCCCGTTCCCTGGAGAAGGCCCCGCCCTGGCGGGTGCGGAACTCCGCGATCGACTCGGCGTTCTCCGCCAGGAACTCCTCGTACTCCGCGAGGGAGAACACACCCTTCTCGATGCGGGGGACGAAGCGACCCGAGGTGATGTCGGCGCGCAGTTCCAGGAGTTCGTCCGGCTCGACGGCGTACCACTTGATGCGGTCGAAGAACCGCAGCAGCCACGGTGACCCCGGCTCGAACGCGCCGCGCTGCTGCCAGCCCGACCACACCTGGGTCGTACGGCCGACGAACTGGTAGCCGCCGGGGCCCTCCATGCCGTAGACGCAGAGGTAGGCGCCGCCGATGCCCACCGAGTTCTCCGCCGTCCAGGTGCGGGCCGGGTTGTACTTCGTCGTCACCAGGCGGTGGCGGGGGTCCAGCGGAGTGGCCACCGGGGCGCCCAAGTAGACGTCTCCCAGGCCCAGTACGAGGTACTCGGCGTCGAAGACCGTGCGGTACACGTCGTCGACCGAGTCCAGGCCGTTCACGCGGCGGATGAACTCGATGTTCCACGGGCACCAGGGGGCGTCGTCACGGACGCCCGCCATGTAGCGGGCGATCGCCTCGCGGGTCGCCGGGTCGTCCCAGGAGAGGGGGAGGTGGACCGTGCGGGAGGGCACCGTGAGGCGGTCCGCGGGGGGTAGGGCGGTGGCTGTTCGCCGTATGGCGGCGAGGAGGTCGGGTTGGGGGAGTATGGCCGGGTTCGCCTGGATCTGGAGGGAGCGGATACCCGGTGTCAGGTCCGTCACCCCGGCCAGGTCCAGCTCCGTCACCGCCTCCATCAGGGCGTGGACGCGCATGCGGAGCGCCAAGTCCAGCTGCATGGGCCCGAATTCGACCAGCAGGTTGTCGTCGCCGCTGCGGCGGTACGTGATGTCGCCGTCCCGGGCCAGTACCCCGCCGTCCACAATTTCCGCCCGCTGTACGCCCGTTGTGTCCACCGGTGCGAAGCGGACCGTGTCACCGGGGCGCAACTGGCCCAGTTTCCAGCGTTCCGTGCTTAGAACGGTCGCCGGGCAGACGAAACCGCCCAGGGAGGGGCCGTCCGGGCCCAGCAGGACCGGCATGTCGCCCGTGTAGTCGACGGCGCCCACGGAGTACGGCGTGTCGTGGATGTTGGACGGGTGCAGGCCCGCCTCACCGCCGTCGGTGCGCGCCCAGCGGGGCCTCGGGCCGACCAGCCGTACGCCCGTGCGGGCCGAGTTGAAGTGGACCTTCCAGTCGGCCGCGTAGAAGTCGTGGATGTCCTCCTCGGTGAAGAACTCCGGTGCCGCGTGCGGACCTTCGACGGCGCCGATGTGCCAGGGGGAAGCGAACTCCGGGCGGTCGGACGGGGGCACCGGGGTTGCGGACTCCGTCGTCGCCCCGCCGTGCAGGACGTCGCCCGTGCGCAGCGCCCGGCCTCCGTGGCCGCCGAATCTGCCCAGCGTGAAGGTGGCCGCGCTGCCGAGGAAGGGCGGCACGTCCAGGCCGCCGCCCGCGAACAGCACGTAGGTCCGCAGGCCTTGTTCGGTCGGGGTGCCGATCGCCAGTACGGCGCCCGCCGGTACCGTCACCGGCTCCCACTGGGCGACCGGCGTGCCGTCCAGGGTGACCGGCGCCGGGGCCCCGGTCACGCACACCGTCGTGGGGTGCGTGAACCTCAACGACGGGCCCTGGAGGGTGCATTCGAGGCCGGGGGCGCCCTCGTCGTTGCCCAGGGCACGGTTGCCGAGCCGGAACGAACGGTCGTCCATCGGGCCGCACGGAGGCACGCCCACCTGCCAGTAGCCGGTGCGGCCCGGCCAGTCCTGGACGGTGGTGAGGGTCCCGCCGGAGACGACCTCGATGCGGGACGTCGAATCGCTCACGCCGGCTAGGGTCGCCGTCGAGTGCCTTGCGGCGCGGAAGTCGGGGTCCGCGAGTGCCGCCCGTACCAGCCCGAGGTTCGTCTCGATGCCGTCGACCCGGGTGCGGGCCAGCGCCTCGTCGAGCCGGCGCAGCGCGTGCGCCCGGTCGGCGCCGAACGCGATCACCTTCGCGAGCATCGGGTCGTAGGACGTGGTCACCTCGGTGCCCGTCTCCACCCAGCCGTCGATCCGCACCCCGCCCGGGAACTCCACCCGCGTCAACAGGCCCGCGCTGGGCCGGTGTTCGCGCGAGGGGTCCTCCGCGTAGACGCGGGCCTCGACGGCGTGACCGCGAGGGGTGCCCGGATCCCGTACGACATCGCGCTCACCACGGGCCAGCCGCAGCATCCAGGCGACGAGGTCGACGCCGTAGATCTCCTCCGTGACCGGATGTTCCACCTGGAGGCGGGTGTTGACCTCCAGGAAGTACGCCTCCTCGCGCGCGGCGTCGTACACGAACTCCACTGTTCCGGCGGAGCGGTAGTCCACCGAGGAGCACAAGTTGCGGGCGGCGTCCGCCAGTTGGGCGCGCACGTGCGCGGGGAGCCCGGGGGCCGGGGCCTCCTCCACCACCTTCTGGTTGCGGCGCTGGAGCGAGCAGTCGCGGTCGCCGAAGGTGACGACCCGGCCCTCGCCGTCGCCGAAGACCTGCACCTCGACATGACGGGCGTGTTCGACGAGCCGTTCCAGGAAGACGCCGGCCGAGGAGAAGGAGGCGGCGGCGACGCGCTGCACCCGCTCCCAGGCGTCGGCGAGTTCGGCGGCCGAGGCGCAGGCCGACATGCCGATGCCGCCGCCTCCGCCGGTCGCCTTGAGCATCACGGGATAGCCGATGGCGGCGGCCCGCGCGTACGCCTCGTCGAGGGAGGCCAGCAGGCCTGTGCCCGGCGCCAGCGGCACACCCGCCGCCTCGGCCGCCGCCCTGGCCGTGTGTTTCGCGCCGAACAGTTCCAGCTGCCTCGGCGTCGGCCCTACGAACACGATCCCGGCGTCCTCGCAGCGGCGTGCGAAGTCGGCGTCCTCGGACAGGAAGCCGTACCCGGGATGGATCGCCCCCGCGCCCGTCACCTTCGCCGCCGCCAGTACCAGGTCGGCGTCGAGATACGACTCCTTCGCGGGCGCGGGCCCAAGGCGCACCGCCTCGTCGGCGAGCCGGACATGCGGGGCGGAGCGGTCAGGGTCGGAGTACACCGCGACCGTGCGCAGGCCCAACTCCCGTGCGGTACGGATGATGCGGACGGCGATCTCGCCCCGGTTGGCGACCAGCAGCGTGTCGAAGGTCATTCCGTACCCGCCTCGGTGACGCTCATCTCCACGGCGGTCGGGTCGAAGCCGTTGCAAGGGTTGTTGATCTGGGGGCAGTTGGAGACGAGCACCAGGACGTCGCACTCGGCGCGCAGGGTGAGCGAGAGCCCCGGCGCCGAGAGGCCGTCGACGATGCCCAGCGTGCCGTCCTTCTCCACCGGCACGTTCATGTACCAGTTGATGTTGGAGACCAAGTCCCTTTTGCCCAGGCCGTGTCGGGCGCCCTCGGCGAGGAAGTTGTCCACGCACGCGTGCTGCGACCAGGTGTGGTGGCCGTACCGAAGAGTGTTCGACTCCTTGGAACAGGCGCCGCCGACGGTGTCGTGCCGGCCGACGTCGTCGGCGACCACGGTCATCAGGGGCGTGTGCTCGTTCGACATCAGGACGCTGCCGGTGGTGAGGAAGACGCCGCCCTGCGCGTGGATCGTGTCGGGCGCGCTGTAGCGCACGGACGTGTCGTGGGCGTCGTACACGAGGAAGTCGACGGCCTGGTTGCCGTGCAGGTCGGTGATGGTCAGTGTGCCGCCGGCGCGGACGACGGACGACCAGGCGGCGCGGGCCGCGACGACGGACTTCCGGACGATCGGCGTGCTCATGCGAGCCCCCTCGCGGTAAGGAATTCGGCGGTGTTGAGGAACGCGCGGCGCCCTTCGGGCGTGGCCTCCCACAGGGGGTCGCCGGGGCGGGTCGCCTCGGCGCGCCAGGCCAGCACCTCCAGGGGTGTGCTGACGTACTCGTCGCGCGGGTCGGCGGGGTGCGGGACGTTCACGATCAGCACGGTGACGTCCTGCTCGGCGCGCAGCGTCACACTGCCGCCCGGTCCGGCCGAGCCGGTGAAGTCGAGGGCGCCGTCCTCGTGTACCCGCACGCCCTGGAAGAAGGAGAGCGAGGGCGGCAGATCGCGGGGCTGGAGGCCGTTCTTGGCCGCGGCCAGCTTGAACAGCTCACGGCCGGCGGGGGAGGGCGACTGCGGGGTGCCGTCGCCGTAGCGGTTCGTGTTGCGTACGAGGGTGGAGGTGCCGCACAGCGCGTCGTGACGGCCGGAGGTGTCGGCGACCAGCGAGGCGAGGACGCGGCCCTGGTCGGAGAGGAGCAACTGCCCCTCGCCCAGGTACGCGTTCCACTGCACCTTGACCGTGTCGGCGACGTTCAGCCGCTCCCAGGGCCGGTCCCCGACGAAGAGCAGCAGATGGGCGCAGGCGTCACCGCGCAGGTCGGTCAGGCGCAGCTCGGTGCCCCGGGCCAGCACCCGGTGCGTGTAATTGCCGCCCGCCACGGTCTCGGCCCACACCAGATGGCCGGCGGCGCAGGGCGGCGCCGGCCAGTCGGCGGCCGGGACGACGGGCATGGCCTCGGCCTGGGCGCCCTCCTGGGCGCGGGCGTGGTCGCGGGCTCCGTACGTGGTCGATGTCCCCATCGAGGGTCCTCCGGCTCCGAAGTCGTGCTGGGTGTCGTGCTGTCTCACGTAGCGTTTTTCGTGTTGCTTCAGGTGCTGCTTCTCGGGCTGCTTGCCCAGGTTCTTTATTTCTGTCGCCCGACAGAAATTAGGCGGGCGGCGCGACGCCGTAGTTGCCCGCGTGTTTCCACTCCGTTACCCGTTGCTCACGAAGATCGCCGGGCCGGGTGGTGTGCGAGGATCGAACGCATGGGAACGACGGGTGGGCCGAACGAGTCGGGCGGGCGGCGGGTCGGTCGACCGCGGGCCGCGCAGCGACCGGACAGCGGGCTCGCCCCGCGAGCCGAACTGCTCGCCGCCGCCGCCGAGTTGTTCACCGTCCGAGGCTATGCGGCCACCACCACCCGGACCATCGCCGAGCGGGCCGGGATGCGCCAGGCGTCCATGTACCACTACGTCTCCGGCAAGGAGGAGCTGCTCGCCGAGCTCCTGGAGTCCACCGTCACGCCCTCCCTGACGTACGCCCGCGGCCTGCTCGCTGACGACGCGACCCCGGCCGAGGACCGGCTGTGGGACCTGTGCCGCACCGACGTCGAGCTGCTCTGTGGCGGCCCGTACAACCTCGGCGGTCTCTACCTCCTTCCCGAGGTGGCCGCCGAACGCTTCGCGGGTTTCCACGCCGTGCGGGCCGAACTCAAGGACGCCTACCGGCAGTTGCTCGCGGCGACGGCCGCCGGGGGTGCGCTCGCCAAGGGTGAGCTGGACCTGCGCACGGACTTGCTCTTCGGGCTCATCGAGGGCGTCATCCTTGTGCACCGCTCCGACCCCGAGCGCCCGGTCTCGGTCTTCGCGGAAGCCACCGCGGACGCGGCGCTGCGCATCGCCGGAATCTGAGGGGCGGGGCGCTCCCGGGGCCCGCGGAGGCCTGTATTCACCCGTCGCGGTGAGTGGTTCTCGTACGCCCATACGTCGTGACGCATTGTGTGCGATTGCATCCGCAGCGTGTAAATGGGCCGAGAGTACTCCAGTTGCGGGGGGTATTTCAGATGCTTGCCGAATATGACACGGCGTTGATCCGGTCGGACTAAGCTCGCCCGCAGCGCACCGAGTTGGGACGTATTCGTGCGCTTGTTCCCAAAAATACCGAAGATCCCGACAGTTCCCAGATCTACCCCACAGCAAGCACACCCAACCCCAACCGATTTGTCTCAGAGGGCATACATGGTGAGTGTTCAATCGCCTCCCGGTGGCCGTGAACTTCCCTACGCGCGCGTGCTGTTGCTGCCCGCCATAGCAATGGCCGGCGCTACCGGAGCCGCTGTCGCCCTGGTGTCGGGGCCGGCCCGTACCGCCGTCGGCCTGTGCGGAGCCGTCGCCACGCTCCTGGTCGTCGCGGTCGCCGCCGAAGCGGTCCGCCGTGGCAGGACCGTCCGTAAGCTGCGTGCCGAGCACGCCCGTCGCACCATGTATCTGGAACGGCGCATCCTCACCCAGAACGAGGACATCGAGCGACTCGGCTCGGAAGTCCTGCCGTACGTGCTGTTTCTGCTGCCTCGCGCCGGTTCACCCGGAGAGGTGATGCGCCAACTCGCACTGCCGAACTCCCCGTTCAGCCAGCTCACGGCGCCGCAGCGCTACGTGCTGGAAAAGGTCCTGGAAGTCGTCGACCGCGAGGAGTCCATGCGAGACGGCTCGCAGCGCGCGTTCGTCAGCATCGCGCGGCGCGTTCAGGCGATCGTCCACCAGCAGGCCAACGAACTCCGGGAGATGGAGGAGGACCACGGCCGCAACCCCGAGGTCTTCGACGACCTCCTGCGCATCGACCACGGCACCGCGCTGATCGGTCGCCTCGCCGACTCGATCTCCGTGCTCGGCGGTGGCCGGCCCGGACGCCAGTGGCCCCAGCCCGTCGCGCTGTACAGCGTGCTGCGCGGCGCCATGTCGCGCATCCTGGAGTACCGCCGCATCGAGCTGAAGTCCATCTGCGCGGTCAACGTCGACGGCAACTCCGTCGAACCGCTCATCCACGCGGCGGCCGAACTCCTCGACAACGCGACGCGCTACTCCCCGCCGCACACCAAGGTGCACGTCACCGCCACCGAGGTGCAGACCGGCATCGCCATCGAGATCGAGGACGCCGGCGTCAGCCTCAGCGAGGAGGCCCGACAGCGCGCCGAGGACATGATCGCCCGCGCTCAGGCCGGCTTCGACCTCAACGACCTCGGTGAGTCGCCGCGCCTCGGCCTGGCCGTCGTAGGGCGCCTCTGTCAGTCGTACAAGATGCAGATCTCGCTCAGGCAGTCCGCCTACGGCGGTGTCCGCGCCGTTCTGGTCGTGCCGGCCGACATGCTGACCACCGAGGGGACCCCCGGGCTCGCCCACGGCATCGGAGCCACCGCCGCGCCCAAGATCGAACTCGGCGCGCTGGAAGGCCCCAAGCGCCCGCCCAAGAAGCGCCGGCCCACGACCGGCCCGCGTATCCCCGCGTCGGTCTCCATGGAGGACGACATCCCGGTCGTCACCGAGTGGACCGACAACGGTCTGCCGCAGCGCCGCAGCCGGGTCACGACCTCCATCGCCGAGCGGTACGCCCGTTCCAGGGCCTCCGAGGCCGAGATCGCGGCCGACCCGGAGCTCCGGAAACTGTGGGAGCCCGAGCCGAAGAAGAAGGAAGAGGAGCCCCTGCCGGGGCTGTGGGTCGAGGCGTTCATGGAGGGCCTCAAGGGCGACCCGGACCCCACGGCCTTCACCAGGAACCCCAACGACCCGACGACGTTCTCCGGCCACCCGGACGACGCGACCAACCAGCAGTCGGCCCACGCTGAGGCCGACGACGAGGAGAACCTCAAGTGATCCAGCAGCGAGCCAACTTCGACTGGATGCTCAAGGAGCTCGCCGACGGCGTACCGGGCATCCAGCAGATCGTGGTGCTCTCCGCCGACGGCCTGCGCATCGCCCGTTACGGCGGCGACCCCGACGCCGCCGACCGTGTCGCCGCCGCCTGCGCAGGGCTGCAGAGCCTCGCCGGCGCCGTCGCGCACGAGATCCCGGACAGCGACGGCACCATGCGCATGGTCATCATCGAGGTCACCGGCGGCTACTTCTACCTGATGGCGGCCGGCCCCAACGCCTACCTCGCGGTCCTCGCCAACGTGGTCGCCGAACCCGGCAACATGAGCAACCACATGCGCGACCTCGTCGTCCGCATCGGCGCTCACCTCACCAGTCCGCCCCGGCGGAACGGGCACCCCGTATGACTCCTCCGCAGCGCCGACGGCGCTATCCCATGAAGCAGGAACCTCCGGCGGAGCCCCTCCACGAGAGGCCGGCGGACACGGAGGGCGCGGAGGGCAAGGAAGGGGAGCGGAAGAACCCGGAGCGGCTCTACGTGATCACCGGCGCCGTTCAGGGGGGCGACCGCGCCTCCCTCGACCTCGTCACGTTAATCGTGGCGCGCGCCGAGCCCCCGCCCTCCGCTTCGCCGGAGCAGTCGGTGCTGCTCCGGCTCTGCAAGGACCCCCTGTCCGTGGCCGAACTCTCGGCCTATCTCAATCTGCCGTTCAGCGTGGTGACCGTCCTGCTCACCGAGCTGCTGACGGCCGAACTGGTCCAGGCGCGCTACCCGATCATCCGGGAGTCGCTCGCCGACCGTTCCCTCCTCGAAGCGGTGATGCATGGACTTCAAAAGCTCTGACACCATCCCCGGTCCACGGACCGAGGACCGCCTGCCGTCCAGTACCCAGGCCGCGGTGAAGATCGTGGTCGTGGGCGGATTCGGCGTCGGCAAGACGACCATGGTCGGCTCGGTGAGCGAGATCAGGCCGCTGACCACCGAAGAGACCATGACGCAGGCCGGCATCGGCGTCGACGACAACTACGGCTCCGATTCCAAGACGGCCACCACCGTGGCCATGGACTTCGGCCGCATCAGCATCACCGACCAACTGGTGCTGTATTTGTTCGGCACCCCGGGCCAGGAACGCTTCTGGTTCCTGTGGAACGGCCTGTTCGAAGGAGCCCTGGGCGCGGTCGTCCTGATCGACACCCGGCGCCTGGAAGTGAGCTTCGACGTCATAGGGCGACTGGAGGAGTGCGGTGTGCCCTTCGTCATCGCCGTCAACGCCTTTCCGGACGCGCCCCGTTACCCGATCGAGGACCTGCGCTCGGCGCTCGACCTGGCCCCGGACATCCCCATCGTGGAGTGCGACGCACGCCGCCGGGCCTCCAGCCGGGACACGCTGATGACGCTGATGCGCTTTCTGCACTCGATCGAGATGACGAAGGCGTCGGTCTGACAGCGGCATTGCACGCTCGGCGAGCCACCACCCGAAACCCGCACTTCGTCGTTCACCCGTATGACATTCCGTCAACTCCTCACACACCGGATCCACTTCAGTTTCGGAGCGATCACAGTGACGCCTGACCCCCACTCCCTGACCGGCACCCACGACGCCGCCCTCGATCCGCCCCCGGGGTGCCCTGCCCACGGCCTCGGCCTCGGCACCGGCCCAGGCGGACTGCGCCGGCTGTACGGCCCGGAGGCGGAGGACCTGGGAGCCGTGTACGAGAAACTCCGCGCCGAACACGGTGCGGTGGCCCCCGCGTTGCTTCACGACGACGTACCGGTCTGGGTCGTGCTCGGCCACGGCGAGAACATGCACATGGTGCGCACGCCCTCGCAGTACTCCCGCGACCCCCGGTTGTGGACCTCCCTGAACGACGGCACGATCAAGCCCGATCATCCGCTCATGCCGATCATCGCCTGGCAGCCCATGTGCAGCCACGCCGAGGGAGACGAGCACCTGCGGCTGCGTGGCGCGGTCACCGGCGCCATGTCGACCATCGACCACCGGGGCATCCGCCGCCACATCAACCGGGCGAGCCAGCACCTCGTCAACAAGTTCTGCGAGAAGGGCACGGCCGATCTGGTCGCCCAGTTCGCCGAGCACCTGCCGATGGCGGTGATGTGCGAGGTTCTCGGTATGCCCGAGGAGTACAACGACCGGATCGTGCAGGCCGCCCGCGACCTGCTCAAGGGCACCGAGACCTCGATCGCCAGCAACGAATACATCATGGACGCCCTGATGCGGCTCACTGCCAGCCGCCGCGTCGAGTCCAGGAACGACTTCGCCAGCCACCTGATCAATCACCCGGCGAGGCTCAACGACGAGGAGGTCGGCCACCACCTTCGCCTTGTGCTGATCGCCGCGTACGAGAACACCGCCAACCTTCTCGCCAACGTACTGCGGGTGGTGCTCACCGACCCGGGGTTCCGCGCCCGGCTCAACGGCGGTCAGATGACGGTGCCCCAGGCGGTCGAGCAGTCCATGTGGGACGAGCCGCCGTTCAGTGCCATCCTGGGGTACTTCGCCAAGCAGGAGACCGAGCTCGGGGGCCAGCGCATCCGCAAGGGCGACGGCCTCATCCTGGGTATCGCGCCGGGCAACGTCGACCCGCGCGTGCGTCCCGACCTCAAGGCCAACATGCAGGGCAACCGCTCCCACCTGGCGTTCAGCGGCGGTCCCCACGAGTGTCCGGGCCAGGACATCGGCCGCGCCATCGCCGATGTCGGCGTCGACGCGCTGCTGAACCGCGTTCCCGACATCCAACTCGACTGCGACGAGGACGAGTTGAACTGGCGGTCGTCCATCTCGAACCGGCATCTGGTGGAACTGCCGGTGAAGTTCATGCCGAGGCCTCCGCAGGACGTCATGCAGCTGCCCTCCATGAACCCGTTGCCGCCACAGCGTTCGAAGGACATGCCGGTCGGTGCCGTACGGCCACAGCCGGTCGCTCCAGAACCCGCGACCGCGGAGCCCACCGCGCCGGTGGCGACACCCGAACCGGCCGGCCGGCCCGGGCTGTTCGGACGCCTCCTGCGCTGGTGGCGCGGCGACTGAGCCGACCGAATACCGGGCTACCGAACACTTGCCCAGTGCTCCTCCTTCAGGGTGGAGGTGAAGTGCATCCTGTCCATTGCGGCCCGGAGGGCCGCAGCGGCATGGCTGAGATCGCCTCATCCGACGGCGAAGTTGTCGGATCTACCGCCGGACGGGCGGGAAGTGACGCCTGTGGAGGCCCCTGTGAGACCGAGCTCCCCGGAGACCGGCAAGGGCCAGTGAAGCAGGAACCCGAGGTGGTACCGCGTAGCGGTGCGGACCGGAATCTCCTGCCCTCGGGCAAGAGAGGGCGTCAACCGGCCCAGTCGTCGTAGGACGACCAGGCCCGCAGCGTGCGCGGGCTGACGAACCGGTGCTCGCGCCCCGTGACCGGATCGGTGAACTCCAGCACCCGCGCCAGCAGTTGGAGCGGGCGCCGGAAGTCACCGACCGCCACGGGGCCGGTCACCACGGGGTAGAGGGGATCACCGAGGATCGGCACCCCCAACGAGCTCATGTGCACCCTCAGTTGATGTGTCTGCCCGGTACGCGGTGTCAACCGGTACCGGGCTCGCCGGTTTTGGTGCTCCAGAACTTCGACGCGGCTGACGGCGTTCGGCTCGCCCTCGACCTCGCGGGCCGCCAGGACCCCGCGCTCCTTGACGATTCGGCTGCGCACGGTACGGGGAAGAATCAGCTCGGGGGCGTACGGCGCCACAGCCTCGTACTCCTTCGCGACTCGCCTGTCCCGGAACAGCGACTGGTACGCGCCGCGCTCCTCGGGCCGCACGACGAACAGCACCAGCCCGGCCGTCAGCCGGTCCAGCCGGTGCGCCGCGCCGAGAGCTGGGACGCCCAGTTGCTTCCGCAGTCGCGCCAGGGCAGTCTCGGCGACGTGACTGCCGCGTGGGGTGGTGGCCAGGAAATGCGGCTTGTCGGCCACCACGATGTGCTCGTCCCGGTACACGATGCCGACCTCGAACGGCACCCGCTCCTCGTCGGGCAGGTCCCGGTGGAACCACACGAACATCCCTGGCACGTACGGCATGTCTCGCGGAACCGGAAGGCCGTCGATGCCCACGATCCGCCCGGCGTCGAGCATCCCGTCGATCACCCCGGCCCCGGCCGCCAGCCGCGCCACCAGATGATCCCGTACGGTCGCCCACTCGTCCCCGGCCGGCAAACGCACACGTACCGGATCCACCCCGTCGCGCTGCGGCAGGGGAGAGGGCGGGGGAGGGGTACGGCGTCTCATCACGACGAAGCCTACGACGGGGCACTGTCGGGGCGGGGGCGCTGCGGTACGTCCGAAAAACGATGCGCCCTCTTTGCGCCCCTTGGCTGGAATCGTACTGATGCCCGGACGGGTCGGGGCGGGCCGGATGGCCGGCCCGGCGTGGACCCCGCATCTTGCGGCGTGGCCGGACGGCGAGGGTGCGGCCCGTGCGTGCGGCGGTCGATGGCTTGAACCGGTCCTGTCGGGCTTGCGTTGTCTTTCGGCCAGGCGGAGGGGCGCCTCCAGTGGACGGTGATCCGCTGGAACGACGGGTTTCGTCCTGCGGCTCTGACGCTACGGTTGAGGGCGCGTCAGGCCGGCGTCCGCGCCCCCCGCCGGGCCGATCACGGCCACCGCGCACCTGACCAGGGCGCGGACGGGGTGTGGAGAAGCGCGCGTCTCGCGGGAGTAGGTACAACTGGCGCGTGTTCGAGGTGAAACGCGTAGGTCGTGTCCGGATGGGCGGGTAGGCGAGGTATGTATCCCTCTTTGGGGGCGCACGTCGTAGGCCGCGTACGCATCACTGCGTATAGGAGTGGCTTCCGCTCGTGGCTTGCGGATGGCACAGTTAGAGCGCTCGTCCAGGTCGCACATGCCGCCTTGGAGTGGCGTGCTCTTCCTGCGGGGCCGGGTGCGTGAGGCGATGTCTGTGGACCAGGGTCCGACTCACGATCTGCGCGAGGGCAATTCCATGGTCCTTCTTCCCCTCGCCCTGCGGGGCGCGGCACAGCCCCACGCGGACGCGCCGCACCATCTGACCGCCCGGCGTCGCGACAGTGTCCTGTGCTCCGTCGGATCTGGCCGGCCCGGACGAATCGGGGTCCTGCCTTGCTCGATGTGTCTTTTGCGGACGAGGCAGTGCTTGCCACGGGCGGAGCCGACCGGACCGGTGGAATCGATGCTACCGACCACCGTCCCCTCCGCGGCCGACTTCCGGCAGATTGACCAGCCCCACCTCCACGGCGGACCGCTCGCGGGCAACTGAGCGGAGCCGCGCTGTCGTACGAGCCCCTTCCCCCCTTCCGAACCACCGAGCTCCTGACTTCGCACCACTCGCTGACACGCACTGTGCACCTACCACAGAGCCTCGATCGAAGGAGTGCTTCAGATGATTGAGCTGCCCGGCGACACTCTGGCCCCCGAAGGACGGGTCCCGAACCAGCCAGGTCCGGCCTCTCGCGAGCCTGACGGCATCATCATGCAGGGAGTACGCAAGGCGTACTGGTCCAAGCTCTCGGCAGCGGAACGGCACCGCGCGCCCGCGTCCGACGGGGAACCACCCGCCGACCTCGCCTCCGGTCTGGCGCTCTCCCGGCCGGACCGCACCGACGTACGCCGGACGATCCAGCTGTGGCACCGGGCGATGCAGGCCTACGCGCCCCGTCGCGGCACCCACGAGCAGCCCTCCCGGGACGGGTCCCAGCGAGGATGGCTTCAGCTGGCAAGTCAGTGCGGGGAGCAGTGGAAGAAGAAGGGCTGTCCGCTCGATCTGGAGGAACCCGTTCCTCGAACAATGATCGAACGACTGGCGGCGCAGATACGCATACCAGTGCAACTGTTCGTGCCGCAGACCCTGTTCGGCTGGCTGCTCGCCTGGCGGGTGTTCGAACCGGACCGCGAAGCGGCCCGTCAGGGCATGTACTGCGACCTCGCCTCGACGACCGACTGGGGCAGGTACGTCCGTGGTGAACTCGAGGACTGGCATGCCGTCGCCATCGCCGAAATCCGCGCGGCCCAGCAGCAGTTGTCGCTCACCGCTGCCGTACGGCACATCCTGATGGCCCGGAAGTCCAGCGTCATGGCCAAGCACCGCGGCAGGTGCATCACCGGGTATCCCGAACTGGGTGTCCCTGTCCTGCGGACAGAAGTTCCGTACTACCCGTCGGCGAACGCCATGATCTGCGAGTGGTACGCCCTGGACATGGGGCTGCCCACGCTGGCGGACCGTGCCTGTGTGTCGCACGCGGGCAGGGCCTACTTCAGCATCTCCAAGATGGTCAACGACATTCACGACCTCGCCATCGACACCTACACCGGCGACGTCGGCAACGGTGCCCGCCTCTATGGCGACGGCCGGCACGGCGCCGACACCCTGGTCACCTGGCTGGTGGGGCTGGGGCACCTCCTGCCGGCCATGGCCGCGAAGGTCGCCGACGGATCGTTGACCAGGGACGACCGCACTTTCCTCGCCGGATGCGCGGGCGTCTCCTACACCCTCTGGGGGCACCGCAGCGACCTGTGGGCCACGGTGGGACCCATGGCCCAGCACGGTTACGGATGGGGGGCCGTGAGCGAGCACGACTGCCGGGTGTGCCGAGCCGCACCCCGCTGCGGTCCCTGCTTCTACCTCGACGCCGAAGACTGCCCGCACCTGTCCCGGACCGACCTGAGCGGCACGGACGCCGACGCCAGGGAGATCGTGTACACCGCCCTGACCCTCACCGGGGCTGTCGATGTGATCCCTCCGGAGGTGGCGGCGCGGGCAGTCACCCGTCTGGCGAAGCTCTCACCCACCGCCCTCGGCTGGCACGCCGACCGGAAACACCTCGATCCCGGCACCACCGTGGTCGCGGCGCTGACCCTGGGCGTCTACGCGTTGGCCGCCGAATGCTCCGAAGACGACCTCGGCACCCTCACCGACCTGGCCCGTGCGGCATGGTGGCGCGTCCTGCCCGCCTTCGACCGGCCGGAGGAGCTCACCCTCGACATCTACATGTACTCCACGGCGGCACACCCCCACATCACCCTGACATTCGGCGCGCACATCGCGGACATCGTTTCCCAGGCGCAGGGCGCCAGCGACGCTCAGGCCGTCGTCACTCAAGCGCGCTGACCGGTGTCCGGATACGCCCTGATGCGCTTTCCGGCTCCTGCCAGGAGCCGGAAAGCGCATCAGGGGTGGTCGACGAGCTACGGCGGTCGAGGCTACGGAGCCGCTGCGGAGAGCGCCGGATCAGGCTGCGTGGAGTGCACGCGTCGTTCGCGCAGCAGCCGGTACAGCACCCCACCCCCCACCGTGACCACCAAGAACAGCACCGTGAACCACTGGAAGTACCAGTGCCCGCCCGCCGGGTCGTACACCGCTGCCCGGGGCCAGGCCAGGTTGACGGTCATGAACAGGCCGTAGAGCAGGGCGAGGACGTTCACCGGGATGCCCCAGCGGCCCAGGGAGAAGAGGGGCTTGCCGGTCTCGTCGGTGCCGTCGGCGGTGAAGGTGCCCTTCACGCGCTGGACGAGGAGGGGGCCGGTGACCATCGCGTACGCCAGGTACAGCATCACGATGCACGTGGTGCCGATGGCCAGGAACGCTTCCGGAGACGCGAAGTTGAGGAGGAGCAGGGCGGCCGCCAGGACGCCGACGACCACGGCCGGAGCGCTCGGCATGCCCGTGCGCGGGTTGACCTTGGCCAGGCGGGCCGAGAACGGGAGTTGGCCGTCGCGGGCCATCGAGAACAGCATCCGGCACGCCGCCGTCTGGATCGCCAGGGTCGCCACCGCGATCGCCACCACCACGTCGACCAGCAGGGCGCGGCCCACCCCGTCGCCGAGGCTGCTCGTCAGGACGTAGCTCAGGCCCTCGACGCCGAGCCGGCCGTCGGTGAGGCTCGGTGCGGCGAGCAGGCCGGCGAGGATGATCAGGCCGCCCAGCAGGCCCGCCGAGGCGAGCGCGGTCAGGATCGTGCGGGGCGCGGTACGCCGGGGATTGTGCGTCTCCTCGCTCATCTCGCCCGCGCTGTCGAACCCGATCATCACGTATGCCGCCGTGAACGAACCCACCAGCAGCGCGCCGAAGAGGCCTGACTCCAGTGCCGTACCCGTGTGGAAGGTGATCCCGGGAGTGCGCTCGGAGTGGGTGAACAGAAGCACGATGATCAGGGCGGCGCCGATGATCTCGGCGGTCACGCCGACCCGGTTGATCAGGGACATCACGCGGTTGTCCAAGACGTTCACCAGGGTCGTCAGGGCCAGCAGGACGACACCGAGGATCGCCGCGTTGGCCGCGCCGCTCGCCGAGGTGGGGGCCGGGTCGTCGCCGACCAGCTGGAAGCCGGACCAGATGGCCGGCATGACGACCTGGAGCGCGAGGGCTGCCGCCGCGACCACCACGATCTGCCCGATCACCATGATCCAGCCGGCGAACCAGCCGAAGGTGAGGTTGGAGAGCCGCGACGACCACTGGTAGATCGCGCCGGAGATCGGGTACTGCGCGGCCAGTTCCGCGAAGCACGCGGCGACCAGCAACTGGCCGATCAGTACGGCCGGCCAGGCCCAGAAGAAGACGGGGCCGCCGAACGCGTACCCGAAGGCGAAGAACTGGAAGACGGTCGTCAGGACGGATATGAAGGAGAACCCCGCGGCGAACGAGGCGTACCGGCCGAGGCTGCGGTGCAGTTCCTGGGGGTAGCCGAACTCGGCGAGGGAGTGGTCCGCGGACGGGTCCGGCGGATCGGGGCGTACGTCGGAGGGAGCGGTCGTGGTCACGGCGGGACCTGCCTTCGGCGCGGAATTCCTGTCGGGTGACAGAAATTAGGGATGCGCTGTTTCGCAGGGATGTCGCAGCCGTGTCGAGACGGGGCCCAAGTCCTCACGTAGGCCCAGGCGCCCTCGGCCCGTCCGGTGATTGAGGACAAGGCCTCTTCAGGGGCGAGCAGGGACCGGCGGGGTGGGGAGGGGAGTTCGAGGCTGTCCGGCCATCGAGGGTGAACTCAGGAGGCCGTCGGCTCCTGCTCTGCTTCCACCTGTGCGTTCCACTCCCGCTTGGACGCCTGCCAGCCGTCCTCGTTGTGGCCGAGGCGCCAGTAGCCGGAGATCGAGAGGTCCTCGCGCGGGATCTCGCGCTCCACGCGCAGCAGCCGGCGCAGCTCCTTCACGAAGGCCGCCTCGCCGTGCACGAACGCGTGCACCCGGCCCGCAGGGAACTCCAGGGCGCGTACGGCCTCGACGAGAGCCTGGCCCAGCGGGCGGTCACCGCGGTGCAGCCAGTGGACCTCGACGTCGGAGTCGATCTTCTGCTCCTCCTCGCGTCCCGCGACCTCCACGAAGGCGTACGCCTTCGCGCCGTCGGGCAGCGACTCCAGGGCGCAGGCGATCGCGGGCAGCGCGCTCTCGTCACCGGCGAGCAGATGCCACTCGGCGTCGGGGTCGGGGGCGTACGCGCCGCCGGGGCCGCCGAAGGCCAGCGTGTCGCCCGGCCGGACGCGCATCGCCCAGGGGCCGGCCAGGCCCTCGTCGCCGTGCAGGACGAAGTCGAGGGTCAGTTCGCGCAGTTCGGGGTCCCAGGCGCGCACCGTGTAGGTGCGGGTCACCGGCCACTGCTCGCGCGGGAACTCCGCGCGGATGCGCTGCATGTCGAAGGGGAGCGGATAGGTGACGCCCTCGGCCGGGAACAGCAGCTTCACGTAGTGGTCGGTGCAGGTGCCGGCTGAGAACTCGGCGAGGCCCTCGCCGCCCAGCACCACGCGCTGCATGTGCGGAGTCAGCCGCTCCGTGCGGACGACCTGCGCGGTGTGGGTCTTCGGAGCCCTGCGTTCCGGGCGCTCTGCCATGACGGCCTCCCTGGTCCCTTGCTTAGGGTTACCTAAGTTAGCACCTCTCTCCGGGAAGTGGGTCCTCACCTTCCGAGTGTCGTGAGCAATCTCTCCAGCGAACCCCCAAGTCCCCAGCGGGCGGCGAGCACTTCGAGCGCCGCCGGGTCGCGGGGAGTGTGCGGCAGCGCCGTGTTGACGTCCGGCAGCGGTACATCGCCCGCGACCAGGACGACCTTGGGCGCGACCTCGACGTACGGCCGTGACTCGTCGAGGCGTTTGCGCTGCGACGGCGTCAGCTTCGCCTTCGGGTCGTCGACGGCGGCCATGATCCCGGTCAGGTCGCCGAACTCGGCCAGCAGCTTCGCGGCCGTCTTCTCGCCGATGCCGGGCACGCCCGGCAACCCGTCGCTCGGGTCGCCGCGCAGCAGCGCCAGATCCGCGTACCCCTTCCCGTCCACCCCATACTTCTCGCGCAGCCACGCCTCGTCGGTCAGCTGCAGCGTGCCCACGCCCTTGAGCGGGTACAGGACACGCACCCCCCGCCCGTCGTCGACCAGTTGGTACAGGTCCCGGTCGCCGGTGACGATGTCGACGGGGCCCTCGGCGCGGCCGGTGAACGTGCCGATCACATCGTCCGCCTCGTAACCCGCGACGCCCACGCGCGCGATGCCGACCGCGTCCAGGACCGCCTCGATGATCGGCACCTGCGGTGACAGGGTGTCCGGCACCTCCTCCTCGTCCGGCCCCACCGCGTGCTCCTCGGCGACCCGGTGGGCCTTGTACGAAGGGATCAGGTCGACCCGCCACTGCGGACGCCAGTCCGCGTCCATGCACGCCACCAGGTGGTCCGGCCGGTGGTCCTTGACGAGCCGGTCGATGAATTCGAGCAGCCCGCGCACGGCGTTCACCGGCGTGCCGTCCGGAGCCTTCACGGACTCCGGGACGCCGAAATAGGCGCGGAAATAGAGCGAGGCGGTATCGAGAAGCATCAGTCGTCCGGTCACGCCTCGCATCATGCCGTACGCCACTGACAGTCACCCCGCGCGCCGCTTTCCGGCCGCTCCCCGAGCCATTCGCCCAGGTCTCGCGTTACCTATGCGAAGAGTTGTGAACTGGCCCACTCCTCCGTTTGCCCATGTCGGACACGGGCAGGCGCGGCACGAACGAACCCGGTTGTTCGCGCAATCGTCGCAATCGTCGCAACCGGAAAGCACCACCGAGGAGCACCCTTGTCATCCAGGCTTGAGACCGAGCATCTGTACAAGGTGTTCGGCAGACGATCCGGCGACGCGGTCACCCGACTCGAACAGGGAGCCGACCGCGACGCACTCCGCGACGACGGCATCACCGCCGCCGTCATCGACGCGTCCATCGCCGTCGAGCCCGGCGAGATCTTCGTCGTCATGGGCCTGTCCGGCTCCGGCAAGTCGACGCTGCTGCGCATGCTCAACGGCCTGCTGGAACCCACCGCCGGACACGTCCGCTTCGACGGCCAGGACCTGACCGCGCTCGGCGACCGCGAACTGCGCGCCCTGCGCGCGAACAAGATCAGCATGGTCTTCCAGCACTTCGCGCTCTTCCCGCACCGCAGCGTCCGTGAGAACGCCGCGTACGGCCTGTCCGTGCAGGGCGTGCCCCGCGCCGAGCGCGAGCGCCGCGCCGACGAGGCGCTCGCCCTGTGCGGTCTGGCCGGCTGGGAGGACTCGTGGCCCGACGAGCTGTCCGGCGGCATGCAGCAGCGCGTGGGCCTCGCCCGCGCGCTCGCCACCGACGCCGACCTGCTGCTCATGGACGAGTCGTTCAGCGCCCTCGACCCGCTGATTCGCCGGGACATGCAGGACCAGCTCCTGGAACTCCAGAAGACCCTCAAGAAGACCATCGTGTTCATCACCCACGACCTCAACGAGGCCATGCGCCTGGGCGACCGCATCGCCGTCATGCGCGACGGCCGCATCGTCCAGACCGGCACCGCCGAGGACATCCTCGTCCGCCCCGCCGACGACTACGTCGCCTCCTTCACCAAGGACGTCGACCGCACGCGCGTCCTCACCGCCGACGCCGTCATGGACCCGCCGACCAGCGGCGACGAGGCCGACTGCGACTGCCCGACGGCGACGCCCGACACGCCGTTCACCGAACTGTGCGCGCTGAGCGCCCGGCTGTCCCACCCGGTCGCGGTGGTCACCGAGGACCGCGAACTGGTCGGCGTCGTCCCCAGACAGCGTCTCGTCGGCTTCCTGGGCGACCAGCAGGGCGACCCCGAGCCCTGCGGCAGCCCGAGCGCCCCGGCCGCCGCGGACGGGAAGGTGACCGCCCGTGCCTAGGCTCCAGCTCGGCGACTGGGTCGACGACGGCGTCAGCTGGCTCGTCGACCACATGTCCTGGCTCTTCGACGCGGTCAAAATGGTCGTCGAGGGTCTGTACGACGGCATCTACGCGGTACTCACCGCCCCGGAGCCGCTTCTCCTGGCCGGCATCCTCGCGGTGGCCGCCTGGTGGCTGCGTGGCCTGGTCGCGGGCGCTCTCGCCTTCGCCGGATTCGCGCTCATCGACTCCATGGCCCTGTGGGACAAGGCCATGTCGACGCTCGCCCTGGTGCTCGTCGCCACACTCATCGCCCTGGTGATCTCGATCCCGCTGGGCATCTGGGCGGCCCGCTCCACGACCGTCAGCGCCGTCCTGCGGCCCGTCCTGGACCTGCTCCAGACGATGCCGTCGATGGTGCTGCTGATCCCGGCGATCCTGTTCTTCGGCATGGGCGTCCCGGCGGGCGTCGTCGCCACCCTGATCTTCGCGCTGGCTCCCGGCGTACGCATGACCGAACTCGGCATCCGCCAGGTCGACGCCGAACTCGTCGAGGCCGCCGAGGCGTTCGGCACCCCGCCCCGCGACACGTTGCTGCGTGTGCAGCTGCCGCTCGCGCTTCCGACGATCATGGCGGGCGTCAACCAGGTCATCATGCTCGGCCTGTCCATGGTCGTCATCGCCGGCATGGTCGGCACCGGCGGGCTCGGCGGCGCCGTCAACGAGGCCATCGGCCAGCTCGACATCGGCCTCGGCTTCGAGGCGGGCCTCGGCATCGTCGTCCTCGCCATCTACCTCGACCGCATGACCGGCGCGCTCGGCGCCCAGATCTCCCCGCTGGGCCGCCGCGCCGCCGCCAAGGCCCGCGCCGCGGGCACCCCGAAGCTCTGGAACCACCGCCCCAGCCCGGTCGTCGCGCTGGCCGGCGTGGTCGTCCTGGCGCTCGTCGCCGGCGGCCTCGGCGTCTTCGGCTCCTCCGCGAAGCCCGACCGGGTCACCGGGACAGACGTGGGACAGGGCAAGAGGGTCACCATCGGCTACATCCCCTGGGACGAGGGCATCGCCACCACGTTCCTGTGGAAGGAGCTCCTGGAGGAGCGCGGCTTCGACGTCACGACCACCCAGTACGCGGCCGGCCCCCTGTACACGGGCCTGGCCACCGGCCAGATCGACTTCCAGACGGACTCCTGGCTGCCTGTCACCCACGCCGAGTACTGGAAGAAGTACGGCGACCAGCTCGAGGATCTGGGCAAGTGGTATGGCCCCACCTCCCTGGAGCTGACCGTCCCGTCGTACGTCAAGGGCGTCGACTCGCTCGCCGACCTCAAGGGACAGTCGTCCACGTTCAAGGGGAGGATCGTCGGCATCGAACCCAGCGCCGGGATGATGGGCCTTCTCAAGGACAAGGTCCTGAAGGAGTACGGCCTCGGCGACGAGTACGAGGTCGTCGACGGCTCGACCCCGGCCATGCTCGCCGAACTCAAGCGCGCGTACGCCAAGAAGGAACCGGTCGTCGTCACACTCTGGTCACCACACTGGGCGTACAGCGACTACGACCTGAAGAAGCTCAAGGATCCCAAGGGCGCCTGGGGCAAGGGCGACGGCGTGCACACGCTCGCCCGCAAGGGCTTCGCCGCCGACAACCCCGAGGTCGGCGCCTGGCTGAAGAAGTTCTCCATGACCGAGGAACAGCTCACCGGTCTGGAGGCGCGCATCCAGCAGGCCGGCAAGGGCGGCGAACAGGACGCCGTACGCGCCTGGCTGAAGGCGAACCCCGGGCTCGCCGCGAAATGGGCACCGGCCGGCGAACCAGAGGGGAAGACCGGGGGGAAGAGCGGCGCGAACGGGGTATCGGACAACTGAGGGAGCCGCTCGAGAGGGGTGGGTCGAAACTGGAGACACACGCGCGTGCGCGGGTGTCTCCGGTGCGGCCCACCCCTCGCCCTGTTCCCGGACGCCGACGTTCCGTGTACGAAAAGGATCCGGACAACCACGGAGCGCCATGCCATCACCCGGGCCTGGCTGCCGGGCCGGACGCTCCCGCTGGTCAGCGCGGCCGCCCGCGCGCGTGGGCCGGTGCCAGGAGGGGCCGGGCGGCCTGTCCGCTGGCGTGAACCGTGAGGGTCGTACCCGACTCGAGGTGAGGCCGATGTGACGGGCGCATGAAACGGTTTGACGAACATGCGTAGGGTGCAAGGAAGTCATCAGAGAACGCGTCGTGCATGCTTCGGGGACGATCTGGCGAACAGCCACCGAACACGCGGCGCGATGCGCTGTGATGGGACGTACACGACCGGACGCGACGACGAGCCGAGGAGGGAGCCGGAGCTATGGGCGACCACAAAGAACAGCCCCTTCGGGTGGGCGCGGCCGTCCGGCGGCGGCGCCGGGCGCTGGAGCTCACCCTCGCTGCCGTGGCCGAACGCAGCGGCCTGTCCGTGCCCTTCCTGAGCCAGATCGAGAACGAGCGGGCGCGGCCCAGCCGCAGCTCCCTGGAGAAGGTCGCCGACGCTCTGCGCACCACCGCGGTCGAGCTCCTCGCGGCGGCCGATCCGGCGTGCAGCGTCGACGTCGTCCGCGCGGACGCCCTGGAACCCGCCCCCGACGAGCCCCGGGTGCGCTCCCTGGTCCGAGGCCACCAGCAGCTGCACGCCATGGAGTTCGCCGGGGACCATGACGCCGGCCGCGAATTCCAGCACCGCAACGACGAGTTGATGTACGTCGCCGACGGCGCCGTCGAGATCGAGGCGGAGGGCCGCGCGCACCGGCTCGGCCGCGGCGACACGCTGTACCTGACGGGCGGCGTGCGGCACCGCTGGCGGGCGACCGAGCCGGACACCCGGGTGATCGTGGTGGCGGTGGCCGAACACATCGAGGCGGTCCAGCACAGGCGCCGCTGAGACACGTCAGGCGCGTTCCGCTGTCAACTCGTATCCCGTGAGCAGCAGTTGAGGGAACCCACCATGAGAGTGATTTCGCTGGTGCCGTCCCTGACGGAGGCGGTGGCGGTCACGGTGCCCGGCGTTCTCGTCGGCGCCACGGACTGGTGCAGCCACCCGGCCGACCTCGGCGCCAATGTCGTACGCGTCGGCGGCACCAAGAACCCCAAGGTCGAGTGGATCGTCGCGCTCGCCCCGGATCTGGTCGTCGCCAACGAGGAGGAGAACCGCGAACCGGACCTCGCCGCTCTGCGCGAGGCGGGCATCGAGGTGCTGCTCACCGAGGTGCGGGACGTGCCGCAGGCCTTCCGGGAACTGGCACGGGTGGTCACGGCGTGCGGGGCGGAATCACGGCCCCGGTGGCTCGACGAGGCGGAGTCGGCGTGGTCGGCGCCGGAGCGTTGGCGGAACACGGCCGCCGACGCTCGTACGACCGCTGTCGTGCCCGTCTGGCGGCGCCCCTGGATGGTGCTCGGGCGGGACACCTTCGCGGGGGACGTGCTGGCGCGGCTGGGCGTCGACAACGCGTACGCCTCCCACGCCGAACGCTATCCGCGCGTACCGATCGAGGACCTGCGAGCCGCCGCACAGGGCGGGATGGTCGTGTTGCCGGACGAGCCGTACCGCTTCACGGCCGAGGATGGTCCCGAGGCGTTCGCGGGGGTGCCGTGCGCGCTCGTCAGCGGACGCCACCTCACCTGGTACGGACCGTCACTGGCCGAGGCGCCACGGATGCTGGGCGAGGCCCTGCGAGCAGCTCACCGCTGACCAGGCCCCGCACGGTTCGCACGCCGACGCCGACCCAGGCGGCGACGAGCAGGACGTACAGGGCGACGGCGAGCACGCCGAAGGCGGCGAGCCCGGTGTGCCGGCCGAGGCTCTCCGCGCCGGTGACGCAGGTGCCCACCGGGAAGGTGAAGGCCCACCAGGTCATCGCGAAGCCCATGCCCCGGCGCCGGGCGCGCACCACCAGGGCGCCGGCGAGGGCCAGCCACAGCAGGGCGAAGCCCATGACGGGAACGCCGTAGAGGACGGCGGCGTCAGCGGCGGAGGCATGCGCGACGGGTACGACGCCCGGGGCGAGGTCGGCGACGTTGCCGGCGGCGGTGGTGGACTGGCCGAGCGGGCCCAGGACCAGGAACAGGGTCGGGGTGACGGCGAGCGGGAGCGCACCGCTGGCGAGAGGGCGGGCGAGTACGACGGGCAGCATCACCAGGGTCGCGAGCAGACTCATGCCGAACATGGCCAGGCAGCCGAACAGCAGCGCCCGCTGCGCCTGCCCCGGCGGAAGGTGGGGCACGAGAAGCGGACCGAGCGCCGCGGACACCATGGGCGCGACGACGGGCAGCAGCCAGACGGGGCTGGGGGCGGCGCCGCGTACGACCAGGAGGTATGGGACGGCGACGGCGGCGACGAGTCCGACGACCGTCCCGGCGGTGAAGAGGGCCGCGTCCAGGGTGACGGCGGCCGGTACGCCGATCCAGTCCCGGCCGACGACGAGGGTGCCGCCTCCGACGGCCGTCAGGGCCATCGCGAGGCAGCCGTAGAAGGGCGCCGTCGCCGGGTCGGCGAGATGGGCGCGGGCCTGGTCGCGATGGTGAACCCAGTGCAGGGCGCGGGCGCAGAGCAGCGCGAGCAGCAGGGCGAGGGAGAGGGCCCAGACGGCAGTGCAGACGGTACGCAGTCCCGGGACGCCGTCTGCGCCGGGGAGGCCGGAGCCCGCGGTGCCCACGATGGCGGTGCCCATGACGGGGGCGTACCAGTTGGGGCCGAGGTGGCACAGGATGCCGAGGGGAAGGGGGCGCTGGAGCTGGGGGAGCGGGTGGGTGAGGGGGCGGGCTGCGGTGACTGCGGTTGCCATGCTCCTACCGTCGCGCGGGGCGGGGGCGGTCACCAGGGGGTTCGGATGAATGAGGGCATAAGCTGGATCTATGGGTGATGTGGAGGGCAGGGCCGTACGGTCGGCGGGGGTCGCGCACCGGGTCCCGGACCTCGGTGCCATGGAACTGCTGCTCGCCGTCGCGCGGCTGGGGAGCCTCGGGCGGGCGGCCCAGGAGCTGGGAGTCACACAGCCGGCCGCCAGCAGCCGTATCCGGTCGATGGAACGCCAACTGGGGGTGGCCCTCGTGGACCGCTCGCCGCGCGGCTCCCGGCTCACGGACGCCGGCGTGCTCGTCACCGACTGGGCTCGGCGGGTCGTCGAGGCGGCTGAGGCGTTCGACGCGGGGGCGCAGGCCCTGCGGGCGCGACGCGACTCCCGGCTGCGGGTCGCGGCGAGCATGACGATCGCCGAGTACCTGCTGCCGGGCTGGCTGCTGGCCCTGCGCGGGCTGCGGCCCGAGACAGCGGTGTCGTTGCTGGCGGGGAACTCGGCGACGGTCGCGGAGCGCGTCCTGTCCGACGAGGCGGACCTCGGGTTCGTGGAGGGGACGGGCGTGCCGAGCGGCCTGGACTCGGTGGTCGTCGCCAGGGACCGGCTGATCGTGGTGACGGCGCCGGGGCACCCGTGGGCGCGGCGGCGGAAGCCGGTGGGGGCCGCGGAGCTGGCGGTGACGCCGTTGATCCTCCGGGAGGAGGGGTCGGGGACGCGGCAGGTGCTGGACACCGCGTTGGGTGGGCTGGCGCGTCCGCTGATCGAGCTGTCGTCGACCACCGCGGTGAAGGCGTCGGCGGTGGGTGGGGCGGGGCCGGCGGTGCTGAGTGAGCTGGCGGTGGGGGAGGAGCTCGCTACGCGGCGGTTGGTGTGTGTGCCGTTGGACGGGGTGCGGTTGGATCGGGAGCTGCGGGCGGTGTGGCCGGTGGGGCATCGGCCGGTCGGGCCGGCTCGGGAGTTGCTGGGGTTGACCCGGGGGGAGGACGGGTTTGTTTCGCCCCCGCCGCCCCTTCCCGTCC
>NZ_LGDW01000381.1 GCF_001280005.1 Streptomyces sp. NRRL WC-3618 | reverse complement strand
GGAGGCGTTGCGGGCGCAGGCCGGCCGTCTGCGTGAGCATGTGGTGGCGCAGACCGAAGTGGACTCGGTGGACGTGGGTTGGTCGTTGCTGTCGGGCCGGGCTGTGCATGAGCATCGGGCCGTGGTGTTCGGCCGGGAGCGGGAGGAGTTCCTGGCCGGGCTTGAGGCCGTCGCCTCCGGTGGTTCGGGTGTGGTGTCGGGGTCGGTGGTCGAGGGTCGTCTCGGAGTTCTGTTCACGGGTCAGGGCAGCCAGCGGCTGGGTATGGGCCGTGAGTTGT
>NZ_LGDW01000380.1 GCF_001280005.1 Streptomyces sp. NRRL WC-3618 | reverse complement strand
GGAGGCGTTGCGGGCGCAGGCCGGCCGTCTGCGTGAGCATGTGGTGGCGCAGACCGAAGTGGACTCGGTGGACGTGGGTTGGTCGTTGCTGTCGGGCCGTGCTGTGCATGAGCACCGGGCCGTGGTGTTCGGCCGGGAGCGGGAGGAGTTCCTGGCCGGGCTTGAGGCTTTGGCTTCCGGTAGTGGTTCGGGTGTGGTGTCGGGGTCGGTGGTCGAGGGTCGTCTCGGAGTTCTGTTCACGGGTCAGGGCAGCCAGCGGCTGGGTATGGGCCGTGAGTTGT
>NZ_LGDW01000379.1 GCF_001280005.1 Streptomyces sp. NRRL WC-3618 | reverse complement strand
CTGGGTTGATAGGCCAGATCTGGAAGCCCGGTAACGGGTGGAGGTGACTGGTACTAATAGGCCGAGGGCTTGTCCTCAGTTGCTCGCGTCCACTGTGTTGGTTCTGAAACCACGAACAACCCCGCCCAAGGTCACGGGTGGTGCGGTTGAGTTGTTTCACCGTGTTTCGGTGGTCATAGCGTGAGGGAAACGCCCGGTTACATTCCGAACCCGGAAGCTAAGCCTCACAGCGCCGATGGTACTGCAGGGGGGACCCTGTGGGAGAGTAGGACGCCGCCGAAC
>NZ_LGDW01000378.1 GCF_001280005.1 Streptomyces sp. NRRL WC-3618 | reverse complement strand
CTGCGGGCAGAAGTTCTGACGCCGCGTCAATCTCCTTCGGAGCTACGACACTTCGAAGATCAGCCCCGTGGCCGTTCGCCCATGCGAGCGCCATCTCGATACCGGAACAAGCCCGCGCGGGCATACTTGCGCACCGCGCAGGGGTCCAGGCCGAGCTCCCGGGCCATGGCGCCGTAGCTGTGGCCGGATGCGGTCAGGGAGTGCACGGCCTGGAACAGCCTCCTGGCGTACCGCCCGGCCCGGATGTCCGCCGCGGTGTCCTCGGCGGTCTCGTCGTCCGGC
>NZ_LGDW01000377.1 GCF_001280005.1 Streptomyces sp. NRRL WC-3618 | reverse complement strand
CAGTAGAAGCCGTGGCCTGCGAGGGTGAGGAGGTAGGGGAGTTCGCCGATGGCGGGGAAGCGGACTCCGCCGATGAGTTCGACGGGGTGGGTGCCGCTGTACGCCTGGAGGTCCAGTTCGGTGGGCTGGGCGAAGCGGGAGAAGTTGTGGACGCACAGGACGAGGTCGTCCCCGCCTTCGGGAAGGGTGGTCTCCCGCAGGAAGGCGATGACGGCCGGGTTGGTGGAGGGGAGTTCGGTGTAGGAGCCGAGGCCGAAGGCGGGGTTCTGTTTCCGGATCTCGATCATGCG
>NZ_LGDW01000376.1 GCF_001280005.1 Streptomyces sp. NRRL WC-3618 | reverse complement strand
ACCTGCGAGGGGCCGTTCACGGCCGCGACGCCGGCCCGGTCTGCCATGCCCTCAAGGAGCGGCAGCACGTCGGCCTCCGCCGCCTGGACGGCCAGCATGACCCCGCCCTCGGGCAGTGACTGCATCAACTGGCCGCGCGCGGCCACCAGTTGGGCGGCGTCCTCCAACGACCACACCCCGGCCACATACGCCGCCGTCAACTCACCGATCGAATGACCACCGACAATCTGCGGCCGCACCCCAAACGACTCGGCAAGGCGATACAGAGCCACCTCGACGGCGAACAGCGCG
>NZ_LGDW01000375.1 GCF_001280005.1 Streptomyces sp. NRRL WC-3618 | reverse complement strand
CAACCTGCCGCGAGCTGCGACCAGTTGAGCCGCGTCTTCCAAGGACCACAGTCCGGCTACGTACGCAGCCGTCAACTCGCCGATCGAATGACCACCGACGATCTCGGGACGTACCCCGAACGACTCGGCCAGGCGATACAGCGCGACCTCGACGGCGAACAGCGCGGGCTGCGCGTAGCCCGTCTGCTCCAGCTGCCCGGCGTCCGTGCCGAACATGACGTCCTTGAGCGGGCGTGCCAGGAGGCCGTCCAAGTGGGCGCACACCTCGTCCAGCGCGGTGGCGAAGACGGGAA
>NZ_LGDW01000374.1 GCF_001280005.1 Streptomyces sp. NRRL WC-3618 | reverse complement strand
TTCCCGTCTTCGCCACCGCGCTGGACGAGGTGTGCGCCCACTTGGACGGCCTCCTGGCACGCCCGCTCAAGGACGTCATGTTCGGCACGGACGCCGGGCTGTTGGAGCAGACGGGGTACGCGCAGCCCGCGCTGTTCGCGGTGGAAGTGGCCCTGTACCGCCTGGCCGAGTCGTTCGGGGTACGTCCCGAGATTGTCGGTGGTCATTCGATCGGCGAGTTGACGGCTGCGTACGTAGCCGGACTGTGGTCCTTGGAAGACGCGGCTCAACTGGTCGCAGCTCGCGGCAGGTTG
>NZ_LGDW01000373.1 GCF_001280005.1 Streptomyces sp. NRRL WC-3618 | reverse complement strand
CCGGGCATCCAGGCACTTGTTGCCGTACACGGTCAGCTGGCTGCTGTCCGTCGCCGTCCACTGCTGGTTGATCCCACCGTGGCAGTCCCAGATCTGCACATTCGCGCCGTCGGTCTGGCTGAAGCCCGACACGTCGAGACACTTGCCGGAAGCAACACCGCGCACGTCGCTGGTGGTGGCCGCCTGAGCCGGGGCGGCGACGAGCAGCGCCGCCAACGCGGCCAGGGCCGCGACCACGGCGGCGAACACTGCGGGTGGACGTCTGCGACTGAAAATACGTCTGCGCATCAGGAC
>NZ_LGDW01000372.1 GCF_001280005.1 Streptomyces sp. NRRL WC-3618 | reverse complement strand
ATCAGGTTGCCCTTCTCGTCGGTCAGCGCGAGAAACAGCAGGCCATGGGCCTTGTGTTTCCCGCTGAAGTTCCTGCGGTTGTCCGCTCCGGTGCGGCGGGGGTTACCGATCAGGGTTCCGTCCAGCAGGACGACCACGCCGCCACGTTTCGCGATCTTCGATCGCCTGCTAACGATCTCGCCTCCGGCCAGCACGAGCCGGCCACCACACAGCCACACCAGCCCCCGTGACCTGCAAAACTAAGGATGGGAGGGCTTCAGTGGGAGTTCCTCTGTCATCCGGAGGGCAGCATGCCCCTG
>NZ_LGDW01000371.1 GCF_001280005.1 Streptomyces sp. NRRL WC-3618 | reverse complement strand
AACAGGACCCTAGACAAGTCCCATCGTTGCAGGTCAGGAGCACTCTCCGCTTATTTGATCAAGCCTCGGACACCCCACCTCGTGAAAGCGCGAGGCTAGAGTGCCAAAAGAGCGTCACGCCCGACGGTCTAGCTCTCCTCCTCGAATCGGTACACGAGGCTCTGCGCGTCTTTGATACCCGTGACCGTCACGTTGGTGCTCGGACGGCATGTCAACTGTTGGAGCGGCTGAGGAATGATGCGCACGGAGACAGGGGCGGTTCCGGCTTCCAGCCCAGAGACGACAACCAGGAAGAAGTCGTCGCTCTCTCCCGCTCGCTGGAACTCTGCGGGTGTCAGCTGCACCATGTCGGGTTCGGCGCCCCCATACGCCTTGAGTTCATAGAACCGTGCCAGGGCGTCCACGGCGTCGGCTCCCAGTCCGTGCTGGGCCCGCAGGTCACGTAGCCAGCTGTCGTCCCCGGCCAGTGCCTTGCGCACGACATCCAGCGCCACCTTCTCCTGCCCCACGGCCGTGTATGTGCGCGGTGATGTGTACTGCTGGGGGATCGCTGCCCCAGCTCGAGGCTGCGGCAGTCCGGGCGCCCCCGTGGGTGTCCCGCTCGGTCGGACGATGCCTGTATCAGGGGACTTCGGCGGCGTGATGTCGCCGCCTGGTTTGACGAGCCGGAGGCCACGGGGGTCGACGAGCCTTCGCGAGGATGTTGGCTGTTCCGCCAGTGGGGCTGGAGGCACCGTCACCGGCAGAGGGATCCTAGGGACAAGCGGGCGGGCCACCGGCGTGCGTGGAATTCCGGACGTTGCACCGGTCTGAACTCCGACCTCGGTACGGCGTTGATCCGCCTCGTGTCCCAGTTCCCTGAGCCGTCGGTCGCGTTCGGCCTCGGCGGCTTCGCGGCCGCGACGCACCTGGTCGTCCGCAAGGCTCAGCTGCACGGCCGTGCGGCCCTTCTCGGCCTGGTCGCAGGCGGCTCCCCAGGCGAGGGCAACCTCGCGGTGGCTTCCTGGAAACCGGGCGGAGATCGATCGGCCAGCTCCGGACGGGCGTGTCAGGACAGCCGCATCTCGGACATACAGGGTGCCCGAGGACCAGTCGATGCCAGCGTCCACGAGGATGTGCACTGTCTCGCCCGTGTCAGGAAGATCGACACGGCATGCCAGGTGAGGAGCGATGCGTACGGTCAGGTCCGCCAGCTCGTCCCAGGAACAGTCCAGAGACTGGGCCACATTCGCGGCGTTGCGCTGCAGGTCCTCGCGGAGGTGCGTGACAGCAGATCGGACCAGCGCGGTCGCGTCTGCGTCCAGTGGAACCGGGTGCGGGGTGTACACGGTGGTGTGCTTTGCAGCGAGTTCGGTGATACGGAGGGCTCCGATCAGTGGTCGGAACTGCTCCAGTTCGGCTCCCGGCCGCCACACGGCGCGTTCACGGCCCAGGGCCTCGGCGACCACTGGGTCCCCTGTGGTGTAGACGGGCCGTTTACTCAGCCAGCCCTTGCTCGTCGAGAGGGGGAGCCGTCCCAGTCGCTTGGCCGTCAATTCGCCTGGCTCGCTGCGGGCCAGGGCTGAGAGCATCTGCAGAGTTTGCAGGACGATGGACTGGGTCGCGCCGTCCGGTTCGTCGCGCCGTTCCTTCCGGTCCAGCTGTGCCAACTCCTTGATCACGGCCGCCGCGTTGTCCACTGTCGGACGACGAACGTTCAGCGACTGCCAGAATTCGTTGCTGCCCGTGAACGTGGGAGCGAACGCGCGGAGCGGCCCGAAGAGTGGGGTGCCGCGCAGACACTGGTCGGGGCTGCGCCAGCCCGAGTCCGTGAGGACGAGGCCCTCGCCTTCGTGGAACGCTTGGACGACAGCTCCGACGGACATCCCTCCGGAGGCATCCAAGTCACGGCCGGCGACCCGCTCCGCCAGGGCCTCGTACAGAATCAGCGCAGCGGGTACGTCGCTGTCGCCGCCGCCCTCCTTCTGTCGGCGCAGGCGTTGCAGACACTCCACGAGGTCTTTGGTTCGGGCTTCCGCAGAAATGTCCAGAGCACGGAGCACGTCACTGCGCTTGCCGACCAAGCGTTGGATATCCGGATGGAGGAACCGCGCGTCGTCGGCCCCGTACACAGCGACGGTGCCGGTGGTGCGCATGCGCAAGCGGGTGGAGGGAGACAACGTGCCGTTCCCGTCGTCCAGCCATGGTGTGTCGCGCAGTTGCCACAGCCAGAAGGCTGCGGTCCTGCCCCGGTCCTGCCAGACGTAGTAGTCGTGGACGGCGGCGACCTCGTCATGGTCGGAGAAGCGGCTCCAGGCCCGTCCGAGGACGTGGACCAGTGCAGCTGCCCTACGTCTACGGCGCTGAGGATCCGGCTCCGTCGCGATGTCGGAGGCAACCGCATGCAGGTCGGGGCTGTCGTAGTCGTCGAGGGTATAGGTCGCATCCAGGAGTCGGAGGGCGCGCTCGCGCGCTTTGGGACCCGAATTGACCTGCGCGGGCAGGCCCTTGGGGCTCTGAGCGAAGCGCTCCCACGCTCGCGGATGCTGACGCAGCCGGGGTGCGGTTTCTGCTCCCAGAAGGCGCAGGAACTTCCGGGCACCCATCCCAGTCCCGCCGCGTTGCAGAACCTCGGAGTACCGGGGCCGCAGCCACACCGGCCCGGCCGCCCGGCCGGCAGCGAAGGCGAAGCTCTCCTCCCGCTCCGAGCTGTCCAGACGGACCGGGAGGTACGCCTGTGCGGGAGCGATATCGATCTCCTCGCGCTCTCCTGCCGGGTTGTACCGGTGCCCCTGGAGCCGGATGGCGCGTCCCACGTCTCGACCTAGACCCTCACGCTCCCGCTCGGGCACGCGAGCGAAACCATCCCGCACCTCGCTGAGCTGGTCGTCCGTCAGACTCAGCGCGTGTGGGCTGCCGCCTCCTACGGCGCCGATGGCGGCGAGACGCCGAATCACGGCCAACGAATCCGCGTCTGTCAGCAGGGCCTCCCGTTTACGGAGCCATTCGTTCACCGCCCGCGCCTCGTCGGTGTCCGCAAGGAACGCCTGATGGATCTCCCGGGAGAAGCCGAGACTGGCCCCAAGGCCCTGCGGGGTGTCGGTGAACACCGCCGGCTCTGCGCGCCCGGGCACTCGGTGCCGGGCTCCGGAGCTGTCCACGAGCCACCGGCTCGACAGCAACCGGGAGGACGCGTTTGCGGCAATTCCCGCCGCGGCGAGGAGGACGGTCGCCTGCGGTGACCGCGTCTCGTCGTCGAGGAGGCCAAGCGCGTCGTACAAGTCCACCGTCCTGGGGACCGCGCCGTCGTGCTCCTCCCAGTCCGACAGCACCTCACGCCACCGGCCGTCCTCGTCCCTTGCCGCCCCAGGCAGGACGGCAGCCCGCTCCGCCACGCGGTAGATCTCCTCTTCGGTGACGACGCCGACAAGTGTCTCGTCCTCCACCGCCAGATCCTCCAAGGCGAGTGGCCACTGCCCCTCGATGTCCAGGGCGAGACTGCGGGACACCTGCGTCCTGGCGCGGTCGAGTAGCAGCCGTTCCAGTTCGGCAACCGGACCACGGGAGTCACGCGCATCCCGAGGCAGCGGCACGGCGAGCCACGTCCGTGACGGATCCCGCAGGAACTGCCGCAGGACGGCGGCCGTCCACAGGTCGGCCACCAGTTCGTTCAGTGCGCGGTTCCACGGCGTGTCGTCGAGGGCCTGACGGCTGGCGATCGGATCGAACTGGGCGCTCACGCAGAGGGCCAGACCAATGTCCTCAACGGGCAGCCCGGCGTAGACCCGTCCACGGTCATTGGACCCCATCGGAAGGGCTACGGCGAGTGTGGTGGTAGTTCCGACGGCCTTGTGGGCCCGTGTGACTCCGGGCGGGCTGGGAACAGTCGTACGGCACACCAGCCACCGGGAACCGTCCCCGGCGTGCGCCTCACCGGCTTCCACCTCGACGCTCCACCCGCCGACCTCGGCCTCGAACGTCTCGCCGGCCTCCCGGTCGAGCGCCAGCCGGTGCCGGACAGCGCCCTGCTCGTCCAGGAGCGTGACGCTGCCGACGCTGTCGAGGAAGAGCAGCGCGCTGTCGGCCCACTCTGCGAGCCACGTCTCCACCTCGTCCGTGCTCAGCACACCGGAGTCCAAAGGAACCCGCAGAACCGTCCAGGCGTCTCCCGCGAACCAGCCGGGCACCTGGAATGGTTGGGCCAGCGAGATGTCGGGATCGCCGATGCGGACCCGATAGTGCCCGCAACGCACCTCCAGATACGGGGAGAGGGACTGGAGTGTCATCAGTCCGATCCCGAACCTGCCCGTTGATTCGGCCTTCTCCGCCTTGCTGGTCAACCACGGCATCGCCAGTGCCAGCACATCTGGCAGTTGGACCGGGCTGCCGTTGTGAGCGACGAGGAGTTCTTGTTCCCTCGCCAGAATGCGTACATCGGTTGCGCCGAGGTCCTCCGCATTCTGCACGATCTCCGACAGGCCCTGAAGACGGTCGGTCGACAGGTTGCCTGCGTGATCCCGTGTACGTCCGAGTACGTGCCTTACCTGACCGGGCAGTTCCGCGAACCGGGTCCCCAGGCGCCGAACCGCCGCTTCGGTCGCCGCATCGCCTTCCGGTTCCGGTACAACACCCCCCTCCGGCATGCCCTCCCGGGAAAAGAGCTCATCGGCAGATGTCACCGCTTTCTCCACCGCGGTCATCAGATGTACCGCATGCCCCGTGCCCATCCCCGCCCCCGCTTGCCTCGACACTCCCCCGCGACACAGCGTAATGAGCCCGGCGCTATCAGCGCATACCGAACAAAGCAATTGGCGCCGTACATCCGAACCCGGGCATCGCAAGGTAGCGATCCAAGGGCATGGCGGCACGCGACCACAAGGAGAGCGTCCGCTGACGCTGTGGAGGCAACAGGAAACTGGATAACCCGGCCGGGTCCGCCCCAGAAGCACGACCCACTTGCTCGCTCTTGCCGGGACACCCAGACGGGCGGCACGGGCGGGCCGCTCACCGTCTTGCCGCATACCATGATGAACCTTCACATTCTGAGTCGAGCGGAGTCGCGAGTTGTGAAGTACGCCTTGACGGAGGCGCAGGCCGCCATGCTTCGAGAGATCGCGGCTGCTTCCGGTGCCTTGACTGTTCCGCCCGCCGGCATTCACACGGCTTCGGCACTGGAGAAGCGCGGGCTGATCAAGAGGACCTGGCGTGGCAGCGGGCACATCGCGGTAGTCACAGCGGACGGCCGCTACTACCTCAAGCACGGCAAGCATCCTCAGGAGGTACAGGCAGCGAAGAAGCGTTTGGAAACGGACGCCGGTCAAGCCGCGCGAGCCCCTGCCGATGGAGCCCAGCTCATCTCCCGGCTGCGATCCGCCTCAGGGAAGATCACTCTTTCTGATCCCGCGCCACAGACCCGAGGGCGGTGGCGGGCGGCTTACTACGACGCGCTCCACCACGGTCACGTGCCGGAGGGGCACAAACTCCGCTGGTCCGGTCGGCAACGCGGCGACTGCGTCTTCACGTTGGTCGACGAGGTAGCCGAGAGGGCAGCTCAGCCTCCTCCAGTACCGGCCATTGAAGTACCCGAGAGCCTGGATCGCCCTCACCGGTTGGTCCGCGCGACGCGCAAAGCGCTCGGCAGGTCGCAGATCGTGGTCGACACGCGTGGCAGACCCGAGGTCATCCCCATGTACGTGTCACGCCCGCTCGCCGACCGCGCCCTGCGGATCATGCACGCGCTCCTTACCGAAGCCGAGAACCGCGGCTACACCGTGGAGGCCCAGACCGACCTCCAACACGGTGATGCCGTGCACACACTGGCCATCGTCATCGACGGCAGGGCGTTCCCGCTCGTCCTCACGGAACGGACGGCCAAAGTCCCGCACGAACCGACCACACAGGAGATCCGCCAGCAGCAGCGCAATCCCTGGACGCGTCTACCCAAATACGACGAGAAGTTCAACGGGCGCCTCGCCCTCGGCGCGCCCGCCGGATCCTGGTACCAGCATTCGTACTCGTACAGCGACGGGGCTCGCTGGACAGTGGAGTCCCGGCTGGGGCACCTGCTACAGAATCTCGAACACCGCGCGGCGGAAGCCGAGCGCCAACAGCACGAGAAGGAACTCCGTGAAGCAGAGCAACGGCGCCGGTGGTACGCAGCCGTTGCGCAGGCGCGCGAGCAGCAGGTCGAGCAGCACCGGGCGACTGTTCTGATCGAGCAGGTACGGGCGTGGAAGCAAGCCGTGGAGATCCGTGCTTTCTGCCAGGCGGCCAGCGCCCGAGCCGACGACGCGTCTGTTCCGGCGGACGAGCTGGAATGGCTGAAATGGGCTGAGACATATGCGGCACAGCTCGACCCGCTTCGGGGTCCGTTGCGCGCTCCGCCGGATCCGCCGGCCAGTCGCGAAGCCCTGCGCGACCTGCTGAAGGTCGATGCCTACTCCCACACCTGGCCGTTCAACACCGAAGGCCGCTGGACGCTCCCCGAGGACACTCCGGCTGACCAACGCCCGTGACCCTGGCATCCCTACACGCGCAAACGCCTTCGCCCTGTCCTCTTCGGACAGGGTGAAAGAACGTTCATGCCGCGATGGTCAGCGGAGCGTCCAAGCGTTCCCAGGCACCGAGGACGGCCTTGTGCGCGTCCGGTTGCAGGTGGGCGTAGCGCTGGGTGGTCTGGAAACTTTCGTGACCGAGGAGGTGCTGGACCTCGTAGAGCGAGACTCCCTTCTGGACCAGCCACGAGGCGCAGGTGTGGCGCATGGAGTGCGGCGGGTAGTGCGGCACGAGGCGCTGCTCGCCGTCATCGTCGAAGTAGTGGGCGCCTTCGACGGTGGGCCACCATGTCTGCCGGCGCCAGTTGCCGTCGTCGAGGAGGCGTCCGGCACGGCCCTTGGTGATCGTGGTGAACACCACGGCGTCCCGGTCGAGCCGACGGATATGGCGTTCGAGGACCTCCAGGACATGGGGCGGCAGCGGGACTTCCCTGCGGCTCTTGGAGCTCTTGGGATATTCCTTGATACCGCTCTTGGTGTTGACCTCCACTACGAACAGGCGCGAGCGGCGCTGGTCGATGCGATGGCGGTGCAATCCGGAAAGTTCACCCCAGCGCAGTCCGGTGTAGAAGCCGAGCAGACACATCGTCCGCCACGCGGTGGGCAGTTCGTCGAGCATGCTCTGCGCCTGATCGAGCGTGAACCACTGCGGCGGCTTGACCGCGATCGTAGGCAGGTCGATGCTGCGGCAAGGGCTCAACGCGATCACGTCGTCGTCGACGGCCGCGCGCAGGATAGAGGACGTCAGGTCGTAGGCACGCCCGATGGCGGCAGCCCCTGCACCCTTCTCGACCAGGGCGCGGATCCAACTCTGGACGTCCATACGGGTGATGGCCCGCATCTCCCAGTCAGCCCAGTAGGGCAGCACATGGTTCTTGATGTTGGAGGCATCGCCGCGCAGCGTATGGGGTTCGACGATGCGGGCGTTCCACCAGCGGTCGTGCCACTCGCGGAACAACATTTCGCCGACCCGCGGATCCCGCAGTCCCCCTCGGGCGAACTGGGTCTCCAGCTCGATACCCCAGGCACGTGCCTGCGCCTTGAGGGGAAAGGACTCGCTGAACCGGTCTCCTGCCCGGTTGCGTACGGTCGCCTGCCACTTGCCTGACTTCAACTTACGGAGGTACGAGGCACTACTCCTTGTTCAACGATGACGGGGCCGCAACGACCAGAGTCAGCGGCGGGCTGCCGGCGGTACGACCGTGCGGCGGCTGATGAATTCGTCGAGACCGGCAGCCGGGACCCGCACGCGGGAGCGCCCGGGACCGGTACGGAGGTCGATTACGGGCAAGTCGCCGGCGGCGATGAAGCGGTAGACAGTTCGGCGGTCGACGTCCAGGGCAGCAGCGACGGCGGGGATGGACAGCAGGCGGGCAGGCATGGGTTGGTCCTTGATGGTGAGGTAGAGGCGCCCGGCGCGGTCGGCAGCCGGTCCAGGGGCGAACCCATTCAGCTCCGTCGGGGCAGTGGGACCGAGCCACGGAGCGTGGGTAACTCAGTTGAGGCGCCGATTGGGTGCGGTTCGGCAACGCTCATGAACGAAAAACTGTGGCACCCGCGCTCGGGCGTCTGCCAGAACGCGGAGCGAGAACTACTACTTGGGCACGTCCGGAAGGGCCAACATCGCGGCCAAGTGGTGCGGGGCTATTTTCGGCATCTACGCGCGGGCGCAGTGCGGATAGCGCAGTGCAAGCCACGTCGGAGTCTTGCCGGCCCACTCCGCAACCGTGACCGGGGAGATGCCCGCCGTCAGCCACTTCACCAGGCAGGAATCACGGAGGATAGTGATGGGCTCCCCCAGGCGCCACCAGTACAGCTCGTCCCGTGGCAGCACGGCCTCCTGGGCCTGCTCCCAGATCTGCTTGTAGTCGGGCGCCGTGAGCGGCTTGCCTCGCGTACTGGGAAACAGCAGGTCGTTTTCCTGCAGACCAGCGTCACTGATCCACTCACGGAGGAACTCGACGAACTGCGGCTGGAGGGGTATTTCCCTCGCCTTCCCATTGCGACGGGCCGTCAACTTACCCTCGTCGCCCTCGGGGAGCGTCACGTCACTCACACGCAGCACGCGAGCCTCACGCGGGAGCAGAGCCTGCTCGGCCACGGTGCGCATGAAGGGGTGCACCGAACGATTGGAATCGGCGTTTCCGTGAATCGACTTGAGTAGCGATCGAACCTGCTCCGGAGAAAGTATCCATTCTTCTTCCATGACTTCGACGTCCACGGCTTTGAGCTCCTCAGCGAAAGTGACTGAATGCAGCACGCGGGGATCAGCGCGACACGTTCAATGGTCTGTGGAATCGCCGGTTTGGCTAACCGGCGATCGTCGGCTATGTTGCCCCCGGCTCCCCGCTCCCTGCGCCGAGATGCGTGCAGGGGCAGAGGGCGTCATCGCGCTTCTCCGGACCGCTCTAGGTTTGCTTGCTTCGCCGCGCTATTCCAGTCCGTTCCGCACTTAACGTGTCTGCCGTCGGCGAATCAGCACGACGCCAGCAGCAGGGGGGAGCGCCACGATCAGCAGGCTCACCCTGGCAGCCGCCACCGAAGAACAGAGCAAGCATCTTCTAAGCGCTTGGCCGCAGGTTCGAGTCCTGCCGGGGGCGCCCTACCCACATCGTCTTTCCGCCCTCCCTCTGGGAGGGCGTTTTTGCTGGTCAGAGGCGTGTTAGCGGGCACGCTATCTCGGTGCCCCAAGGCCGGGCCGACTCCCTGGTGGCGAGGGCGGCAGTCCGGTCGGGACCGGTTCGGCACGGCTCTTGGCAGGTGTTCTTCCCGAAAACTTCCCGAAGTTCTGGGTTCGGTCTCTCTGCTCAGGAGAGACCGGCGGGAGCCGCTGAGGACCTTCGATGCGTTCCTGGAGCGCGGCGAGCTGGCCGGTGATGCACCGGGCATACGTAGCAAGAAGGACCGGCACGCTGTTGCCGGCCCAATCGGCGGCCTGGGCCGGCGGGACGCCGTTATTCAGCCAGGTGGTCAGGCAGGTGTGCCGCAGGTCGTACACGCGCTTGCCTGTCGGCGAGTTGCACTCGTGCTCGGGCAGGACGGCCACACGGGCCTTGTTCCAGGCACGCCGGAAGACCGACCCGGCCAGCAGGCCGCCTTTCTCCCCGGGGAAGAAGAGGTCGCCGGGCTTCAGGCCGTCCGCCTTGATCAGGTCTCGCAGGGTGGCGACCAGAGCAGGGTGGGCGGGGACGACGCGGGTGTCGCCTTCGGCGCGACCCTTGAGGTGGCGGGTCTCGTGGACCTGACCGTCGTCGGTCCACTGACTGCCGACCTCGGGCTCGGCGGTGTGGACGAGCAGTTGCCCCCAGCTCTCAGCGGGCAGCATGGCATCGCCGACCCGCAGCGCGACGGCCTCCTCAGGGCGCAGACCCGCGTAGTAGAGCGTGGCGAAGAACGCGTGGAGTCGGTGGCCGGTGCGAGGACGGTCGCCGATCCAGACGAGGAGCGCGGCGACTTGGCCAGGGTTGAGCAGGGACCGCTTGTCGACGGCCTCGGCGACCTTGGGTGCTGTGTCCTCGTCCTTGCCTGTGGGCAGCGGGTTGTCGGTGAGGATTTTCTGGCGGACGGCGTACTTGATCGCCACGTTGAGGATCCGCCGCTCACGTCTGACCGAGCTGGCAGCGGCCGGAGTGCCGTCCAGAAGCGTGTCGAGCGCTCGCAGGACGGCGTCGAGGTGCTTGGTGTCCTCCCAGGCCGTCATGGGCAGGGAGTTGCGGCCGACCCAGGACAGGATCGTGCGGACCTCAGGTGGGGCCTCGTCGCGCCTCAGCTTGTTGAAGGCGTACTCGCGCAGGGCCCGGCGCACGTCGACCGGGTCGAAGCGGTCTGGGAGTTCGACGCGCAGGAGGGCGAGCGTGGCCTTGGTGAGTGCCTTGGCGGTGTTCTTCCGGTTGTTCGCCGAGATGCGGGGCCACTTCGCGTCGATGTACTGGAGGGCGAACTCGTACCAGGTGAGCTCGGCCGCCGGCGCGACCTGGGAGACCGGCAGTCCGGTGTCCGAGTCGAAGGGTTCGCCGTTGTTGGCGGCGACGAGCAGTGTCGCGCGAAACGACTCCGAGAGTGCCCTCGTCTCGAAGCTACGGCCTCGGCGGTTGCCGTTGACGGACCAACGAACGGTGTAGGTGGTCTTGCGCTTCCCCTTGTAGACCTCCGTGTCGTAGAAGCGGACCTTGAAGGACCGACTGCTCACGCGTGGTCCTCGCAGTCGGTCAGCCAGTTCTCGTAGTCACTGCGGCGGATGCGCAGGGCGCCGTTGGGGATGCGTATGCAGCGCGGGGCTCGGCCCTTCTTGCGCCAGTCGTAGAACGTGGAGCGGGAAATGCGGAGGTCGGCACAGAACTCGTCGACCGTGAGCTTGTCGGTGGGGCGGCGGGGCGGGGACGTCAAACGGTGTTCCTTGGACAGAGGGCGGGGAGTCCTGCGCTTGCGCCAGGTGGGTACGAAAAGGCAGGCGGAACTGCAGAATTACGAGCCCGCAGCGGCGTAGATCCGCGAGCAGGCTCGATCTCGATCGGCACCACAACTGTCCGGAGAATCGCCGGTTTGGCCAACCGGCGATCCGCTGCTATGTTCCGCGCCTGCCCGACAGGCCCCCTCCCCTGCCCAGGGACGGCGTATCGCCGTACAGGAGGATGCGGCGGGCGCACCACCGCAGCATTCCTGGCGCCCTGCTTCGTCCTGCCGACTTCCTGCACTATGTCGCCAACTGGCGATCTGGGCTTGCCGTTTATGAACCCGCACACGATTTGTTCACCGTGGGCTATAGGCTTTCTCGGCGAAATGTTGGACTTGTACGGAGCGGACGAATCCTCCATGTGCCAGAGCCGAGGAAAGGAAACCCTCGCGAAGTGCCCCTCACGGTAAAGGCGTCGGCGCCCGTTCCTCTGCCCCGCGCGGGCGTGAGGCCGGTGAACCGCTCAGGCACTCCTCCAACTCGTCGAGCGCCTGCCTCGCCTTGGCGATAGGGGCGTGCAGTACCGCGCGATCGGGATCGTCGGGTGCCGCAGGCGGACCGGCCTCCCGTTCCTCCATTTCCCGGGCTTCCTCCAGTGAGGTGAGTACGACGCCGACGAGGACGTTGACCAGGACGAAGGAGGAGAGGAGGACGTAGGAGGCGTGGTAGAGGATGCTCCAGCGGGAGATCTCCAGGCCGCCGCGGACCGCGTCGCCGAGGCCGTCCAGGGTCATGAGGAGGAAGAGGGTGAGTACCGCGCGGCCGATGGAGCCGTAGTGCTCGGGGTCGTCGTCCGCGAAGAAGGCCCAGCCGACCACGGCGTACACGTACAGCAGCAGCGCGAGCACGAAGGCGACCGGGTGCACCAGGCCCTCCGGGAGGTGGACCGCGTCAAAGGCGGGTTCCAGCAGGTGCGCGATGGCCAGTTCGGCGACCGCGCCGAGCACGAGCGAGGAGGCGGTGATGCCGAGCTGGGCCGTCGCCATCATCGCGGGCAGGTACTGAAGACCCCACAGGGCCATGCGGGCCCGCTTGTTGCCTTCCTGGGCGCGCGGCTCGATCTGGCTGCGGCGCACGGAGATCAGGGCGAACTCGCCGCCGACGAAGAAGGCGTTGGTCAGCAGGGTCAGGGCTCCGATGGTGAGCTGCAAGGGTCATCGAGCCTCCTCCGCGACCTGGACGGGTCGTGCGTCGGCCGGTGCGACGATGCGGACGCGGTCGGCGTGGTGCCGGCACTCGTCGCGGCGCTGAGCACTCTCGTGGCCCTCGCGGCTCTGCTGCGGACAGCGGTACGTGAGCGCAGTGGCCCGCCGACCGCTGAGCGGGTGGAGCAGGCCCGGCTGTCCTGGCATCAGGCTCTGTCAGACCGGGGGATCGTGCCCCACCTGCGTCGACACGTCACCGAGGACCCATCCCCCAGTACGGCGGAGAGGTATCCCACCCCCACGGGCACTCGTCCCACCGACCGCCCCGCCCGCTAGCCCTCCCCAAGGACAGGACTCCATGTTCGGACTGAGTGAATTGGCCGTCATCCTCATCGTCGTCATAGCCGTCCTCGCCGCCACCCTGATATTTCGGTGTCCGAATGTATTGTCGGGCCGGTCTTCCCCCGGCCCCGCGGCTGGCATCGCACATGTAGAACGGTCGAGCTCATGAATCTGGCGTATCTGCCCAGCCCGTCCCAGGGCGTGTGGCACCTCGGACCGGTGCCCATCCGCGCGTACGCGCTGTGCATCCTGGCAGGCATCTTCACTGCCGTGTGGCTGACCGGCCGCCGCTGGGAGGCAAGGGGTGGCCGCCGGGAGGACATAGCGGACATCGCGATCTGGGCGGTGCCGTTCGGGGTGCTCGGCGGACGCCTCTACCACGTGATCACCGACCCGGAGTTGTACTTCACCGCCGGCAAGCAGCCCATCCGCGCCCTGTACATCTGGGACGGCGGCCTGGGCATCCCCGGCGCAGTCGCGCTCGGCGCGGTGGGCGCCTGGCTGGGCTGCCGCCGCCGCGGCATCAAGCTCGCCGACTTCGCCGACGCCGTCGCGCCTGGCCTGGTGCTGGCGCAGGCGATCGGCCGTTGGGGCAACTACTTCAACCAGGAGCTGTACGGCCGCCCCACCGATCTGCCGTGGGCGCTGTACATCGACCCCGTGAACCGACCCGCCGACAGCCCGGACATCGCCCTGTACCACCCCACCTTCCTGTACGAGTCGCTGTGGAACCTGGGCGTGATGGCGCTACTCCTGTTCCTCGACCGCCGCGGGCACCACCGGCTGCGCAGGGGCCGGCTGTTCGCCTGCTACGTCCTCGCCTACACCGCCGGGCGGGCCTGGATCGAGGCACTGCGCATCGACCACGCCAACCACTTCCTGGGCCTGCGGCTGAACGACTGGGTTTCCCTGGTGCTGTTCACCGGCGCGCTGGTGTACCTGATCGTCACCCGCCGTCCTCGCCCGGGCGACGACGCACCGTACCCGGGCGAGGAGGGTGAAGAAGGGGTGCCGGAGCCCGCCCAGGCATCCGGCAAGAAGCGGTCGTGACGGCCGTCCCGGACGCAGAGGCATCACGGGCCGCGGCCGAGCGGCCGTACACGGGATGGCGCATCGGCCCGCTACTGCCCCCGGCTGCGGCGGGTCACGCGGCCCCGGCTGTGGGTGGAGCCGACCTTCGCCGCGCTGCTCTACTGGGCCCACGCCCTCACCCGCAACGCCGTGCCTTGATTCATGCGCTGTTGAGCTGTCCACGGGATATTGTCCGGCGCCATGTCGCTCTCAGGATGGATGTTGCACTTCACGCGCCGGGACCTACCACGGCCGCGTGATGAGACGCCGTTCATCCGGGAGTTCAGCGAGCTGTTCGCCGACCTTGATCAACGGTTGGACGAACGGGGCGTACCCGAGGGGCAGCCGTTTCTGATCAGCCCGGCGGGCGCGTACGACATTGCGTTGAACCGCTGCTTTTCCGTCTGGCTCGCGTCTTCCCTTTGGAACACACAGGCCGCGCATGCCCGAGACCTGCGGACCTACTTCGACTTCCTGTGGACTGCACGGGGAGGGTGCGGTTGGCGCGACGCGACCATGGACGATCGGGCCGCGTACGAGTGGTGGCATCGACGGGACGAGCACGGACCCCGCGTGGAGGACGGGACCTGGGATCGAGAGGTCTCCACGGTCAACCAGTTCTACCTGTGGGCGATCGAGCAGGACCTCGTACGGGCGAACCCGATCCGCCGCTCATGCAGGAGCGCGGTCGCGATTCCCCTGCCCGCGCCGATATCGGCGGCGCGGGCACCTTTCAACGAACGGCACAGGAACTCCTCGACGAAGTCGAAGAGAACCGGAGGGTACGAAGGGCGGCTTGCCTCGTACTCCAGCACGTCACCGAGTACCTCAAGACCTCGCACGGCGACACCCACACACCGACGAGATCGAGGCCGCGATCGCCATAGCCTGCGCCCCTGGATACCGTGCCCGTTCGCAGCTATGCGCCCGTGCTCGTGGAACGCAGGGCCCGCCGCGTCCTGTGCGAGCACACCGGCTGAACGCCCGCGCCACCTGAAACCCGGACAGACCGGTTCGGTCCGGCCTAGGGTGCGTCCATGCTCGACGACGTCATCGTCCGGCAGGCCGAAACCGACCTGCTCTCCGCGCCACACACCCTGGACACCGCGATCACCGACCTGCCCACCACGGCGGGCCTGTATGCCTGGTGGGCACCGGCCGAAGTGCTGGCCTCCTTCTCCGGTACAGCCAACTCCGGCCGCCCCAAGAGGCGGCTTCTCTACCTGGGCAAGGCCAAGCGGCTGCGGTCCCGCATCGTCTCCAACCACCTGAGGGACTCCGGCCGCTCCGCCCTGCGCCGCACCCTGGCCGGACTGCTGATGTCCACCGAGGGCTACCGCACCGCCTGGACCGACCGTGTCGTCCTGGTCGGCGAGGACGAGCAGCGCCTCACGTGCCAGTCAGCCGCTGGCGGCTCGGCGACCGCCTTCGCTCCGGGCTGTGGTCCCCGCCCGGATCTCATGGGGTGATTTTCACGGTCTTGGACACGGTGACCTGGTCGATGTCGGAGACGCGCACCGTGGCCCGCATCGTCCAGATCCCGGCGAGCGGGAGATTGAGGCTGTCGCTGCCCCAGTAGCCGCGCTGGTCGACGATTTCGGCGTCGAGCGGGCCGACGCGCTGCGCGGACTGGGTGAAGGTGAGACGCAGTTCGGGGACAGCGATCAGGCTTCCGTCGGCGCCGAAGACCACGGCCTCCACCACGTTGCGGCCGACCCGGCCCGGTTCCAGGGTGACCTGCACCTTGCCGCTCCCGGCAGGGGCACCCGTGTCGAAAGGGACCACCGCGAGGGTTACGTTCGACCGCCCGACGGCTGTGGAGGCCGCTGCGGACTCGGCGGCGGCCCGCCCCGGCCGACTGCCCGTCAGCACAGTGGTGACCGCGAGCACCACGACGCCGATCACCACCTCGGCCAGCACGGACCTGCGCAGGCCGCGCCGCTGGGCCTCCGGGCTGGGCTCGGCAGTGCTGCACCCAGCGGCAGGCTCCGTCGTGAGGTCGGACGGAGAGCTCTGGTCTCCAACGCCCACGGCGACAAGTACCGGTTTCACCTGGGGCACCCGCAGTAGCCCTCTTGTCCAGTTGCGCGAGTGCGACGCCGCCAACAGCATGAGTGCCACGGCTGCGATCTTCAGGGCGAGCGTCCTGCCGTAGGGGGTGGTGAACGCCTCCCAGGAGCCGAGTCCGCGCCAGGACTGGTAGACACCGGTGGCTGCCAACACGGCCACCGAGGCGAGCGCGAGCCGGGAGAAACGTGCCACCGCGGCGGGCGGGAGCGAGTCGTCGGCCGGTGCCCGGAACAGCGCCATCAGCAGCGCGGTCAGCCCACCGAGCCACACGGACATGGCGAGCAGGTGCAGCACGGCGGAGACCATCGCCACAGGCACCTGGATCCCCGCGGAAGCGTGCTCGGCCGCCGCCCAGGTCCCGGCAAGGCCGAGGCAGAGGGCGACGCCCGCCGCCACCATGCCCCGGCCGGCTTTCCACTCGGACCGGCCGCGCCTGAGGAGCAGGGCCACCAACAAGAGCAGAGCCAGGCGGACCAGTAGTGCGATGCCCGGTCGGCTGTCCACCGTGCTCCGCAGCAGTCCCGGATCGAACACTCCGGCCGGTCCGTCCCCGCTCGCGTACGGCCCGCGTACCAGCAGCAGCGCAACCGTCGACAACGCCAGCGCCCACCACCCGGCCGCAAGCGGCCCGCGCACCACACGTACGGCCGTGGCCCCGGGCCGGCACACCAGGACGAACACGGCGCTGCCGATCAACAGGGCCAGGCCCCCATAGGCAACGTAGCGGCCGATGCCATAGAGGGTGTCGACGGCCGGATCCACGGCCGGCTCGGCAGCGACCTCGGCGCGGGTCTGCGAGGGCGCTCCGACGGAGAAGGTGAAGGCACCGGACACGGCGTGGCTGTCCTCCGACAGCACTCTCCAGGAGACGGTGTACGTGCCCTCCTGCAGGTCGCCGGTCAACGGCACGCGCGCGGTGTCCGCCTGGCCGTCCGCGTGCTCGGGGTCGCCCGCGGTCACCGGGCGGCTGTCCGGGTCGAGGACGCGCACCGAGCCCTCGGCGAGGGCGACGGACTCGGTGAAGGAGACCGTCACCCACTTCGGCGCTGTCTTCAGCACCATGCCCGCGCTCGGGTCGCTGCCGGTCAGCACCGCGTGTGCCGAGGCCGGTGTCGCGACGCCGAGCAGGACACCGGCCAGCATGGCGGCCACCACCAGCAGTGTCCTGCCCACGCGCCCGCCCCGCTGCGCCTGTCGTCGTTCCACGTCATGTCTCCGGGTCGGCTCTTGGATGTCGGAGGCGTTCGGACACGTGCGGACGTATCCGAACGCCGTGCTGACCTGGGGGCCGTGCTCCGGCCGCGCGGACAGCACACGGGCAGGTCAGATACCGGAGAAGGCCCGGTGCCCGGCCGGTGGCCACCCCACGCCGCCCAGCACGAGCAGCTCGGCATCCGGCAGCTGCCGGTCCCGGACCACCACGCTCTCAAGGGGGTACGGAAGCGTCATCAGCCACGTTCACCACATCGCGAAAGTTTTGCATCATGCAAAAAATTCAGGGCGCTCGCGGCGCACCTTCCCCGCTCTCGCATATTTTGCATCATGCAAACATAAGGGAAGGGAAGCGATGAGTGCCATCCGTACGGCCGAGAACAGGCAGCCCGCGACAGCGACCTCGATGAGGCGCTTCGCACCCGCACGGGCATACGTGGGCATGCGCCCCACATCGTGGGCGCTGATGGCCCTCGCGACGATCGTCGGCGCCGGGGCCGACGCGGGCTCCGTGGTCTTCCGCTGGTGCATCCAGACGTTCACACGCCTTTTCTCCGGCCACGCGGACTACGCGGCATCCCCCGGCTCAGGCCATCCGCGCCTGCCATGGCTGGGCCCATACTTCGTTCTTCTCGCCCCCGTGCTGGGCGGTCTGCTGTACGGGCCGCTGGTGAACCGGTTCGCCAGAGAGGCGCGCGGACACGGAGTTCCCGAAGTAATGCTGGCCGTCGCCCAGCGCGGCGGGCGGATCAGTCCCAAGGTCGCGGTCGTCAAGACGCTTGCCTCTGCCCTGACCATCGGCTCCGGAGGTTCCGTCGGACGCGAGGGCCCGATCGTGCAGATCGGCTCGGCGCTCGGCTCGACACTGGGCCGCGTCGCCACGGTCACCGAGGGTCAGATGAAGCTGCTGGTCGCGTGCGGTGCGGCAGGCGGCATCGCCGCCACCTTCAACGCTCCGCTCGCCGGAGTGTTCTTCGCCCTGGAACTGATCCTGGGCTCCTTCTCCACGGAGGCGTTCGGCGCCACGGTGCTGGCCAGTGTCACCGCCGGCGTGATCGGCCGCGCCGCCTTCGGCGACGTGGCCTTTCTGGACCTGCCGGACTTCCATGTCGATCATCTCGCCCAGTACGGACTGTTCGCCGTCCTGGGCGTCGTCGCCGCCGTGGTCGGGGTCGGCTTCTCGCGGTTCCTGTACTGGGTCGAGGACGCCTGCGACTGGGTCTGGCGCGGGCCGGAGTGGCTGCGCCCGGCGGTCGGCGGACTGGCACTCGGTCTCGTGCTCCTGGTTCTGCCGGAGATGTACGGCGTCGGCTATCCGGTGCTGGAGAAGGCCACCGAGGGTGGGTACGCCATCGCCTTCCTGCTGCTGTTGCTGGTGGGCAAGATGGTGGCGACCAGCCTGACGATCGGCATCGGCGGCTCGGGCGGGGTCTTCGCGCCCAGCCTGTTCATCGGGGCGACGCTCGGAGCGGCGTACGGCATCGGCGTACATGACCTGCTGCCGGGCACGGCCGGGGCGGTGGGCGCCTACGCGCTGGTCGCCATGGGCGCCGTCTTCGCGGGCGCGGCCCGCGCGCCGATCACCGCCGTGGTGATCCTCTTCGAGCTGACCGGCGAGTACTCGATCATCCTCCCGTTGATGCTGGCGATCGCGCTCGCCACGACAGTCAGCCGCCTGCTGTCACGCGACACCATCTACACGCTCAAGTTGCGCCGACGCGGGGTCGACCTCGATGGTCCCGCCCCCGGGGCCCGGATCGGCGCCCAGCGCGTCGGCGCCGTCATGGAGCCCCTCCCCTCGCCCCTGCCGTCGTCCATCGGACTGTCCGAAGCAGCCCACCTGCTGAGCCTGTCCGGGCATGGCGCGCTCCCCGTGGTGGACGAAGCCGGGCACTACGTCGGCGTCATCAGCGCCCAGTCAGTCGCCGAGGCCCTCTCGGAGCAACCGGAAACCGCGCCCACCCGGGTCGCACAGCTCACCGAGCCACCCGCACCCGTGACGGTGGACCAGTCCCTCGCCCAGGCTCTCCACACTCTGCTCTCGGCCGCAGGCACCGGAGTGCCCGTACTCGACAACGAGCACGGCCGACCAGTCGGCTGGCTCAGCCACCAGAGCGCGCTGCGCGCCGCGCATACAGCGTCATCCGCGTAGTCACGCGCCACACGCGCGGGAATCGCGGATGGTCGGCCGGGCCGACATCCGCCCTGCCCGGGCACGGTCGGGCGACATCAAGACGAAATTCACTGTCGAAGCACGATCCGTTCCGCACCGTCTGGACCCACACGTTCCGGCGAGACGGCGCGCTCACCTCGCCGCCAGCGCCAAAGAGCTCAACGTGTGATGCACATCACATCGCACACTGCAAAATTTACCTAGTGCAATGAAGATTCCCCTCCTCGCGCCCGTACCCCCTGACACACAGCTCGCTCACGTCAGGAGTCTCCATGCCCATCTCACTCAACAAGTTGGGAAGCGTCTTCGTGTTCGGGGCGCTGGGTCTGACCCTCACCGCCCTCGCCTATCCCGCCATGCTCGGCATAGAGAACGCCACGACGAACACCTCTCGGATCATCACCAACACCCAGTACGGGCCGCTGACCGAGGCCGACCGCGACTTCGTGGTCAAGGTGCGCGCGGCCGGACTGTGGGAGTACCCCTTGGGAGAAATGACGATGCAGCGGGGCACCACCCCGGAAATGAGGGAAGCCGGCAAGCACCTGATCGTCGGCCACGCCGGGCTCGACGACATGTGCCGGAAGATCGCCCCCGAGCTGAACGTCACCCTGCCGAACCTGGCGAGCCCGCAGCAGCAGCAGTTCGTGGCGACGGTGGACTCCAAGAGCGGCAGGGAGTTCGACTCCACCGCTGTCGCCATCATGCGAGTCACCCACGGCCAGATCTTCCCGACCATCGCCAAGATCCGCGCCAGCACCCAGAACACCCTGGTCCGCCGGCTCGCCGACCTGGCCAACGACACCGTCCTGGACCACATCACCGTGCTGGAGAACACCGGCCTGGTCAACATCGACCAGGTCAACTTCCAGCAGACCACCCCGCCCAAGCTCCCCAAGGACCAGGTCACCCCGCCGGCGCCCCAGCCCGGCTCCCCCATCGTCGTCCTCACACCGCGCCCGGACCTCAACGTCCGGACCAGTGCCCCGACACCCGCTCCCAGCCCGACCGCCGGATGATCGGCGAGGGGGCGGCCGGTGCGCCCTGTCACGGTCCCGCTGTTGAGGCCGGTTGGTCAGGGCGGCGGGATGCGGCATGAGAGAGCCGGTGGGAGCGTACGACCGCGACCAGGCACGCGGTGACGAGCGTGCCGGCCCAGCCAGCCAGGTCGCGCAGGGGCCCCGCCCGCGACGCTCCGGCCTCCACGCCGCGCGGCGGCACGCGCCCCTTCGCGTCGTACACGACGGCGAGCGCGTCGCCAGGTCGGGTGGCCCGCCCGCACCCCCGCCAGATACGGATCTTCAGCGGCACGCCGTCACGGTCGGCCACCGAACAGAGATAGCGGTCACGGCCGGGGACGGCACCCAGTCCAACCTCGACCGATGTCACCACCACGGACTCCACTCGCCCCCGCTCCGCCAGCACCAGGCCCACGGCCGCCTGGGGCGCCTGCAACGCGAGGCAGACCCCGATCAGGGCGACGATGGCGATCAGTGCCCGTCCGGCCCGCATCACGCGAAGGTAGAGGGCGAGCGCGGCGGCACAGACCAGGCCGCCCTCACCGTCCGCCAGCCCGGGAATCCCGTACCAGGCACCGGCGATCGTCACCCCGACGATCGCCCCCGCTGTCACGCACCCGGCAACAAGTCCCTCTGCGGCCAGCCACCGCGGCGGGAGGCCGACGAACTCGGCCGGCCCCCACACCGTGCTCCGCAGATGCGTCATCAGGTGCCGTTCCGGCTCGGGCAGGAGTCGCCGCCTTCGGCGCATTCACGTGCCTCCCTCCCAGCGTCCTTCCGTGTCCGGCCATGACCCCGCATCCTGGCGTGACAGGCGGGCGGTCCGCACTGCTCCCAGCCGGACAGGTACGCGCGGCTGCGTTGCCGGGATCAGGCAGCCAGACCGCACCCGCACGCTTCCCTTGCATTATGCAAAACGCGCCGCGGGCGGAGAGCGGGCCCGAATCCGGCGGCGGCTCCGGGCGGGTCAGGCGTCGCGGGCCACCGACACGTCGACCGCCCAGCCCAGTGGGTGCGGTTCCGCGGCGTCCAGCGCCTCCGCGAGGGGTTCTCCCCCTGCCTCGTTGAAGGCTGCGAGGGCCTCCATGAGTGCCAGCCGTTGCGTAGGGGTGAGCCGTTCGACGATCGCGGCGATCTCGGCGCGGCGCCGGGCGGTGACGTCCACAACTGTGCGGCGTCCCTCGTCCGTGAGCTGCAGCAGGGTCTCGCGACGATTGTCGGGGTTGGACTGCCGGTCGGCGAGTCCGGCCGCGATCAGCCGGTCGACCATCCGCATCGCGGTGGACGGCGCTACCTGGAGAACGTCGGCGAGTGTGACCAGTTTGGTGGCCCCGCGTGTGGACAACACCACCAGCATGCGGAACTGCGGCAGCGTCACCCGCTCCTCGACCTCCGCAAGGGAGCGGGCGGAGACCGCCACCAGCAGGCGGGATGCGGTCAGCACCTCGCGGGTCACCACGTCAACATCATCCATCGTCCCCGAAGGGGTCTTACGCTCCGGCATAGGTCCTTTCTACCGCCCCGAACACGCTGCTCACTCACACATGGGGACTCGCTCACGCAAGGGGAACAGATTTTCCTTCCCCGTGACCGTGATAGCGGAGCAGGAGCATCGCGGCGTCGTCGTGGGGCGGACCGCCGGCGTGCTGGGCAAGGTCCGCGCGCAGGGCCTCCAGGGCTCGGTGTGCGTCGGGGTCCTTGAGCAGGTGCACGCGCTCGCCGACGGGGTAGAAGCGGCCGTCCTCGTCGCGGGCCTCGGTGACACCGTCGGTGTACAGCAGCAGCTGCTCACCGGGGGCGAAGGCCACCCGGTACGGCTTCGGCCCCTCCCCCGCGTGTACGCCCAGGCCGAGCGGGAGGGCGTAGGCGAGCGGCTGCGGGAAGTCGACGGCTCCGTCCTGGCGTACGACCATCGGGGCCGGGTGCCCGTAGTCGAGGAAGACGACCTCGTGGCGTGCGCCGATCTCGGCGAGGATCGCGGTGACGAATTTCTCGCCCTCCAGTTCCCGGGCCAAACTCCGTTCCAGGCGCTCGCCGAGGCCCACCAGGTTCGGCTCGTCGTGCGCCGCCTCCCTGAAGGCGCCGAGGACGACGGCTGCTGTCTCCACCGCGGCCAGGCCCTTGCCCTGCACATCGCCCACGATCACCCGGATGCCGTGCGGCGAGGCCACCACCTCGTACCCGCGGAAGGCGACCATGAGGCGCAGAAACACCACACCTCGCCGCCCCCAACTCCCCACCGGGTGGCGGCGCCTGGCCGCGCGGCTGCCGATTCTGCTCTTCCGCGCGGGACTGGGGTCCCTCTTCGGGAAACGGCTGCTCCTGCTGCACCACGTCGGTCGCGTCAGCGGCCTCGACCGCCTGGTGGTCCTGGAAGTGGTGTCCCCTCCCCGGCCGACGCGAGTTGGACCGTCGCCTCCGGATTCGGGCCGACGGCCAACTGGTACGGGAACCTGCGCGAGCAGCCGAAGACGCTCCTCCAGATCGGCACCCGCCGTTACGCCGTCACTGCCCGCTTCCTCACACCTGACGAAGGCGCCGAGGTCACGGCCGACTACGCCCGGCGCCGTCCCCGGACGGCCCGCCGCCTGTGCGCATACATGGGGCTTCACGTCGACGGCCGCGAGGCGTCGTACCGCGAGGCGGGGCGAACCGTCCCCTTCGTCCGCCTCGACGCCGCCGGACACTGTCGGCACGGCCGCTCACACGCGTAACGCCCCGGACAAGGACGTCCGGGGCGTGGGGCCGCGGTGGCCGCGTTCTTTACACCGCGACGATGCCCTCCATGCCTGACTCGGCGAAGGCGGGCAGCCCTGTGGTGGTGGTGACCTTGGTGAGCGAGCCGTTCCTGCCTACGCGGAAGCCGTCGACCGTGCCGGAGACGGCGTTCTGCACGTACAGGAACTTCTCGTCCTTGGTCACCGCCAGGTCGATGACGCCCTGGGACATGGCCGAGGGCGGGGTGGCGATGCCGACATCGTTGGTGAGCGCGAGCTTTCCGTGCCGGTCCGTGCGGTAGCCGGTGACCGTGGAATTGCCGGTGTTACCCCCGTAGAAGAAGTCGCCGGCCCGCTCCAGCCAGCACAGCGTGTTCTGACCGTTGGCCAGCGGCTGCTGGACGACCTTGAGGGTTCCGTCGGCGCGCACCTTGTACGTGGTGACCGTCGACTTCTCGGCCTCGGCCACCAGCATCCGGCCGCCCTTGTCGAAGGTGATCGCGAACGGCACGCCACCGGCCGAGTCGTTGACCACCGGCTGATGGGCGGGACGTCCGTCGTGCCGTATCGGGAAGACCTCGACGGTGTTCGCCGACTTGGTCGTGACGACCAGCGCACGGCCGTCCGGCGTGAACGCGACCTGGCCGGGCGAGCTGCTGAACAACGGCACCTTCTTGTTGTCCAGCCCCAGCGAGCGAGAGGAACCGCTCAGCGGCACCAGCCCCTTCGCGGTGATCCGGAATCCCTGGACGCTGCCTTTCCCGCCCGCGTTCATGACGTACGCCAGGCCGCCGGAGACCGCGATCGACGCGGGGAAGTCCCCGCCGGAGGAGACTATGTGACGGTCTGTCAGCTTCCGCCCCTGGACCCGGAACGACGTCACGGTGTTACTGCCCGCGTTGACCGCCAGCAGTAAACCCGACCGGTCGTCGTAGACGAGGGATCCCTGGGAGGCGAGCGAATCGGTGGGCGCGTCGACCTGGTCCCCTCCTTTGCCACCGGTCGCGTAGCGGGCCGCGGCACCCAGCGTGCCGTCGTCACCACGCTCGAAGACGTGGATGGTGTTGCCGGCGAGTTCGTTGCCCTGCACGAAGACCGCGTGGTCGGCCTTGGCCGCGCTCCCGGGCCGCTGGACTTCCCCGGCGGAGGCGAAGTTCACCGTGGTCGCGGCCGCCACCACGGCGATGATCCCGGCTCCGGCAACGGACAGTTGGGCCTGTAGCGACGACCTGCGCCTGGTGTGCCTGCTCATGGGTTGCTCCTCGGACCTCCGCCGCCACCACGGAACGGCGGCGCGCAGCACCAGAGTTGCCTGCGGGACGGGCGGGACGCGAGGGCTAACTCCACCACGTCAGGCTCTCGTAAGGTCTCCGCCCCTGTCAGACCATCCACCGGGTGTCACTATCAGTTCGTCCGACGCCGACCGAACGCATGGGAGGACTTCCCAGCACCGGGATGACTGGCGATTTCATTTTGCACTATGCAATGATTGAGTGGGGAGCCGACCGATGGTCGATTGCCGTTGCGCCCAGGAGTGATACCGGCAATGTTTCGCGGCACGGGCGGCACACCGGCCGTCGGCGGGCTCCCCTCCTGCCAGTTGTGCGCCCTCCCGGCCATGCCGGAGCCTCGCCGCGGACGAGCTACCGGGAGGTGAGTCCGTGAGCGTGGACGGCTCATACCCAGCACCGCAAGCCCGAACAGACCGACGGCGCCCCGACGACCACGGATCCACTCGGCACCTCCGGCAACGAGGCTGCGTCCCACGGCCGGAGAACCCGAGGGGAAGAGGGAACCGCGACCACTCAAAGGCACGGCGACATGGGAACGCCCGAAGAGCAGGACGGCCCGCCGCCCGGCCCAAGAAGTTCTGGTTGTGCGACGACACGGTGTCCGGCTCACGGGTCAGGGCACCGGCCGGCCCGTCACGCACCACAGGTGGTGCGCCGCAGATCAGCACCCAGGTTGCTACTCGCCAACAGCCATCGCGCCCAAGAGCCGACGGGACTGTGTCAGGAGGTGGGAGTTTTCGTCAGGCGCTCCGCAAGCGTGGTCGCGAACTCCTCCGCCCTGGCCAGCTGCACACGCAGATCGGCGACCCGCTGCTGGGCGGCCCGCTCGAACCCCCTTATGCGTTCCAGCAGTTGCTCCCGTTCTCCGAGTGGCAGTTCCTCGCCGGCGTCGAGGCGGTCGGTGGCGTCGAGGAGGGTGCGCATCTCGTCGAGGGTGAAGCTGAGTGGCTTCATGCGGCGGATGACCATCAGGCGGGCGACATCGGACTCGGTGTAGAGGCGGAAGCCTCCCTGGGAGCGGGCGGAGGGGATGACGAGGCCGGTGTCCTCGTAGTGCCGGATGGTGCGCAGCGACAGTTCGGTTCGTGTGGCGACCTCACCGATCTGCATGTGCTCGCCGCTCACGCGGGGTCCCTCCCTCGTCTCTCACTGCGGCCGTGGGCTGGCGCCGCCGATCTCTACTCTAACGTTAGGGTAGAGTTTTCTTGGTGTCGGGCCGACTCGCTGCCGTGCCCGTTCCCGTGGAGCGGGATGCCGTCCCGTGGTCATCAACCGTGTCGGGGCCGACGAAGCCCTCGGCGAAGACCGACGTCCGTCGTCCGCAGGAGAGCGCGTGCGCATGTCCGTGCCGCCGGCGTTGTTGCCTGTCCGCCGTGACTTTTCGCCCTCAACCAGCATCGGACTCTCTCGCAGGTCACTTCGCTGCCGCCCCCTGACTTCGGTCCGCGCCGCTCGCGGACTTCGTGGATCGCCGCCCCGGTGCTCCATGCCTTCCTGCGCGCCCGTGTGATGCCGGGTGTGCCCGAGCACGACAGGTTCCTCTCGTCTTGTCTTCCTCCGCACTGTCCCCGGCCGCGTGGCTGCATGGTTCCCGACGTCCCACCTGGCTGTCCGACCCGAAAGTGCTGCGCACCGAGGTGCTCGCCGGTCTCGTGGTCGCCCTTGCCCTGATCCCGGAGGCGATCTCGTTCTCGATCATCGCCGGAGTCGACCCAGCGATCGGCCTCTTCGCCTCGTTCACGATGGCCGTGACCATCGCCATCGTCGGCGGCAGACCGGCCATGATCTCCGCGGCCACCGGCGCGGTCGCCCTGGTCATCGCCCCGCTCAACCGCGAGCACGGCTTCGGCTACCTCGTCGCCGCCGTCATCCTGGCCGGTGTCTTCCAGATCGTCCTCGGCGCGCTCGGGGTGGCGAAGCTGATGCGGTTCGTGCCGCGCAGCGTGATGGTCGGATTCGTCAACTCCCTCGCCATCCTCATCTTCATGGCCCAGGTACCGGAGATGACCGGGGTGCCATGGCCGGTCTATCCGCTGATCGCCGCCGGGCTGGCACTGATGGTGTTCTTCCCGAAGGTCACCACGGTGATCCCGGCCCCGCTGGTGTCGATCGTCATCCTCACCGTCATCACCCTCGCGGCCGGCATCGCGGTGCCGACCGTGGGCGACAAGGGCGACCTGCCGTCCTCCCTGCCCGTGCCCGGCCTGCCGGACGTGCCATTCACCGTGGACACGCTCACCACCATCGCCCCGTACGCGCTCGCCATGGCACTGGTCGGCCTGATGGAGTCGCTGATGACGGCCAAGCTGGTCGACGAGATCACCGACACCCGCTCCTCCAAGACCCGCGAGTCCATCGGTCAGGGCGTCGCCAACATCGTCACCGGCTTCTTCGGCGGCATGGGCGGCTGCGCCATGATCGGCCAGACCATGATCAACGTACGGGTCTCCGGCGCCCGCACCCGGCTGTCCACGTTCCTGGCCGGCGCGTTCCTGATGGTGCTGTGCGTTGTGTTCGGCCCGGTCGTCTCCGACATCCCCATGGCCGCGCTGGTCGCGGTGATGGTCATGGTGTCGTTCGCGACCTTCGACTGGCACTCCATCGCCCCCAAGACCCTGAAGCGCATGCCGGCCGGGGAGATCACCGTCATGGTGATCAGCGTCGCGTGCGTGGTCGCCACCAGCAACCTCGCCATCGGCGTGGTCGTCGGCTCGGTCACCGCGATGGTCATCTTCGCCAAGCGCGTCGCCCACCTCGCCGAGGTCACCGCCGTCACCGACCCCGACCACGCCACCGTCGTCTACCGGGTCACGGGGGCCCTGTTCTTCGCCTCCTCCAACGACCTCGTCGGCCACTTCGACTACACCGGCGACCCCGACAGGGTCGTCATCGACCTGTCCGCCGCCCATATCTGGGACGCCTCCTCCGTCGCCGCCCTCGACGCCATCGAGACCAAGTACTCCCAGCGCGGCAAGACCGTCGAGATCATCGGCCTGAACGAGCCCAGCGCCCGGCTCCACAAAACCCTCAGCGGCGAACTCACCGGCAGCCACTGACCCACACAGCTGCTCCTCGGGGAAGCAACAGCAACCACCCTGCGGCTCTCCGAGGTTGTGGCGGCTCACCCTCTCCGCGTTGGGGGCAACTCGTCGAGTCGGCGAGCTGGGTTTCCAGACGATCGGACCCGTCGGCGAAGGACGGGGCGGGATTGTAGGTCGGTCACCGCCGGCATCGCGCACGAGTTCCACAGGATGTGGGAGGTCCTACTCGTCTCATCAGCGGACACGGCTTCGGCGAGCAGAGCGTCGACGCGAGCGCGGCGACGGCGGGGTATTGCACCAGGCGCAGCGACCCGCGGGCTCGGCGGTCGTCCCCGCGTCACGGCGTGCAGGCCACGGGGGTGGCCACGCGGATCAGACCGCTGATGAGCTGGGCTCAGCGCTGCCCACAGCCGCCGATCCCTACCGCTGTCAGACGCGGGCGAGCTGCGCGGCGCCGAAGGAGACGTCGAAACGGTCGCACCAGATGGTCACGCTGCTGTAGCTCGACGGATCCACGTCCCGGGGCAGGGCGTAGTTCTGGCTTCCCCTGTTGCCTTTGAGCTTGCCGAGGCTGACGTACTTCCCGTCGTCGAAGACATGCCACCCGGCCTGCCCCTGCTTCACCTGCGCGTCGGTCAGCCAGACGCGCAGGTCCGGCCCGTTGCTGGTGTCCAGGTTCTCCAGCCGGACCACATGGGAGCCGTCAGCCAGCCGTACGAGCTTCACCGTGCCCGATGTCGCATGCTCGTGGCTGATCAGCTCACCACTCGCCAGCGTCCGTGGGCCGGCGGCCGAGGGCTGCTCGGAGGGTTCCTCCGAAGGCGCCGCGGCAGGAGGAGCGGAAGTCTCCACCACCCCGGGCAGGGCCTCCTCGACGGTCTCGTCCTGCCACAGTTTCCACGGCTGGAACCAGTACAGCCCGAAGCCGACCCCGCCGACCGCGGCCACCAGCACCGCGATGACCAACGGCCTGGCCAGTACCTTTCGCACGCGCCCCATCCCTGCCTCGCTTCCTGGGAGTTCGTTCGCTCCCATTCAACGGAGTCGGACAGCCGTCCCGCACCCCTCAGGTGATGACGGAATCCTTACGCCGCACCGTCGCTTTGCTGGCAGCACTCGACATGCCGACGGAGTTCGAAACGCGGCGCCCGGCATGCGGGACGGTCGGGCTCAGCGGTGCTCGGGGTTGTCCGCGCCCGGCCGGCAGCCGGCGTCCCACCCCGTGCGCTGGTTGCCGTGGGCGGGGATTCCTCCGGCGTGTTTGAGCAGGGCCGCCAGGTGCATCAGGTTCCAGGTCATGAAGCTGGTGTTGCGGTTGATGAAATCGTTCTCCGGGCCTCCGGAGCCGGGGTCCAGGTACGAAGGCCCGGGCCCCGCCGGCCCGATCCAGCCCGCGTCGGCCTGCGTCGGCCTGCGTCGGGATGGTGGAGCGTCCCCCGTACGCGAGCCACAGGAACATCGCTCACGCCGAGAGAAGAGGGACAGCCATGGGCACGCCACGCCTCAGCAGTACGTTGCCGGGAATCGGGGTCCGCTACGACCTGACGACGCGGGAGAACCGCCGCCTGTCCGTGGTCCCCCACCGCGACGGGCACCGCGCGATCAGCGCCTACCGCAAGGATGATCCGGACGCCTGTGCTTTCTCCGCCCGACTGACCGCTGAGGAGGGCGCCACCCTCATCGACGCACTGATGCCCGCGTGCCACACCCCGAACCTGCTGTCCACCACCGACCTGGGCCTCGTCGCCGAACGCATCGAACTGTCGGCCAGCTCGCACTGGAACGGGTGCCTGCCGGGCGAGACCCGGATGCGTACCAAAACCGGCGTCTCCATCGTCGCCGTACTGCGCCGGGCCGAGGCGATCCCCTCCCCCACACCCGACTTCCGGCTCGCCGGCGGTGACACCCTCATCCTCATCGGCACCCGCGAAGGCGTGAAGACGGCCGCCGCGACACTCGGGCGGGAGTGACCCACCGTGCACTCCTCCGCCGTTTTCCTGATCGAGTTCGGCTGCATCATCCTGGTTCTCGGACTACTCGGCCGATTCGCGGGCCGCTTCCGGTTCTTCCCGATACCGCTGTATCTGCTGGCCGGCTTCGCCTTCGTCAACGGCCGAGGACCGTCGCCCAGCGCAACGGCGTCGCCAAGCCAGAGACCGCGGCGTCCGCCGAAGCCAACGGCAGGATCGAGACCGCCGGCTGACGTCGGGACAGAGAGTGGTGGGAGCCCGGGCGGTTGCGAACCGTCCGGGTTCCTCGGGGTCGGACGCCGTTGCGTGCCGGTCCCCGGCCAACGGGCTGCGGGACGACCCTCCGTTGCCGGGCCGACGCGAAGAGCAAATGCGGACGTGTTCCTGTGGCTGTGGCTGGCAGACCGGTCTGCCCTCGTACTGCCCTGTCGGTTGCCTCGTTGGGAAGCTGGGCGCCCAAGCGGGTCCGCGGTCGTACGACCCCCTGGGGTGTCCGTATCCGGGGCATCGCCCTGCTGGTGGGTGGGCGGGGCTGGTCGTCCCCCTGGGACGGTGGGGCTGGCTGGTCGGCGAGGACGCGATGTTCCTGCTGCCTGTCGCGGAGGCGGGTCTGTTGCTGTTTGCGGCGGGGCTCATCGCCGGGTCACAGCTCAGCGACCGGTTCCGGCGGGGTACCGCGCGTTGTCAATCCGCGGACCAAGTTATCGGCGAGCGGCCGTGAGGACGTCACCCCGGCGGGGCCGTGGCCTGTTCCCCCCGCACGGTGGTTCTACCGGTGGCGCCGCGTATGTTTCGCGTCAATCGCCTGGCCCGCTCGCCGATGACGTAGGACGGTGGGTGCAGGAACCTTTCCAGCAGATGAGGAGCCCGCCGTGCGCGCTCGTGACCTGGCGGTCGACTACGAAACCGTGAGCGTCAACAGCGATGCCATGGACGCGGCCCGGCTGATGGCCGACCACAAGCTGCCGGGCCTGCTGGTACTCGACGAGCACGGCGAACCGATGGCGATCCTGCCCGCCTCACAGATGATCAAGATCCTGGTGCCCGCCTACGTCGTCGAGGACCCGACACTCGCCGCCGTCGTCGACGAGAAACACGCCGACCGGCTCTGCCAGGCACTGGTGGGCCGCCGGGTCGGCGACTGCCTCTCCAGCAAGGCTGACCCGCCCCCGATCGCCGACCCGGACGACACCGCGCTGGAGGTGGCCGCGCTGATGGCGCGGGTGCGCAGCCCGCTGGTGGCGGTGGCGACGAAGGACAAGGCCGGAACGCACCTGCTCGGCGTCATCACGGCCTCGCACCTCCTGCACGAGCTGCTCGGCGCCGGAGGGACGTCGAGCAGCTCGTGACCGGGGTGTCGTGCGGACGCGGTCAGCCGGGCCCGCCGCCCATCTCCACCAGCGCGATGACATACAGACAGATACCGATTACCAGGGCAAGGAACACGAGCACGGTGTGGGCGGCGAGCTGTCCGGCCCGGCCTCCATCGAGGTGGGCGCGTGCGGCCCGGCTCACCCGCGGTCGCGGCAGCGTCGTGTCCTTCGGCTGCCTTCCCAGCGCCCTGCGCACCGCCCTCAGCCCGGCGGTGGTGGTGATGCCGAGCCACACCCCGTCGGCGTCGCGGACGAGGAGGGTGTGGTGGACGGAACCGTACGAGAAGAACGTCAGCAGGCGGACGTCGGTGAGGCGAGTCAGGTCGACGGAGCGCATACCTGTCAGGGTCCGCGCGGTGATCCTCGTCGCCGAGTGACGGGCCGGTGTGGATTCCTCGCACAGCCCGAACCACAGCAAGGTGGCGAGCACGACAGTCACCGTTCCCAGCACCGCGCCCACCCCGCGGGCCCCGGGCAGGGCGCCGACGGCGAAGGGCAGCACCAGCAGCGTCATGAGAAGACACATGCCCGTACGCGCCCGACGGCGGGCCGTACCCGCGTCGGGCGGCTCCGGCCGCAACGGTGCGGGACGGGGCCGCTCCACGTCACGCCTTCCCGTCACCCGGGGCCGGCCGAGCGGCGTGCCGGGCCGTGGGGTTGACCGTCGGACGCCGTGGGTCCACGGCTCGGCTGATCGCTGTCTCGACGGCCGCCATCCGGTCGGCGAGCAGCCCGAGGGCGGCGACCGCCCTGGTGAGCGGATCGTTGTCCGGCCCGCCCAGGGTCTGCACGCGGACGTACGCCGCCTTCAGCTCGGTCCAGCGGGCGGCCTGTCCGTCGGTGAGCGTGCCGCGCAGTTCGGCCAGCTTCAGCAGGTTGGCCTCAGCTCCGACGGTGAGGGTCTGAGCCTCGGCCCTGTAGTGGTCGTCGATCAACGCGGCCAGTTCCGCGTCGTTCATCACGGGCTGGATGCGCTGGGCGATCTTGTTCATGTTGCGGTAGGAGCCCTGGAGCTGGAAGGGCGGCTCGGTGCGGGTGGCGTCGGTCTGGGCGGCCGAGGCGATGTACGCGGCGTTCACCGCCATGACCGTCGCGCGGGCCGTGAACAGGTGGCGCAGCACGGCCAGGATCCGCTCCAGCTCGGCGGGCGCGCATGCGTGGGTGAGCCGGTCTGCGCGGGCCGTGGTGTCGTCGTGCGCAAGGCGGATGAGTAGGTCGAGGTCAGCGTGGTCGCGGCCGGCGAGCGGGGCGAGGACCGGGTTCGCGGTGAGGGCGTTCTCGATGAAGCTGAGCGCGAAGGCGTCCTGTTTGCCGGTCAGGACGTCGCCGAGGTTCCAGACGTCGGCGCGGTTGGCGAGCATGTCCGGCACTCGGAAGCGCGCGCCGGACTCGGTGTAGGGGTTGCCGGCCATGCAGACGGCGAAGCGTTTGCCGCGCAGGTCGTGGGTGCGCGGCTCCCCGTCCAGTACGCCCTCCATGCGGCGGGTGGCGTCGCACAGCGGGATGAACTTCTGCAGGAGCTCGGGCGAGGTGTGCTGGATGTCGTCCAGGTAGAGGAGGGTGTTGTTGCCCGTCTCCAACGCGAAGTTGATCTTCTCGACCTCTCGGCGGGCCGTCGCGTTCGGGGCCTCGGCCGGGTCGAGGGAGGTGACGGCATGCCCGAGGGCGGGGCCGTTGATCTTGACGAGGATCAGGCCGAGGCGGTCGGCGACGTACTCCATGAGGGTCGTCTTGCCGTAGCCCGGCGGAGAGATGAGCAGCAGCAGGCCGCCGGTGTCGGTGCGTTTTGTGTCGCCCGTGGTGCCGAGTTGCCTGGCGAGGCTGTCGCCGATCAGCGGGAGGTAGACCTCGTCGATGAGCCTGCTGCGCACGAACGCGGACATGGTCCGGGGCCGGTACTCGTCCAGGCGGAGCCGGTCGTGTTCGGCGGCCATCAGTTCTGTTCGGCGGCGCTGGTAGGCGCGGTGCGCCGGGACGTCGTACGTGCGGAACGTGTGGGTGCGGGCGAGGAACTCGTCGACGCGGAGGGACAGGGACCGGTCGGTGATGCGGGGGTGGACGCCGAGCAGCCCTTCCACCGTTCCGGTCAGCGGCGCGTCGGAGTCGTAGCGGGCCAGGTCGGGGCAGAGTTCGGCGGCCACCGCCTCGGCCAGGTCGCCGGGGGTGGGGTCGGTGCCGGTCGAGGCTACGTACGAGAACAGCCACGCCTCGACGAGCTGCTTGCGGGCGGCCAGGTCGCCGACTGTGGCGAGGTCGTCGTCGTAGGCCGACGTGCCCACCGTACGGCGGAACTTGTCGAGCAGAGTGCGGGTGCCGGCGCTGATGACGAAGCCGTCGGGGCCGCTCGTCAACTCCTCGAAGAGGTAGGTGGCCGCCGCCTGTGTGCCGATCGCCTCGGCCAGTTCGGCCCGCAGGTCGGCAATCGCCGGTGCGGGTCCGAACGTGTCCCGGGCGCGCGCCATTGATACCGCTCGCCGGGTCCAGCTCTCACGCTCCTCGGGTGTCGTGCCGTGCGCCCAGAAGAGATGGGCGGTGGCGCGTACGGCGGGCTCGTGGCGGAGCGGACCGGCGCCCTCGTACAGGCGCAGAAGTGCGGCGAGGATCGCGGTCGCGTCGTGGTCGTGGACGCCGCGCTCGTACCCCTCGTCGTATGCCGCCTCCGCCGCCTGCCGCACAACGGCGGGCAGGCCGGCGTCCGCGAGCGCCGCCGGACCGTGCTCGTCCAACAGACGGGCGGCGAGGTGCTCCGCGCGGTAGACCTCCGGCGACTCCGACGGCAGGGTCCGGTCCCAGTAGGGGCGGGTGGCGGCGAAGTCGGGGGCGGTGACCGGGGAGCGGTAGTCGGTGCCGGTCAGGGCGAAGGCCAGTCCTTCGCCGTGCGGGACGAGGGTGAGGTCGAGGGGCTGGGTGTTGACCGCGAAGCGGTGCGCGCCCAGGCGGAGGGTGCGGCCGTCGTCGGTGTAGAGGTCGGCGCGGTCGCGCAGGGACCGGCGGGCCTCCTGGCGGGCGGCCTTGAGGCGGCCGTCGAGTTCCTCCGACCTGACCTGGTCGCCGAGTTCGCGCAGTTCGTCGACGACGCGGCGGACCTTGGCGACCATGGGGTCCGAGGTGAAGTACGTGGTGACGGCGTCCGTGTCGGCGAGCATGGAGGCGCGACGGGTGACCGTCCGCAGTACCCGGGTCGCCGAGTCGGCGAGGAGTTCGGCGCGGCGGGCACGAGCATCGGCGAGGGTCTGCTTACGGGCAGCGAACGCGTTGTGGACCTCGTCGCGCTTGTCCGCGAGGACGCCGAGGAAGTCGTCGAACTCCGCGAACCGGGACTCCAGGTTCTCCAACTGGACAAGCAGACGGGCGAGTTGTTCTTCACACGCCTCGGGGCTGTCCGCGACGGCGAGCGCGCCGGTGACTGCCTGGCCGAGCAGGGCGAACTCGGCGGCGAAGCCGGCTCGTCCTTCACGGTCGAGGAGTGCGCGGCGGCGCCCGTCGAGGAGGGCGCGGACCCGGTTGACGCCGCCGAGGATCTCGGCGATCCGTCCCAGGACGGACGTACGGACGGTGGCGTCGCCGATGTCGAGACCCGTGACGACCTCGGTCACGGTGCGCAGCCCCTCGGCGAGTTCGTCGAGGCGGGCAGTGACGGGCGCGGCTTCGGCGACGGTGGCGATCGCCTCGGCGTCGGTGACGAGTTGCTCGATGTCGGCCTGGTGGCCGGCGAAGGCGTCCACGCGCGCGAGGTGGGTGACGGCCCGCTGTCCGAAAGTGGCGAGGTCGGCCTCAGCTTCGGCGGCGAGTTCGTCGATGCGGCCGGTGTCGGCGTACCGCATGCCTTTGAGGGTGAGCAGGTGGCCCTGAGCATGGCGCAGTTCGGTCAGGCCGGTCATCCAGGCGGCGGCGCTGCGCGGGGCCTCGCCGCGCAGACGCCGTACGACAGCGGCGACCCGTTCTCCGGCTTCCGTGAGCGCGTCCGATGCCTGCCGGGTGAGGGTCTGAACGGCCTCGAACTCGGCCAAGACCTGCTCAGCGGTGGCCCGCACCTGCGTGAGCGGCTCGTGCAGATCGCCGAGTTCGGGCTCGCCCAGCCAGTGGTAGGAGTCCGCCGCCCGGACGCAGGCGGCGGCCAGTGCCTCGTACACCTCGCTCGTAGGGGTGGTCTCGGTGACGGCGCGGGTGATGGACAGGCAGTCGGAGATGCCGCGTACGAGGTCGGCGTTGCCGACACGGGCGAGCGGGCCGGTGCCTGCCGGCTGGGCGGCGGCGTGGGTGTCGGAGACGAAGGGCGAGTTCCAGAGCTGAACGGGGTGGACGCGCTGTGGTTCGTCGTTGTCGGCGCGCAGCACGACGAGCGCGCCGTCGTCGTAGAGCGCCCAGCCGTGGCAGGACAGCGGGGTCGCGACCTCCTTGCGGATCACGTTGTACGGCAGCAGCAGGCTGCGTCCCTCCACGCGCGCGTGGAACGCGAACAGGACGTCCTCACCGTTGGGCGAGCGGACCACTCGCTCGAACTCCAGGGCTGCCGTGTCCAAGGGGGCGGCGACGCCGTCGAAGGTCTTGTACGTGCCTGTGGCCAGGCAGTACCCGCCGGGGAAGACGATGCCCTGGTCCTCGGGCAGCCGACGGCACGCCTGCCCGATGCTGTCCAGGCGGACGACCGTCCTAGTGAGCGTGTTGAACACCAGGTGGCGGTCGGTGTCCTCCTTGTAGGGACGCACACGGATCAGGATCAGGGCGCCCACGCGCGCGTACGTGATGTCGGCGTCGGCAAGGGACTGCAGCGGCTCGTCGACCGGCTCCGCGTAAATGCCCTCGGCGGTCTCGGTGTTGTTCTCGACCCTGACGGTGAGGGTGCCGCCGACGGTCGCGACGAAGACCTCGCCCTCGATGGAGACGTGTGGATGGCGGCCGAGAACGTGGTCCTCCCGGGTGGTGACGGTCCACTCGAAGTCGTGGGAGGGCGGGAATACGTTGAGATGCTCGTCGCGGTCCCCGCGCGAGTCCAGGAAGGACACCTGGCCGTCGTCGGTGACGGCCCAGCGCAGGACGCGGATGTCTCCGGTCTTCTCCCCGGTCTGGAAGACGGCCAGCAACTTGCCCTCGACACGGCGAAGCTGCAGCAGGTGGGCCTGCCGGTAGTAGCGGTAGAGCGCGTCGAACTCACGGACGAACGCCGGGTCGTCCAGCAGGCCGGGTACGGCGTCGTCGGGGAGCCGGTTCAGGTCGCGGTCGTGCAGCGCGAACACGTCGCCGACGGCCGTCTCGGGCCCCCGGCCGAGGAAGACGTTGTGACCGAAGAGCAGGGCCCCGCCGACGGCGACGATGTCTCGGGGCACGCAGTTGTGCTCGGTGCGCAGCCGCTGGGTGCTCCTCAGTTCCAGCCGGGTGGAGCCGAACTCCTCGGTCCGGCGGGCGTTGAGTGCCTCGGCTCGGCGGGCGAGGTCGGCGACCTGCGCGGTGAGGCGGTCGCGCAGCACCTCGTACGTGCCGGTGTCCAGACCGGTGGTCATGGGATCCCTCTCGGAAAGTCGGAAAAAGCGGTCCGGAGCTGCCGTCCCCTGTGCGGCAGCTCCGGACCGCGGTCTGTCAGACCCTGGCGTTGCCGTTCAGGGCTGCGAGTGAGGCGTCGGCGACACCCAGTTCGCCGGCCTTGCTGAGCAGCTGTTCCAGGGCGCCGGAATCGGCTCCGCCCGTCTTCATCAACTTCATCAGCAGGGCAGAGACGGTCAGGTTCTGCACGTCCGCCGTGGAGACCGAGCCGAGGACGCGGCTGAGGTCGTCGGTGAAGCTCGACGAGCCGTCCAGCCAGGGCCCCGCGAGGGCCTGAGCCGTCTCGGAATGGTGGACGAACCCGTCGACGCTCTTGCCGAGCGCGATCGAGTTGACGAGCCGGTCGAAGAAGACCGACTCCCCGCCGACGATGTTGATGTCGGCGTTCTCCAGGCCGGTGGCGAGGATCGTGGCCTGCGCCTCGGCGACGTGCTTCTGCGTGTCGAGTCCGGCGAGCCTGATCTCCTTCTCCGCCTGCAGCCGCAGCCGGTACTCCTCGTGGCCGCGGGACGCCTCGTCGAGCGCGGCCATCGCCGCAGCCTTCTCCGTCAGACCGGCCGCCTCCGCCTTCAGCTTCTCGCCGATGCCCTCGGCCTCCGCGAGCGCCTTCGCCCGGGCGCCCTCCGCCTCCGCCCGCATCCGAGCCCCGGCCGCCTCCGCCTCCGCACGGCCGGCCTTCTCGATGACCTCGGCCTCCTTGTCCCGCACCTGGACAGCAGCCAGACCCTCGGCGGCGGCCTCCGCCTGGACTCCCTCGGCGAGCCGCAGCTTGGCCTGCGCGTCGAGGTCGGCGCTCTTCAACCGGGCCTCGGCCAGGGTCACTTCCTCGGCGGCGCGGTGCACGGCGGCCTGCTCGGCGGCCTCGGCCGCCTTGATGTCCTTGACCAGGTTCTCCTGCGCCTGGGCCTCGGCTGCGATGATCACGGTCTGCCGACCGCGCTCGGCCTCCTCCACGGCCCGCAGCTTCTTGATGGCCTCCTCCTGCTCGGCGACCGTACGGTCCACCGCGACCCGCTCGCGGATGACCTCGGCGATCTCCCGCTTCTCGGCCTCGACCTCCTTGGAGGCGGCGATCTGCGTCAGCTGCGTCTCCCGCTCCCGCGCGATGACCTCCAGCTGCCGGTCCTTCTCGATGCGCTCGTTCTCGATGGCGATGACCCGCTCGCGGTTCTTCGCCGCGACGGCGACCTCACGAGCCTGGTTCTCCCGCTGCACACCGAGCTGCTCCTCGGTCCTGAGGAACGCGCCCTGTGCACGCAGCCGCTCCTCCTCCATCACCCGTGCCGTCTCGGCCTCCTCCCGGGCCCGTACGGTGTCGATCTCCCGCCGCTGCTTGATCTCCGCGTCGGCCTGCCGGCGCTCCAGCTCCAGGATGGCCTCGCGGGCGTCGACGTTCTGCCGGGTGATCTCCTTCTCCTCCGTGCGCTGCGCCTCGTTGGTGCGTACGTGCTCGATGGCCGTCAGCTCGGTGATCTTCCGGATGCCCTGGGCGTCCAGGACGTTCGCCGGGTCGAGCTGGGTGAGCGGCGTCTGCTCCAGGTAGTCGATCGCCGCGTCCTCCAGGTGGTAGCCGTTGAGGTCGATGCCGATCAACTCGATGATCTTGTAGCGGAGTTCCTCGCGTTTGGTGTACAGGTCGGTGAAGTCCATCTGCTTGCCGACCGTCTTCAGCGCCTCGGAGAACTTCGCGTGGAACAGCTCCTGCAGCGTGTCGCGGTCGCTCGCGCGCACGGTGCCGACGGCCTGGGCGACCTTGATGACGTCCTCGACGGTCTTGTTGACCTTCACGAAGAACGAGATCCGGATGTCCGCGCGGATGTTGTCCTGGCAGATCAGCCCCTCCTTGCCGGCCCTCGTGATCTCGATGGTCTTCACCGAGATGTCCATCACCTCGGCCTTGTGCAGCACCGGCAGCACGACCTGCCCGGTGAAGGTCACGTCGACCTTGCGCACTTTGGAGACGATCAGCGCCTTGCCCTGCTCCACCTTGCGGAACAGCCGGGAGACGACGAACAGCACAGCGGTCGCGACAAGCAGGCAGGCGGCGATGAGCACGCCGACGCCCACGGTGAAGGCATCCATACGAAATCCTTGAAGTCTGCGAGGAGTTGGCGCCTCGACGACGAAGCCGGGTGACCCGCTCGACTGCGGGCAGATGTGTCAGGTGTGCGTACGACATGCGTCACGCGTCCAGCGGGCGCGCCAGAGCGATTAGGCCGTGAGGCCCCGTGGACGGCTCAGCCGTGCGCGGGGGGACTGCCAGGGTCATACGGAGCACTGCTCGCAGCAGCCCCTCGGTACGACCCGGAGCGCTCTGGGAACAACCTGGCGAGAAGGACCGCTGACCTTCGTGTCACCGGCCACGCGACGAGGGTGGACACGGCGAGCAACGCGACCCGGGCCGCAGCGCCGCCAGGACCGGTCAGGCGTGCCAGGTCAATCAGGACCGTTCCGGTGAGGCTGACCAGCCAGGCACTCAAGACCACGACGGAGGCCGCGGCAGCGGCCGGGATTCCGGCAAGAGACCTGGTCAGCCAGGGGGCGTCGGCATCGAAGGCGCGCGCGTCGGCCCGGCCCAGCAGCACCAGCAGCCAGAAGCCGAGAGCGACGACCAGGGCCGAGGTGAGGAAGACGGTGGGAAACCGCACGGCGGCGTCGACGACGTGCCCCATGTCCCCACCCCCTTGAGCTCGGCTCCCGATTCCCGTACTGCTGCCTCCATCATCTTGAACTGGGCATGCCCTGCGGCGCATTGCCGTGCTCCGGCAGTCTTGACGCCTTCTTTATGCCAGGGGTCGACACAACGCGGTGGGCACCGGTCCATGTGTCGCTCATCCGCGGCCGGAAACAGATCCGGGGCGGCTCACTCCCAAGAAGATGCGTCAGCGACGCCTGGAAAAGACGGCAGGGAACCCTCTCCGGTGAGGGGCGTGAGTGTGTGCTCCCCGGCCACAGCAGCCGTCATCACCTCGCCAGGACCCGGAAATCGCGAGCGCCCTTGAGGCCGAGCTCCTCCTCCAGCCCCTGATCTGCCAGTCTTGCTCAGCATGCGTCAGGAACGTGTAGGCAAAGCATCAGGAAGTCAGGAGGGCGTGTGACAGGGCGGAAGGTCCCCGACCAGTATCTGGAGGGGTATGTCCAGATACTGACCGACGTGTGCGCGACGGGTCGCCGCTTCACCAGGGACGAGTTGGAATCCCTGCGGACCCAGGGGGAACGCGCGGCGGAGGCCGGTTTCGGCGTGCGGGCCGTCGTTCGTCGGCACCTGGCCGTGGCCCGTGAGCACTGGCCCGTCCTGTATGCCTCGGCCGGTGAAGCCGCGCTCGCCGCCGTCGAGCAGGCGATCGACGCCTTCGCCGAGGGACACGAGCGGGCACAGCAGCTCGCCGTTCGACAGGAGGAGGCCGTACGGCGGGAGTTCATCGACGACCTGCTCTACGGCCGTAGCGACCTGGGCCGCCTGGCAGAGCGGGCCGAACGCTTCGGTCTGCTCCTCTCCCGCGCCCACGCCGTCGCCGTCGCGCAGGGCGGCAAGCCCGTCGAGGAGACCGACCCGGCCACCCGACAGGTGGAGAGGGCCGTGGTCAGCCGGTTCGGCGAGCGGCGCATTCTACTCACCACCAAGGACGGCCGACTGGTCTGCATCGCTCCCGGGGACCAGGACGACGTCCTGACGTTCTTCGCCAAGCAGGCGTACGCGGTCACCGAGGGCGGCCGGGTCGCCATCGGACGTCCCCACCCCGGTGCCGGCGGCGTCGTGCACTCCTACGAAGAGGCACTCAACGCCCTCGACCTGGCGGACCGGCTGCAGATCAACGAGCCCGTACTGCGCGCGGCCGATCTCCTCGTCTACCCGGTGCTGACCCGCGACCGGCAGGCCATGGCCGACCTCGTCGACAACACCCTCGGCCCCCTGCTGAGCGCACGAGGCGGCGCCCGTCCCCTCGTCGAGACGTTGACGGCGTACTTCGACTCCGGCTGCGTCGCCGCCGAGGCGGCCCGGCGCCTGAGCCTGAGCGTGCGGGCCTTCACCTATCGCCTGGAGCGCATCCACAAGCTCACCGGCGCCGACCCCGGCGATCCCGTCCACCGTTACACCCTGCAGACCGCAGTGATCGGTGCCCGGCTCCTCGGGTGGCCCGACGACGAGGTCTGACGTCAGACGAGTCACCACGGGTGCGGTTCGCACGTGAGGGACAGGGCTCCGGCCCGCTTCGGGTGGCGTCAGCCGAGCGCGAAGTAGCGCAGCCACACGTAGCCGAGCGCGATAGCCACGGTCACGCCGGTGACGACCAGGCCGTACTTGGTGAACTGCCAGAAGGAGATGGGCTGGCGGTTGCGTTCGGCGATGCCGAGGACGACGACGTTGGCGGAGGCGCCGATGGCGGTGGCGTTGCCTCCCAGGTCGGCGCCGAGAGCAAGAGCCCACCACATGACGTGGTCGCCGGTGCCGCCCATGTTCTGGACGAGGTCGCTGGTGATGGGGGCCATGGTGGCGACGTAGGGGATGTTGTCGACGATGCCGGACAGGACCGCGGAGGCGCCGAGCATCGTCATGGATCCGCCGAGTTCGTGGTCACCGATCGCGTCGGCCAGGGCCTTGGAGATCTCCTCGATCACACCGGTCTCGATCAGGCCGCCGATCATGATGAAGAGTCCGGCGAAGAAGGCCAGGGTGGGCCACTCCACCTCCTTCAGCACCTCTCCGGTCTCCGCCGTGGAGACGGCGATGAGCAGCCCGGCGCCGAGCAGGGCGACGACGCTGGGCTCGTAGTGCAGCACCGGGTGCAGGACGAAGCCCGCGACCACGAGCGCCAGGACCACGATCCCTTGCACGAGCAGCCGCGGGTCCTTGATGGCCTCACGCTCCTCAAGCGCCATGATCTCGGCGGCCCGGTCCCCGTCGTAGACGAAGGACTTGCGGAACATCACCCGGCACAGCACGAGGAGGGCGACCACCAGGACGGCCACGATCGGCGCCAGATGGACCAGGAAGTCGTTGAAGGTCAGCCCGGCCCGGCTGGCGATGATGATGTTGGGCGGATCACCGACCAGGGTCGCCGTGCCGCCGATGTTCGACGCCATGACCTCGGCGATCAGGAACGGAACCGCCGGCAGGGCGAGACGCTCGCAGACGAGCAGCGTCACCGGCGCGATCAGCAGCACTGTGGTGACGTTGTCCAGCAGGGCCGAGACCAGCGCCGTGATCACGACCAGCATGGCCATCACCCGGAAAGGTTTCGCCCGGGCCTTCTTCACCGACCAGATCGCCAGGTACTCGAACATGCCGGTCTGCTTCAGCACGCCGACGATCATCATCATGCCCATGAGTAGGAAGATGACGTTCCAGTCGATGCCGCTGTGCTCGGAGTAGAACGCCGACTTGTCGTCGGTCGCCCCGATCGCCAGCATCAGCCCGGCACCGCCGAGGGCGACGGCGACACGGTGGATCTTCTCGCTGATGATCAGGGCGTACGCGCCGACGAAGACGACGACCGCCGCCCAGCTCTGCCAGTCGTTCACGGTCCTCCGATGAAGTGCTCCAACAAGACGTCCCCGGTGATCGCGCCGAGCAGGGTGACCGCACCGCCGTCGCGCTCGATCACCGCGACGACGGGACAGTCCTTGCGTGCCATGAGAGCGGCGACCTCCGACGGCGACTCCTCCGGACCCACCAGGCCCGGTGTGACGCGGTGCCGGGGCAGCCAGTCGGCCACGGGCCGTCCGGACAGTACCCCTCGGACATCCTCGTCGAAGCGATCACCGATCATGGCCGGCAGCAGGTCCTGACAGTCGTATTCGGGCACCAGAGCGCCGAGCAGCTGGACGGCGGGGACGATCGCGTACGGGCACTCCAGCTGGTCGAGAACCAGCAGGGCGGGCAACCGTTCGCGTACCAGCAGCCGCGCCGCCTCCTGGGCGTCGTCGTCGACCCGCACCGTCGGATAGGGGCGGGCCAGGTCACGCGCGAGCGTCAAAGCGGCCCTCCTCCGGCGGGACGGTGCCGGGCTGGTCCCTGTCCGGGATGCCGACGAGGTCGTCGACGTCGAAGGCACGCGCGATCGGAACGTCCGTGGAACTGTGGGCGATGATCGAGAAGGCGATACAGACCGCGACGAGTGTGAACGCCTCCTCGGCCTGCGGGATGCCGGACTGAAGGACCAGGAGTCCGTAGACCACCGAGGCGAAGCCCTTCGGGCCGAACCAGGCCGCCACCAGCCTCTCCTTGCGGGAGATCGTCGTACCCAGCAGCGAGATGAGCAGCGAGGCCGGACGGATCAGGACGATCGCCAGAATCACCGCCACGTAGCCGCCCAACGACAGGTCGCCGAACAACTGCGGGGTCAGCAGCGCGCCGAACACCAGGAGCGCCGCGAACTTCGCCAGCTCCGACAGCGCCTCGCCGAGCGGTTCGAAGGACGTTTTCGCCTCCGGCGACACGTGGGCCAGAGTGGCGCCCGCCGAGAAGGCGGCGAGGTAGGGGTTGGCGTGGGTGAGGTGGCAGGTCGCGTACAGGATGATTCCGGTGGCCAGCGGCAGGAGCGGCTGGAGTTTGGGCTCCGCGCCCAGCAGCCGGAAGCGGACGAGTCCGTTGACCAGCAGCGGCAGGACGACGCCGAAGACCAGGCCGAGCAGCAGTTCCATCGCAATGGTGGAGCCGGAGGCTTCCGCGCTGTCCGCTGTCGGGCCGGCGGCCGCGATCAGCATCAGGACCACGGGCAGGGCGAGCCCGTCGTTGATGCCGCTCTCCACGTTCAGCAACTGCCGCAACTTGGCCGGGACTTCCGCGCGCCCGACGATCGCCGACGCGAACACCGGGTCGGTCGGTGCCAGGACGGCGCCGACCAGGAACGACGTCGTCCAGTCCAGCCCCACCAGGTAGTGGGTCACCAGGGCCATGAAGACGAACGCGAGCGGCATGCCCAGGCCCAGAGCGCGCGCCGGGTTCTTCCAGTTGGCACGCAGCTTGGGCAGCGACACGTGCATGCCGTCGGTGAAGAGCACCGCGAACAGCGCCAGATCGGCCGTCAGGGACACGATCTCGCTGTCCGGCGTGATGTGGATGAGGCCGAGGAACCCGTCGCTGACCAGCGCTCCGCCGACCAGGAACAGAAAAGACGTGGAGAGCACCGTCCGCGCCGCCAGGCCCGACAACAGCACCGCCACCAACAGCGCGGCGCCGAACACCACCACGAGCACCATGACGGCCACCCCGATCGGAAGAGAGATTTGTCCCCTACTCGCCGACCAGGCTTCCCGGCACACCAACGGGAACCTTACTCTCCCTTGATGCGTCTTTGACAGATCGTTGATGGGCACCAAGGAGTCGCGGGTGTTGCCGGAACCCGGCAACACGAGGCAGCCGTCAGGTGATTGGGCGTGGCCTTGGCGTCCCCGGCGTGGGCGAGGAGCGCGTCTTCGCCCCCTCTCGCTGCTACGGCGACGCCCCGCACTGCGCGGGTGCGGCTATGGACCTACATCTCGTCTGGAGCGCGGTCCCGCTGTGGCGATGGGCGGCAGCTCTGACGCCGAGGGCACCTTGCCGGGGCCCTACCGAGGTGCTCACCCGGAGGGTGACTCCCGGTCGGCCGGCCTCCTTGCCCCATTTCTTTCGACCACTGCTTCGAGGTAGGAGGGGACAAGAATCGTCACTTTCTTCGGTCTGCCGGGACACCTGGCTCAGCGCACGTCGGAGTCTTCCTGAACGGAGGAGACCCGAGTCCTCGGACGAACTCTTCACGAAGTACTCGGCCCGCGCAGGAGCACGAGGGGCGAGACGAGAAGGGCCTCTGCGATGACGACGAGGTCGTCGACGTCGCAGCGCCGCTGGGCGCGTTCGATTCGGGACAGCATCGTGTTGGACATCGGACGGCCAATGGCCGTGACTCGGTCGGCCAACTGACGCTGGGCGAGACCGCGTTCGTTACGGAGGATTTCGATGGTGCGGGCGGTCCGTATTCCTGCCGGACCCATTTCCAGAGAACGTGCTGCCATGACTCCAGTTTCGCTTGCATTCCCCGGTTTGGTAAACCGGGGATCGTCGGCTATGTTGCCTCCGCCCGGACAACGAAAAGGGTGGTTTTCCCATCCCCCGGCCCCGGGCTCGCGGCCTCGAATCACACCTCTCGATGCACTTCTGACGTGGGGTGTTGTGTTGTAGCTTCCCCGTCGGCGGCACGTCAACGGCTTCCCGATGTGATGCTTCTGGCTCGGCGTCCAGGGCAACTATTTCGTCAACGGCCGATCGTGCCCTACAGTTTTGGGACCGTCCTTTACCGCCTGCTTTTCGGCCGCCCTTCTGCCGTAAGAGATTGCGCGGGATGGGGCTGGACTTGCGCGGCTTGGGTGTGGCTATGTTGACGACACCCCCGGAAAGCGCGAGCGGCCACCAGCGCGCCCCGCGCCGCCGGTCGGCCAACTCCCCTGCCCCTGACGCCCGTACCGCCACGATCGACGGTGAGCCGTGGGTGCCCGCCCACCAGCAACCGAGTGAGGACCGCCCCCTCTTGGCACGAATCCGCACCATCAAGCCCGAAGCCTTCGTCTCCGAGTCCCTGGCCGCCGTCACCCTGACCGCCGAGCGCACCTTCCTCGGCCTGCTCACCCAAGCCGACGACCAGGGCCGCCACCGCGACCACGCCGCAATCGTCGCCGGACAGCTGTGGGTCCTGCGCCCGGAACACGGGCCCTCTGGCGTCGAGACGGACCTCGCCCAGCTCTCCGACGCCGGTCTGATCTGCCGCTACACGGGGCCGGACGACAAGCGGTACCTGCACATCGTCACCTGGCACCAGCACCAGAAGATCAACCGGCCCAGCGTGAGCCGCCTCCCCGCCTGCCCGCACCACGACGTTCCGGCCGGAGCCAATCCGAGCGCAGCCGGGGCCGGCTTCACGGAGCCCTCACCGCCATCTCACGGCGCCCTCCGTGAGGGCACACCGGAGATGCGCGAGCCCGCACTGAATCAGGGTACCGATGACGAATCCGCAGGTCAGGACGGATTCACGCAATCCTCCGCGAGGACTCACGGAGGACTCCCGGAGCCGTCGGTGGAGCCTCACTGCCCGGATCTAGGACCTAGGATCATGGATCTAGGAAATACCCCTTCGGGGGGCGCAAGCGCCCCAGCGCCCAACACGGTCTCGGCGCAGCAACTCATCACCGAGTACGTCGCCGCGTGCCACCACCGCCCACCGGGCGACTTCCTCGGCCATCTCGGCCGACAGGTGCGCAAGCTGCTCGACGAGGGCGTCTCACCCGCCCACCTCCGAGCCGCACTCGAACGCCACCGGGCCAAGGGCATGCACCCCAGCTCCCTGCCCAGCCTCGTGAACGAGGTCATGAACGCCACGCCCAACACCCCTGCCGTGCACCGGCCCTGGACCAACCCCACCGACATCGCCGCCGCCTACGGAGGTGAACTCTGACCGCCACCCTCACCCGCGAACCCCAGTGCGTCGGCCCACTCGCCGACCGGCTCAACAGCATCCTGGCCCGCCGCGGTATCGACGCCACCGCCGCCGCTGCCGGGGAGCCGCCGGCCGAGCCCGTCACCGCCCTGGAACTCGCGGACGCCCGCATCCCCGCCCGCTACCGCCGCGCCCTGGCCGACCACCCCCGGATCACCGCCTGGGCCGACCAGATCTCCGGAGCAGGGCGCCCCGGGCCCGGCGGTCCGGGTATCGCCGAAGGACCGTCGCTGCTGATCGCCGGCCCCACCGGCACGGGCAAGACGTACCAGGCGTACGGCGCCGTCCGCGCCCTCCTGAGCCGAGGCGTCCGCCTGCGCTGGGAAGCCACCACCACCGCCGACCTCTACGCCCGCCTGCGCCCCCGCGCCGGCCACGACGCCGAACGCGACCTCCAGACGCTGGCCCGCTGCCCGCTGCTGCTCCTGGACGACCTCGGCGCGGCCAAGACCAGCGAGTGGACCGAGGAACTGACGTACCGGCTGATCAACCACCGGTACGAGCACATGCTCCCCACCCTCATCACCACCAACCTGCCGATCCCCGAGCTGCGCACCGCGCTCGGCGACCGCGTCACCTCCCGCCTCGCCGAGATGACCGAACGCGTCGTCCTCACCGGCCCCGACCGACGACGCCGCACCGCGCCCACCGTCTGACCGCCCCACTCATCCTTGCCACCTCCACCTCCACCTCGCATCGTCAGACAGCGACGTGGCACCACCCCGGTCAGACATCCGTCGGTCCCCGGTCGGTTGTACGCGGCGAACGGGGACCGTACCTACGAGCACCACGCCGAACCGGGGACCGAACACAATCAGATGGGGGACCGCGCCTCGGTCCCCGACGTTCCCCGGGACCAAGATCGAGACGGGGACCGTCCCGCGCGGAGCAACGCAGGAGCGTCCACCGGGACCGAGAAGGACGGGGCCGGGGACCGCTGCGACAGAGCTGTCGGGGACCGACATGGACAGTGGCGGGACGGGGCCGGTTCACTCTGGGAAACCCCTGCTCAGGGCGCTATGAGGCCGGTCCCCGCAGCGGTCCCCAAACTCGGGGACCGGTCCCCGACCGGCCCTGACACCTTGGGGACCGTCTGGTGCGGCGACACGGGGACGGGGACGGTCCCCCTGACTCAACGTCAGGGGGACCGTCCCCAACGACCATCGCAGCGCGGTCCCCAACGATCCCGGGACCGTGGATCACGTCGCTTCGGGGACCGGTCCCCAAGAGTCCCGCCCGCCCGTACCCGCCGACCCACGATGTCGGACCATCTCCGACGGCCGGCCGAGAGCAGATCCGGCGCGTTCCGCGCTCCTCACCCGCCCGGAACGACGGCCCGCCCTGGCAAAACAGCACCAGCACCCCTCATCACGCAGACCCCACGGAGAACCGAGCGTGCACAACCAGCACCACGAACGCCCCACCGCACCGCAGGAGACGACCACTGCCCCAGACAACGGCACAGCAAGTTGTACCGGGAGCAATGCTCCCGGAGTTCCCGCCCCAGGGGTGGCAGGAACAGCCCGGCGCCTGGGGGCACCGGACCGTCAGGCAGCGACCGAGGGCGGACCGCAGCCAGGAGGGAACCGTCAGCCCGAATCCTTCTCGAAAAGACGTCAGCGCCCGCGTCAGCCAAAAGCACGCAAGCGTCTGCACCAGCCCAGCTGCCGTATGAACGACGCCGAGTTCAAGCGTTTCACCGACGCTGCTTCCCACTGCGAGATGTCCAACGCCGCCTTCCTCGCCTACGCCGTCGACAAGGCCGCCCGCGACCTGAACCGCACCGCCGCCGAGATCGCCACCGAACGGCAGGTCATCGACGAGCTGTTCGCCGCCCGCCGGCACCTGGGCCGCATCCACGGCCTGTTCAACCAGGTCGCCAAGGCCCTCAACTCCGGCGCCGACGCACCCCACCTGGATCCTTCGGCCAAAGCCGTCCGCAGCGCCGCCCGCCGTATGGAGGACGCCGCCGATGCCCTGCTCGCCCACCGTGACGGCGGTGCCCCTGCGTGATCCCCAGCATCCACAAGCGCGGCAGCGAAACGTTCGGGCTCATCAAATACCTCTACGGCCCCGGCACCGACGAGGTGCACACCGACCCGCACCTGGTGGCCGCCTTCGACCCACTCACCCCAGACCCCGGCCGCGGCCCGAACGCCACCTACCAGCAGCTTGAGCACCTGCTCGACCAGCCCGTCAACGCCCTGCCTGCCAGCAAACGCCCCGAGAAGCACGTGTGGCACCTGTCGGTGCGGGCCGCTCCCGAGGACCCGATCCTGTCCGACGAGGACTGGGCGGCCATCGCCCGCCGCATGGTCGCCGCCACCGGCATCGCCCCCGACGGCGACGAGAAAGCCTGCAGGTGGGCCGCCGTCCGCCACGCCGACGACCACATCCACATCATCGCCACCCTCGTCCGCGACGACGGCCGCCGACCCCGCCGCCACAACGAGGCCCGCCGCGCCCAAGCCGAATGCCGCCGCATCGAAGTCGACTACGGGCTGCGTCGCGTCCCGCCCGGGGACGGCACCGCCGCCAAGCCCCCCACCAGCGCCGAACGCCACAAGGCGCAACGCGAGGGCAGGGAGCAGGCGGCACGCGAGGAGCTGCGGGAAGCCGTACGGCGGGCAGTGGCCGGAGCCATGAGCGAGGAGGAGTTCTTCGACCGGCTGGCCGCCGCCGGCCTACTGATCCGCAAACGTGCCGCACCCTCCGGCGACCTGCTCGGCTACAAGGTCGCCCTCCCGGACAACCGCAACGGCGACAAGGAGCCCGTGTTCTACGCCGGCTCCACCCTCGCCCCCGACCTGTCCCTGCCCCGCATCCGCAAACGCTTCTCCGGCGACAGCGACGCCTCCATCCAAAGCGACAGCACACCATCCCCCCGGTCCCCCGGTCCGGCCGCCGCGCGGCGCAGTGCTGCCACCTCAGCATGGCAAGCTCTGTTGATCATCGATCAGGGTGAGGACGGCCAGGTGGCCGCGCAGATCGCGGCGGCCGGAGAGGTCCTGGACGCGCTCGCCAAGACCTCCGCCGCACACACCCGCAATGAACTGCGAGACGCGGCCTTCGTGTTCGAGCGGGCCACCCGCTCCCACATCCAGGCCGAGCGCGGCCACGACCGTGCCCTACGCCAGGCCGCCCGCGACCTGATCCACAGCGGGCCGGCACTCGGCCGCGCAGAAGACGGCGCCACCACCGCGATGGCGATCGACATGTTGTTCTTCCTCGTCACCGCCGCCGCCCACTGGCACGCGAAGAAGGAGCACGCCCAGCAGGCCGCCGCAGCCCGCGAGGCCGCCGAACACCTGCGCACCGCCTACGAGGCCGCTGCCGGCGTCCCGTTGAGCGTGCTGTACCAGCAGGGCCGGCGCCTGTCCCAGCCTCTGCGCCAGAAGCAGGCCGCCCGTCTGCGGGCGGCCGTGCCTGAGCTGGCCGAGCAGATCCTGGCCGAGCCGGGCTGGCACGCCCTGGCGGCCACCCTCGCCGATACCGAGCGCGCTGGCCACGACCCGGCTGCACTGCTGGGCGAGGCTGCCGGACGACGGGAACTGGGCACCGCCGATTCGATCAGCGACGTACTGGTATGGCGGCTACGCCACCTGGCCAACCTGCCCGCCGACGCGACCACAATGCCCAAACACACCCCCGCTGCGGCCAAGGGCAGCGGGCGCGCTGCCCCGCCCGCCCCGAACCGAGACAGCCAGCCCAGCAAGACACGGTGATGCAGCACATATGCCGGTGCCCTCTGCCGAGACAGAGGGCACCGGTAGAGCAGGGCGGTCAGGAGGCAACCTGGACCTTGGTGAGCAGTCGACCCCGCTGAGGCAGAGGTCGTCAGCCGCAGCAGACGACCGTGAGCCGACCCACAGCGTTCTCAGGCACAGCGCGGCGGGGCACCGAAACCGGTGAGGCAAGCGAAGTAGCAAACGCGGCGACCAAATCGTTCGGAACGCTGGCGCTGAAGCTGGCGCACCACAGGTACGGGGCGCCGAGAACAGGTTCCGCCCACGCCTGCCAGCCCACCAGGTCCGGGCGCGGGTCTGCGTCCTGTATGAGCGGCGGCACCGGTTCCAGAGACATGCTGGAGGAGAGCCCAGGATCCGTGGCAGTGGTGCGAGGCCGGTCCACGTCGCGGATCCACCCTTGTGCGCCAAGCGCGTTGAGGACCGTCTCGGGCCCCTCGAAGTCGGTGGCGGGCGCCTCGCGGACGTCGATCGCCACGATGAGATCGGCGAGTGCCTCGTACGGGACGCCGGTGGTGAAGTACGCGTTCCACTCCGTCATCATGGAGTCGACGTGCGGACGGGCATTCAACTGCCAGGCAACGGGCAGACCGCCCAGCTCGAACGGATAGGCCGCGAGGATCCACTCGGCGCCGCGCAGCTCGTCCGGACTCACGTACAGCAGGGTGTGGCGGGAGGTGGGCCACATGCGCCAGTCGAGGTCGGCCAAGGTGTCGCCGATCCGCTCGGCGAGCGCGCCGTCGTCACCGGCGAGGTGACGCGGGGTGACCCAGTACACGGGGTCCGACAAGTCGGGACGGGAAGGATCGCTGGGGTGGTGCGGGTGCAGGAGCGCCTCCGTGGGCTCGGGGATGGGTCAACGACCTTCGTTGACCTGGGGTTTCGGAAGGTCATCCACGTTGACATGCACCTCCGCGGAGTATCCAGTCCATTCGGGATCTTCCTTGTCTGCCTCCGGCGAACTGGTAACCGTCGAAGTGAACCGTCCCCACGTGTCTGTGTGCGTCGAAAGGACGGGCGGCAGTCGAATCAGGCCACCCGTGGAGTGCGGCGGTTGGTCCGCTGCCCGTTACTCCGGCCTCGGCCGCGCAAGGCCAGCTCCCGTACATCCTGGCAAGTTTCGGCAAGTTCCTCGCTCCACCGCCCCGTCGCGGGCAAGCTCTGGCACAGAGATCGTTACCGGTATCCGAGGAGGACATCATGGCCCTGCGTAAGCTCGGTAAGGACCCGGAGAGTCCCAGTGGCGGCTCCCCCACGATCTACCTCGACGAGGAGAAGGACAGCTACCTCGTGCAGGGGTTGAAGGTGGAGGACATCGAGCGCCTCGGGCAGATGGACATCCCCGGCCATGAGTCGGTGGTGGAGATCCCCCGGCGCATGGTGCAGTTCTTCCTGGAGGTGAAGAAGGCTGATGAGGACCCCGACGTTTGAGGAGCTGTTCCGCGACTGCCGGCGGACGGCTGTCCATCTGGAGATGCGCGACGCCTACATGAAGTCGGACCCGGCCTTCGCCGACTGGCAGGCCGGTACGGCACTCGACCCGGCCGAGCGCTGGGGTGACTGGCACGGCATCGTCACGGAGGCGACCTCGCGAGGCGTCGAGGTCCGCCGGGCCCGCGTCGTGTCGACGCCCGTCAGCGAGTACATCCGCTTCGAGTACGACGTGACGGACGGCCTGAACATCGCCGCCGGCGAGGACGTCCGCTGGCTCTCCCGGCGCAACGCCACGGACCTCGCTCTTCCGGGCAACGACTTCTGGCTCTTCGACTCCAGCCTCGTCCTCGTCAACCACTTCGACGGCGAAGGCGAGAACATGGAGATGGAACTCACCGAAGACCCGGAGGTCGCAAAGCTCTGCGAGTCGGCCTTCGAGGCCGTATGGGCGCGGGCGACACCGCACGCAGAGTTCCAGCCGACCCCGTCGGCCCGATAACTCGAACAGCATCATCGCAGCGACATGACATCGCCATCTTCGAGCGTTCAGGAAGCCCGCAGGGCCCTGGGCAAACGCCTGAGCGAAATACGGCTCGAAGCCGGGCTCACCAAGCGGGCGTTGGCCGGCAGCCTCGGCTGGCACGAGTCGAAGTGTTCGCGCTTCGAGAGCGGCACGCGCCCGCCCTCGGAGCGCGACCTTCGTGCGTGGGCCACTGCTTGCGGCGCGGAGGACGCGGCCGAGGATCTCGTCTCGACGGCCCGTGGCATCGAGGGCATGTATGTCGAGTGGCGTCGGCTGGAGCGCACCGGCCTGAAACAGGCCCAGGAGTCCGTTGTCCCTCTGTGGGAACGCACGCAGCGTTTCCGTATTTACTCGCCGTGGCTCATTCCCGGTCCCGTGCAGACGGCCTCGTACATCACCGCGCTGCTCACCTCCATTCGCGACCGCCGCGGCCTCATCGATGACGTGCCGGCGGCCGTCAAGGTACGCGTGGAGAAGCAGCAGATCGTGTACGGCAACCACACGTTCGCGGTCCTCCTGGAAGAGGGGGCACTCCGAAAGCGCATAGGCGGAACTGAGGTGATGGCCGGTCAACTCGGTTACCTGCTCAGCGTTATGGCGCTTCCCTCGGTGAGCCTCGGCATCATCCCCGAGGAGGCCGACCGTTCCAGCCTCTGGCCTGTCGAGGGCTTCTTCCTGTACGACGACCACACAGTCCACGTCGAACTCGTCTCGGCCCACCTCGCCGTCACGCAGAAGCACGAGCTTGCCATGTATGCCCAGACGTTCACGGATCTGGCCGAACTTGCCGTCTATGGCCCGGCGGCACGCGAAATCATCACGGCAGCCATCGAATCCCTGGGGTGAACGCCGGGCAAGTTCCGGCACACTCATAGAGCCCCTCCCGTCGCTCTTCCTAGCGTTACCGGCACGGCTGGAAGACGTGCGCTGAAGGGGCGAAACGGTGATCACTGTGGCAAGTATCGGCAAGGCATCGAGAGCAACCGACAGCGCAGGAACCGAGGTTCCCGACGTTCTCCCGGTCGACGTCGAAACGATTTCGGAGAGCACCGACGCAGTCCTTTCCATGCAGATGGCCACTTCCACCCGCAAGGACATGGACGGGTCCCTGCCGGAGATCATCGGGCACCTCAACCTCCTCCTCGGCGAGGATCTGGGAGCAGACCAGGACGAGGACGTCCGGGAACTGTTCCGCAGGGGGTACCGGCTCATCGACCTGCGGAATCGCCCGACCGTGGAGACCCCCTCCTTCGGCGCCTTCATCTACCTCCGGGATGCCGCCGACGTCACGCGCAGGCTCCTGTGGGTCTATACGCAGCGCCACGGGCTTGGTGCCCCGTGAGCATCCGGGAGGACCAGATCATCCGGGAGCTGTCCCACTACATCCACGAGCACCCTGACGAGAAGATGGCGCTGATGCCGGTGTACGACGCCGCCCGCGACCACGCGCAGCGTAGGGCCTGCACTCATAGCCGGCGCTGCCCTCTGGTGACGACGGGAGCGGTCGTCGTCGACGAACGCAACTGCGTCCTGTCTCTGCGGCACGAAGGGGCCTTCGCCCTCGCGGAGGCGGAGCCAGAGGAACAGGACGACTCGCTCAGCGGAGCAGCCTTGCGCCTGTTGGCCGAGGCGGTCGGCATCCGCGAGGTGTGGACGGAGCCCGACAGCGAGGGCCCCTTCCTGATCGACGTGACCAGAGCGGGGCAACACAGGTATGGCCCCCGCCTCCGTATCGGCTTCCGCTATCTCTTCCGGGCCCACTCCGGGGCCGTCGCCCCCGGGGTGATCGAAGCGGGCGCGGCGGCCTGGATGCCACTCGGAGAGATCGGTATCCCGTCGATCCGTAGTCGTCTCCACAGCCATCTGGTCGGCGCCCGGTGAACCCCCGCGACCAACAACTCGCCTATGTGGCAAGCGTCTTGGCCCTCGGTGGTTCGATCCTCCTGGCCATCTGGAGAGGCTGAATGTACGAGCGTCGCACCACCGATCCGGCTCCTGCGCCCCCTCCTCCCCTCGGCACCATCGGCGGCCAGAGGCAGCCAGGCGATATCCGCATAGGCGACTTCGTATGCCTCGACGGGCAGTACCTGCGGGTCTGCGACATGAGGTCCGCCGGTACCGCGGGGCACCGGGTTCTGATCTTCGACGGGCACTCCCCGTGGGTCATGAACAAGCCGACGACCACCTATCGGCCCATCGAACTCCTCTGACCTCAGGCCCTGTTCGGCCATCACAAGAACTGTCACCTCAGCCCAGCGAGGAGCTTTGCCATGCGCTTCCGCAAGATCCACGGAGCGGGGAACGACTTCGTCCTGTTATCCGACCCCGCACCGGACGTCGAGAAAGACTGGCCGAAGGAGGCGGAACGCCTCTGTGCCAGACGGACCGGCGTAGGTGCGGACGGCCTTGTCATCAGCAGCCTGATCAGCATCAGCCCGGTCGTCCTCGAAGTCGGCTGCTTCAACGCCGACGGCTCGATCGCAACGATGTGCGGCAACGCCCTGCGGTGTACGGCCTGGGCCGCGCACTATGACCACGGCTTCCGCGAGATGAGTCTCCGCATGGCGGGGGTGATGCACGAGGCGATCGTGAGCGAGGACTCCGTGTGGGTCACGGCCGAGGTCGGCGTGGTCCATCCCCGACGCGTGCAGACAGTCATCAACGGCAGGCCGACCTGGTTCGACAGCGTCCACACCGGGACCGAACACGTCGTCGCCGTCGTGGACGACGTGGACGCCATCGACGCGGTGCTCGTCGGACGCCTCGTCCGCCACCACACGGACCTGGCCCCGCTGGGGACGAACGTCAACTTCGTACAAGCCGCCGGCAACCAGACGCTGAAGATCCGCACCTACGAGCGCGGCGTCGAGGCGGAAACCCTGTCGTGCGGAAGCGGAGCCGTCGCGGCCGTTTTCATCGCCACCCTGCGCGGCCTCGTATCGGCGCGTGCCGTCACCGTCCACAACCGCGCCGGAGAACCGCTCACGGTCCGGCCACATCCCGGTCGGCCGAAGCGGACCCACTGGGTCGGCGGGCCGGTCACCAACACCTTCGAAGGGGTCCTCGCATGACTGTGTTCCTCAACTCCGACTCTGCCCTCGCGGTGCGAGAGACCGCCCAGAACCTTCGCGACTGGCAGCGCGACCGAGCGGGCCTGGGCGTCGCCCTCGTCTATGGGCCGGTATCAGCGGAGGACCGGCTCTACCACTCGAAGTGCCCCGTGGACCAGCGTTCCGTGACCGCCCTGTCCGAGGCCCTAGACGACATCGGAGCCCGCTGGAAAGTGCTGAACCCGTGCGAGCCCGACTTCATCATGGAGTTGGCCGGGTACGACGTAGCCCTCTCCAACCTTCACGGGCCGTACGGAGAGGACGGGAGGCTGCAGGGCCTGCTCGACTACCTGCGCGTGCCGTACTGCGGCAGCGGAGTCGCCGCGTCCGCGGTGTCCGCCGACAAGATCCTCTGCAAGCGGGTGATGCTGAGCCTCGGCGTGCCCACGCCGGGATGGTGGGTCTGGTCCGGCGGCCCGATGCACTGGAACGGACGGGCCGCAATGGTCAAGCCACCCTTCGGCGGCTCCAGCGTAGGCATGAGCCTGGTCCGCGAACAGGCAGACCTCCCCCGGGCGCTGGCGGAGGCTGCCGGCGAAAAAGGCGAAGCCGTGCTGGTCGAGGACTACCTGACGGGCGTACCGCTGACCGTGGGGTTGCTGGAGCTGCCCGGAGGCGCAGTCGTAGTACTTCCCCCGCTGGCCACCGAAGCCACCGAAGCGGAGTTCTACGACGCCGACACGAAGCTCGACGTGGATTCCAGAGGCGCCGCAGCCGTGCTGGCCGCCGAGTTGCCGCCCGAGGTTCTGGCCAAGGTCACCGAGTACGCCACGACGCTGTGGGACGGGCTCGGGCTGCGTGGTTCGGCGCGCGTCGACTTCATCCTCGCCGAGGACGACCAGCCGTATGTGCTGGAGGTCAACAGCACGCCGGGCATGTCCCGTGACAGCAACTTCGTGGTGGGCGCCGCGATGGTCGGACTCGCGCACACGGATGTCGTGGTGGCGATGCTGCACGAGGCGTTGGCCCGCCCGCCCTACGATGTTCCCCTGCCCACTCCCGCGTTCTCCAGCACCACACGGGCTCGGGAGGCTGCCGTCTCACCGTAGGAGCCCGCCCGCTGTGTCGCGCGTCCACGATGTCCCCATGTGCCGACAGCTCATCGCCCCCGCGGAATGGGATCTGCACGGAGGCTGGGCACTCGGAGACAGGGTGGAATGGTCCAACCGGGCGTGCGGCCTGGCCTCACTGAGAATGATCCTGCTCGCCTACGGGCGCGAGGCACCCACGGTCACGGAACTGCTGAAACTCGCGGTCAAGAACGAGGTTCTGACCCCGCGTGGAGCACTCCACGCGGGGATCGCGAGCCTGGCCACCGACCTGGGCGTCCCTGCAAACGCAGAGCCCGTGCCGGTAGAAGACCTACTCGCCCACCTCGACGACGCACCCATCATCGTGTCCGTCACCGAGCAGTTCCCCGACGACGGACGTTCCGGAGGCCACCTCGTCATCCTCCGCGGCTACGAGGACGGCCCCGACCCAACGGTCTTCATCCGGGACCCATCGGCCTGGGGCCAGACACACGATCGAGTCCCCCTCAGCCGCCTGTCCCCTTCCTACACCGGCCGCGCGATCGCCTTCGCGCCCTTGAACAACGGAGAGTCCTGATGCCCGAGACAGACGGCGACACGACCGAGGCCACAGGCGGCCGGAGGATCGCCGTACTCGGAGAGATGCTGGAGTTGGGCGACGAAGCCGTGGAAGCCCACCGCGAGGTCGGACGTATGGCAGCCGAGAACGGCGTCGATCTCATCGTGGCGGTCGGCGACACACTCGCCAAGCAACTCGCCCTCGCAGCGGGCGCAGCGGGCGTACCGGACATCGCGATGGTCGGCGACAACGGCACCGCCGCCGCCTACCTGGCCTCCATCCTCCGCCCCGGCGATGTCGTGCTCGTGAAGGCGTCTCGCGGCGGACAGCTGTGGCAGGTCGCCCAAGCACTCACCGGGCAGCCCGTCACGGGCTTGTGAGCGGATGGTCGGCTTCGCTGGCCGCACCAGGACAGGGCCTGGTCGGGTGCAAGGACTGGCGCAGCGAAATCCCAGCGCGTGATCCCGGTCCCGAAGGACCGTCCGAGTACTCGTAGATACTGGCCGACATGGCAGAAGCCTCCGATCCGCAGCAGAACGTCACCTACCGAGCGCCGGTCGGCTCCGTCGACCTCAAGGCGTTCGACGACGACGGCAACTCGTACGAGATCCATGCCTGCCACGACTGTCTGCCGTGGCACGCGGAAGTCGTGGTCGTTGCCGGGGAAGTCCTCGTCAGGGAGTGGCGTGCCGTCGGGTGTCCACAGTTCCAGGCACTCATCCGAGACTGAGGCGGGAATTCATCACTCAGGGCCGGGACACATCCCCGATGGGTGATGATGTTGCGGTGAGTCTGGACCTGAGTAACTACGAACTCCTCTGGCCCGCACCGCTGTTCGTGTCCGAGGGGGAGCGCCTGCTCCGGTCCACGGGCTCCTGGCAGACCCGGGCGATATGGCTCATGACGGAGGCCCTGGCCGGCACAACCGCAGTGGCCGACTTCGAGGACCTGCCCGACCACACCGCGCCGACAGCCGATCCATGGGCAACCACCGCCACCGGCCGGGGCGCCAAACGGGCCGTGATGGACCAGCACGACTGGTTCACGGAGCTCATCAACCGGGCGACCGAGCTCAGGTTCGCAGCCACGCCCCGGCCATACTGGCCGCAGCGCCGCGGCAGCGGGCTCGCCCACGACGGGAGTACGGCGCGGGACACTCGGCATGACTTCGCGCGGCTCATCGGCGAGTTCGCCGACAGGGGCTACCTGGTTGAGGTGTTCGGCGAGGAATGCGTCGACGATCACAGCGAGTTGCCCGACGCTTCCGAGGCGATCGAAAGGCGCCTGGGCATCCCGGATCTATGGCCTCTGGCGCCGGAGACGTGGGATGAAGATGCCTTCTACGGGCTGATCGAGGTGTTCCATGACCTCGTAAGCCGGCCCCGCATACGGCACTACCACTCCTACAGCGGTTGCGGATGGCACCACTCGGAGTTCCACAACGGCCCGGCACGCGTCCTGTACCGGTGGAAGGTCAACCAGCTGCTGCGCGAGGCCGGCACCGAGTACGAACTCGCCGCGGAAGGCGAGGACCTCGGGCGTCTGGTCGCCGTCACTGACGATGCTCGCAGCCAACTGGTACACCACGCTCTCAACGACAGCCCGCCCGACACAACCGCCGGCGTTCGCCACGCCATCGCGCTCTTCCGAGGGCGTGATACGTCGGCTGAGAGCAAGAGATCGGCGATCTTCAACCTCGCCCGCATCCTTGAGGAACGTCGTGCCCTGATCAAAGAGCACCTCCACAAAAAGGACGAAGGCGCCCTGTTCCAGATCGCCAACAGCTTCGACCTGCGACACAGCAATGCCAGTCAGCAACGCGAGTACGACGAAGCGTTCCTCGACTGGATCTTCTGGTGGTACCTGTCCACGGTGGAGCTGACCAACCGGCTCATCGCCTCCCGCGTCCTGGGGGTAGAAACTGACCGCCCCTTCTAAGTGAACGTCCGAGTTACTCAGCCTGCGCAGCAACCCTTGGGGCAACTCGGACTGAACGACCGGGCGTTCCTCCCCGAGCGGTACCTTGCCGCGCTCGCCGTTAGCAGCACCGAAATGACTTCGGCCGCCGCGCCGGCCTGACGCACCCAGGATGCCGGGGTGGCCTACCCACCGTCGGCGCCAGGCTGTCCCTGCCCTCTCTGGATTGACAGTTCACGGATGCACGTAAATGCCGCGCACCGTCGTGACCTTCGCCCATACGCTCAGGACGTGACAACCACGACCGAGGAAGACCAATTCCTCAGGCGGATCCTGGCGCTGCTGGACAGCGCCCGGCCGTACGAGAGCCTCACCCAGTCCGACTCCAAGCAGTGGCAGGTCCAGCCCGGCAGCGCCCTGGCCGGGGACGACGCCAAGACCGACCCCTACCAGGTCTCGCACAACGTCTGGAACGCCCTAAGCGTGGCCGTCGACCACCTCCACTGCTTCCGCTCCACGTTCGCGGGCGACCCGCAGGACAACTCGGTGTCCGTCACGCTCCACACGCACGGGCAGTACTCGCTCCTGCGCGGAGCCTTCGAGAACAGCGCCCGCGCGGTGTGGATGCTCGGCCCCGCCCAGCGACTCGTACGCGTGCAAAGGCGGCTCCGCATGCAGGCCGGCGAGCATAAGCACGCCGACAGCATGGCCGCCCTCCTCAAGCAGCAGCCCCGGCGTCCGCTAGAGGTACGGATGCAGCAGCTGACGGACCTTGTGGTCACCGCGGGCACGGCCCCGGCCGACGCCAAGAAGGCCCTCAAGCCAACGACTTACTCCGAGATCGTGCGCGAGGCGGGCGCCTTGACGCCCATGGGCTCAGACCAGGCCGAGGTCGTGTGGAGCAGTTGCAGCTCACTGGCACACGGCGACATGCACGGCACCCTCAGCGTCCTGGAGCGCAACATCGTGGACACCCAAGGACGCGTGAACCTCACGCAGATCACCAGCTCCCCCAAGGTGCTGTTCTGGGCCACGGACCGCACGGTCGCAATGCTGCAGCGCGGCTTCGACCTCTTCGAGGAACGCGCCACCTGCCACCGCTGACCCGACAGACTGCCCAGCATTCCCGCCCCAGCGCACCAGACCGAGAGCACGCACCTGCACAGAAGAAAGCCGAGACATGGACGGAACAACGGCCATTCGGGTGGGACTGCGGCACCGCCGTACGAGCCTGACTGACAAGACCAAGCTCAAGGACTCGGCGTCCAGAAGGAAGACGTTCGCCGCTGCACTGCAGCAGTTCGAGGAGCAGATGAACGCGGCGAAGGTCGTCACCGCCGCCACGCGCCCCATCAACCTGTACTACGGCCTCGTCCAGGCCGGATTGGCGATGACCGCCGCCCACGTACCGGACACGTGGACATTCAACAAGCACGGCCTGAAGATCCTTGACATGGAACCGGACATCCCCCACGTGGCCGTCAGGCCCGACGGGGTCGGCGCTTTCCAGGCAGTGTCCGACGCCACAGGTTCCGAGCGAACCACAGATGCGATCACCATCGGATCCCTGTGGAACTCGATTCCCGAACTCACCGAGGCGCCCCTCGACGGGATGACGAGCGATCCGGCGGTCACGTTCATCGCCGACAGCCAGACATCCGTCCAAGGCGAGGTGGTCAGGTGGTCGACCAACTCCGCTCCCCCAGCCGAGTACCTGCGCGCGGCGGTCTGCGTGAACGAGGAAATGCCGACGGACAGGAAGGCATGGCTGGCAGCCTTCCTTCCGAAATACCCGGGCCTCCACGGCGCACAGCTCTGGGGCAGCGAGGAGGACTCCTTCAGCGAGATCCACTCTCGGCGCTTCTCCGTCGAGTTCTGCTGGCCGGCGACCAAACGGGACATGGAGAAAGCAGACATTGCCGGATTTTTCGACAGCAGGGCCCCCGCCTACCGCTTCAACGCCGACCGCTTCCTACGACCGTCGTTCGAGCCCGCCAAGGCACCCCCAACGCCTCTCATGTCCCGGTGGCTGATCCTGTACGGCTTCTCGATGCTGGCCCGCTACCAGCCCCGCAAGTGGTCCGAGGCCCTGGACGTCGACAAGTCCCCCAGCGCCGCAGCTCTGGAGTACGCCCTGGACATCGCTCTCGAAGTCATCCCCCACCTGGTACTTGAGGGACTGGATCAAGAACCTCTGCTGCTCGCCAAGCCGATGGCCTTCTAGTACTGCAATCACAGTTGCAGGATGTGGCCTCGGCGTTTGTAGTGGCTGCGGCGGGCCCGGGTTTGGCTGAGGCGTCTCCACCATGACCAGCGCA
>NZ_LGDW01000370.1 GCF_001280005.1 Streptomyces sp. NRRL WC-3618 | reverse complement strand
TCGCTGGCGCGTTCGCCGGTGTGGCGCCGGACGGCGGGCCGCTGGAGACGCTGCTGTACCTCCCGGCGATCGGCGTGGGGCCTCGCCTCGCGGGCGGCGCCGAGCCGACGGGGGCGATGGTGGGCGGCCTGGCGGATATGGCCCGTTACGCGTCCACGGCCATTTCGGATGCGGCCCGCTCGGCGGACCAGGTCGCGATGGCTGCGTCCCGGTCGTGTGTGGCGTACATGCGGGTGGTGCAGCTCCCGGCGTGCGGCCGGTGCATCGTCCTCGCCGGCCAGACCTACTCGTACTCCGAGG
>NZ_LGDW01000369.1 GCF_001280005.1 Streptomyces sp. NRRL WC-3618 | reverse complement strand
GGCCACGTCGAACTCGTACTCGATGCCCTTGCGCTGCTCGGGCCTGGTGCCGACCTGCTTCGGCTTGCCGTTCTCCAGCACCCACTCCGTGTAGGAGCGCATCGAGGCGACGACGTGGCCGGGGTAGGCGAGGAGCGCGGCGGTCGTCTCGGGCCGGACGCTCACGGCCGGCGGGTACGGGCCGCTGCCGTACATCAGGTGGTCGAGACTGGCGATGCTGACGCCAGTGTGCTTGCTGATGGTGGCAATGCCCATGCCGGTGGCCTGGATCGCGGCGACGTGCGCGCGGGCCGGGCCGGCG
>NZ_LGDW01000368.1 GCF_001280005.1 Streptomyces sp. NRRL WC-3618 | reverse complement strand
CCAGGGCGTGCCACGTCCAGACCCCGTACGGGGCCACCCTCCCCGCCCCTGCCCTGGAGGCTTCGCCCCGACGGGCTTTGGGCGCGGCACTGCCTGGTGAGGGGGGCCGGGGCGATCTGGCGGTTCTTGTCCCGCGGGGGCAGCGGGTGGTAGGCGAAGGTGTCGTCCAGCAGGTCCGCGCGAAGCCCCGCCAGCTCGTCCATGGCCAGCGGGAACTGGGGGTTGTTCGACAGACCTTCCCCCGCCGGCCTCGGCCCGGGCTTCGTCTGCGTGTGGGTCGTCTCAGTCACACCCATCACGGT
>NZ_LGDW01000367.1 GCF_001280005.1 Streptomyces sp. NRRL WC-3618 | reverse complement strand
CGTACGTGGGCAGGTCCACGCGGCGTCGGGAGTCGGCCGGTGCGTACAGCGAGGCGAAGTCGACCTCGGCCCCGCGCACGTGGAGCCGGGCGAGGGCGGTCAGGAAGGTGTCCGGCTCCGGTCGGTTCTTGCTTACGGCAGCTATGAGCCCGGCCTGCGCGGCCGGGTCGGTGAGGGTGTCGTGCGCCATGGCCGTCAGCACGGCGTCAGGGCCGAGCTCAAGGAGCGTCGTCGCGCCGAAGTCGGTGAGGGCGCCGAGACCGTCGTGGAAACGGACCGCCTCGCGAATGTGCCGGACCCAGTA
>NZ_LGDW01000366.1 GCF_001280005.1 Streptomyces sp. NRRL WC-3618 | reverse complement strand
CTACAAGACCTACGGGGTTGGGCCTCAGCGCTGGACCCCAAGGCGCATACAACGGGCTGGGCGGGCGTTGGTACTCACCGCGGCATCCAGGTGGCTGGGGTTCCGCTCAATGGCGCTCGGCAGAACCGAGGCACCGGCTCCGGGATAGAACTCCACGTGGCGAAGGGCGAAATCGGGGGGCACGGGCAGGGTCTCATCGAGCCTGACTTGGACGTAACCTGTTTGACGTACTAGTTCTAATGGATCTGGTCAAACGACAGCTCGACCGGGGTCTCGCGACCGAAGATCTCGACGAGGCCCTTGACC
>NZ_LGDW01000365.1 GCF_001280005.1 Streptomyces sp. NRRL WC-3618 | reverse complement strand
TAGTTTCGGTTACACACCAAAATCCTCTGATCGTAATCAGCACGCCGATAAAAGCCGATCCACAACTCCCCTCCGAAAAAAAGAATGTTACAAATATCAAAACCAGGCCTCGGCGAAGGGCTTTTCGGCCGGGCCGGTGCGGGGAGAGGTGATGGTTGAGCGCTCCCTGGGGGAACGGAAGGGATGATATGTGGCCGGGCGGGGGGCGCCGGGAAGGCGGGTCGCCGGGGCTCGTTACACGGTGAACCAGATCGGATGCGGTGAGCAGAACGGGAGTAGGCAAGCGCCGTCATCGGCGATCCTCTG
>NZ_LGDW01000364.1 GCF_001280005.1 Streptomyces sp. NRRL WC-3618 | reverse complement strand
CTTCTTCGGCCTCGCGGGCTTGTCTGCGTCCGCCTTCTCCCTCTTCTGCGGGCCGTCGTCCTTCTTTGCCTGGCGAGCCGGCTGGGTCTTGGCCGGCGGGGGCAGGTTCCGGGGTGGCCTTGGGTTGGGGGGTGGCAGGCCCGCCCCGGTGAAGGCGAGGATCACCGCGAGGCGGTACTCGTTGGGCTCCTCGTCCCGGGTCAGGGCCATTCACGAAATACCGGGGGACACGGTCAAAGCGGCCGAGAAGCCGAAGGACGGGGTCAAAAACGCCGAGAACGTGACGCCGCCGTCCACCCCCAAGCCC
>NZ_LGDW01000363.1 GCF_001280005.1 Streptomyces sp. NRRL WC-3618 | reverse complement strand
CTCTCGTCGTGCGCCTCGGTGTCACCGGCCTGGTCGGCCAGGTTCCACTGGGCGCCGACCGGCTTGCCCTCGCTCACCAGAAAGTCGTCCGGCGTACTGGTCGCGTGCGCCTCCCTGGCGATTGCGACGACGGCCAGCAGCCGGCGGCCGGAACGGGCCGGCATCAACCGGACGGAGCCCGAGCCGCCCGGCGTGTCAGGGGTAAGGGTTGTCCCGGGCGCGCCGTCCAAGGAGGAGTGGTATTTGACGACGTCGGTGTCCGCGGTGGTGTGGTTCGGATGCCGCGAGAAGGTGAAGGTGCCGTGGG
>NZ_LGDW01000362.1 GCF_001280005.1 Streptomyces sp. NRRL WC-3618 | reverse complement strand
GGTGGCGAGTACACCAGGATCTACGGCAACGGCGGGACCCGTGAGCCGGCGGGCTACAACTTCAGCCCGAACAGCTGGGGGGCCTCCCGCCCGTCCGCCTTTCCCCCCGCCCCGGAGGTTAAACGACCACAGGCGGGGGGCCCACCAGCTGTGCGGTGTGAATCAACAGCCCGACGCGTAACAGCTCCCGCCGGCCCCAAGAACAGGCCGGCCCCGACCGGATCGCGCGCGCCCAGGCGCCCTCGTAGCGCGCGTGAGGTGGCCCGGTCGAAGTCGACGATCACCGCTCCGGTCGTTCCCCTCGCTAG
>NZ_LGDW01000361.1 GCF_001280005.1 Streptomyces sp. NRRL WC-3618 | reverse complement strand
GTGGCCGTTCGTCCGTGTGCGCGTCGGTACTGGGGGCTCTGCCACCGGGCCCCCGTTCGCGCTGGACGCGCTCGCCTCAAACGCCGGCCGGGCTGGGATAGGAACGGGCTGGATTTGGCAGAGGGAATCCTCCAGGCGGGCGACCTTCAGGGCTCGGTTCTGAACTGGTCTGAGCAGGCTCGCCGTTCGCTAGCCTGGTGGGGGGCGCCCTGGGCAGATGCCCCCAGGATGAAGGGTATCCGCACCCTGCCGCCAAACCGCCTCCGCCGAGATTCCGCAGTCACCGCCCGCCCTCAGTGTGGTCGATAC
>NZ_LGDW01000360.1 GCF_001280005.1 Streptomyces sp. NRRL WC-3618 | reverse complement strand
GCTGAGGGGGCCTTGTCCTCAAGCGCCGGACGGGGTGGGGCGCCTGGGAAAGAAGGCTCGGGCTGAAGGGGCCTCGTCGTCAAGCGTCGGACGGGGTGGGATTTGCCTTGGGGGGTTGGGCTGGCGTAACGTTCTGTTTACCGACGCGGGGTGGAGCAGCTCGGTAGCTCGCTGGGCTCATAACCCAGAGGTCGCAGGTTCAAATCCTGTCCCCGCTACTTGAGGCCAAGGGCCGGAGTCCGATACAGGACTTCGGCCCTTGGTGTGTTTGGCGTGCCGGGCGCGCCGATCCGCCGCGCGGCCGTCAACGCGGCGGCCTGACGGAGTGTGTGATCGGGGCCGAGGGCGGAGTTCACGAGCGGGGGAGCTTCAGTAGCGCTGGTTCAGGTAACCCAGCATCTCGTCGTGCAGGTGGCCGTTGGACGCCGCTCCGTCTCCGCTGTGCGGGCCCGGGCGGCCGTCGAGGCCGGTGAACGTGCCGCCTGCCTCCGTGACGATGATCGCGTTGGCCGCCATGTCCCACAGGGACAGCTCAGGCTCCGCGCAGATGTCGATCGAGCCCTCGGCGACCATCATGTACGGCCAGAAGTCGCCGTACGCGCGCGTGCGCCACACCTCGCGGGTCAGGTCCAGGAAGCCGCCGAGGACACCCCGGTCCTCCCAGCCGGTGAGCGACGAGTACGCGAACGACGCGTCCGTCATCTTCGAGACGTTCGAGACGCGCAGCCGGGACGACGAGGAGAGGCTGCGGCCGGTGAAGGCACCGTGGCCCTTCGCCGCCCACCAGCGGCGTCCGAGAGCGGGGGCGGAGACAACGCCCACCACCGGCTGGAAGCCGCCCTCGCCCGCCTCCATCAGGGAGATCAGCGTGGCCCAGACGGGCACCCCGCGGACGTAGTTCTTGGTGCCGTCGATCGGGTCGATCACCCAGCGGCGGGGACCGGTGCCCTCGATGCCGTACTCCTCGCCGAGGATCGCGTCGCGCGGGCGGGCCCGCTGCAGCTGGCCCCGGATCAGTTCCTCGGCAGATTTGTCCGCCTCGCTGACCGGTGTCATGTCCGGCTTCGTCTCGACCTTGAGGTCGAGTGCCTTGAACCGGTCCATCGTCGTGGCGTCGGCAGCGTCCGCGAGGACGTGGGCAAGGCGCAGGTCATCGAGATAGTCGGGCATAGGCGAACCGTATCTTTCGAGCCTGTCGCAGGGCTACAGGGGACAGCAGCTGGTGCGGTTGCGTGCGGTTGTCGGCTCCGCCCTGTCCTGCTGGCCCGCCCCGGGGCCTGAATGTCTCTACGCGCCCCCCGGCGCTGTCACGAACCCTTGACAGTGACTCCCTGCGCGTCAAACCTAAGGCGCAGAGCCGCTCACCCCTGGGAGGCGGATGATGCCTGGAGCGCGGGATTCGTTGCTGGATGCCGCTTACGCGGCGCTCGGGCGCCGTCCCTGGTCCGCGGTGCGGATGGTCGACGTCGCGGCGGCGGCCGGAGTGTCCCGGCAGACGCTGTACAACGAGTTCGGCAGCAAGGACGGGCTCGCCAGGGCTCTGGTCCGCCGAGAGGCCGACGCCTACCTCGCCGGCGTCGAGCGGGCGCTGACCGGGCCCGCCGACCCTGGTGCCGGCGCCCGCGAGCGGCTCACCGCGGCCGCCGAGTGGACCGCGTCGGCCGCCCGCGACAGCGTCCTCGTGCGGGCCCTGCTGACCGGCAGCTGGAGTGAACGGCTGCCCTCGCCGACGCTGTCCGCCGTGCCGTCCTCCGCCATGGTGCCCGCACAGCGGCGGGCCGACGGGCCGCTGCCCTCGCCCGGCGAGTTCGTGATCCTGGTCAGGGACCGCGCCGTGACCGTGCTGTCCGGTGCCGGCGCGGCCAGGTCGGAGGCGGCCGAGATGTCCCGTACCTGCGAACTGGCCGTCAGGCTCGCCCTGTCCTGCGTCGCCGCGCCCCCGGGGGAGGGCGGCATCGGTGAGCTCGTGAACAGCGTGCTGCGGTCCTCGGACACCTCTGTGTGGAACTGAGCGGGCGGGGCGCGGGGCGGCGTTCCGTCGGTGTGATCCAGTGCTGCCTAGTGCGACGAGCCCGACAGTTGGAGGCCGACCACGCCGATGATCACCAGGCTGATCGAGACGATCTTCAGGACGGACACCAGGTCGTCGAGGAAGACCATCCCGTAGATCGCGGTGCCCGCCGCGCCGATGCCGGTCCACACCGCGTACGCCGGGCCCACGTCGAGCTTCTTCAGGGAGAGGGTCAGCAGGCCGAAACTGGCGAGGGCGAAGACGCAGAAAGCGACCGTCGGCCACAGGCGGGTGAAGCCGTGGGACAGCTTCAGGCAGACGGCGAAGCCGGTTTCCAGGAGCCCCGCCACAACGACCAGCAGCCACGCCATGTCTGTCCTCCCGTGAACCACGTCGACTGCTTCGGCATGCTTGGATCCGGCTCGGTGCGATTATGCACTTACCGGCCCTCACCCCTGCCAAACAACGCGGAGGTCAGTCGCCCTCCGTCCGCTCCCTCGTCGACAGCAGTCGGCGCAGGGAGTAGAGCCGCGCCGGATCGGCGTGGCCCTTCTCCACCCACTCGTCAAGCGCGCAGTCGGGCTCGTCGTGACTGCACGCGCGCGGGCAGTCCTCCGTACCCGGTTCGAGGTCGGGGAAGGCGTGGATCACGAGGGACGGGTCGACATGGTGCAGCCCGAACGACCGTACGCCCGGGGTGTCGACCACCCAGCCCGCGTCGTCCGGGAGGGGGAGGGCCAGGGCGGAGGTCGTGGTGTGGCGGCCCCGGCCCGTCACCGCGTTGACGTGACCCACCGAGCGGCGCTGGTCGTTCGGCACCAGGGCGTTGACCAGGGTCGTCTTGCCGACGCCCGAGTGGCCGACGAACGCCGTGATCTTGCCGTCCAGTTGCTCGCGTACGCGGGCCACGGCGGCCCCGCTCTCCAGCTCCTGACGGCTCGTGACCACGTACGGGATGTCCAGGGCGCCGTACAGCTCCAGGAGCTTGTCGGGCGGGGACAGGTCCGACTTGGTCAGGACCAGGAGCGGGGTCAGGCCGCCGGCGTACGCCGCCACCAGACAGCGGTCGATCAGGCGGGGGCGGGGTTCCGGGTCGGCCAGCGCCGTGACGATGGCCAACTGGTCGGCGTTCGCCACGACCACCCGCTCGTAGGGGTCGTCGTCGTCCGCTGTGCGGCGCAGGAGCGAGGTGCGCGCTCCGATGCGGACGATGCGGGCCAGGGTGTCCTTCTTGCCGGAGAGGTCTCCGATGACGGACACGTGGTCGCCGACCACCGCGGCCTTGCGGCCCAGTTCGCGGGCCTTCATCGCCATGACGATCTGGTCGTCGACCAGGACGGTCAGCCGGCCCCGGTCGACGGTGAGGACCATGCCGTCGGCCGCGTCCTCGTGCTTCGGGCGGATGTTCGTACGGGGTCGGTTGCCCTTGGGATTCGGGCGGGAGCGGATGTCGTCCTCGTCGGTGTTCTTGCCGTAGCGGCGCATGATTCCGGTCCGCCCGTCAGTTCCCGAGCATTCCGGCCCACAGATCGGGGAAGTCCGGGAGGGTCTTCGCCGTCGTCGCCACGTTCTCGATCCGTACGCCCTCCACCGCCAGTCCGATGATCGCGCCGGCCGTCGCCATACGGTGGTCCTCATAGGTGTGGAAGATGCCGCCGTGCAGGGGGCGCGGGCGGATGTGCAGGCCGTCGGCCGTTTCGGTCACGTCGCCGCCGAGTTCGTTGATCTCCTTGGTCAGGGCCGCCAGGCGGTCCGTCTCGTGGAGGCGCAGATGGGCCACCCCGGTGAGGGTGGAGGGGGAGTCCGCGAGGGCCGCGACCGCCGCGATGCCCGGAGTCAGCTCGCCGACCTCGCTCAGGTCCACGTCGATGCCGTGGATCGTGCCGGAGCCGGTGAACTCCAGCCCGTACTCGGTCAGTTCGCAGGAGCCGCCCATCTCCGTGAAAATCTCGCGGAGTCGGTCGCCGGGCTGGGTGGTGCGGGCCGGCCAATCGGGGATCGTGACCTTGCCGCCGGTCACCAGGGCCGCCGCCAGGAACGGCTGGGCGTTGGAGAGGTCCGGCTCGATCGTCAGGTCCCGGCCGAGCAGCGCGCCCGGCGTGACCCGCCAGACGTTCGGCTCGCCGCCCGACTCCGGGGTGTCCACCTGGGCGCCGACCGCGCGCAGCATGTCGACCGTCATCCGGATGTGGGGGAGGGAGGGCAGGGTCGCGCCGGTGTGGCGGACCTCGACACCCTGGTTGAAGCGGGGCGCGGAGAGAAGCAGGGCGCTCACGAACTGCGACGACGAGGACGCGTCGATCGACACCGGGCCGCCCTCCAGGGCCCCGCCGCCGTGCACCGTCAGCGGGAGTGCGCCGCGGCCCTCGTCGTCGATGCGGGCGCCGAGGGCGCGCAGGCCGTCGATCACGCCGTGCAGCGGACGCTCGTACGAACGCGGGTCGCCGTCGAAGCGGATGGGGCCGTCGGCGAGGGCGGCGACCGGGGGCAGGAAGCGCATCACGGTGCCGGCGTTGCCGACGTCGACCGTGGCGGGCCCCTGCAGACCGGAGGGGATCACTCGCCAGGCCTCGCCGGAAATGTCTGGGCTTCCCGCGACGGACGAGCTCGAGGACACCGTCTCCTCGATGCCGACGCCCATCGTGCGCAGGGCGCCGGCCATCAGGAGGGTGTCGCGGGAGCGGAGGGGGCGGCGGAGCCAGCCGGGCTCCGAGGCGAGGGCGGCGAGGATGAGAGCGCGGTTGGTGACGGACTTGGACCCGGGCACGTGGACCGTCGCGTCGACGGCTCCGCTCGCGTGCGGGGCGGGCCAGAGGGCGGTGTCTGTGGGGTTCGGGGCCATGGCCCCACTTTAATGGCGGTTCCTTGTACCGGGTTTAGCCGGGGATTGCGGGTTTTTTGTCGGCCGCGTGTGCGTCGTGGCTGGTCGCGCCCTGCGGCGGAGCAGCAAGGAGACCCCTGCGGTGCCCGTCTACAGCCCCAGAAGCCAGCGCCCCCCGCCTATCAGCGAGCACAGGCTCACCGCGTGGAACAGGAACAGCCACAGGCCCGCCGGTACGTGCGTGAGGCGGGACAGCTGGTCCGCGTCCGAGTCGCCCGCGCCGCCCCTTCTGCGCTTGGCCTGGAGTTCGAAGGCCGGGCGGACTCCGCCCAGGAGCAGGAACCACACCACCGCGTAGGCGAACGCCGCCTGGATCTGGGGGCCGGTGAGCCAGGACACCAGCACGAAGGTGCCGCCGGTGACGAACACCGTGAGCGCGCCGTACGCGTTGCGGATCATCACCAGCATCGCCAGCAGCAGTGCCGTGGCCAGCCACAGGAGGGCGGTGATGTGGCCGGCGGCGAGGAGCGCGGCGCCGCCGAGGCCGAGCAGCGGGGGAGCGGTGTAGCCGAAGGCGGCCGTGAGGATCATGCCGATGCCGTGCGGCTTGCCGCGGCTGACGGTGAGGCCGCTGGTGTCGGAGTGCAGGCGTATGCCGGTGAGGGTGCGGCCGGTCAACAGCGCGACGAGCCCGTGGCCGCCCTCGTGGGCGATGGTGATGGCGTTGCGCGAGAGGCGCCACAGGGGATGCGGGACGGTCACGGCGAGCGCGGCGACCAGGGTCGCGATCACCACCCACAGGTCGGGGTCGGGCTGGCTGCCGAATACTTCGTCCCAGAGGCCGGCCAGCGAGGTGAGTGCGGTGCGGTCCATTGGGGGTGGAGGCTCCCTAGCGTTGCTTCGAATCTGGCAGTGTGGCACGTATGTGCGGTAGGTATGCAGCGAGTCGGGCGCCCGAGGATCTCGCGGGAATCTTCGAGGTCGGCAAGTGGGAGCCCGAGGAGACACTCGCCCCTGACTACAACGTGGCCCCGACGAAAGAGGTCTATGCGGTCCTCGACCGTCCTGTGAAGGACGCCGAGGATCCGAAACCGGTTCGGCAGCTGCGGAAGCTGAAATGGGGGCTCGTCCCGTCCTGGGCCAAGACGCCCGAGGGCGGCGCCCGGATGATCAACGCGCGCGCGGAGACCGTCCACGAGAAGCCCTCGTACCGTCGTGCCTTCACCAGCCGGCGCTGCATCCTGCCCGCCGACGGTTACTACGAGTGGGTCACCGGGGTCGGCGAGCGCGACCTGGAGGTCGAGGGTAAGAAGAAGCGCCCGCGCAAGCAGCCGTACTTCGTGACGCCCGCCGACGGGTCGGTGTTCGCGATGGCGGGCCTGTACGAGTTCTGGCGGGACCGGACCCTGCCCGACGACCACCCGCAGGCCTGGTGGGTGACGTGTTCCGTCATCACCACCGAGGCCGAGACCTCCCCGCTCGCGGTCGCCCCCGCCGAGGGCCCACGCGCCCTGGCCGACATCCACCCCCGGATGCCCCTCATGCTCACCCCGGACCACTGGGACGCCTGGCTCGACCCGGCCCGTACCGATGTGGACGACCTGCGCGAGCTGCTCGCACCGCCCCCCGCCGGGCTGATGCGCGCGTACCCCGTCTCCACGGCCGTGAGCAACGTCCGCAACAACGGGCCGGAGCTGCTGACCGAGCTGGAGGGTCCCGAAGAGGGCACACTCTTCTGATGTGAGCCCTTCTGAAGCGAGCCCTTCCGACACGCGTCTAGAGACCGTCGAGACCGACGCGGGCACCGCCCGCGTCACCTGGCGTCCGGCCGCGCGGGCCCGCTTCGTCCTGGCCGTCAGCCACGGCGCCGGCGGGGGCATCGAGGCGCGGGATCTCCAGGTGCTCGCCGGGGAGCTGCCCGCGCAGGGTGTCACCGTGGCGCTCGTCGAGCAGCCCTGGCGGGTGGCCGGGAAGAAGATGGCGCCCGCGCCGAAGACACTGGACGTGGGCTGGCGGGGAATCTGGCCCGCGCTTGCGAAGCCCGGGCTGCCGGTGATCGCGGGCGGGCGCAGCGCCGGGGCCCGCGTGGCCTGTCGTACGGCCGGGGAACTGGGCGCCGTGGCCGTCCTCGCGCTCTCCTTCCCACTGCACCCTCCCGGCAGGCCCGAGAAGTCGCGGGCCGCTGAACTGCTCGGCGCCGGGGTGCCCACCCTTGTCGTCCAGGGCGGCAATGATCCGTTCGGGAAGCCGGACGAGTTCCCGCCGGGGGAGCACGAGTTGGTGGAGGTGCCGTACGGCGATCACGGCTTCGCCGTGCCGAAGCGGGCGCCCCTCGGGCAGGACGAGGCGTTGGCGGTGATCACCGGGCGGGTCGGGGAGTGGATCGCGTCACTCGGACCGTCGCTCGGGTGATGGCCGGGAATGCTCGGCGGCGGACCACTGTTGTGCGGATCAGACACCACGAGCGTGGGGTGACCGTTCGTACGAGAGGAAGTCCGCCGCATGGGTTCGACCATCTGCCCGAATCGTCGCAGCAGCGCTGACCTGGACTGGACGGTGCTGTACGCGTCGAAGACCGGCCCGATTCGGGCGGCGGGCGGACACAATGTTCATGCCTCTGAGACCGCAGGTCGTCTATCCTCCGATTCGAGTGGGATCGGTTTCGGTTCCATCACGTCGTCTGAGGAGGTGGGTCCGGTCACTGGGACCGACGCGGGGACCGAACACGGTCAGGCGGAGCAGCCCGAGGGCCCGGGCAGGAGCGAGTCGACCGTCGAGCGCAGCGCGCGCTTCGAACGGGACGCGCTCGAATTCCTCGACCAGATGTACTCGGCCGCGCTGCGCATGACGCGCAATCCGGCCGACGCCGAGGACCTGGTGCAGGAGACGTACGCCAAGGCGTACGCGTCCTTCCACCAGTTCCGTGAGGGCACCAACCTCAAGGCGTGGCTGTACCGGATCCTCACGAACACGTTCATCAACTCGTACCGCAAGAAGCAGCGCGAGCCCCAGCGCAGTGCGGCCGAGGAGATCGAGGACTGGCAGCTCGCGCGTGCCGAGTCGCACATGTCGACCGGTCTGCGCTCCGCCGAGTCGCAGGCGCTCGACCACCTGCCCGACTCGGATGTCAAGGAAGCCCTCCAGGCCATCCCGGAGGAATTCCGCATCGCGGTCTATCTCGCGGACGTAGAGGGCTTTGCGTACAAGGAGATCGCGGACATCATGGGGACACCCATCGGTACGGTGATGTCCCGGCTGCACCGCGGCCGTCGCCAGCTGCGCGGCATGCTGGAGGACTACGCCCGTGACCGTGGCCTGGTCCCGGCCGGTGCCGGAGAGTCGAACGAAGCGAAAGGCTCGGGCTCATGAGCTGCGGAGAGCCGCACGAGACGGACTGCAGTGAAGTACTCGATCATCTCTACGAGTTCCTCGACCGGGAGATGCCGGACTCGGACTGCACCAAGTTCGAGGTCCACTTCGAGGAGTGCTCTCCGTGCCTGGAGAAGTACGGGCTCGAACAGGCCGTGAAGAAGCTCGTCAAGCGCTGCTGCGGTCAGGACGACGTGCCGACCGACCTGCGCGCCAAGGTCATGGGACGGCTCGACATGATCCGCTCCGGGCAGGTCGTGCCCGATCACGACGTGGCTGCCGAGAGCTGACGAGACGAGAGCTGACGAGATCGGCCGTCGTCGGGCGTTGCCGGAGGTTGTCGGACGTTGTCGGCCCCGCGAAAGCGGGGCCGATCGCCGTTTTCGGGTCAGACGTCCAGGCCGCTCTCGATCCTCTTCAGGCTGTGCCGGGCCAGGGCCAGGTTGCTGCGCGACCGGTCGAGCGCGACGTACAGGAAGAGCGCGCCCTTGCTGCTGGCCAGCGGGCGGATCAGGTGGTACTGCCTGCCCAGCGTGATCAGGATGTCCTCGATGGTGTCGTCCATGTCCAGCGAGGCCAGCGTGCGCATCTTGGACCGTACGACCTCGGTGTTGCCCGCCGCCGCGAGCTCCAGGTCCAGGCCGGGGCCGCCGCCGAGCGTGCCGAGTGACATGCCGCTGTCGTAGTCGACGAGCGCCACTCCGAGCGCCCCGTCCACCGTCATGACTTCCTTGAGCGCTGTCTCGATGTTCATTCTGCTGCCCCAATTCCTCGGTGACGCTGACTGGTCGCTGTCCGTGCAACTACGATCGAACTCAAGCCACTTGCTGGTCGTGAAACATCAACTTTGTTGTGCGTTACGTAAGTTGTCGCTCAAAGTACTGTGCGGCGGTCGTACGCGAAGGGGGATTGGCGAAATGTCGACGGCAGTTGAGGCTTCACTGGCCAGGTTCCTCGACTCCCCCGGTGTCACCGGTGTGGCCCTCGTCGACGCGGTCACCGGCCTCACCTACGGAGTGGCGGGAGACACCGCAGAGGCCGGGGACGGCCAGGAGAGCTCCGAGTTCGCCGCCCTCGTCGCCGAACGGCTGGGCAGGGCGGGCGCCGAGGGTGAGTTGGAGAGCGTCGTCACGACCAGCGTGCGACGCCATCAGGTCCTGGTCACGGTGGGCCGCCCCGCCGGTGATCCGCTGCTGCTGACCGCCGGACTCGACCGAGAACAGGCCAATCTCGCCCTCGCCGCGCGCGGTATCGGGGACCTGGCCGGCGAGGTGCTGGCATGACTCTTACAACGTGCGCGAGAGCGCGGGTGGGTGCATGAGTGCGTCCGCCGCGCGCAATCTGCCCGCGCTGCTGCTGGAGCTGCGCGAGGAGGGATTCAGCGGCACGGTACGGGTCGCGGGCACCCCGGGTGGCACGATTCAACTGCGTGACGGCCTGGTGGGAGCCGTCGAGACACCGGGTGCGCCGACCACCACCTCGGCCCTGCTGACCTCGGGCCGTATCGGCGACGAGGACTGGCTCGCCGCGTGCGCCGCGCAGCGGGACGCCGATCTGCTCGGTGAACGCCTGGTGGCCGACGGCCTGGTGGGCGCCGCCGAGCTCGAAGTCATCTGTGTGGCCACTGTGTTCGACGGGGCCTTCGCCATGTCGCTCGGTGCACCGGGCGGTTGGGAGCTGGCCGACCCGGAGCCGACAGTCCTTGCCCGACCGGGCGTGGAACCAAGGCAGTTGGCCGACGAGACGACACGGCGCATCGCACTGCTCGGCCGCCTGTGGGGACCTCCGGGCGATCTCGCCCGCGTGCGTCCCGTACCGGGTACGGGAGTTGTGGAGGGGCCGCTGTCCGGGCGGCACGAAGACATCCTGAACCAGGTCAACGGGCGCCGTACGGCCCGGGACCTGGCCTTCGCGCTGGGACGCGGGCTGTACGCCGTGATGCTGGACCTGATCCGCATGCAGACGCTCGGGCTCCTCAGGTGGGAGACCCCGGCCGTCCTCGGCGGTCGGCCCAGCACGGCGCCACGAGTCACCAACGGCCGTACGTCGGCCGCCGGCCTGCCGCCGGCGCCGTCGAGAACCGAGCCGCTGCCCAGGCGTATGCCCCGTGGCGGAGAGAAAGGGGGGAAGTGAGTGCGGACGATGGAAGAGATGGCCCAGGCACCGACCGAGGTGCCGACAGCGGCACCGACCGGGGCGCTGACGGAAACACCGAGGCGAACGCTGACGCGGACGCCGGGGGAAGCGCGGTGGACCGCGACGACGGTGTGACCACACCCCCTCTGCCCGTACGGAGGCCACTGCCCGTACGGGGTGCGGCGAACCCCGCCCTGCTGGGCCCCACGGCCGAAGAACTGGCCGCCGACCAACCCTCTCTCGAGACGCTACGGCGGGTCCGGCGCGCGTTACGCGCTCTCCCGGAGCCCGACTGACCGCAAGGAGTACGTCCCATGGGTCCCCTGAGCCCGCTGAGCCCCCCGAGTCCCCCAAGTCCCCCGAGTCCTCTGAGCGACAACCCCGACCCCCAGCCCCCGCAGGCCTCCCAGGCCTCCCAGGCCTCTCAGTCCTCCCAACTGACCGACATCCTGGTCTCGTTGCGGGATCGGGTGATGGGAGTCTCCGAGACCGTTCTGTCCACGGTGGACGGCCTTCTCGTCGTGGCCGACGCGGAAACCGTGCACCCCGAGTCGGTCGCTGCGCTCGCCGCCGCGACGCTCGGAGTGAGCCGTCGCATCGCCGACCAGGCGAAGGTCGGCGCGTTGCGCGAAGTGGTCGCCCGGTGCGGTACCGGGCATGTCATCGTCCTGGCCGTCGGCGAACGCGCGCTCCTGACCGTCGTGGGCGACGACGGGCTGGACATGGCCGCGTTCCAGCGTGAATCCCCGGCCACAGTCGAGGAGTTGACCAAGGTGCTGGCCGCGGATGTGGCGTACTGAGACGGGTCTGCCGAGACGTGGGCCGGGGCTCACTCTAACGGGCTAATCTGCGGTTCCTGAGGCCTGAGATTCGCCCAATGCCTCCGTACGGCCGCTGCGGGCCGCCCTATCCTCCATGTCCCGGGAGCCGGAACAGGCCTGTGCCGAATGTCGGCCCGGCCGGGACTCGGGGAGGGAGCGCCATGCGGTCGATCACACCGTGGGCGCGTGTCTACGTCGTCGCCGTCGCCACGGGGGCCGTCCTGTGTGCGGCGCCCGTCCGGTTCGCGCACACCCCCTGGGGCGCCGTGGCGCTGTTCGTGGCGCTGTGCGCCGCGTGCGAGCAGCTCGCGGTGGGCCGGTCCGGCGTGGGCCGGGGGTACGAGGGCCCGGGCGCCGCCGGCCTCGGGGGCGGCGGCGGTCCGCCCCGGTGGCACACGCCCGTCCTGCTCGCCGGTGCCTTCCTGCTGCCGCCCGGGGCAGCCGCGCTCGTGCCGCTGCCGGGCGCACTGCTGGTGCGGGGCGGCGAGCACACGCCCTGGCCGCGCAGGCTCTGGCGGGCCGGACAGCTCGGGATCGGCGCCTGGACGGCTTCGCGAGTGCACGGGGCGCTCGGCGGGCCGGACACGGTCGTCTCCCGCGACTTCCCGTACACGCTGGTCGCCGCCGGGGTGTCCGTGGTCGCGTTCTGCCTGGTCCTGGCCCTGCTCGACGGAGGGATCCTGGCGCTCGCCGAAGGGGTGCCGGTACGGCTGGCCTGGCGGGGACTGTTCGTACGGTCACTGGTGCCGGTCGGGGTGCACGGGCTCGCCGGGCTGATGACGGCGGTCCTGTGGCGCAGCCCGTACGGGCCCCTCGCCGCGCTGCTCGTGCTGCTGCCGATGTGGGTGTCGTGGTGGGTCTTCGCGCAGTACCACCGGGAGCGGGCGGCCCACCAGGCGACGATCAGGGCGCTCGTGCAGGCCGTCGACATCAAGGACGGGTACACGCGCGGGCACAGCGAGCGGGTCGGGCAGGCGTCGATGATGATCGCCCGGGAACTGGGCATGGACGACGAGCGGGTGGAAGTGCTGCGGTTCGCCGGAATCCTGCACGACGTCGGCAAGCTGGGCGTTCCCACGAGGCTGCTGCGCAAGGACGGGCCGCTGACGCCCGAGGAGCGGCGCGTGATCGAACTGCACCCGGAGTACGGACACGAGATGGTCCGGGGCATCGGCTTCCTCGGGGAGGCCCGGTCGGCGATCCTGCACCATCACGAGCGCCTAGACGGGACCGGGTACCCCTACGGGCTCGTCGGCAGCCAGATCCCCGAGTGCGCGCGGGTGGTCGCCGTCGCGGACGCGTTCGACGCGATGACGTCGACCCGCTCGTACAGCAGGGCCCGGCCGGTGCCGGTGGCGCTGGCGGAGCTGGAACGGTGCGCGGGCACCCACTTCGACCCGGTGATGGTGCGGGCGCTCGTGCGCGGGCTGGAGCGGCGGGGCGGATGGCATCCGGCGGTCACGGCGGACGCGGGCCGGGCGCCGGGTGACCTGCCGCCCGCCCCACCTGTTTCCGGCCGGGCCGGAACGCGCCCCGACGGCGTCCCCGGCCAGGTCGGCAGCAAGGGCAGGGCGACATGAGAACACTCGTTCACACCACCGCGGCCCTCCTCACCCTTGTCTCCCTCGCCCACACCCTCTGGTCCGGCCTCGACGAACGCGCCGTCGCGCTCTCCTTCGGGCTGCTCGTCCTGCTCGGGGAGCTGACCCGGTGGAGCGGGCCCGAGTCCCGGGAGGCGGCGCCGCTCGCCGCCGCCGGGGCCCTGTCGTACGCGCTCCTCGGGGAGGACGCGGGGCGGCCCACGCACCACGGGGCGCTCCAGGTCGTCACGGTCGTCGTCGCGGCCACCCTCGTCGGGTGCGTGCCGCACGTCGCGCGGGGACAGGGGCCGACCGCCGACCATCTCGCCCGCCGGGTGCTCACCGCCGGGTTCGCCGCCGTCTGCTTCCAACCCCTCTACAACCAGGGCGTGTTCGATGCCTGGGGCGGCCCCGGGACCGACCCCGGCCCTGGCCCCGGCCCTGACCCCGGCCCTGTCTACGTACTGCTGCTCGTGGCGCTGCTCGGGCTCACCTCGCTCTGCGACGCCGTACTCGCCGCCGCGCTCGCGCACGCGCGCACCGGCTGGCCCTTCGGTCCGCTGCTGCGGGACGAGCTGCGGGCCATGCTGGGCATCGGGACCGCCGTGTGCGCCACCGGGGTGGTCATGGCGCTCGCCGTCGCCGTGATCGGGCTGTGGGCGCTGCCCGTCTTCTCGCTGCCGCTGCTCCTGACCCAGTTCGCCTTCCGGCGGTACGCGGCCGTGCGGGCCACCTATCGGCAGACGATCGCCTCCCTGGCACGCGCCACCGAGATCGCCGGGTACACCCCGGCCGGGCACGCCCGGCGGGTCGCGGTGCTCAGCCGGGCGGTGGGGCGGGAGCTGGGGCTGTCGGAGCCGGAGCTGACCGTGCTGGAGTACGCGGCCCTCATGCACGACATCGGGCAGCTCAGCCTCGTCGACCCGGTACCCGCCGGGGCCACGGCCGCGCTCCCCGCGGCGGAGCAGCGCCGGATCGCCCTGCTCGGCGGGGCCGTCGTACGGCAGACGGGGGTGGCCGCGGCCGTCGCCGTGGTCGTGGAGCGGCAGGCCGATCCGTACCGGGAGCAGCCGGTCTCCGCGTGTGTCGTGCGGGCCGTCAACGCGTACGAGGAGATGGTGCGGGACGCCGGAGCGGGCGGACCGCTGCGGGCGCTCGAGGAGCTGCGGCTGGGTACCGGCCGGGACTATCGGCCGGAGGTGGTGGAATCCCTCGCCCGGGTACTCGCCAGGAATGGCGGACTCGTCCACGAGCGCATGGGCTGAAGGTGGTGGTGGGACAGGGATGGACGGTCTTACGCTGCCCCGGGTTGGGTAACCCATGGGTAATGAGCGCCCCTCCAGCGGTCCGTGGTTGGATGCGAGGGAGAGGCTGTACGGGGGCAGAAGCCGGCCCACTCCACGGCACTGGCAGGCGGGAATCGTGAGGATCTTCGGCAAGGGGCGGCACCGGCCCTCCGCCTCATGGCGGCAGGCCACCGATCGCGCGTTCACGCTGATCGGCGACGGGCGGTACGAGGACGCGGGCGCGTTGCTGACACGTGCCGCCGATCTTGAACCCTGGCTGTCCGAGTCCTGGTTCAATCTGGCCCTGCTGCACAAGTTCCGGCACGACTGGGAGCAGGCCCGGGCGGCCGGTCTGCGCGCCGTCGCGCTGCTCGACCGGGAGACCGGGGCCCCCGATTGGTGGAACGTGGGCATCGCGGCCACCGCCCTCCAGGACTGGCCGCTGGCCCGGCGGGCCTGGCAGGCGTACGGGTTGCGGGTGCCCGGCGGTGCGACGGCCGCCGGTGAGCCCGCCGGGATGGACCTGGGCAGCGCGGCCGTACGGCTGTCGCCGGAAGGTGAGGCCGAGGTCGTGTGGGGGCGACGGCTCGACCCCGCCCGTATCGAGGTGCTGTCGATTCCGCTGCCGTCCTCCGGGCGGCGCTGGGGCGAGGTCGTGCTGCACGACGGGGTGCCCCACGGCGAGCGGACCACCGCGGCCGGGCACTCCTACCCCGTCTTCGACGAGATCGAGCTGTGGGCGCCCTCGCCGGTGCCCACCTGGGTGGTCCTCCTGGAGGCCGCGTCCGAGGACGACCGGGACGCCCTGGAGCGGCTGGCGTCCGACGCCGGGTTCGCGGCGGAGGACTGGTCGTCGTCGGTGCGGTTGCTGTGCCGCATGTGCTCGGAGTCGCGTATGCCGTCCGACGAGGGGGACGGGGAGCATCTTGATCCGCACGATCACAGTGAGCCGGGGCATCCCGGGCCGCTGGGGCATCGTACGGACGGGCAGTTCTGGGCGCCTGAGCGGGAGTGTGGCATTGCTGCCCCGGCTTCGTTGGTGAGGGGGTTGCTGGACGGGTGGGTGGCTGACAGTCCGGAGACTCGGGATTGGCGGGATCTGGAAGAGGTTTGTTAGGGGGTGCGCGGACCGTATTCGGCTGCGGGTTCGTCGTGGCTGGTCGCGCAGTTCCCCGCGCCCCTACGGGCGCGCCCCTGCGGGGCGCTGCCCGTACGCTGTATTCGCAACTCTCCCCGGTTTTTGTAGGAAGGCATACGTCGGCATGGCGCAGCAGGACACCGATCAGCAGCACGTGGGCGTGCTTCCCGTGGACGACGAGGGATTCGTCATCGACACCGAGGACGGCGAGGAGCGTGAGGCCGCCTGGCGCGAGCGGGGGACCTCGCGGCCCATCACGGTCGTCGGAAACCCGGTGCTGCACAAGGAGTGCCAGGACGTCACCGAGTTCGGCGCGGAGCTGGACCAGCTCGTCGCGGACATGTTCGCCAGCCAGCGCACCGCCGAGGGCGTGGGCCTGGCCGCCAACCAGGTCGGCGTCGACCTGAAGGTCTTCATCTACGACTGCCCGGACGACGAGGGCACCCGGCACACCGGCGTCATCTGCAACCCGAAGCTGGTCGAGCTGCCCGCAGACCGGCGCCGGCTGGACGACAGCAACGAGGGCTGCCTCTCCGTGCCGACCGCGTACGCGCCGCTCGCCCGGCCCGACTACGCCGAGGTGACCGGGCAGGACGAGAAGGGCAACCCGATCAAGGTGCGGGGCACCGGGTACTTCGCGCGCTGTTTGCAGCATGAGACCGATCACCTGTACGGCTACCTGTACATCGACCGGCTCTCCAAGCGCGAGCGCAAGGACGCCCTGCGGCAGATGGCCGAGAACGAGCCCCGCTACCCCGTGGTCGCGAACGACTGAGAACTCCTGAGGCACACGAACACGAACGGCCCCTGACCCAGGGGCCGTTCGTGTTCGTGTCGTACGTCCGATCGAGAGTCGGACCCAAGTGTCCTCCTGGTGATCCAGAACCAGTCAGGCGTGAGGGGATTCTCGGCAGCTTGGGGTAGTGAAGGAAGCAAATCCGTTCCCAGAATGGTCAGTTGTAGTGCTGAATGGGAAGTGCGGGGATACGCAACGGCGCACGCCCGGCACAGAGGGAGGGGTGTCGCGCCAACTCGCGGCTGAGAGGGGTTTGTTCGTGCCTGCTTTCCCATACAGCACCTCACCGGCGACACCCGCGGTAGCGATCCCACCGTCACTGGCTCTGCCGGTGATCGAGGCGGCGTTTCCCCGGCAACTGCACCCGTATTGGCCCCGACTGCAGGAGAACACCAGGAGCTGGCTGCTGGAAAAACGCCTCATGTCGGCCGACAAGGTCGAAGAATATGCCGACGGCCTTTGCTATACCGACCTCATGGCCGGCTACTACCTCGGCGCTCCGGACGACGTTCTCCAGGCGATAGCGGACTTCAGTGCCTGGTTCTTCGTCTGGGACGACCGCCACGACCGGGACATCGTGCACGGGCGGCCCGCTGCCTGGCGACACCTCAAGAACCGGCTCCACTCCGTGCTGGACGCTCCTGGGCTGTATCTGTACCACCGGGATCCGCTGGTCGCCGGGTTCGCGGACAGCGTGCTGCGGCTGTACTCGTTCCTGGGCAGGAGGTGGAACGCCCGCTTCGCGCGGCACTTCCACGGGGTGATCAAGGCGTACGACCGCGAGTTCCACAACCGTGCAAACGGAATCGTTCCCAAAGTCGAGGAATACCTCGAACTGCGGCGGCTCACCTTCGCGCACTGGATCTGGACCGACCTCCTGGAACCGTGCGCGGGTATCGAACTCTCCACCGCCGTGAGGAAAAACCCCGCATTTCATCGGGCGGCGCTGCTGAGCCAGGAATTCGCCGCCTGGTACAACGACCTCTGCTCATTCCCGAAGGAAATCGCGGGCGACGAGGTCCACAATCTCGGTATCAGTCTCATCAGGCACGAGAGGCTGACACTCGAAGAAGCCATAGCGGAACTCAGGAAGCGAGTCGAGGACGTCGTTCTCGAATTCGTCGCGGCGGAACAGGAAGCGCGCCGTTTCGCCGAATCACTCGACGACGGCAGTGTGCGGGGACGCGAAATGAGCAGCGCCGCCATCGCCTGCCTCGGCAATATGCGGAACTGGTTCAGTTCCGTCTACTGGTTCCACCACGAGTCGGGCCGCTACATGGTCGACAACTGGGACGACCGCTCGACACCCCCCTACGTCAACAACGAAGCGGCAGGTGAGAAATGACCGTCGAATCAGTACGCTCCGCGTCCCCCGACGTCAGGGAGCTGCCCGATCCGCCCTACGCGGGCGGCGGCGTCCCGCTTCTCGGTCACGGCTGGCAGCTGGTCCGCGACCCGCTGGGCTACTTCGCCCGGCTCCGCGACCACGGCGACGTCGTACGGCTGAAACTCGGCCCCAAGACGGTGTACGCCGCCAGCTCGCCGGCACTGGTCGGGGAACTCGCCCTCAACCCCGACTACATCATCGGCGGCCCGCTGTGGGAGTCCCTCGAGGGGCTGCTCGGCAAGGAGGGCGTGGCCACCGCCAACGGGCCCACCCACCGGCGTCAACGGCGCACCATCCAGCCCGCGTTCAGGCTCGACGTGCTCCCCGAGTACGGGCCCATCATGGTGGAGGAGGCACGCGCGTTCGCCGGGCGGCTGCGGCCCGGTGCGGTGATCGACTGCACCTCGGAGTCCTTCCGGGTCGCCGTGCGCATCGCGGCCCGCTGTCTGCTGCGCGGCGACTACATGGACGAGCGCGCCGAACGGCTGTGCGACGCGCTCGCCACGGTGTTCCTGGGGATGTACCGGCGCATGGTGATCCCGGCGGGACCGCTCTACCGGCTTCCGCTTCCGGCCAACCGCAAATTCAACCGGGCCCTGGCCGATATGCATCTCGTCGTCGACGAGATCGTGGCCGAACGCCGCGCATCCGGTCAAAATCCGGACGATTTGCTGACGGCGTTGCTGACGGCGAAGAACGAGAATGGCGACCCCATAGGCGAACAGGAGATCCATGATCAGGTCGTCGCCATAGTCACCCCGGGTGCCGAAACCGTCGCCTCCACGATCATGTCGTTGCTCCAGGTCCTCGCCGAACATCCGGAGCACGCCAACAAGGTGGCCGAGGAGGCCGAATCCGTCGGGGGCGACCGGCCGGTCGCATTCGAGGACGTCCACAAGCTGGCGCACACGAACAATGTCATCGTCGAGACGATGCGTTTGCAGCCGCCCGTCTGGATATTGACGCGCCGGGCGGTGGCCGACACCGAGCTGGGCGGCTATCGGATTCCGGCCGGTGCCGATCTCGTGTACAGCCCGTACGCGATACAGCGCGATCCGCGTTCGTACGAGCGGAACACCGAGTTCGACCCCGACCGCTGGCTTCCGGAACCCGTCAAGGACCTGCCCAAGTACGCGATGACGCCGTTCGGCGTGGGCAACCGCAAGTGCCCCAGTGATCACTTCTCGATGGCCATGCTGACCATCCTCACGGCAGAGATGGCCAGGAAGTGGCGGTTCGAACGGGTGCCCGGATCACGCGACGCGGTGCGCGTGGGCATCACCCTGCACCCGGACCGGATGCTGCTGCGGGCGACCCCGCGCTGAAGGGGTCCGACGGCGGTACAGGCGTACGCTCAGGCGGCCTCCGGGCCCTTGAACGTACGCCGGTACGCCTGCGGGGTGGTCCCCAGTGACCGTACGAACTGGTGGCGCAGCGCCGCCGCGTTGCCGAACCCGGTGCGCCAGGCGATCGCGTCCATCGTCTCGTCCGTCGCCTCCAGCAACTGCTGTGCCAGCAGCACGCGTTGCCGCAGAATCCAGCGGTAGGGCGTGGTGCCGGTCTCCTGCTGGAAGCGGCGGGCGAAGGTGCGGGGCGACATGTGGGCGCGCTCGGCGAGCTGCTCGACGGTCACCTCCTCGTCGAGATGGCGCTCCATCCACACCAGGACCTCCCCGACGGTGTCGCACCGCGACCGGGGCAGGGGCCGCTCGATGTACTGGGCCTGCCCGCCGTCCCGGTGCGGCGGTACGACCATCCGGCGGGCGATGGCGTTGGCGACCTCGGGCCCGTGCTCCTCCCGTACGAGGTGCAGACAGGCGTCGATCCCGGCGGCCGTCCCGGCGGAGGTGATCACCGGCCCCTCGTCGACGTACAACACGTCCGGCTCGACCCGGACCCGCGGATAACGCCTGGCCAGCTCCTCGGCGTGCCGCCAGTGCACCGCGCACCGCCGGTCGTCCAGCAGTCCCGCGGCGGCGAGCACGAAGGCCCCGGAGCAGACGCTGAGGATCCGGGCGCCGCGCTCCACGGCCCGTCGCAGGGCGTCCAGCAGCTCCGGCGGATACTCGCGGGCCGCGTAGGTCTGGCCGGCCGGTACGGCGATCAGGTCGGCCGTCTCGAGACGCTCCAGCCCGTGTTCCGTGGTCAGGGAGAAGCCCGCGTGCGTGGTCAGCGTCGGGCCCTCGGCCGAGGCGACCGCGAAGTCGTACACGGGCAGGCCCTCGTCGCTGCGGTCGAGGCCGAAGACCTCGCAGACGACGCCGAGTTCGAAGGGGTTCACGCCGTCGAGCAGCGCGACGGCCACGTTTTCGAGCATGGTCCCAGTATGCCGCGGCATTGGCAGGAAATCGATGGTGTGCGGCAGTCCTGCCACTGACGGCCAGGAGTGTTCAGGACAAGACTGATGTCCATGAACACAGCAACGGACAACATCGTCGGAACGCTCTTCGTCGTCGCGATCTTCGTGACCCTCGCCCTCCCGGCCCTGCTCGGCCTGGCCCGCGACCGGCGCATCGATCGCCAACTGCGCGAGGCCGAGCAGGCCCGGCAGGCCCAGGACGCCGACCGGGCGGCCCGGGTCCGCCCGGCCATCACCGCCCGGGACGTGATCCGGGCGGCGTGAGCGTCGACCGGATCAGAACTCGTCGTCGAACGACACCGAGCCCTCCACCGCCACCTGGTACGCCGACGGACGGCGCTCGAAGAAGTTGGTCAGCTCCTGGACCCCTTGCAGCTCCATGAAGGAGAAGGGGTTCTCGGAGCCGTACACCGGCGCGAAGCCCAGGCGGGCCAGGCGCTGGTCGGCGACACACTCCAGGTACTGGCGCATCGACTCGGTGTTCATGCCCGGGAGCCCGTCCCCGCACAGGTCGCGGCCGAACTGGAGCTCCGCCGCCACCGCCTCCCGCATCATGTCGGTCACCTCTTGCTGAAGCCGCTCGTCGAACAGCTCCGGCTCCTCCTTGCGGACGGTGTCGACGACCTCGAACGCGAAGCTCATGTGCATCGTCTCGTCCCGGAAGACCCAGTTCGTGCCGGTTGCCAGACCGTGCAGCAGACCCCGGCTGCGGAACCAGTAGACGTACGCGAAGGCCCCGTAGAAGAACAGGCCCTCGATGCACGCGGCGAAGCAGATGAGGTTGAGCAGGAAACGGCGGCGGTCGGCCTGGGTCTCCAGGCGGTCGAGCTTCTCGACCTCGTTGATCCACTTGAAGCAGAACTCGGCCTTCTCGCGGATGGACGGGATGTTCTCCACCGCGTCGAAGGCCGCCGCCCGGTCGGCCGGATCGGGCAGGTAGGTGTCCAGCAGCGTCAGATAGAACTGGACGTGCACGGCCTCCTCGAACAGCTGGCGGCTCAGGTACAGCCGCGCCTCGGGGGAGTTGATGTGCTTGTAGAGCGTGAGCACCAGGTTGTTCGAGACGATCGAGTCGCCCGTCGCGAAGAACGCGACCAGCCGGCCGATCATGTGCTGCTCGCCCTCGGACAGCTTCGCCAGGTCGGCGACGTCCGAGTGGAGGTCGACCTCCTCGACGGTCCAGGTGTTCTTGATGGCGTCCCGGTAGCGCTCGTAGAAGTCCGGGTAGCGCATGGGGCGCAGGGTGAGTTCGAAGCCCGGGTCGAGCAGGTTCTTGTCGGAGTGGGTGGTGCTCATTACTGGCAGGCCTCGCAGGACTCGGGGTTTTCCAGGGAGCAGGCGACGGCCTCTTCGGGGGTCGGCTGCTGCGCGGGGATCGGTGCTTGCGCCTGTGCCGCGCGGGCGATGCGGGTCGCCGGGCGGGAGCGCAGGTAGTACGTCGTCTTCAGGCCCGACTTCCAGGCGTACGCGTACATCGAGGAGAGCTTGCCGATGGTCGGCGTCTCCAGGAACAGGTTCAGGGACTGCGCCTGGTCCAGGAACGGGGTCCGGGCGGCGGCCATGTCGATGAGTCCGCGCTGCGGGATCTCCCACGCCGTGCGGTACAGGGCGCGTACGTCGGCCGGGATCCAGGCGAAGTCCTGCACCGAGCCGTTCGACTCGCGCAGCGCCTCACGGGTGCGGGCGTCCCACACGCCGAGGTCCTTGAGCTCCCGTACCAGGTACGAGTTGACCTGGAGGAACTCGCCGGACAGCGTCTCGCGCTTGAACAGGTTGGACACCTGCGGCTCGATGCACTCGTACACACCGGCGATCGAGGCGATCGTGGCGGTGGGCGCGATCGCCAGGAGCAGGGAGTTGCGCATCCCGGTCGTGGCGATGCGTTCCCGCAGCGCCGACCAGCGCTCGGGCCAGTTCAGCTCCACGTCGTAGTGGTCGGGGTGCAGCACACCCCGGGCCGTACGCGTCTTCTCCCAGGCCGGCAGCGGCCCGTTGCGCTCGGCGAGGGCGGCGGAGGCCTCGTACGCGGCGAGCATGACGCGCTCGGCGATGCGCGTGGAGAGGGCCTTGGCCTCGGGCGAGTCGAAGGGGACCCGCAGCTTGAAGAAGACGTCCTGGAGGCCCATCGCGCCCAGGCCGACCGGGCGCCAGCGCGCGTTCGAGCGGCCCGCCTGCTCGGTCGGGTAGAAGTTGATGTCGACGACCCGGTCGAGGAAGGTGACGGCGGTACGGACCGTCTCGTCCAGCCGCTCCCAGTCGATGTCCCCGTCGACGACGAACGCGCCCAGGTTCACGGAACCCAGGTTGCAGACCGCCGTCTCCCCGTCGTCCGTGACCTCAAGGATCTCGGTGCACAGGTTCGACGAGTGGACGACACTGCCCGGCTCGGCCGTCTGGTTGGCGGTGCGGTTGGCCGCGTCCTTGAAGGTCATCCAGCCCTGGCCGGTCTGCGCGAGCGTCCGCATCATGCGGCCGTACAGATCGCGGGCCGGGATGGTCCTGCGGGCGAGCCCGGAGGCCTCGGCCTTGCGGTAGGCGGCGTCGAACTCCGCGCCCCACAGGTCGACCAGTTCGGGCACGTCGGAGGGGGAGAAGAGCGACCAGAGCGCGTCCGAGTCCACCCGGCGCATGAACTCGTCCGGGATCCAGTGCGCGAGGTTCAGGTTGTGCGTACGCCGGGCGTCCTCACCCGTGTTGTCGCGCAGCTCCAGGAACTCCTCGATGTCGGAGTGCCAGGTCTCCAGGTAGACCGCGGCCGCGCCCTTGCGCCGGCCGCCCTGGTTCACGGCGGCGACGGAGGCGTCCAGCGTCTTCAGGAACGGCACGATGCCGTTGGAGTGCCCGTTGGTGCCGCGGATCAGCGAACCGCGGCTGCGGATCCGGGAGTACGAGAGACCGATGCCGCCGGCGTGCTTGGAGAGGCGGGCGACCTGGTGGTAGCGGTCGTAGATGGAGTCCAGCTCGTCGAGGGGGGAGTCGAGGAGGTAGCAGGACGACATCTGGGGGTGCCGCGTACCGGAGTTGAAGAGGGTGGGGGAGGAGGGGAGGTAGTCGAGGCGGCTCATCAGCCGGTAGAGCGCGGCGACTTCTTCGAGGGCGCGGGGTGTCTCGTCCTCCGCCAGACCGCTCGCGACCCGCAGCATGAAGTGCTGGGGCGTCTCGATGACCCGGCGGGTGATCGGGTGGCGCAGCAGGTACCGGCTGTGGAGGGTCCGCAGCCCGAAGTACCCGAAGCGGTCGTCGCCCTCGACGTCGATCAGGGAGTTCAGACGGTCCGCGTGCAGCCGGACGAACTCGGCGGTGCGGTCAGCGATCAGACCCTCCCGGTGTCCGACCGCGACCGACTCGGTGAAGGAGGTGACGCCCTGTGAGGCGGCCTCCTCGGCGATGGTGACGGTCAGCAGCCGGGCGGCCAGCCGGGAGTAGGCGGGGTCCTCGGAGATGAGGCCGGCCGCCGCCTCGGTGGCCAGCTCGCGCAGCTCCGACATGTCGGCCCGCGCGGACCGCCCGCGCAGCGCGGCTGCGGCGACCCGGCCGGGGTCGGTGTCGGGGAGGTCGGCGGTCAGCTCGGTCAGGGTCCGGAGCAGGGCGGTACCGGGACCGTCCGTCTCGACCGGGGCCACTGGGGTCGCTGAAGCCGGTTCGGCTGGCGCGATGGTCACTAGGGGGGCTCTCCCTCGCTCGGCACGGGGCCTTGCGGAGGGCAGCGGGGCACACGGACGCCTTACGGGTACGCGCGCGTCCACCGGCCCACTCCGCGAGGCCCGGACGTCAGGCACCCGGACCGGTTGGCCGGGCGCGCTGTCGGCAGGTCCTCGGACTGGCCGCGCGCACAGTCGTGCGCAGGCACGAATAGCGCGTGTACACCGTTGCGGGACAGTTCCGGATTCGCACCGGATTCCCCTGCGGCGACAGCGAGCATGAGCATACATCTTGTGTCGGGCACCGAAGGCACCCCCACATGTTGTGTCGTGGCGTCAGTTGAGCGCCCTTCAGGCGCGCGAGGAGCCGCGCGACAAGCCCCCGCCGGGCCCGCGGACGAAGAACCGCGGACCCGGCGGAGCCCTCAGTGGGCGGCGGCCGCCGTGGCAGGCGGCAGTTCGACCGCCACGCCCGGATCCCCCGCGTCCGCCGTGTAGTCCGAGGGCTTCGTCTCGTCCACGCCGTCGGGGGCGTTCAGCGCCTTCAGCACGAAGGTGAGGACCACCGTGACGACGAGGTTCAGGACGAACGCCGTCAGGCCGATGTAACCGATCTCACCGATCCCCGGGATCTCCTTCGAGCTGCCACCGAAGTGCTTCTGCGTCGGAGACGCGACCCCGTACGCCGCCAGCGTGCCGTACAGCATGCCGACCGCCCAGCCCGCCAGCAGGGCCCAGCGGTGGAACCAGCGGGTGAACAGGCCGCCGACCAGGGCCGGGAAGGTCTGCAGGATCCAGATGCCGCCCAGGAGCTGGAAGTTGATGGCGACCGTCTTGTCCATGGTCAGGACGAAGACCAGCGCCCCCACCTTCACCAGCAGCGAGACCAGCTTGGAGACATTCGTCTCCTGCGCCGGTGTCGCGTCGGGCTTGAGGAAGTCCTTGTAGATGTTGCGGGTGAAGAGGTTCGCCGCCGCGATGGACATGATGGCCGCCGGGACGAGCGCCCCGATGCCGATCGCCGCGAAGGCCACGCCCGCGAACCAGGCGGGGAACATGTCCTCGAAGAGCTGCGGGATCGCCAACTGGCCGTTGGTGACCTTGACTCCGGCCGCGATCGCCATGAAGCCCAGCAGCCCGAGCAGACCCAGCATCAGCGAGTACAGGGGCAGGATCGTGGAGTTGCGGCGGATCACGTCACGGCTGCGGCTCGACAGCACGGCCGTCACGCTGTGCGGGTACATGAACAGCGCGAGCGCCGACCCGAGCGCCAGCGTGGCGTACGTCCACTGCGAGGCCTCGCCGGGAGCGAGCACGCCACGCGGTTTGCCGGTCGCCGGGTTGGTCTGGGAGAAGGCGTCGCCCGCGGTCTTGAAGATCTCGTCGAAGCCGCCCAGCTTGATCGGGATGTAGATGATCGCGACCGCGATGACGATGTAGATCAGCGCGTCCTTCACGAACGCGATCAGCGCTGGCGCCCGCAGCCCCGACGAGTACGTGTACGCGGCCAGCACACCGAAGGCGATCAGCAGCGGCAGGTCCTTGACGAACCAGTTGGTGTCCTCACCGCCGCCGACGCCCATCACGTCGAGAACGGCCTGGATGCCCACCAGTTGGAGCGCGATGTACGGCATCGTCGCCAGGATGCCGGTGACGGCGACCGCCAGCGACAGCCCCTTCGAGCCGAACCGGCCGCGCACGAAGTCCGAGGTGGTGACGTACCCGTGCTTGTGCGAGACCGACCACAGACGTGGCAGGAACACGAACATCAGCGGGTAGATGAGGATCGTGTAGGGCACCGCGAAGAATCCGGCCGCGCCCGCCGCGTAGATCGCCGCCGGTACGGCCACGAAGGTGTACGCCGTGTACAGGTCGCCGCCGAGCAGGAACCAGGTGATCCAGGTGCCGAAGGACCGGCCGCCCAGGCCCCATTCGTCGAGGCTGTTCTCGTTCTCGGCCTTGCGCCAGCGCGAGGCCATGAAGCCGATGACCGTGACCGCGAGGAAGAGGATGATGAAGACGGCGAGAGCCACGCCGTTCACGCCGTCGTTCACGCGTCCGCACCACCCTTCGAAGCGCCACGGGCGCGCTGGTCACGCTGCCAGAGCTGGTACGCGGTCATCGTCAGCGCGGTGGATATGACCACCCACAGCATCTGGTACCAGTAGAAGAACGGGATGCCGATGAAGGCCGGATCGACCTTCGCGTACGAACCCACCCACAGCATCGAGACGAACGGTGCGAAGAGACAGAGCCCGATGACGACACGCATCGGAGTCACCACCGGTTGATCCGCCCCCGGTTGTCTCACTTCAGGCGCTTCTGACATGTCATGGCTCCGTCCCCTCACCGATTACCTGTGATCACTTGTGCAATGCGCAGGAAATCTACGGGACGGCTCCGTTTTAGGGAACCGTCCCCGGCGACGGATAGGGGGGTTGGTTCTGTGTCGCCGCCCAGGAGCCCGACAGGCGCTAGTCGGTGGGCCGCTTGAGCCGCGCCACGAACTTGTACCGGTCGCCCCGGTAGACGGACCGCACCCACTCCACCGGCTGGCCGTCCTTGTCCAGCGAGTGTCGGGACAGCATCAGCATCGGCAGGCCCACGTCGGTGCCGAGCAGGCCGGCCTCGCGCGGGGTGGCCAGGGAGGTCTCGATGGTCTCCTCGGCCTCCGCGAGGTGGACGTCGTACACCTCGGCGAGGGCCGTGTAGAGGGAGGTGTACTTCACGAGTGACCTGCGCAGGGCCGGGAAGCGCTTCGCGGAGAGGTGGGTGGTCTCTATGGCCATCGGCTCGTTGTTCGCCATCCGCAACCGCTCGATACGCAGGACGCGCCCGCCCGCCGTGATGTCGAGCAGCCCGGCGAGGGTGTCGTCGGCGGTGACGTAGCCGATGTCGAGGAGCTGCGAGGTGGGTTCGAGACCCTGGGCGCGCATGTCCTCGGTGTACGAGGTGAGTTGCAGCGCCTGGGAGACCTTCGGCTTGGCCACGAAGGTGCCCTTGCCCTGGATGCGTTCGAGCCGGCCCTCGACGACCAGTTCCTGGAGGGCCTGGCGGACGGTCGTGCGGGAGGTGTCGAACTCCGCCGCCAGCGTGCGCTCGGGCGGGACCGGAGTGCCGGGCGCCTGGGTCTCCGTCATGTCGAGCAGATGCTTTTTCAGCCGGTAGTACTTGGGCACGCGCGCGGTACGGACGGTAGCCCCACCCTCGTTCTCCGCACTGCTCACGTCGGTGCTCATGCTCCGCCTTCCCGGCTTCTGCTGCCGCTGCGGCCGGCGCCCCGCCGGTCGAAGTTCACATCGTGGCACGGTCGGTGCCACTCTCGACCGGTGAATGGTCTGGACGGGCCCCCACACGCTCCCTGATCCCCTCTGTATACCTTCACGCCCCCTGCTGGTCTAGTCCATCGCAGGGAAGGCGCGCCAAAGACCGCACGGGAGTGTCCATCGAGTGGTCTACCTCGGATGGGATGGGTGTGCACGGTATTTCCGCCACTTTCTTACTTAAAGGTTCCTGCATATGTAGGTCGCATAACGGCTGGTCAAAGGCGTTCCAGTGCCCTTGACAGGTGGTGTGGTCTGAGCCAAGCTCCGCCTACTGGTCTACACCATTGGTCCAGGTCCCTGAGGAGGGTGGCGTGAAGCGCAAGCTGATAGTCGCGATCGGTATCGCGGGCATGATGGTCTCCATCGCGGCATGCGGGGACAGTGACGGCGGCAGCTCGGACAACACCGGGGCAGACGCCAAGGAACTGACGGTCTGGTTGACCGTGGACGCGCAGAACAACTGGCCCGAGCTGGTGAAGGCCGCCGACGCCACCCTGACGAAGGCGCACCCCGGCATCAAGATCAACCACGAGTACTACGGCTGGCCCGACAAGAACGCCAAGCTCGACGCCGTCCTGGCCACCGACAAGGCCCCCGACGTGGTCGAGATGGGCAACACCGAGATGCTCGGCTACATGGTCAAGGGTGCCTTCGCCCCCGTCGACCCGGCGAAGTTCGAGAACTCGGCCGCCTGGCTGGACGGCCTCAAGGCCTCCGTCACCTACGACGGCAAGACGTACGGCGTCCCGTACTACGCCGGTGGACGCGTCGCCAACTGGCGCAAGGACGTGGCGGCTTCGGTCGGCGTCAAGTCCGTACCGAAGACCTACGCCGAACTCACCTCCGACCTGGACAAGATCCAGAAGAAGGAGGGCGACAAGTACAACGCCTGGTACCAGCCCACCCGCGACTGGTACGCCGCCATGTCCTTCGTCTACGACGCCGGCGGCTCGATCGCCGAGGAGTCGGACGGCCAGTGGAAGGCGGGCCTCTCCTCCCCGGAGTCCGTCAAGGGCCTCACCGAGTTCAAGAACGTCGTCGACACCTACATGCACGGCGACAAGACCAAGGACGAGTCCGACCGTTACATCGTCTACGGCCAGGGCAAGACCAGCATGATCTTCGGCGCCGCCTGGGAGGGCGCGAGCGCCGAGACACCGGAGAACGACAAGACCGGCAAGCTCAAGGGCAACCTCGAGAACTTCGTGATGCCCGGCCCCTCCGGCAAGAACATGCCGGTGTTCCTGGGCGGCTCCGACCTCGCCGTCCCGGTGAAGTCGAAGGCGCAGACGGTCGCCGCCGAGTGGATCAACGCCTTCACCGGTGCGAGCGGCCAGAAGGGCCTGATGGCCAAGGGCAACCTGCCCAACAACAAGACCGACCTCGCCACCCTGAAGAACGACCCGGCGACGGCGGTCCCGGCCACGGCGGCCGAGTCCAACTGGTTCGTGCCGATGGCACCGGGCTGGGGCCAGGTCGAGAAGGCCCAGATCCTGCAGACGATGCTGCAGAACATCGGCACCGGCAAGGAGACGGTCGAGGCCGCCGCGAAGGAAGCGGACGCGGCGATCGACAAGGTCATCAACGTCAAGTAGCGCGCCGAGGCGGGGCCCTGTCACGGGGAGGGCCCCGCTCGCCGCAGGACCTGGACGACCGCAACGACCGCCACGACCGTACGACCTGAGGGACCGCTGAGGAGCGCGCGGATGAGTGCCGCTGATACGACCACACCTGCCAAGCTGCCGCCGGCGACACGGCACACACCGCCGTCACCGCCGCCCGGCCCGGACGCGACCCCCGGAAGGCGGACCTCGAAGGCCACCGCCGCGATCCCGTGGGCCCTGCTCGCCCCCTGTCTGCTGATCCTCGCGCTGGTCCTCGGTTATCCCCTCGTACGCCTTGTCACCCTGTCCTTCCAGAAGTTCGGGCAGTCCCAGCTGTGGGGCTTCCAGCCCGCCGAGTCCGTGGGCTTCGACAACTTCGGCAAGGTGCTCGGCGACAGCGAGTTCTGGGACGTCGTCGTCCGCACCATCGTCTTCGCCGTCGGCTCTGTGGTCCTCACGATGGTCGGCGGCATGCTGATCGCGCTGCTGCTCCAGCGGGTCAGCGGCTGGATGAAGACGCTCATCAACATCGTCCTGGTGGCCAGCTGGGGCATGCCGATCATCGTCGCGACCACCGTCTTCAAGTGGCTGTTCGACTCCGACTACGGGATCGTCAACGCGCTGCTGAGCAGGCTGCCCGGCGTCGACCTGATCGGCCACAACTGGTTCGCGAGCGGCCCACAAGGCCTCGCGGTCATCATGCTGCTCGTCGTCTGGGGCGCGGTGCCGTTCGTGGTCATCACGCTCGGCGCGGGACTGACCCAGGTCCCGAAGGAACTGGAGGAGGCAGCCCGGCTCGACGGCGCGGGCGCCTGGGGCGTCTTCCGTTACGTCACCCTCCCCATCCTCAAGCCGATCATCGTGATGCTCACGACCCTGTCGGTCATCTGGGACATGGGCGTGTTCCCCCAGGTGTTCGTCATGCGGAACGGCCACCCGGAGGCCGAGTTCCAGCTCCTGACCACCTACTCCTACGACCGCGCCTTCGCCGTCAACGACTACGCCCAGGGCTCGGCGATCGCCCTGCTCACCGTGGTGCTGCTGCTCGGAGTCGTCGCCGTCTACATGCGCCAGATGCTGAAGATCGGAGAGGTCGAATGACCAGCATGAGCACTGCCACTGTCTCCGGTCCCCGGAAGCCCACACTCGGCTGGAACCTCCTCGGCCTGCTCGTCTTCCTGACGGCCGGCTTCCCCGTCTACTGGATGCTGAACACGGCCTTCAAACCGGCCAAGGACGCGATCGACCCCGACCCGAGCCTGCTGCCGACGGGCTTCACCCTCGCCAACTTCCGCCGCGCGCTGAACATCGCCGACTTCTGGGGCCCGGTCGGCCGCAGCCTCATCGTGTCCCTGACGGTGGTCGTGATCGGCATCGTGGTGGGCATGCTGGCGGCCCTCGCCATCTCGAGGTTCGCCTTCCGCGGCCGGAAGATCGTCATCGTCGGCATTTTGGCCGTGCAGATGGTCCCGCTGGTCGCGATGATCATCCCCGTGTTCCTGCTCCTCAACGACCTCGGCCAGTACGACCGGCTGACCGGCCTGATCATCACCTACCTCACCTTCATCCTTCCGTTCACGGTGTGGACCCTGCGCGGCTTCATCGTCAACATCCCGAAGGAACTGGAGGAGGCCGCGATGGTCGACGGCTGCTCCCGCACCACCGCCTTCCTGCGCGTGGTCTTCCCCCTCCTGGCCCCCGGCCTGGTCGCCACCTCGGTCTACGGCTTCATCCAGGCCTGGAACGAGTACCTCTACGCCCTGATGCTGATGAGCCAGAAGAACCAGACCGCCACCGTCTGGCTCGGCAACTTCACCACCAAGCACGGCACCGAGTACGCCCCGATGATGGCCGGCTCCACCATGATGGCCGTGCCGATCGTCGTCCTCTTCCTCCTCGTCCAGCGCAAGATGGCCGCGGGCCTGACCGCGGGCGCCGTGAAGGGATGACCCACCCGATGACGACATTCGCCCGCCGCGCCGACCCTCTGACCCGCGACGCGCTCACCGTCCTCCAGCCCGGCTTCACCGGCACCACCGCCCCCGACTGGCTGCTGCGCCGCCTCTCCGAGGGCCTCGCCTCCGTGGGCCTGTTCGGCCGCAACATCACCTCCCCCGACCAACTGGCCGCCCTCACTACCCAGTTGCGTGCCGAACGCGACGACGTCCTGGTCGCGATCGACGAGGAGGGCGGCGACGTCACCCGTCTGGAGGTCCGCACCGGCTCCTCCTTCCCCGGCAACCACGCCCTGGGCGCGATCGACGACGTTCGGCTGACGCGGGACGTGGCCCACGAACTCGGCCACCGCCTCCGTGCCTGCGGGGTCAACCTCGACTGGGCTCCGTCGGCGGACGTCAACTCCAACCCCGCCAACCCCGTCATCGGCGTCCGCTCCTTCGGCGCCGACCCGGAGCTGGTCGCCCGCCACACCGCCGCCTACGTCACCGGGCTCCAGAGCGCGGGCGTCGCCGCCTGCACCAAGCACTTCCCCGGTCACGGCGACACCTCGGTTGACTCCCACCACGCCCTTCCCCGTATCGACGCGAGCCGCCCCGTCGTCCTCGACCGCGAGCTGTCCCCCTTCCGCGCGGCGGTCGCCGCCGGCACCAGGGCGGTGATGAGCGCCCACATCCTGATCCCGTCCCTGGACCCCGACCGCCCGGCCACCCTCTCCCACCCCGTCCTCACCGACCTCCTGCGCGGCGAACTCGGCTACACCGGCCTGATCGTCACCGACGGCATGGAGATGCGGGCCATCGCGGGCACCTACGGCATCGAACGCGGCAGCGTCCTCGCCATCGCCGCCGGCGCCGACGCCATCTGCGTGGGCGGCGGCCTCGCGGACGACGAGACGGTACGCCGTCTGCGCGACGCCCTGATCGACGCCGTCCGCTCCGGTGAACTCCCCGAAGACCGTCTGGCGGACGCGGCGGAACGCGTCCGCACGCTGGCCCACTGGACGGCATCGGCACCGCGAACCTCCCGTACGCCACCCTCGGACGTGGGCCTCGCGGCGGCCCGCCGAGCCCTGGAGGCAACGCACTCCGGTCCCTGCGAACCCCTCCGGGAACCCCCGTACGTGGCTGCCTTCACCCCCGTGGCGAACTTCGCCGTCGGCGACGAGACCCCCTGGGGCGTGGCAGCCGAGCTGGTACGCCTCCTCCCCGGCACCCGCACCGGCACCTTCACCGGCGACGCGGCGGGCGAGGCGGCCCTGACCGAGGCGGGCCCGAACCGCGTCGTGGCCGTGGTCCGGGACGAACACCGCCATCCCTGGATGTCGGCGGCCCTCGACGTCCTCCTCACCGCCCGCCCCGACACGATCGTCGTCGAGATGGGCGTCCCCCAAGCCCCGCGCCGGGGCGCCCTCCACCTGGCAACCCACGGAGCGGCCCGAGTCTGCGGCCAGGCGGCGGCGGAGTTCATCGCGGGGGAGTGACCCGTACGGCTACCGAAGGCGCCGGATCCCCTGAGGGGGGACCGGCGCCTTTTGGCGGGGGCGCAGGGGCGGGGGCGCGGGCCTGTGTCTGAAACGCGGCTTCGCCGCAGGCCGCGACCAGCCACAGCGGGACCCGCACCCCGCGCCACACCCCACCCGGGAACAGAAGCCGGAAACGGAACCGGGAAAAGCAGCGCGCAGACGCGCAGATCCCTTAAATCCCCTGCCACTCAGGCTTGTTGACAAAGGTGTACCGGAAGTATTCCGCAAGCTTCAGCTTGGAAGCCGCCCCCTCGTCGACGACCACCGTCGCATGCGGATGAAACTGCAGCGCCGACGCGGGACACACCGCGGCAACCGGCCCCTCCACGGTCGCCGCCACCGCGTCCGCCTTGCCCTCGCCCGTAGCGAGCAGCACCAGATGCCGGGCCTCGAGAATCGTGCCGATACCCTGCGTGATCACGTGGTGCGGCACCTGCGATATGTCCCCGTCGAAGAACCGCGCGTTGTCGACCCGGGTCTGCTCGGTCAGCGTCTTGATCCGGGTCCGCGAGGCGAGCGACGAACACGGCTCGTTGAAGCCGATGTGCCCGTCGGTGCCGATCCCCAGCAACTGGAGGTCGACCCCGCCGGCCTCGGTCAGCGCCCTGTCGTACGCCTCGCACGCACCCAGCACGTCCTCGGCGGTCCCGTCGGGCCCCATGAAGGCGTCCATGCCGATCCCGAGCGGCTCCAGCACCTCGCGCCGCAGCACGGAACGGTACGACTCCGGATGCTCGGCCGGCAGCCCCACGTACTCGTCGAGCTGGGCTATGCGTGCCCGGGACACGTCCACGGCACCGGAACCCACCTGGGCCGCGAGCGCCTGGTAGACGGGCAGCGGGGTCGAGCCGGTGGCCACGCCGAGCAGGGCGGTCGGCTTGCGCCGGAGCAGCTGTGCCATGGCCCCGGCGATGAGTTCGCCACCCGCCTTGGCGTCCGGAACGATGACAACTTCCACGCTGGGCCTGCCGATCTGGAGAGAGAACTCAGGAGAACGCGAGACACATCGAGGGCCGACGTACGTACTCGAGGAGAGCGAGCGCTCGACTGAGACCTGGAGGGGCTATGAGGGACGTGTGGTTTAGACCAATCTAACAGAACGGGATGCGGCGGCCCAGGTGCGCCGCATCCCGAAACCCCCTATGTCAGCGAACCTCCTGTGGCATCCACCCAGCTCCCGGTCATCCACCGCCCGTTGTCCGACGCGAGAAAGGCGACCACGTCCGCACATCCGCCGCTACCCCCACTCGTCCCAGCGCCGATATCGCCGCTGCCTCCTCGCCCGCCCGCAGCATCTCGGACGTCCCGTCCGTGTCGATGATTCCCGGAGCGACCGAGTTCACCGTGATGCCCCTGGCGCCCAGCAGCTTGGACAGGTCCCGGCTGAGGACGTCCAGCGCGCCCTTGGTCATGGAGTACGCCGTGAGGTCCGGCATCGCCGCGCTGCGGGCGAGGCCCGACGAGATGTTGATGATCCGCCCGTCGTCCCGCAGCCGGTCGATGCCGTGCCTGGCGATGAAGTACGGCGCCTTCACGTTCACCGCGAAGACCCTGTCGTACTCCTCCTCGTCGATCGCCTCGATCGGCGCCAGTCCCTCTTCGCCGAGGTCGTGCAGGTGTACACGGTGAAGCACGGGGCCTTCGGCGATCGCGCCCTCGCCGAGGAACCCACCGCCCGGGCGGCCATCGGGAGGATGTTCCACGAGGCCGCCGCCGAGTACACGGACCCGGGTCACCCGCATGGCTGCCTCGTCATCCACGCGGCCACCAACTGCACGACCCCCGAGGTCGAGGCGTCCCTGCGTGAGCGGCGCAACGCGAACATCGCCGCCTTCCAGAGCCGTATAGAAGCGGATGTCGCGGCGGGGGAGCTGCCCGCCGGAGCCGACGCGGGCGCGCTCGCCCGGTATGCGGGAGCGATCCTCCAGGGAATGTCGCAACAGGCGCGCGACGGCGCGAGCCGGGAGGAACTGGAGGCGCTCGCGGAAATTGCCATGGTGATCTGGCCCCGCACATGAACCAACAAGGCTAGGCTGCACGGAGGATGCTGGGACGTCCGAGTAGTGCCAACGGGCGACCCTCGGGTATCCGAACCGCACGCAAAGCCACAGCGGCGAACACTCTCCGCGCATGGACACCACCTGTGGTCTAGTCCACAATGCGGAGAGACGCGCACGCGCGATCAACTGTATGTACGACCAGAGCCTCCGTCTTCCCCGCACAGGAGGACGGATCGAGGAACCGGGGCTCTCTGCCCTGACTGCGCCGGCTCCTCATCCATCGGCCGCTTGGGACCGCACACCCCACGGCCGTTGCTGCTCCGGGCTGCGGTGCCGAGAGGGCTGAGGGTCCCTCTCAGGCGCCGCGGCCCGCGGGTGTTTCCGGGCCTCTTCGAGCCCTTCCGCCAGCCGCGGTTTCCGGCCATGTCCGAACCGGCGGGTACGCTCGCACACGTGCCCTCCATGAACGAACTCGTACGCCAGCACACCGCGCTCAGTGACTCCGACCTGGAGTGGCTGCACCTGCTGGTGTCGGAGTGGCAACTGCTCTCCGACCTGTCCTTCGCCGACCTCGTCCTGTGGGTTCCCACCCGCGACGGCACGCGCTACGTCTCGGTCGCCCAGATGCGGCCGAACACGGGCCCGACCTCGTACCAGGACGACATGGTCGGCCACCTCGTCCCCCGTGGCCGCCGCCCCCTGCTGGACGCCGCCCTGGACGAGGGCCGGATCGTGCGCGAGGGCGACCCGCAATGGCGCGAAGAGGTCCCCGTGCGCGTCGAGTCGATCCCGGTGCGCAGGGAAGGGCGCGTCCTCGGGGTCATCGCCCGCAACACCAACCTCCTCACCGTCCGGACCCCGAGCCGCCTGGAGCTGACGTATCTCCAGAGCGCCTCCGACCTGGCCCAGATGATCGCCGCCGGATCGTTCCCCTCCTCGAACCAGGTGGTCGACATGGACGCCTCGCCGCGGGTCGGCGACGGACTGATCCGGCTCGACGCCGACGGCATCGTCCAGTACGCCTCGCCCAACGCGCTGTCCGCGTACCACCGTCTCGGCCTCGCCTCCGACCTCGTCGGCCATCACCTGGGCGTGACCACGGCCGAACTCGCCCCGTCCAGGGGGCCGGTGGACGAGGCGCTCTCCAAGGTCGCCAGCGGCTGGGCGCCACGCGAGTTCGAGATCGAGTCCCCCGAAGGGGTCATTCAGTTCCGCGCCATCCCCCTCAAGCCCAAGGGCACCCGCATCGGTTCACTCGTCCTGCTCCGAGACGTCACCGAACTGCGCCGCCGCGAGCGCGAGTTGATCACCAAGGACGCGACCATCCGGGAGATTCACCACCGCGTCAAGAACAACCTCCAGACGGTGGCCGCCCTGTTGCGCCTCCAGGCCCGGCGTATCGAGTCGGAGCGCGGGCGCGAGGCTTTGGAAGAAGCCGTACGGCGGGTGGGCTCCATCGCGATCGTGCACGAGACGCTCTCCCAGAACCTGGACGAACGCGTGGAGTTCGACGAGATCGCCGACCGTGTCCTCGCGATGGTCTCCGAGATCTCGCCGGGCGCGGTCACCGCCCGGCGCACCGGGCGCTTCGGCATTCTGGACGCGGAGGTCGCCACCCCGCTCTCCATGGTGCTGACCGAGATCCTGCAGAACGCCCTGGAACACGGCTTCGGACCGGGCGACACCGGCTCCGTCGAGGTCTCGGCGGTCCGCGGCGGCACGACCAAGGAGTCCCGCCTCCTCGTGACCGTCCAGGACGACGGCGTCGGTCTCCCCGAGGGCTTCGACCCGCACCGCTCGGGCAACCTCGGCCTGCAGATCGTACGGACGCTGGTGGAGGGGGAGTTGGGCGGCACGTTCGACATGGTGCCGGCGCCCGAGCGGGGTACGCAGGTGATCCTCGACATCCCGGTGCGCGCCAGCAAGTAGTCCGTGGTCCGTAGTCCGCGCACCGGACTCGGACCCGGCACAGCGATGAGCCCCGGACCATGGAACGGTCCGGGGCTCATATGCTTGTTCGCGCTGATGCTATGCGCATCGGGTACTGCGCGCTGCGGCTCGGGGGCGGGAGATGCGTACTCGCTGTACGCGCCGCCAAGCTCAGGCTGTTAGCGGGGTGGGTTGTCAGGCGGTTGCCTGGCGGGCCCGGTTGCGGGCGGCGCGACGCTTCATGGCACGGCGCTCGTCCTCGCTGAGACCACCCCAGACGCCGGAGTCCTGGCCGGACTCAAGCGCCCACTGCAGGCACTGCTCCATTACGGGGCAGCGGCGGCAGACGGCCTTGGCTTCCTCGATCTGCAGCAGCGCAGGACCGGTGTTGCCGATGGGGAAGAAGAGCTCGGGGTCTTCCTCGCGGCAAACGGCGTTGTGACGCCAGTCCATGGCTGCTACCTCTCCTTGGTATTACATGCACGTTGCTTGTGAATGTGAACGCTTTCACGAATCCCTCAACAAGTGAAGGGCCGATCATCAGATGGACTGATGTGGTCCTGTTGAAGTGAGGAGGGGTTCTGGCTCTCTGTGGTGGCCGGTGTTGCGGGCCGTCCCGAGCGCCACTTAGAGACTCGCAAACCTCAGCGGCGGATACAACCCCTACCGGAAAGTTTTTTTTGATTCCTCGGTGTCGGCTCAGTCACAGCCGTACTTCCATGGGGTGGACCCTGGCCTAAACGTTCGAGTGGAAGGACTTTAGCCCGTTCCGCTCACACAATCACACGCAGTGCACGGCGTACGCCTGTGAACGTCACGCTCGTTCGCAGTCCCAGGTGGTCGCCGTCCATCTGGAGGGGCAGGGGAACCTTCGAATGCAAGGTGAAGTCCGTCAGGTCATGCAGGGAGGTGGCATGCCTGCCCTGGGGTCCCCGCTCGGGGGACGAAGTGAGCAACTGCACCCCATACCGGGCAACCGCACCCGTCGACATACGACTGAGACCGAGTACGTCGAGCCCGGTATCGAACGAAGCCTTAGGCGACGCGTACACCGGACGATTGCCCAGATACGTCCAAGGGGACGTGTTGCAGACTATGGACAGCACCAGATCCGTCACCGGGTCCGCGTCGGGCCGCTCGAGGGTGATCATGCCGTGCCGGGGATTCGCCTCACCCAGAAATTGGCGCAGAACCTGACGCAGGTAAAGGGAATGTGTGGATTTCCGTCCCCGTTCCCGCTGTTGTTCCACCCGGCCGATCACACCGGCGTCGAATCCCAGGCCGGCACAGAACGTGAACCAGCGCTCCGGCACGGACTCGTCCTCGGTGCCCGGGGTGCCCTTCGCGACACCGAGGCCCACCGTGCGCTCGCGCTCCTCGCGCAGGGCGTCCAGGAGGACACCGGTGGCCTCCACGGCGTCGTTGGGCAGACCGAGGGCGCGCGCGAAGACGTTCGTGGAGCCGCCGGGGACCACGGCGAGGCGGGGCAGTTGGTCCGGGTCGGGTCCGTTGTGCAGGAGGCCGTTCACGACCTCGTTGACCGTCCCGTCGCCGCCGAGGGCGACCACCAGGTCGATGTCCTCGCTGTCCGCCGCCTGCCGGCCGAGGTCCCGCGCGTGGCCCCGGTACTCGGTGGTGACCGCCTCGAGTTTCATCTCGCTCGCGAGAGCGTGGGTCAGCACATCGCGCGTACGTGCGCTTGTGGTGGTAGCCGCCGGATTGACCACGAGAAGTGCACGCATGCGAAGCAGGGTACCTACTGGGTGGTACCCCGCCCTAAGGCAGGTGAGGGATCAGTAAGGAATGAGGGGCGCGAACCAGCGCGCACCGGGTCGCGGGTGAAGGACCGCACGCCCCCCGAAGCGCTCCGCACCCAGGGCTACCCTTCAGGGGTGAGCGCTGAGCAGACACCCGCCCCCGAAACCCTCGACTCGACGGGGCCGCGTCCCCTGCGGCTGACCGCGGCGGCCGTACTCGCCGCCCTGGAGGGACTCGCCCTGGTGGTCGGCGGGGCCTTCATCCTCGTACGAGGGATGACAGGCGATCCGGACGACCGGCAGCAGGCCGTCACCGGCGGCGTCACGCTGATCGTGCTCGCGCTGCTGCCGCTGCTCGCCGCGCGCGGGCTGCTGGGGCGGCGCGGCTGGAGCCGGGGGCCCGCCGTCATCACCCAGATCATGGCGCTGCCCGTCGCCTTCAACCTGCTCCAGGCCGACAGCATGGCCATTCCCGGCGGAATCGCGCTGGGTGTCGTGGCGGTCACCGCACTGGTGCTGCTGGTGAACCAGGAGACGACCCGGGCCCTCGGGATCCGGGGGCCCGGCCGCGCACAGGAGTAAGCCCGTAAGGGTTGCTCCTACTCCTCGACCAGCAGCTTCTCCCGCAGCTGGGCCAGGGTCCGGGCCAGTAGACGGGAGACGTGCATCTGGGAGATGCCGACCTCCTGCGCGATCTGCGACTGGGTCATGTTGCCGAAGAAACGCAGCAGCAGGATCCGCTTCTCCCGGGGCGGGAGATCCTCGAGGAGCGGCTTGAGCGACTCGCGGTACTCGACGCCCTCCAGCGCCTCGTCCTCCGAGCCCAGCGTGTCCGCGACCGCCGGGGACTCGTCGTCCGTGTCGGGCACGTCCAGGGACAGCGTGGAGTAGGCGTTGGCCGACTCCAGGCCCTCCAGGACCTCCTCCTCCGAGATGCCCAGTTTCTCGGCCAGCTCGTGGACCGTGGGGGAGCGGCCGTGGAGCTGCGAGAGCTCCGCCGTCGCCGTGGTGAGCGAGAGGCGCAGCTCCTGGAGCCTGCGCGGGACCCGGACCGCCCAGCCCTTGTCCCGGAAGTGCCGCTTGATCTCACCGACGACCGTCGGGGTCGCGTACGTCGAGAACTCGACGCCGCGGTCCGGGTCGAAGCGGTCGACCGACTTGATCAGACCGATGGTCGCGACCTGGGTCAGGTCGTCCAACGGCTCACCGCGATTGCGGAAGCGGCGCGCGAGGTGCTCGACCAGCGGGAGGTGCATACGGACCAGCCGGTTGCGCAGCTCCGCGTACTCGACGCTGCCGTCCGGCAGTGCGCGCAGCTCGTAGAAGAGCGCGCGCGCCCCACTGCGGTCCGTCGGAGAGTGGTGTGTGGCCTGCACCGTCCGTTGTGCGCCCTGCGCGTCGTCTCGTTCGTGCTCGCTCATCGTCCCGCCCGTCGACCCTCCCCCGGTCCGCGCGTCGGCGCGCACAGGGGAGACCTCACTTGGCCCTTCCAGGGGCGCACTCTGCACGGCACCATCCCGATCCAGCTGCCCGTCGTCCATGAAGCCGGCCTCCGAGGAGTCGTCCTCCGGGTGCGGCCGGGCCTGCTCGGGGATGCCGGAGATACCGGCGACGCCGGAGCCGGCGTCCGCCATGTCCCGTGGCCCGTCCGGGCCACCGCTGCCCGCCGCGGGCAGCTCCCGTGTGCCGCGTTCTTCGTCCCGCACCGGCCCGTCCCCGTTCCTCACGCCGGCCCGGGTCCCGCGCCGCGCTTCTTGTAGAGACTGATCGACACGGTCTTGTCCTCGGCGACGGTCGAGTCGACCTGGCCCGCGAGGGCCGACAGGACGGTCCAGGCGAAGGTGTCGCGCGCGGGGGCGTGACCGTCCGTGGTCGGGGCGGAGACCGTGACCTCCAGGGAGTCGTCGATCAGCCGGAACACACAGCTGAGTACGGAGCCGGGCACGGCCTGCTGAAGCAGGATCGCGCAGGCCTCGTCCACTGCGATGCGCAGGTCCTCGATCTCGTCGAGGGTGAAGTCCAAACGGGCCGCGAGTCCGGCCGTGGCCGTACGCAGCACCGACAGGTAGGCACCCGCGGCCGGCAGCCGGACTTCTACGAAGTCCTGGGTCGCGGGCTCGCCTGCGAACTGGGACACCCTCACCTCCAAGGTGGTACAAGCTCTTTCGGGGGCCGAGGGTCGCCCCCCGGGTAACGCGTACGTGGTTCAGCGGTGACGCTACCGCGCCCTGGACTTTCCTGTCCCCGGGACCCCAGCCCCTTGCTGTCACTCATAGTAAACCTATGTATACGCACAGTGGCTAGGGGTCTGCGGGCCCAATTGGGAAGAGCGCGCGCCGGGTTGACGTACCCAGACGTCAGACGGTCGAACCGTCCGGATCCAGAGTCACACGAGTACGCCCTCGGTCACCAATGCCCCTGCTCACGCGGGTGCGGAGCCGCGGACGCACCGATGTACGGTTTCCGCGTTCAGACGAGAACGTGATCGACGAAGCACCAGCGCCAGCTCTCGCCGGGTTCAAAGGTCCGCATCACCGGGTGCCCCGTTTCCTTGTGGTGCTGTGTCGCGTGGCGCATCGGCGAGGTGTCGCAGCAGCCGACATGGCCACAGTCCAGACACAGGCGCAACTGCACCGGGTGGGTACCGGCCGCCAGGCACTCCGGACAGGTCTCGTTCTTGGGCTCTGGTTCCGGGAGCGGCAGCGCGTCGGCATGCGTGCACTGTTTCATGATTGCCAGGTTACGACGGCTGTGCGGAAAGCCGCGCGGAAAGCCGGAGAGCGCGAAGAACCAGGGTGGGGGAGACGAGAGTGGGCCGAAACCGATGCATGTGATGCCACTGCTCCTGCTGGTCGCGGGCAGCGCCGCCATTGCCGCAGCGGCCCGCCGCACCCCCGTCCCGCCCCCGCTGCTGCTGGTCGCGGCCGGCCTCGTCTTCTCGTACGTCCCCGGGGTGCCCGACTACGCCCTCGACCCGCATGTCGTCCTGCCGCTGATGCTGCCCCCACTGCTGTACACGGCCGCCGTCGACAGCTCGTACCTCGATCTGCGCGCGCAACTGCGACCCGTGGCACTGCTGTCGGTGGGCTACGTGCTCTTCGCGACGCTCGTCGTCGGCTGGGCCGCCTATCTGATCGTGCCCGGGCTGCCGCTGCCCGCCGCGCTGGTGCTCGGCGCGGTCGTGGCACCGCCGGACGCCGTCGCGGCCACGGCGGTCGCCCGCCGGGTCGGGCTGCCGTCGCGGGTCACCACCGTCCTCCAGGGCGAGTCCCTGGTGAACGACGCCACCGCGATCACCGCGTACCGCGTCGCCCTCGCGGCGGCCGTGGGAGCGGGCGCGACCTGGGCGGGCGGGATAGGTGAGTTCCTGCGCGCGGCGGTCGGCGGCATCGGGATCGGGCTGATCCTGATGGTGCCGATCCACTGGCTGCGCACTCACCTGCGGGAAGCGCTGCTGCAGAACACGCTGTCCCTGCTCATCCCGTTCGCGGCGTACGCCGTCGCCGAAGCGGTGCATGCCTCCGGGGTCCTCGCGGTGGTGGTCGTGGCGCTTTATCTGGGACATCGCGCGTGGGAGGTCGACTTCGCGACCCGTCTCCAGGAGGAGGCGGTCTGGAAAATGGTCGCCTTCGTTCTCGAATCGGCGGTCTTCGCCCTGATCGGGCTGCAACTGCCGGTCGTCCTGAAGGGCCTCGGGGCGTACGAGGGTGTCGACGCCGCCTGGTACGCCTTCGCCGTCTTCCTCGTGGTCGTCCTCGCCCGGTTCGCCTGGGTGTACCCGGGGACGTTCGTGCCCCGGCTGCTGTCGGCGCGGATCAGGGAACGGGAGCCGAACCCGACCTGGAAGGGCGCGTTCGTCATCTCCTGGGCCGGGATGCGGGGGGTCGTCTCGCTGGCCATCGCCTTCTCGATCCCGCTCACGGTGGAGGGCGGCGAGCCGTTCCCGGAACGGAACCTGATCCTCTTCCTGACCTTCACGACGGTCATCGGCACGCTGGTCGTCCAGGGCCTGACCGTGCCCCCGCTGATCCGGCTGCTGAAGCTGCCCGGGCGGGACGCGCAGGCCGAGACGCTTGCGGAGGCGAACGCCCAGGCGCAGGCGTCCAGGGCGGCCCAGCAGCGCCTCCAGGGCCTGCTGGACGACGAAAGCAACGCACTGCCGCCCCCGCTGGCCGATCGGCTGCGCTCGGTGCTGGAACGCCGCCAGAACGCCGTCTGGGAACGTCTGGGCTCGGTCAACCCCGTCAGCGGCGAGACGGTGGACGACACGTACCGGCGGCTGTCCAGGGAGATGATCAGCACGGAACGGGAGGTCTTCGTGCGGCTGCGCGACGGGCGCCACATCGACGACGAGATGCTGCGGACGCTGCTGCGACGGCTGGACCTCGAGGAGGCGGCGGCGTTCCGGGAGACGGAATAGGCGGCTGGCAGCTGTCCTCGGCCGGCTACGGGAACGGCCGGCCCGTGACCACCGCCGCGATCGTGGTCCCGTTCGCGAACGCTCCCGCCTCCGCCAGGGCGACAAGTCCGTACAGCATCTTGGCGACATAGAGACGTTCCACGGGTACGTCGTGACGGGCCTCGAAGTCGTCGGCGAAGGCGTGCAGTTCGGGGGGCGTACGGGCGTAGCCGCCGAAGTGGAAACGGTGGTCGAGGGTCCAGGAGCCGCGGGGCCCGCCGAAGGCGAGGTCCTGGAGGGCCCGTATCTCCGCGTCCAGGAAGCTCCCCTTGAGGACCGGGACGCCGAGGGCGCGCTGCTCGGGGGCGAGACCTGCGGCGAGTCCCGCGAGGGTGCCACCGGTGCCGCAGGCGACCGCGACGACGTCGGCGTGGCCGCGCAGTTCCTCGCCGAGGGCCTGGCAGCCGCGTACGGCGAGTACGTTGCTGCCGCCCTCCGGGACGACGTACGCGTCCTCGGCGTCGCCGCCCGCCGCCCGGCGGATGGCGGCGAGGGTCTCGGGGTCGGCCTTGTGCCGGTACGTCGACCTGTCGACGAAGTGCAGGCGCATGCCGTTCGCCGCGCAGTGGGCGAGGGAGGGGTTGAGGGGGCGGTCCGCGAGTTCCTGACCGCGGACCACACCCACCGTGGGCACGCCCAGGAGGCGGCCGGCGGTGGCTGTGGCGCGCAGGTGGTTGGAGTAGGCGCCCCCGAAGGTGAGGATCGGACGCCCGCCGGAGGCTTCAAGGTTGGGGACCAGCTTGCGCCACTTGTTGCCGATCAGATCAGGGTGCACCAGATCGTCCCGCTTCAGAAGCAGACGGAGGCCGTGGCGGGCGAGGCGGGGTTCGGAGAGTTCCTGAAGGGGGCTGGGGAGGGACACGGTTCCATTCTGCAACCGGGGCTGCCCGGACCGTCCGCAACGCCCAGCCCTCCCAGGTAAGGCTCCTCCAGCCAGGTCGTGTCTCCCACCCCGCTCACCCGTTTGCCGTTTCTATCCAGCCCAGGCCCGGTATCCCAGCCCGTCCGGCGTTTGAGGACGAGGCTCCTCCAGCCCAGGTCGTGTTTCCCGCCCACCCGCCCGTTTGCTGCTTTTATCAGGCCCAGGCCCAGGCCTCTCAGCCCGTCCGGCGTTTGAGGACGAGGCCCGTTCAGGGCCGACAGCGGGGTCTGGGGCGGCAGCCCCAGGGATGGGACGGGTAAGGGCGGCGGGGGCGAGAATCCCCGTTACTTCAGGCGATCCCGCACCCTCCCTCTGAGCCACCGCATACTGAACCCCCGCGGATCGACCTTGCCGGGCTGCCATTCGAGGTGCCCGATGACCGACCGTTCCGTCCAGCCATGGTGACGGCACAGCGCCGCGGCGACCTTCTCGATCGCGTCGAGCTGCACCTGAGGCCACGGATCCTCACCGTCCCCGAGGTTTTCGCACTCGAAGCCGTAGAAGTGCCGGTTGCCGTCAGTATTCGCCTCGTTGTCCAGCGGAAGCGCCTTCTGCGCGATCACCGCGCGCAGAACGTCGTCGTCCCCAAGACCCGCGTGGTTGGCCCTGCCGTAGCCGACCAGGTGGACGTGGCCGTCCTTGGTGATGACGCCGTGACACAGGGGGCCGGGCAACGCGGCGTACCCCTCGCGGCAGAGTCCCACCGTGCGTTCGCTGCCCCTGGTCACCGTGTGATGGATCATCACGCCGTGGACAGGGCCCCAGGGACCCTTGTGATTGCGGTTGTGGTGGGCCCAGTCGCCGACCTCAACGACGGTGACGCCTTCCTCCCTGAGCCGCTCGAGGAAGCTGCCCGCGGACATGGGTGGGGCCATGACCGTCTCCTTCGCGCTGCGCGACGGTCACCGGTCGTGACCGCCTCGTACCGCAGCTTGTACCGGAATCCGACGGTCAGGAGCGAACCGTTCGTACGGCGTGCGAGCCGATCCGGTCAGCGACGCCGATAGGCGTCTTGGGCCGTCACTGACGCAGGAACGCGTCCCCGTTCACCGCGATGTGGCTCTCCAGGGCCTGCAGGGCCCGCTGCGTCGCGTCGGGCGAACCGCTGCCGCGCCGCTCCGCGTAGTACGCCGCGCCCAATTTCTTGAGCAGGTCGCTGCCGGCCCGCTGCGCCTGTACCTCGTCGAGCTTCTGCTTGCCCTGCGTCAGGCCGCGCTGTGCCTGTTCCTTGGCGCGGTCCAGAAAGCCTGCCATCGGTGTCTCCCGTTCGTCGTCCGTCAGTGGCTCAAACGCCCGCCCCGATCTTGGAGTTCCCCATACGGGTCATTTCCGGTTCGGCCGGTCGAACGAGGTGGCGAAGAACCCCTATGTGCCCACTCTGGGGATGATCCATTCCCGCTCATTCGTGTAATAGCACTGGCACGTTCGGTGAGGAAGGCTGGTGCGTGCAGGCGTCCGACGCGGACGGACCCATGGGGACCGACGCGTCGGCGCGTTACGTGTTTTATCGGGAGGGCAGTTCTTTATGTCGGTAGGCGAAGAGATCCGCACGGAGCAGGACAAGCCTCAGCAGAGTCTTGGCACATCGGCCGCGCGGAACCTGGCCACCACCACCAAATCCGTACCCCAGATGCAGGAGATCAGCTCGCGCTGGCTGCTGCGGATGCTTCCGTGGGTGAACGTGCAGGGTGGCGCATACCGTGTGAACCGGCGGCTCACCTACTCCGTGGGAGACGGCCGTCTGACGTTCGTGAAGACCGGTGACCGTGTGGAAGTGGTCCCCGCTGAACTGTCCGAGTTGCCGGCACTGCGGACCTACGAGGACGAGGAGGTGTTCGCCGAGCTCGCCCGGCGCTGCCAGCAGCGGGAGTTCGCGCCCGGCTCGGAGATCGCCTCCTTCGGCAGCACGAACGACGAGGTGTTCCTGCTGGCCCACGGCAAGGTCGAGAAGATCGGCACGGGCCCGTACGGGGACGACGCCGAACTCGGCATGCTGGCCGACGGCGCCTACTTCGGCGATCAGGCGCTGATCGACCCCGACGCCCTGTGGGAGTACACGGCTCGAGCGGTCACCACGTGTGTCGTGCTGACACTCTCCCGTTCGCACTTCGAGCAGGTCGCCGAGCGGTCCGACTCGCTGCGCGCGCACCTCCAGGCACTGAGCGCGATCCCGGAACAGCACGCCAACCGGTACGGCGAGAAGGAGATCGACCTCGCGGCCGGTCACAGCGGCGAGCCGGACATCCCGCGCACGTTCGTCGACTACGAGGCCAGGCCCCGTGAGTACGAACTGAGCATCGCCCAGACCGTGCTGCGTATCCACTCCCGGGTGGCCGACCTCTACAACCAGCCGATGAACCAGACCGAGCAGCAGCTCCGGCTCACGGTCGAGGCACTGAAGGAGCGCCAGGAGCACGAACTCATCAACAACCGGGAGTTCGGGCTGCTCAGCAACTGCGAGTACGACCAGCGGATCCAGCCGCACGACGGCGTACCCAGCCCCGACGACCTGGACGAACTGCTCAGCAGGCGGCGGGGAACCAAGTTCCTGCTCGCCCATCCGCGCGCGATCTCCGCGATCGGCCGCGAGCTGAACAAGCGCGGGCTCGTGCCCGAGACGATCGACATGAGCGGCAACCGCATCCCCACCTGGCGCGGTGTCCCGATCTTCCCGTGCAACAAGATCCCGGTCAGCGAGGCCCGTACGACCTCGATCATCGCCATGCGTACCGGCGAGGCCGAGCAGGGGGTCATCGGGCTCCAGCAGGCCGGCATCCCGGACGAGATCGAGCCCAGCCTCTCCGTGCGGTTCATGGGCATCAACGAACAGGCGGTCATCAACTACCTGGTGACGGCCTACTACTCGGCGGCCGTCCTGGTGCCGGACGCCCTCGGCGTGCTGGAGAACGTCGAGATCGGTCGCTGGCGATGACCAGGGCCCACGGCCCGGCCGAGACCATCGAGACTCTGGATCCGGAGAGGCGGAACCCCGTCGGCGGTCCGGCGGAAAGCCCTTCGGAAGGACTGCCGGAGTCCGTGGCAGGGGAACGGCCGACCGTGGGCACAAGGCGCGCAGGCCAGGTCCCCTCCCCCGTATCTGCACGGGGGAAGGGGCGGGGGGCGGAGCGGACGGTGTCCGGCGGGTCGGACGGCCAGGACGCCGCTCTCATCCTCGAGCAGGCCAGGACCATGGTCGATCCCGCATTGCGGGCGGCGATCGAGTCGCTGCCCGGGGCCATGCGACGCGTCGCGCTCTACCACTTCGGGTGGGAGGACGCGGACGGCAGCCCGGCGGCGGGCAACGCGGGCAAGGCGATCCGCCCCGCACTCGTGCTGACCGCGGCCGCGGCTCTCGGCGGCCGACGGGAGACAGCAGTACGGGCGGCCGCGGCGGTGGAGCTGATCCACAACTTCACCCTGCTGCACGACGACGTCATGGACCGGGACACCACCCGCAGACACCGGCCCACCGCGTGGACCGTGTTCGGCGACGCCGACGCGATCCTCGCCGGGGACGCCATGCAGGCCCTGGCGCTGCGGCTGCTCGCCGAGGACCCGCACCCGGCGGCCGCCACGGCCGCCGCCAGGCTCGCGTCCTGTGTCATCGAGCTGTGCGAGGGGCAGCACGCGGACACGGCCATGGAGAAACGGGACCCCGGTGAGGTCACCCTCGATGAGTGTCTCCTCATGGCCGAGGCCAAGACGGGCGCGCTGCTCGGCTGCGCCTGTGCCCTCGGCGCGCTGTACGCGGGCGGGTCGGCAGCGGACGTCGAGGCGATGGACGCGTTCGGCCGGGAGGCCGGGCTCGCCTTTCAGCTCATCGACGACGTGATCGGGATATGGGGGGACCCGACCCGCACCGGCAAGCCGGCCGGGGCGGATCTGGTCGCCCGCAAGAAGTCCCTGCCGGTGGTCGCCGCACTGGCCTCCGGCACGCCGGCGGCCGCCGAACTGGCCGAGTTGTACGGAGTTCCGTACGACGAGAGGCAGGAAGGGGCGCTGGAGCGGACGGTGCTCGCCGTCGAGCGGGCGGGCGGCCGGGACTGGGCGCAGCTCCAGGCGGCCGACCGGATGGCCCGCGCGATACACGAACTGTCCCGCGCGGTCCCCGATCCGGAGGCGGCGGGCGGTCTGCTGTCCCTGGCCGAGTTCGTGACCCGCCGCACCACCTGATGCCCCGGTGCCACCCGTGGTGAGGCGTACGGCCCTGACTCCGTACGTCTCGTCTCGTCGCGGCGTTCCGGGTGGCGGGTCCCGCACATCCCCACGGTGTGCGGGCCCCCGTCGCACTTCGCGCACCCGTTAGGCTCAACCGCCGCACGATCAAGGGCGGTTGAGACAAAGGGGGCGGGGCGTGGATGTGGCGATACGTACGGCGGGAGAGAGCGACCGGGAGCTGCTCGTCCAGTTGCTGGACGAGGCTTTCCAAGAGGATCCGGTGAGCGCCTGGGTCTTCCCCGACCCGGCGCACCGCCGTGCGACGCATCCCAGGATGATGGCCGCCATCCTCGACATCGTGCTGTCCGAAGGCCGCGTCGACCTCACCGAGGACGGCTCGGCGTGTGCCCTGTGGCTGTCCGTCCCCGCCGACGCCCACCCCGACGAAGAGGAACAGGGTGACGACGCCGTCCAGTTGCGCGAGGCCGTCGAACCCGGCAACGAGCGCGTCGAGCTGATCGGGCGACTCACGTCCGGTATCCACCCCTCCGGGAGCGCCCACGAGTATCTGTGGCTGATCGCCGTAGCACCGGACAGCCAGGGGAGAGGCCTGGGCACCGCCCTCGTCCAGCAGGTCCTGGACCGCTGTGACCGTGAGGGAGTGGCCGCCTATCTGGAGGCGAGCAACGTCGGCAGCCGCAAGCTGTACGAGCGGCTCGGTTTCGACCTCCTCGACCGCCCCCTCGACCTCCCGGACGGCCCCCCGATGTGGCCCATGTGGCGCGAGCCCTCGGCCTGACCCCCGGCCCGGAGCCTCCGTCCCGCACGCCTGCGACCCCGTACACCCGCGAACCTGTGAACCTGCGAAAAGAGTCCAGCTTGCGAAAGCTCACCTACTTCGTCGCCTGCTCGATCGACGGCTTCATCGGGGACGAGGGCGGCGACGCCTCCTTCATGTATCCCTTCGTCGACGAGCAGTTCCTGGAGTTCCTGAGGACCGAGTACCCCGAGACCATCTCGACCGGGGGCCGCCGGGCCCTCGGCATCGACGACCTCCCCAACCGCCGATTCGACACGGTCGTCCAGGGCCGGGCCAGCTACGAGGTGGCCCTGAAGGAGGGCGTCACCAGCCCGTACGTACACCTGCGCGAGTACGTCGCCTCGCGGACCCTGGAGTCGCCCGACCCGCACGTCGAGATCATCGCCGACCACCTGGTCGCCAGGGTCCGCGAGCTCAAGGCGGAAGAGGGTGAGCGGGACATCTATCTGTGCGGTGGTTCGCGGCTCGCGGGTGAGCTGATCGACGAGATCGACGAGCTCGTCATCAAGACGTACCCGATCGTCCTCGGCACCGGCATGCCGATGTTCGGGTCCGGCTTCGACGTGTCGGAGTTCGTTCTCGACGAGTTGCGCCCGTTCAAGAACGGGGTGCTCGTGCGTACGTACAGCAGAAAGCGCTGAGCCGGCAGAAAGCCTGAGCCGGCGGGGAGCGGCCCGGTCGCTCCCGCCCTACGCTGAAGGCATGGGCAGGGAAGAGTACGACTGTCCCGTCTGCGGACAGCATGTCGCCTCGGTGGTGCGACGGCACAAGACGCTGGGCGCATGGGTACCGACGTGGGTCGCCGGGCCGTGCCGGAACGCCGCGTGCGAGGCGTACGTCGATCCGGGAGCCGAGGCAGAGGACGGCTCTGCGCGAACCGCCCGATCGGCGCGGTCCGAGCCGAAGGAGCGGTCATGAAGTACCTGGTGATGGTGCGGGGGACGCAGGAGGACTACGACGCGCAGAGCGGCAAGGGCGCCCCGGACGGGCCGACCTGGACCGATGAGGATCTGCAGATCATGTACGCGTACATGGGTGCGATCAATGCGGAACTCGCCGAGACCGGCGAGTTCCTCGACGCGAACGGTCTGGCCGAACCAGCACAAATCCGGCACGTCTCCGCAGGCAGGGACGGCGGCGTGGTGATCGCCGACGGTCCGTACGGCGAGACCGAGGAGCTGATGGCCGGCTACTGGCTTCTGGAGTGCGCGAGCCTGGAGCGGGTCACCGAGATCGCCGCCCGCGTCACTCGCTGCCCGGTACCGGACGGCGTACCGCCGCGCCCCGTGGAGATCCGGCCTGTCCTGGACGGTGCCGGGGACCTGTGAGCGCCCGGCCCGTAGGTTGGGTTCATGTCAGAACTGCCGCACATACTCCACCTCACCGAACGCGCCCTCTGGGACGAGGCCCGCGCGCGAGGCACGTACGAGATGTCGACGCGTGGCCGCACCCTCCAGCAGGAGGGCTTCATCCACTGCTCGACCCGCGCCCAACTCCCCACGGTGGCAGCCTTCCTGTACGGCTCCTATGACGGCCCCGACGACCTGGTGGTGCTGGTCGTTGACCCCGCGCGGCTCGACGCACCTCTGAGGTACGAGGCCCCGGAGCCGGGCGGCGAGGAGTTCCCGCACGTGTACGGGCCGATCCCGGTGGCCGCGGTGGTGGACGTCGAGGCGTGGGCGTGAGCCGCGGGGCGTGGCGGCGGGCCGTGCTCGTGTGGGTGATCGCCGTGGCCGTCGGGGGCGGGCTCACGCTGTGGCTGCGGGACTCGGCGGAGCCGCCGGAGCCGTCCGGCCGGCACAGGACGGACGACGGCGACCCGGCACCGCTGCTGAGGGGGGACGTGGAGGACATGGAGGACAAGTGCCCGCCGACGCTGCGGGCTTCTGAGGCGCCCGAGGAGACGCCCAGGACGATCGTGGTGTGTGCGTACGCGACCCTGCGCTAGGCGGGATCGTCCGTCGTCGTCGGCTTCGGCAGCCCGCCCGTCTCGGGGTCGCGGCCCGTGAGGCAGTACGTGCCGCCCGCCGGGTCGCGCATGACCGTCCAGTGGGGGAAGGGGGCGACGGCCGTGGCGCCCAGCCGTTCGTGGCGGGCGCGGGTCTCGCCGAGGTCGGCGCAGGCCAGGTCCAGGTGGGCGGAGGCGGCGGGCCGCTCGGTGCCCAGGCAGTGCAGGAGGATGCGGATCGGGAGGCCGGCCGGGGGCCGCAGGACGTGGAACTCCGGGAGTGAGCCGGCGAGGGAGTCCCAGGCGGTGAGGCGCTCCCAGAAGGCGACTTCCGTGGCGTACGCGGCGGACGGGATGTCGATGGCCACCTGGTCGAGGCGGCTGCCGTCCACCACGGCGGGCCGTACCGCCTCCCCGTGCCAGGGCACGGCACAGAACAACTGACCGGCGGGGGACCGCAGTACGGCCCACCCCGTATGCGCACCGACGACCGCCGCCCCGAGCGCCGTCGCCGACGCGACGAAGCCGTCGACGTCCTCGACGGCGAAGTCGAGATGGGCGCCGCCCTCCCCGGAGTCCACCCCCTGGACCTTGACGCAGGCGTCGCCCTCGCCCGGCAGCAGGGTCACGAACTCGCCCTGCTCACCCCGGGTTTCGGACAGGCGGGTGGCCGTGACGGCGGTCCAGAAGGCCTGGGCGGGGTGGAGGAGTCCGGCGGGCCGGTCGATGAAGGCGTAGGTCCAGCGGATGCCGATACCTGGGCCGGTGCCGGTGCCGGTGCCGATGCCAGTGCCAGTGCTCATCCGGCGATCGTAGAGGGGCGGTTGGTCACTGCACCTGCGTTTTTTCCAGAGACAGGCTTTGCCCGGAGTTCGTCGCGAATACGCCTGCGCTTGCTTCCATCGCGTCCATGGATCACATCACGTTCCTGGTGGCGGTCGTCATCGTGACGGCCCTGGCCTTCGACTTCACCAACGGATTCCACGACACGGCCAATGCGATGGCCACGTCCATCGCCACCGGCGCCCTGAAACCGAGAACAGCGGTTTTGATCGGTGGCGCCCTGAACGTCGTCGGCGCGTTCCTGTCCACCGAGGTCGCGAAGACGATCTCCGGTGGCATCGTCGACGACACCCTCGTCACCCCGGGGATGATCTTCGCGGGGCTGGTCGGGGCGATCCTGTGGAACCTGATGACCTGGCTGGTGGGGCTGCCGTCGAGTTCCTCGCACGCCTTGTTCGGCGGGCTGATCGGCGCGGTGTGGGTGGGCGCGGGCGCCGACGGTGTGCACTTCACCAAGGTCGTCGAGAAGGTGCTGATCCCGGCGCTCGCCTCGCCGCTGGTGGCCGGCATCGCGGCCCTGATCGCCACGTACCTCGCCTACAGGCTCACGGCCCGCGCCCGCAAGGACTCGGTGACCAAGGGATTCCGGGCCGGTCAGATCGCCTCCGCCTCCCTCGTCTCCCTCGCGCACGGCACGAACGACGCGCAGAAGACCATGGGCGTCATCACCCTGACCCTGATCTCCGTGGGCGCGGTCGGCCATGACGCCGGCCCGCCGGTGTGGGTGATCGCCTCGGCGGGTCTCGCGATCGGCCTCGGCACCTATCTGGGCGGCTGGCGGATCATCCGGACCATGGGCAAGGGCCTGACCGAGATCCAGTCGCCGCAGGGCTTCGCCGCCGAGACGGCGTCCACGGCCGTCATCCTCACCTCCGCCCACCTCGGCTTCGCCCTGTCCACCACGCAGGTGGCCTCGGGCAGCATCCTGGGCGCGGGTCTGGGCAGGCGGCTGGCGGAGGTGCGCTGGGGTGTCGCGGGCCGCATGGTGATGGCGTGGCTGATCACCCTGCCCGCCGCCGCGCTGGTCGGCGGGGTCTCCGCGGGCGCGGTCCGGTACGGCGGTGACTTCGGCACCGTGGTCGTCGCGCTGGTCGCCGTCGCTGTCGCGGCGGGCATCGTCCTGGCCGCGCGCCGCAACCCGGTGGACGCGCACAACGTCAACGACACCCACGAGGTCAGCATCAAGTCGACGGCGCCGGCAAGCGTCGGTACGGCCGCGTGAGCGAGGGAGAACCGAAATGAAGCTGGACTGGAACGCACTGGGCCAGGTCACCGCGGTGAGCCTCGGGGTCACCGTCGCCGTGGTCGTCGTCTTCGCCCTCGGTGTCCTCGGACTCGCCCGGGTCGAAGGTGCGCGTGAGAATGGTGAGGGTACCCAGGCTCTTGGGTTCACGCAGGCCGGGCTGTGCTTCCTGGCGTGCGCGGCGGTGGTCGCGTACGGCATCTACCTGATCGTGCCGCAGTTCCACTGAACGCTTGAAACCACGGATCCAGATGTAGATATATACATCTGCATATAGATCCGGATATAGATGTTGATGCCAAGGAGGCCGACGGTATGACACCACTGATGTCCGGACTGAAGGTCGACTACAGCGACTACGACGAGCCCGTCCTCATCCAGCCCGACGGCAGTCCGGTCGAGACCTGGCGGGAGAACTACCCGTACTCCGAGCGCATGGAGCGCAAGGAGTACGAACTGCACAAGCGGCTCCAGCAGATCGAACTGCTGAAGCTGCAGAGCTGGATCAAGAAGTCCGGCCGTCGGCTGGTCGTCGTCTTCGAGGGCCGGGACGCGGCCGGAAAAGGCGGCACGATCAAGCGCTTCACGGAGCACCTCAACCCGCGCGGCGCCCGCGTGGTGGCCCTGGAGAAGCCCACCGAACGCGAACGCGGCCAGTGGTACTTCCAGCGGTACGTGGAACACCTTCCGACCGCCGGCGAGATAGTCCTCTTCGACCGCTCCTGGTACAACAGGGCCGGCGTGGAACGGGTCATGGGCTTCTGTACGGACGACGAGTACCGCCGCTTCACCCGCCAGGCCCCGCTGTTCGAACGCATGCTCGTCGATGACGGCGTCGACCTGATCAAGTTCTGGTTCTCGGTCTCCCAGAGCGAACAGCGCACCCGTTTCACGATCCGCCAGGTCGACCCCGTAAGACAGTGGAAGCTGAGCCCCATGGACCTCGCCTCCCTGGACCGCTGGGACGACTACACGGCGGCCAAGGTCGCCATGTTCCGCGCGACGGACACCGAACAGGCTCCCTGGACGGTGGTGAAGAGCAACGACAAGAAGCGCGCGCGGGTGGAGGCGATGCGCAGCGTCCTGGCCCGCTTCGACTACACCGGCAAGGACGAGGAGGTCGTCGGCAGCCCGGACCCGAGCATCGTCGGTGCGGCGGCGAACCTGCGGGAGGCGGGGGAGGACGACGACGACGTCTGAACACCCCGCCGCCACCGACCGGACCGACGCCGCGTGACGACCTTGCCGGGCATCGTCGCCGAACAGCTGAGCGGTGGGCGGGGACATGCGGGCAGCGAGAAGGGCCGGTCGGATGTCGACCGGCCCTTCTCACGGAGGCCTCGCATCAGGCCTTCTTCGTCTCCCAGAAGATCTTGTCGATCTGGGCGATGTAGTCCAGCGCCTTCTGGCCCGTCGCCGGGTCGGTGGACGCCTTGGCGGCCGAGAGGGCCTTCAGGGCGTCGTTGACCAGCTGGTGCAGCTCCGGGTACTTCTCGAAGTGCGGCGGCTTGAAGTAGTCGCTCCACAGGACCGACACGTGGTGCTTGGCGAGCTCTGCGCGCTGCTCCTTGATGACGGTGGCGCGCGCCTGGAAGTGCGGGTCGTCGTTGGCTGCCATCTTGTCCTGCACGGCCTTCACCGACTCCGCCTCGATGCGGGCCTGGGCCGGGTCGTACACACCGCAGGGCAGGTCGCAGTGTGCGCTGACCTTGACCTTGGGGGCAAACAGGCGGGAAAGCATGGAGCGTTCCTTCCTCGTGATCGTCTTCTCAGGTTGGACATTACTCCCTGAGAGAGGGGTTTTCGCGAGTGCCCCCATGGGCTTAGGACAAAAGTAGGGGGCCAGACTGGGACTGGTGGAGGATGGAACCGGGGAGGTGCCGGGATGCCGGAGCTGTCACAGGAGAGCGAACACGGGAGCGAACACGAGAGCGGGCGCGCAGGGGTCGCGAAGCTCTTCGGATGGGTCGCCGTGACCGGGCCGTCGATGGTGCCCACGCTGTATCACGGCGATTTCCTCGTCGTGCGGTACGGGAACCGGGTCAGGGTCGGGGACATCGTGGTCCTGCGCCACCCGTTCCAGCAGGACCTGCTGGTCGTCAAGCGGGCCGCGGAGCGCCGTGAGGGTGGCTGGTGGGTGCTCGGGGACAACGCCTTCGCCGGCGGCGACAGCACCGACTACGGGACCGTGCCGCACGATCTGATCCTGGGCAGGGTCAGGTTCCGTTACCGGCCGCTCAAGCCCGGTGTGCGTTCGCCGCTGGCGCTGCTGCGCTGGGCGCTGTCGGCCGCCAGGCTCGTCGGGTCGGACCGGTCGGCCTCCAGCCGTTTGCGGGCGCGGTAGGCGGCCACGTTGGCCCGGGTCGCGCAGCGGTCGGAGCAGTAGCGGCGGGAACGGTTGGTCGAGGTGTCGAGGTAGGCGTTGCGGCAGGGCGGCGCCTCGCACAGGCCCAGGCGGTCCACGCCGTACTCCGTGAGGTGGAAGGCCAGGCCCATCGCGGCGATGGCGGCGTAGCCGGCGGTCGCGTTCGACGGGTGGTCGGCCAGGTGCATGTGCCACAGCGGGCGGCCGTCGTCGTTGCGGAAGTCGTGCCCGGAGATCTGCGGGCTCACCGGGAACTCCAGCAGGAGTGAGTTCAGCAGGTCCACCGAGAGCGTCTCGTCGCCGGTGTCCGCCGCCTCGAAGACCGCGCGCAGCCTGGCCCGTACGGAGCGGAACCGGGTCACGTCGGCGTCGGTGGCGCGGCGGGCGGCCTGCTGGTTGACGCCGAAGAGATCGCGGACGGCGTCGATCGAGGTCAGCGAGTCCTTTCCGCGTGCCGGTTCCTCGGTGTTGACGAGGCGCACGGCGTAGTCCGAGTAATAGGCCAGTTCCACTTGTAGTCCTTACGAGGGCGCTCTATGGTCGTGGATGCGGGGAAGTAACGGCTGACATTGCTTCCAGGGTATTACGCATGCGTTCAAAGGCCGGCGAGTGAGCGGCCGACGGGAAGGGTTTTCGATGACCACCACTACCGGTACAAACGCCGGAACCGACTGGAATGCCTGGCAGACGAGCTGGGACCGGCAGCAGGAGTGGTACATGCCGGACCGTGAGGAACGGTTCCGGGTCATGCTCGACATGGTCGAGGCCCTGGTCGGCCCCGCCCCACGCGTGCTCGACCTCGCGTGCGGCACGGGAAGCATCACGGCCCGGCTGTTCGACCGGTTTCCGCAGGCGACCAGCACCGGCGTCGACCTCGACCCGGCACTCCTCGCCATCGCCGAGGGCACCTTCGCGGGCGACGACCGCGTCACCTTCGTCACGGCCGACCTCAAGGACCCGCGGTGGACGAGCGGGCTGCCGTACGACTCGTACGACGCCGTTCTGACCGCCACCGCCCTGCACTGGCTGCACAGCGAACCCCTCGCGGACCTCTACGGCCAGATCGCGGAGGTCGTCCGCGACGGCGGTCTGTTCATGAACGCGGACCACATGATCGACGACAGCACGCCCCGGATCAACGCGGCGGAGCGCGCGCTGCGCCACACCCGTATGGATCAGGCCAAACACGACGGTGCCGTCGACTGGGCCGAATGGTGGCAACTGGCCGCCCAGGACCCGGTTCTCGCCGGGCCGACCGCCCGCCGCTTCGAGATCTACGGTGAGCACGCCGACGGCGACATGCCCTCCGCCGCGTGGCACGCGCGCGTGCTGCGCGAGAAGGGGTTCGCGGAGGCGCGTCCGGTGTGGTGCTCACCCTCGGACACGTTGCTGCTCGCGCTCAAGTAGCCAGGCAGCACGGCCAGGCAGCATGGCCCGGCGACACGGAAGGGGCGGTACGAGGATCTCGTACCGCCCCTTGCGCATGTCGGCTGTCGTCAGAGGACCCAGAGGACCCAGAGGACCCAGAGGACCTAGAGGACCTTGGACAGGAACGACTGCGTGCGCTCGTGCTGCGGGTTCGTCAGGACGTCGCGCGGGTTGCCGGACTCGACGACCACACCGCCGTCCATGAAGACCAGGCTGTCGCCCACCTCGCGGGCGAAGCCCATCTCGTGGGTGACGACGATCATCGTCATTCCGGACTCGGCCAGGTCGCGCATGACGTCGAGGACGTCACCGACCAGCTCCGGGTCCAGGGCCGAGGTCGGCTCGTCGAACAGCATCAGCTTCGGGTCCATCGCCAGGGCCCTGGCGATGGCGACGCGCTGCTGCTGGCCGCCGGAGAGCTGCGAGGGGTAGTTGGCCGCCTTGTCGGCCAGGCCCACGCGCTCCAGGAGCTGCCCGGCGCGTTCGCGGGCCTGTGCCTTGCTGGCGCCCTTGACCTGGACCGGCGCCTCCATGACGTTCTCGAGCGCCGTCATGTGCGGGAACAGGTTGAAGCGTTGGAACACCATGCCGATGTCCCGGCGCTTCAGCGCGACCTCGCTGTCCTTCAGCTCGTACAGCTTGTCGCCCTTCTGGCGGTAGCCGACCAGCTCCCCGTCGACGTACAGGCGCCCGGCGTTGACCTTCTCCAGGTGGTTGATGCACCTGAGGAACGTCGACTTGCCGGAGCCGGAGGGGCCGATGAGGCAGAACACCTCGCCCGACTTCACCTCGAGGTCTATGCCCTTGAGGACTTCGACGAGGCCGAAGGACTTGTGTACGCCTTCGGACTTGACCATGGCGTTGGCGCTGGTGCCGTCGGTCTTCTCCACTGAGGTCATGGGGGTCACCGCCGGTAGCCGGAGAGGGACAACATATTGGCCTTGATCTTCTGGAACGGCGTGGGCGGCAGCGTACGGCTGGAACCGCGCGCGTAGTACCGCTCGATGTAGTACTGGCCGACGCTGAGGATCGAGGTGAGGATCAGGTACCAGGCCGCGGCGAGGAAGTACATCTCCACCGGGGCACCGGACACCTGGCCGATGTCCTGGGCGTAGCGGAAGAGTTCCGGATACTGGACCACCGAGACCAGTGAGGTCGTCTTCAGCATGTTGACGACCTCGTTGCCCGTCGGCGGCACGATCACGCGCATCGCCTGCGGGATCACGATCCGGCGCAGGGTCCTGCCGTGGCTCATGCCCAGGGCCTGCGAGGCCTCGGTCTGGCCCTCGTCGACCGACAGGAGGCCGGCGCGGCAGATCTCCGCCATGTAGGCGGCCTCGTTCAGGCCCAGGCCCAGGAGCGCCGTCAGCAGCGGCGTCATGAAGCTGGACCAGTAGTCCTTGTAGATCGGACCGAGGTTGATGTACGTGAAGACCAGGCCCAGGTTGAACCAGACCACGAGCTGGACCAGGACCGGGGTGCCGCGGAAGAACCAGATGTAGAACCAGGCGATGGTCGAGGTCACCGGGTTCCTCGACAGCCGCATGACGGCGAGCAGGATGCCGCCGACGATGCCGATGACCATCGAGAGAACCGTCAGCAGGAGGGTCTTCCAGACGCCCGTGATGATGCGGTCGTCGAAGAAGTAGTCCGGTACGGCGCTCCAGTTGATGTTGCCCTGGGCGAACGCGTAGACGATCGCGACGAAGAGCGCGATCGCGACGACGGCCGAGACGTACCGCCCGTAGTGCCGGACCGGGATGGCCTTGATGGCCTCCGGTCCGGCCGGGGGAGTGTCCGCCGGTCCTGTCGTCTTGTTGGTGTCAACAGTCACGGGTGTTGCCTTTCAGTGCCCGTAGCTTCCGTGAGCCCCGGGTCACTTGCCGCCGTTGACGGTGGCCGACGTCACGGCGCCGTCCTCGACGCCCCACTTGGCGATGACCTTGCCGTACTCGCCGTTCTTGATGATCGCATCGAGCGCGGCCTGCAGGGCGTCCCGCAGCTGCGTGTTCGTCTTGGCGACCGCGATGCCGTACGGCGCCGCCTCGACCTGCTCGCCGACGACCTGGAAGTCCTTGCCGCCGCCCGAGGTCTTCACCGCGTAGGCCGTGACCGGGAAGTCGGAGGAGCCGGCGTTGGCGCCGCCCGCTCGCACCCGGGTCTGGGCCTGCTGGTCGTTGTCGTACGACTCGATGGCGATCTTCTTGCCGCCGGTGCACTTCTTCGTCTCGGCCTTGGCGAGGTCCTCGGAGACCGTGCCGCGCTGTACCGCGATCTTCTTGCCGCACAGGTCGGACCAGGTCTTGATGCCCTGATCGTCGCCCTTCTTGGTGTAGATCGACACACCGGCGGTGAAGTAGTCGACGAAGTCGACGCCCTCGCCGACCTTCTTGCCGTTCTCGGTGCCCTCCTGGCGGTCCTTGGTGTCGGTCATCGCGGACATGGCGATGTCGTACCGCTTGGAGCGCAGGCCCGTGATCAGGGTGTCGAAGGTGCCGTTCTCGAACTCGAACTTCACGCCGAGCTGCTTGCCCATCGCGTCGGCCAGGTCGGGGTCGAGGCCGACCGTCTTGCCGGAGCCGTCCTTGAACTCGACCGGCGCGTACGCGATGTCGGAGCCGACCTTGACGACGCCCTTGTCCCGGATCTCCTTGGGCAGCTTGGCGGCGAGCGGGGCCGAGTTCGTCGAGGCGCTGGCCGAGCCGCCGCCATTGTCCTTGGTCTGGTCACCGCAGCCGGTGAGCAGCAGGGCGCCCGCGACCGCGATCGCACCGACCGCGGCTAGCCGGTTGTGCGCGGCGGTCGTACGAAGGGTGGAGCTTGCGGTCATGGTGGGTTCCTCCGGCGGGTGGATGGTGTGCCATTGGGGGCCGGCGCCAGCCCGGAGGCGGACTACCGGTGGGTCGGCGGGTGCACGCGTCTTTGAGTGTCGCGACCTTGTGTGATTACGGCATCTTGCCATTCGGACTTGGTCGTTCAGGTGACCGGCCATGTCAAAATCGGATAACGGGCCACCCCCGTCGTGTGTCAGGTCGGTGCATCAGAGCCGGACCTTCCCGGATCTTCTACGGGAATCATTCCTTCCGGCCGGAAGATCTCCGGTGCATCTCGCCAGGTGAGCGGCTCTTGCATCCGGACGTACACCCATATGGACGGCCGCGTGAGGACTCCGTCCGCCTCGGCTCTCTTTCGCGCTCCGGCACCTTCGTTTCATGGGATCGATCTGTTTGATTTGATCGATCATGCCCGGGAATGTGGTCATGTGTGGTGATGAGTCCTGTCGCCCACGTGTGACCTTCGCGTGATGGGGTCGTCGCTGATGTCCTCCGTCCGGTAAGAAGGTTCTTCACACCCCTCATCCGGGGCCCAGGGCGCGTGTGCGGCGCGCCCGTCGCGCTTGTGCCCGTGCGCATCACTCACCGGGGCCCTGCGCGGTGCCCGCCCACCCCTCACCAGGAGTGGTCACCCTCAAACCTTGAAGACTTAAGGGGTAAACCAAGTGGCAGCGGAGATCGTCAATCCTCGCAGCGACATCGGAAACGACAGCGGCGCCGGTGACTTCGACCCGGCGTTCGCCCTGCACCGCGGCGGCAAGATGGCCGTCCAGGCCACCGTGCCGATCCGCGACAAGGACGACCTGTCCCTCGCGTACACACCAGGTGTGGCCCGGGTGTGCACCGCCATCGCCGAGCAGCCCGACCTCGTCAACGACTACACCTGGAAGTCGTCGGTCGTCGCGGTCGTGACGGACGGTACGGCCGTCCTCGGACTCGGGGACATCGGCCCCGAGGCCTCCCTTCCCGTGATGGAGGGCAAGGCGATCCTCTTCAAGCAGTTCGGCGGCGTGGACGCGGTCCCGATCGCGCTGGCCTGCACGGGCGTGGACGAGATCGTCGAGACGGTCGTCCGGCTGGCGCCGTCCTTCGGGGGGATCAACCTGGAGGACATCTCGGCACCGCGGTGCTTCGAGATCGAGCGGCGGCTCCAGGAGCAGCTGGACATCCCCGTCTTCCACGACGACCAGCACGGCACGGCGGTCGTGACGCTGGCGGCCCTGCGCAACGCGGCGCGGCTGACCGGGCGGGAGCTCGGCGACTTGCGGGGTGTCATCTCCGGTGCGGGCGCGGCGGGCGTCGCCATCGCGAAGTTCCTCCTCGAGGCGGGGCTCGGCGATGTCGCGGTCGCCGACCGCAAGGGCGTCGTCTCGGCCGACCGCGACGACCTCACGCCGGTCAAGCGGGAGCTGGCCGAGCTGACCAACAAGGCCGGCGTGACCGGGTCGCTGGAGAGCGCCCTCGCGGGCGCCGACGTCTTCATCGGCGTCTCCGGCGGTACGGTCGCGGAGGAGGCGGTGGCTTCCATGGCCAAGGACGCGTTCGTGTTCGCGATGGCCAACCCGGACCCCGAGGTGCACCCCGAGGTGGCGCACAAGTACGCGGCGGTCGTCGCGACCGGGCGCTCGGACTTCCCGAACCAGATCAACAATGTGCTGGCGTTCCCGGGGATCTTCGCGGGGGCGCTGCAGGTGCGGGCGTCTCGGATCACCGAGGGGATGAAGATCGCGGCGGCGGAGGCGTTGGCTGCTGTCGTGGGTGAGGAGTTGGCGGCGGATTATGTGATTCCGTCGCCGTTCGATCCGCGGGTTGCTCCGGCGGTGACTGCGGCGGTGGCTGCGGCGGCTCGGGCGGAGGGGGTTGCTCGGCGCTGAAGGGTGTTTTTTGGGGGTTGTTTCGCCCCCGCCGCCCTTACCCGTCCCGTCCCGTCCCTGGGGGCTGCGCCCCCAGGCCCCCCTTTCGGCCCTGAAGGGGCCTCGTCCTCAAACGCCGGACGGGCTGAGAT
>NZ_LGDW01000359.1 GCF_001280005.1 Streptomyces sp. NRRL WC-3618 | reverse complement strand
GCCGTACCCACCTCGCTGCTCGCGTTCCGGCTCACCGGGGGGCAGTTCGCCATCGGCATGTGGGCGATCGGGGGGTTCTTCCGGCTCCTCGTGGTGAACTGGCCTTCCGTCCCCGGTGACTGCTAGGCATGACAAGGAGCCGCACATGACCTCCCCGCCCCCGACCGCCACCGCACGCCCGGAGACCACCTCCACCGCTGGATCGCGTCGGCGGCGGCGTCCTTCGGCCCTGTGGGGGCCGCCCGGGGCGCCGTGGTAAGGTCAGGCCCCGCGTCATCCCGCGCAGGCCCTGCCGACGGAACGCCAGGAG
>NZ_LGDW01000358.1 GCF_001280005.1 Streptomyces sp. NRRL WC-3618 | reverse complement strand
GTTGTCGGCGGGCGTGTGGGGTGTGGGGGGTGTCATCGGGGGGTGTTTCCTTCCACCAGATTCAGGAGTGAGGCCAGGTCGTCGGGCGTGGTGTGGGGGTTGAGGAGGGTGGCCTTGAGCCAGAGGCGGCCGTCGAGGTGGGCGCGGCCGAGGACGGCGCGGCCGTCGTGGAGGAGTTTTCGGCGTACGTCGGCGACGGCGTCGTCCGTTGCTCCGGTGGGCCGGAAGAGGACGGTGCTGATGGTGGGCTGGTCGTGGAGTTCGAAGCCGGGGCGGGGGTGGATCTGGGGGGGGCGATCCGGGGGGGGGGG
>NZ_LGDW01000357.1 GCF_001280005.1 Streptomyces sp. NRRL WC-3618 | reverse complement strand
GTCGCTCACCGTGCGTTCGAACTGGGTGTCCAGAACGCCCAGCAACGGCATACTTTCGGTAAGGCGATCGCCCAGCACAAGGCGATCCAGTTCACACTGGCCGAGATGGATACCAAGGTCGACGGCGCCCATGCAATGATGGTGAAAGCGGCACGGAAAAATAACTCCGGCGAGCGAAACGACCTCGGAGCAAGGATGGGGAAGGCGGCAAGCAAAAAGGACTCCTGGGAGCGAAGCGACCGCGAATCAGGGAGGGCGAAGTACCTCTCCTCCGAGTGCTGCAAAGAGGTCGTCGAAGACGCCTCCCGGATG
>NZ_LGDW01000356.1 GCF_001280005.1 Streptomyces sp. NRRL WC-3618 | reverse complement strand
GCACGGACACGCTCAGCTACCGCGGTCTCGATCGGCGGGGCGGCCCCCCCCCCCGGCGGCTGGCCGGACACGGCCCCGGCCCCGGGGGGTTTCCGCCGGTGCCGCGCGGGGGCGCGCGGGGGCCGCCGCCCGCCCCGCCCGGCCGCCGCGAACCCGGCCTCGCCCGGGCGGCGGTCCGGGCCGCGGCGGGCGGGGGGGCCGTCGAGGGCCCCGCGCCGGGGGGTGGGGGGAGGGGGCCCGCCGATCGAGACCGCGGTAGCTGAGCGTGTCCGTGCCGAAGGTGACCGCGGTGGCCTCCGGGGCCGCCCTGACC
>NZ_LGDW01000355.1 GCF_001280005.1 Streptomyces sp. NRRL WC-3618 | reverse complement strand
CTATATGCTCAAAATTTCCCCAAAAATGCGGCATTTTTCACATGTGGTGACGTGGGACGTGCGCCCTAGGCTGCTCGAGGAACTCTCTGCCCGCCGCGACCGTGTCGCCGCCGCACGCGTCCCGCTGCCCCCGGCGGGGTCCCCATGCGCGCCTGACACCCGCGACGAACTGCTCGCGCAGCCCGCCGGCTCCTTGGTGCCCCGCTTGAACGAACCCGAAGCGCCCCTGCTCGCGGTGGTCCGGGGGTCCCCCTCGGCCGGCAAGTCGACCCTCGTCAACTCCCTTGTGGGACGCAGAGTCAGCGAAGCCGGCG
>NZ_LGDW01000354.1 GCF_001280005.1 Streptomyces sp. NRRL WC-3618 | reverse complement strand
CCCGTGCCCCTCAGCGAGCAGACCGCGCGTGGCCTGCTCGAACAGGACCGTCTGACGCAGATTGCGATACCAATACCCGCCATCCATCGGAGTGTCGGCGTCCAGCCACTCCCCCGTCAGCGTCGAGAAGAGCGGGATCTCGGCGGCCTGCGGGGCGACCCCGTCCAACGCCTCGCCGATCTGCTGCTCGATCTGCTCCACGTACGAGGAATGCGAGGCGTAGTCGACCGGGATCGTGCGGGCGCGGATGTCCCGGGCGACGCACTGCGCCACCAGCTCCTCCAGCGCCTCGGGCTCACCCGACACCACCACCTGA
>NZ_LGDW01000353.1 GCF_001280005.1 Streptomyces sp. NRRL WC-3618 | reverse complement strand
GTTCGACTCGGCGATCGGGCTGTCGCTAATGATCGCAATCGGGTCGGAGGGGGTCCGGGAGATGCTTTACGGGTTCGCTCTTGTGGACGACCACTTCCGCTCGGCACCCGCGGAGGGCAATGTGCCGCTGCTGCTGGGTCTTTTGGGTATCTGGTACGGGAACTTCTTCGGTGCGCAGTCGCATGCTGTGCTGCCCTACTCGCACTAGCTGTCCAAGTTCACCGCGTAGTTGCAGCAGCGGGAGATGGAGTTCAACGGCAAGTCTGTCGGGCGTGACGGGCTGCCGGTGGAGTGGGAGACGGGGCCGGTGGTGGGG
>NZ_LGDW01000352.1 GCF_001280005.1 Streptomyces sp. NRRL WC-3618 | reverse complement strand
GCTACGCGCAGGCCGCCCTTTCCCGCGGCAAGGCCAAGTACGACGGTGACATGGACGTCAGGCACGGCTTCGAGCACGCGGCCGCGCCAAAGGGCCCGGACCGCCCGGTGGTGGACCCACTCCGGGTGCTTCTCCCCCCAGGGGTGGTCCGGGGAGCACTGGAGGGCGAAGTCTGGGGTGGCCTCCATGCGCGGCTTGCGCGCCCGGGCCACATATTACTAAATCGGCCCAGCTTTCCTTACAAAACCCTCCCCCGGCCGGCCTGGCAGAAACGCACGCCCCTCCCGCCGTGCCCGGGCTCTCGCACACGCGAAGAT
>NZ_LGDW01000351.1 GCF_001280005.1 Streptomyces sp. NRRL WC-3618 | reverse complement strand
CGGGGTGCCCGCCGAGCGCGTCCGGGCCGGGCTGCGCGAGGCCGGAATCCCCATCAGCGGAGGGGTGCGCATGGGGGGTGCCGTGTCGACCGGGGTGAAGGCCGACCACTTCCCTCCCCTGGAAGGCGCCCCTACCGAACCGTTGTTGCGAGGCCCTGACCAGCAACAACAACACAACAACGCGCCGAGGATCGTGCGCGGAGAGGGGCCCGTGACGCTCTACGACCCCCCCGACACCCACCGCCGCCACAAGGTGGCGTAGCTCCCGGAGCGGCCGCACAGCTGCCAGGCGGACGGCCGCCCCGGGCCCATCCCGA
>NZ_LGDW01000350.1 GCF_001280005.1 Streptomyces sp. NRRL WC-3618 | reverse complement strand
GCCCTGGAGCGGGTCGCCGCCGAGGCCGAGCTGACGCACTGGCGCCGCCTCGGAATGACGCCCCCGCCCGCCACGGACCTGACCGTCCTCGCCGCCGCCCTGGACGCCTCCGCCGCCCGCATGCGCCGCCTGCACGAGGGCGCGCTCGCCGAGCAGCGGCACCTCCTCCACGACGCCGACCCCGACAGCACCGTCCCCGTGATCCGCGTGGACCTCACCCACCCGCGGAGGACGCCGTGAGCACCGGCTACAACCACACGTACTTCATCGACGGCCGCACCGAGTGCCGCGCCTTCACCGCGGTGAACGCAGCACTG
>NZ_LGDW01000349.1 GCF_001280005.1 Streptomyces sp. NRRL WC-3618 | reverse complement strand
CCCTCCTCCCCCGCAGCGCCCCTCACCGGCCTCCGCGTCCTCGACCTGGCCACCCTCTTCGCCGGCCCGCTCGCCGCGACCATGCTCGGTGACTTCGGCGCCGAGGTGATCAAGATCGAGCACCCGGCGAAGCCCGACCCCTCCCGGGGCCACGGCCCGTCCAAGGACGGCATCGGCCTGTGGTGGAAAGTGCTGGGCCGCAACAAGCGCACGATGACCCTCGACCTCTCCCGGCCGGGCGGCAGAAACACCCTCCTGCGGCTCGCCGCCACCGCCGACGTCGTCATCGAGAACTTCCGCCCGGGCACCCTGGAGAAATGGGACCTGGGCTGGCCGGAGCTGTCCGCCGTCAACCCGCGTCTGGTCCTCGCCCGGGTCACCGCCTTCGGCCAGTTCGGCCCGTACGCGCACCGCCCCGGCTTCGGCACCCTCGCCGAGGCGATGAGCGGTTTCGCCGCGATCACCGGCGAACCGGACGCGCCCCCGACGCTCCCCCCGTTCGGCCTCGCCGACTCGATCGCGGGCCTGGCGACGGCGTACGCGGTCATGACGGCACTGTCCGCCCGTGACCGCACCGGCGAGGGGCAGGTCGTCGACATGGCGATCATCGAGCCGATCCTCAGCGTCCTCGGCCCGCAGCCGCTCTGGTACGACCAGTTGGGCCACGTCCAGCCGCGCACCGGCAACCGCTCACAGAACAACGCCCCCCGCAACACCTACCTCACGGCCGACGGCACCTGGGTCGCCGTGTCGACCTCGGCCCAGTCGATCGCCGAGCGCGTGATGAGTCTGGTCGGCCGCCCGGAGCTGATCGACGAGCCCTGGTTCGCCACCGGCGCCGACCGCGCCCGGCACGCGGACGTCCTCGACGAGGCGGTGGGCACATGGATCGCCCGCCACTCCCACTCCGAGGTCATCGCGGCCTTCGAGAAGGCGGAAGCCGCGGTGGCCCCGATCCAGGACGTACGGGAGGTGATGACCGACCCGCAGTACCAGGCCCTCGGCACCATCACCACGCTCGACGACCCCGACCTCGGCCCGATCCGGATGCAGAACGTCCTCTTCCGCCTGTCCGCCACCCCCGGCGCGATCCGCTGGGCGGGCCGCGCGCACGGCGCGGACACCACCACCGTGCTCACCGAACTGGGCCTGACCGGGCCCGACATCGACGCCCTGCGAACCGAGGGAGCCCTGTGACAGCAGTCCCCCTGACCTGGCTGTACGTCCCCGGCGACCGCCCCGACGTGGTGTCCAAGGCCCTCGTCTCCGGCGCCCACGTGGTGGTCGTCGACCTGGAGGACGCGGTCGCCCCGGACCGCAAGGAGTACGCCCGCACAGCCACCGCCGAACGCCTCACCGACCCCCAGCCGGTCCCGGTCCATGTCCGGATCAACGCCCTGGACGGCCCCCTGGCCGCCCCCGACCTGGCGGCCCTCGAAGGCCTCCCCGGCATCTCGGGCCTACGGCTCCCGAAGGTGACGGCTCCCCAGGACGTCGTCCGCGTGGCCACCCATACCTCCACGGCCACCGGGGCCGGACTCCCGCTCCACGCCCTGCTCGAAACCGCCCTCGGCATCGAACACGCCTTCGCCATCGCGACCGCTCACCCCGCCCTGCGGGGCATCGCGCTCGGCGAGGCCGACCTCCGGGCCGATCTGGGGGTACGGGACGACGCGGGCCTCGACTGGTGCCGCTCCCGAGTCGTCGTGGCCGCACGGGCGGCGGGACTCGCCCCGCCGCCTCAGTCGGTCCACCCCGACATCCGCGACCTCGACACCCTGGCCGCGTCCTGCGCCCACGGCCGCGCCCTGGGCTTCCTGGGCCGGGCCGCCGTCCACCCCCGCCAGCTCCCGGTCATCGAACGCGCGTACCTCCCCACCCCGGAGGAGATCGAGGAGGCCGAACAGATCGTCAAGGCGGCGGCCACGAACGAGGGCGCCCAGGCCCTCCCCGACGGCCACTTCATCGACGCGGCGGTGGTCGCGACAGCCCGCAGAATCCTGTCCCTGGCCGACCGCGACCGCCCCTGACCACACAACGAACGAGGGCGCCCCGGCATCCGGGGCGCCCTCGTCGTCGTACGGCCGACCTCAGCTCTTCTTGGTCGGCTCCGCCTCGGCCACGGAGTCGGCCTTAGCCTCGTCCTGGTCCGCTGCCTCGCCGTCGGTCCCGGCCTCGGCCTTCACCTCGGCCGATTCCGCACCGTTCTTGCCGTTCTCGTCGTTCTCGGCGGCGTCGTCCGCCGAACCGTCGGGGACATCCGCTCCGGGCTCCACCACTTCCTCCCGGCCCGGCCGCTTCTTCGCCGACAGCACGAAATAGACGACAGCGGCGATGAAGACGAAGATCGCGGTCCAGTTGTTGAGCCGCATGCCCAGGATGTGGTGGGCGTCGTCGACGCGCAGGTACTCGATCCAGAAGCGGCCCACGCAGTAGGCCGCGACGTACAGCGCGAACGCCCGTCCGTGGCCCAGCGTGAAGCGGCGGTCGGCCCAGATGACCAGCAGCGCGACACCGACACACCACAGGGACTCGTACAAGAATGTCGGGTGGTAGTAGCCCGGCACCCGGCCGTCCGTGGAGGAGGTGATGTGCAGGGCCCAGGGGAGGGTGGTCTCCCTCCCGTACAGCTCCTGGTTGAACCAGTTGCCCCAGCGCCCGCACGCCTGTGCGAGGACGATACCGGGAGCGAGGGCGTCGGCCCACGCGGGCAGCGGGATACCCCGTCGGCGGCAGCCGATCCACGCGCCCAGCGCGCCGAGGGCGATCGCGCCCCAGATACCGAGGCCGCCCTCCCAGATCTTGAAGGCGTCCACCCAGTCGCGGCCCTCGCTGAAGTACAGCTCGTAGTCCGTGATCACGTGGTAGAGCCGGCCACCGACCAGGCCGAAGGGCACGGCCCAGACCGCGATGTCGGCCACCGTGCCGGGTCGGCCACCGCGGGCGAGCCAGCGCTTGTTGCCGAGCCAGACCGCGACGAAGACTCCGATGATGATGCAGAACGCGTAGCCGCGCAGCGGAATGGGTCCAAGGTGCAGCACCCCGCGCGACGGACTGGGAATGTAGGCGATTTCCATGGCAGTCCCGACGCTACCTTGACGGACGTGGCGGATGTGAGCCGCCCCGGGCAACGGCTCCATAACGGGCGGTGCCTCCGGTTCCGCTCACGACGGTGGACCGGAGGCACCCGGGCGGCCCGGGAACGGCCGGCCCCTACGCCTTGTCGGCCGCCTCGACCAGCTGCTTCAGCTTCGCCGGAGTCATCGTCTGGTCCTGGTAGATGTTCTTCCCGTTGAGCAGCACGGTCGGCGTGCCGCCGAAGCCGCCGGTCTGGAAGGCCTTGTTCGACTTCACGACCCAGCTGTTGTGCGTGCCGTCCTCGACACACGTCCGGAACGCCGGTGCGTCGAGTCCCTTGACCTTCGCGGCCAGCTCGATGAGTCTGCCGTCCTTCGCGAAGGCGTCGTCGGTCTCCGGCGGCTGGTTCTCGTACAGCACGTCGTGGTAGGCGGTGAACCTGCCGGTGTCCTGGGCGCAGGCCGCGGCGTTGGCGGCGTGCCGGGAGCCGCTGCCGGCCATGTTGCCGTCGATGATCGTCGCCAGGTGGTACTCCACCTTCAGCTTGCCCGCGGCCGTCAACTCATGAATGGTTGACCGGTAGTTGGTCTCGAAGGCCTGGCAGGCCGGACAGCGGAAGTCCTCCCACACCGTGAGCGTCGACTTGGCGCCCTCCTCACCCACGGGGATCGCGAGACTGTCCTTGCCCAGCGCGCCCGAGGGCGCCACCACCGGACCGGCGCTCTCGCTCTTGCCGTCCTTGCCGGAGTTCGCGGCGACGACGCCGATCACCGCCGCGAGTCCCAGCACGCAGACGACACTGGCGCCCACGATCAGCACCCGCCGCCGCTTGTCCGCGGACTTCTGCTTCTCACGCTCGACCGCCAGCCGCTCGCGGGCGGTGCGCTTTCCGTCACGATTCTTCTCGCTCACACCCGCAGAACGAACCGGGGAGACGCATTGCGTCTCCCCGGCCCCAGGTCCACCCGTTCGGGCTACCCGTACGAAATGTCCCGCCGGATCACGCCGAGCCGCGTACACCCTTCGCGAGGTCGGCGGCGAGTTCCCGCACGGCCTCGACACCGGCCGCGTGGTCCGGCGCGTCGAGCATCCGCTTCACGAAGGCCGACCCGACGATCACGCCGTCGGCGAAGCCGGCGACCTCGGCGGCCTGCGCCGCGTCGGAGACACCGAGCCCGACACAGACCGGCAGGCCGGTGCCGGTGCCCCGGGTGCGCTCGACCAGGGCCTGGGCCTGGGCGCCGACCGACGCCCGCGTCCCGGTGACACCCATCAGCGATGCGGCGTACACGAACCCGCTGCCCGCCGCGGTGATCTCGGCGAGCCGTGCGTCCCTGCTGCTGGGCGCGACGACGAACACGGTCGCGAGACCGTGCTTCTCGGCGTGCTCCCTCCACAGCGCCGACTCCTGCACGGGCAGGTCGGGCAGGATGCACCCGGCGCCGCCCGCCTCTGCGAGCTCGGCGGTGAACCGTTCGACTCCGTAGCGGTCGATCGGGTTCCAGTACGTCATGACGAGCACCGGCTTCCCGGTGGCCTCGTGCGCCTCCCGGACCGTGCGCATGACATCCGCGATCTTGACCCCGCCGCGCAGCGCGATGTCGTCGGCGGTCTGGATGACCGGCCCGTCGAGCACCGGGTCGCTGTGCGGCAGCCCGACCTCGACGATGTCGGCGCCGCCGTCGAACACGGCCTTGATGGCGTCGATCCCGCCGTCGACGGTGGGGAACCCGGCGGGGAGGTACGCGATGAGCGCGGAGCGCCCCTCGGCCTTGGCGGCGGCGAGAGTGTCGCCCAACAGCTGGATGTTGCCGCTCACTTGGCGTCCCCCTCGATCTCGGCGACGTCGGCCGTGTTCGCGGCGACCTCGGCGTCGGTGTCGTACAGGCCGAAGTACCGGGCGGCGGTGTCCATGTCCTTGTCGCCGCGCCCGGAGAGGTTGATGACGATCAGCCCGTCCTTGCCCAGCTCCTTGCCGACCTCGAGGGCACCGGCCAGCGCGTGCGCGCTCTCGATGGCCGGGATGATGCCCTCGGTACGGGACAGCAGACGCAGCGCCTGCATGGCGGCGTCGTCGGTGACCGCGCGGTACTCGGCGCGACCGCTGTCCTTGAGGTAGGAGTGCTCGGGCCCGATGCCCGGGTAGTCGAGTCCGGCGGAGATGGAGTAGGGCTCGGTGATCTGCCCCTCCTCGTCCTGCAGGACGTACGACCGCGACCCGTGCAGGATGCCGGGCTCGCCGGCGGTGAGGGTGGCGGCGTGCTCGCCGGTCTCGACACCGTGCCCGGCGGGCTCGCATCCGATGAGCCGTACGTCGGCGTCGGGGATGAAGGCGTGGAAGAGCCCGATGGCGTTGGACCCGCCGCCCACGCAGGCGACGGCGGCGTCGGGCAGCCGCCCTGCCTGCTCCAGGAGCTGCCGCCTGGCCTCGACACCGATGACCCGGTGGAAGTCGCGCACCATGGCCGGGAAGGGGTGGGGCCCGGCCACGGTCCCGAACAGGTAGTGCGTGCGGTCGACGTTGGCGACCCAGTCGCGGAACGCCTCGTTGATGGCGTCCTTGAGAGTGCGCGACCCGGACTTCACGGCGATGACCTCGGCGCCGAGCATGCGCATCCGGGCCACGTTGAGGGCCTGGCGCTGGGTGTCGATCTCACCCATGTAGATGGTGCACTCGAGCCCGAAGAGCGCACAGGCGGTGGCGGTGGCGACCCCGTGCTGACCGGCGCCGGTCTCGGCGATGACTCGGGTCTTGCCCATCCTCTTGGTGAGGAGGGCCTGCCCGAGCACGTTGTTGATCTTGTGGGACCCGGTGTGGTTCAGGTCCTCCCGCTTGAGGAAGACCCGGGCACCCCCGGCGTGCTCGGCGAACCGGGGCACCTCGGTGAGAGAACTGGGCCGCCCGGTGTAGTGGACGAGCAGATCGTCGAGCTCACGGGCGAACTCCGGGTCGGACTTCGCCTTGTCGTACTCGACGGCGACCTCGTCCACGGCGGCGACAAGCGCCTCCGGAATGAACTTGCCACCGAAGGCACCGAAGTACCCATCGACATTGGGAACCTGACCATCCGGATCAGGAATGAAAAACGCACTGGACATACGTCTACCTCGCAGGGGCACAAGCCCCGGGGTTCGATCTGGACATGGGAAGCGTGAGGGAGCGTTTCGGGGAGCGGGGCGGGCGCCGTGAAAACCGCGCCGCCGAAGACGCGCCCCATAGGGCGCGGGGAACTGCGCGACAAGCCACAACGGACCCGCACCCGAAAACACACCGCTCGCGAAGCGCAAAGCCAGGGGCGCGGCCCGATCAGACGGCTCGCACCCTACTGCCAAGCCCCGCAGGGCCATCGCATCCCGTTGACCTGTCCAGGCTCATCCCCGATGACATACCGAACCCGCCGCCCATGCACCCGCCGCGCGGGCGCACGACAGCCACGAGGCCGGCAGCCGCGCGCGAGGCGGGCGTACCGGTCCATGGGTGTCAGGGTGAGAGTCATCGGCGCCAACACTAGCGGGAGATCAGCCCCGCCCGTGCCGCAGCGCGGGATGCTCCCCCGCCGCCACCAGATCGGCCACCGCCGACTTGGGATCGCGCCCGGTGACGAGCGACTCGCCGACCAGTACGGCGTCGGCGCCCGCGTTGGCGTACGCGATCAGGTCGTGCGGGCCGCGGACACCGGACTCGGCGATCTTGACGATGCTGTCGGGGATCTCCGGGGCGACCCGCTCGAACGTGGTGCGGTCGACCTCGAGGGTCTTCAGGTTGCGCGCGTTGACACCGATGATCCGGGCCCCCGCGTCCACCGCCCGCTCGACCTCGTCCTCGTCGTGCACCTCGACGAGCGGGGTGAGCCCGATGGACTCGGCGCGCTCGACGAGGGACTCCAGGGCCGGCTGGTCGAGGGCCGAGACGATCAGCAGGACCACGTCGGCCCCGTACGCCCGCGCTTCCCACAGCTGGTACGACGTGACGATGAAGTCCTTGCGCAGCACGGGGATGTCCACCCGGGCGCGCACCGCCTCCAGGTCCGCCAGTGATCCGCCGAAGCGGCGCTGTTCGGTGAGGACGGAGATGACGGCCGCGCCGCCCGCCTCGTAGTCCGCGGCGAGGGCCGCCGGGTCGGCGATCGCGGCCAGCGCGCCCTTGGAGGGGCTGGACCGCTTGACCTCGCAGATGACCTTGACGCCGTCGCCGCGCAGTGCGGCGACGCCGTCCTTGGCAGCGGGAGCCTTCGCCGCGCGCTCCTTGAGCTCGTCGAGGCTGACGCGCGCCTGCCGCTCCGCGAGGTCGGCACGGACTCCGTCGATGATCTCGTCGAGCACACTCACGCGAGCGGCCCCCTTCCAGACGGTAGGCGATTGACTGTTCAAACCATTCACAGCATCGAAGCTGCACAAACTGTCAAAGCTGGTCACTTCGATGGTATCCGGAGGAGGGCATCCCCCTCACATCCGGTTGACATCGGTCCCATTACCTGGACATTTGTTGTTGATCAAGGGTGAAGCCAGCCACCGAACGGCAGGTTCCGGACAACGGTGAAGACCAGCAGCAATGCTCCAAGGCTCCACAGCTGCGCCGGCCCCAGGTCGATCCGCATCGGCCGTCCACGCACCGCGTGAACCACCCAGACGGTCCACAGGACGGCGAAGGCCAGGTATCCCGTCACGGCGAGCGCGTTGGCACCGAGGGCCGTCACCCAGTCTCCGTGTACGAAGGCGTAGGCGCTGCGCAGACCGCCGCAGCCGGGGCAGTACACGCCGGTCAGGCGCAGGAGCGGGCAGACGGGGTAGTGGCCGGGTTCGTTGGGGTCGACCGTCCCGACGTAGGCGAAGGCCCCGGCGACGGCCGCGAGCACCCCGGCGGGCACGGCCACCCGTCCCGCCACGGCACCGACGCCCGTCGGCACGCCCTGCTGAGCCCGCTCGATGTCCACCCGACGCATTCTGCCCCTTCCGGCGCGTACACGCGCGAGGGGCGGCTCCGGCGCTTTCGCCGGGCCGCCCCTCGCCAGTCCGAGAACCGGTCCCCTAAGGGGTTCAGCTGCCGGCACCCGCCGGCTCACTCGCGACCTGGTGGCCCTGGCGGCCCTGGGTGGTCGGCTTCTGCTTGCCGAGGCCCATCGCGGCCATGATCCAGCCGACGACACCGCCGAGGACCACGATCACCATGCCGGCCCAGAAGCCCAGCGGCTCGGCCATCACCATGAACGCGCCCGATACGCAGAAACCGATGATGGCGATGGTGACGCCGGTCCAGGCGGCCAGAGTGTGACCGTGGCTAGTGCCCGCCATGACTTGCTCCTCGTTGCTGAGTTGCTGGTTGTTGAATGCAGAACGCGGTGAGCCGGAAGCTCGACGTCCATTGTCCCGCACGCGCACGCGTGGGGGACGCCCGGGGGTCAGCCCAGCGAGTCACCCGACGGGGCTATGCCCCGGTGGGGTCTTCGCCCCGGTCGAGTGCCTTCCAGATCTCCTCGGGCCGGTCGGGGTCGACGGCCCCCGCCCGGCGGGGCGGACGCGGCGCGCCACCACGCTCGTACCGGCCTGACATGCCGGGCCACAGGCGGCCGTAGCGCAGGGCGAGCAGGCCGGCGAGGAGGATCAGCACACCGCCGACGGCGGCCGCGTACGGCCAGCCGGTGTGGCTGAGGGTGTGCACGGTGGCCGCGGTGTCGCCGGTGGCCCGCGCGGCCTTCTCGTCGAGGGCGGAGCTGTCGGAGGCGCCGAGGAGGGCGGAGGCGATCGTGCCCACGCCGGACAGCGCGAGCAGTCCGGCGACCAGGAGGCGGCCGGAGCGACGGACGGCGAAGACGGCGACGAGCGCGGCAAGGCCCACTATGGCGAGGGCCGCGGGAACGCCCGTGACGTCGCTGCCCCTGGCGGTCAGCGGGAAGGCGCCGCCGGCCACGGTCGCGGTGCCCTCCGACCAGCGCTGGCGGGTGGCGAGCAGCGCGACGGCCGCGCCCAGCGCACCGGCCAGCAGGGCGACGGCGAGGCTGAGGCGGCCGGCCCGGCCGGAGAGGGGGGCTTCGGAACGCGGAAGAGGCACGGGTACGGGTACGGCAGTCACGTACCCCACTATGTCCTGAACCCCGGGTGAACCGTCACCCGGGGCTCACGTGAGAAGCGCCCCATTCGTCGCCCCCGTCGTCGTCCCGTTCGCGCTCTCCTCGTCGGGAAACGCCTTACTGTCCGAGCCGGTTCGCCGTGTGGACCGCGCGCAGGACCGCCGCCGCCTTGTTGCGGCACTCGTTGTCCTCGGCGACCGGGTCGGAGTCGGCGACGACGCCGGCGCCCGCCTGGACGTAGGCCGTGCCGTCGCGCAGGAGGGCCGTGCGGATGGCGATGGCGGTGTCGGAGTCGCCCGCGAAGTCGAGATAGCCGACGGCGCCGCCGTACAACCCCCGCCTGGACGGCTCCAGTTCGTCGATGATCTGCATCGCGCGCGGCTTTGGCGCCCCGGAGAGCGTGCCGGCCGGGAAGCAGGCCGTCAGGACGTCGAAAGCGGTGCGGCCGGGTGCGACGCGGCCGGTGACGGTCGAGACGATGTGCATGACGTGCGAGTACCGCTCGACGGACATGAAGTCGACGACCTCGACGGAGCCGGGCTCGCAGACCCGGCCGAGGTCGTTGCGCCCGAGGTCGACGAGCATGAGGTGCTCGGCTCGCTCCTTGGGGTCGGCGAGCAGTTCCTCGGCCAGGGCCTGGTCCTCCTGCGGGGTGGATCCGCGATGCCGGGTGCCGGCGATGGGGTGGACCATCGCGCGCCCGTCCTCGACCTTGACGAGGGCCTCGGGGGACGATCCGACGACGTCGAACCCGTCGAAGCGGAACAGGTACATGTACGGGGACGGGTTGGTGGCGCGCAGGACCCGGTAGACGTCCAGCGCGCTTGCCGTGCACGGTGTTTCGAAGCGCTGGGAGGGGACCACCTGGAAGGCTTCCCCGGCGCGGATGCGTTCCTTGATGTCGTCGACGGCCAGCTGGTAGTCGGGGCCGCCCCACAGGGCCGTGTACTCGGGGAGTTCGGAGGGCGGGAGCGCGGCGGGCGGCTGCGCGACCGCGCGCGAGAGGTCGGCCTGCATGGCGTCGAGGCGGGCCACGGCGTCCGCGTAGGCCTCGTCGACGCCCGTGTCGAGGTCGTTGTGGTTGATCGCGTTGGCGATCAGCAGGACCGACCCCTCCCAGTGGTCCATGACGGCCAGGTCGCTGGTGAGCAGCATGGTCAGCTCGGGCAGCTGGAGGTCGTCGCGCTCGCCGGGGCCGATCTTCTCCAGGCGGCGCACGATGTCGTAACCGAGGTAGCCGACCATGCCGCCGGTGAAGGGCGGCAGGTCCTCCTGGTGGGGGGTGTGGAGGGTCTCGATGGTGGCGCGCAGGGCGGCGAGCGGGTCGCCGTCCGTGGGCACGCCGACGGGTGGGGTGCCGAGCCAGTGCGCCTCGCCGTCGCGGGCCGTGAGGGTGGCGCTCGAGCGGACGCCGACGAAGGAGTAGCGGGACCAGGACAGACCGTTCTCGGCTGACTCCAGCAGGAAGGTGCCGGGGCGTTCGGCGGCGAGCTTTCGGTAGAGCGCGACCGGGGTGTCTCCGTCGGCGAGGAGCTTGCGGGTGACGGGGATGACGCGCCGGTCGGTGGCCAGCTTGCGGAAGGTCTCGAGGTCCATGGCCGCTGACCTTACTGACCTTGGGGCAGGACGCCGGAATCGGCGTCCTCGAACGACACGTCGAGCAGGACGTCGGCGTCGAAGCAGGTCCGGGCGCCGGTGTGGCAGGCGGCGCCCACCTGGTCGACCTTGACGAGCACGGTGTCGGCGTCGCAGTCGAGGGCGACGGACTTCACGTGCTGGAAGTGACCGGAGGTGTCGCCCTTGACCCAGTACTCCTGGCGGCTGCGCGACCAGTAGGTGCAGCGGCCGGTGGTCAGGGTGCGGTGCAGCGCCTCGTCGTCCATCCAGCCGAGCATGAGCACCTCACCGGTGTCGTACTGCTGGGCGACGGCGGGCACGAGCCCGTCGGGGCCGCGCTTGAGGCGCGCGGCGATCTCCGGGGCCAGGGGGCTGGGGCCGCTGGACCTGCTGGGCGGGGGTGTGCTGCTGGTCATGGGGCCATTGTGCCGCGCCCCACTGACACTCCCCTCGGTACGTCCACTGGGCGGACCGTAGACCCGGTCGTACGCTTGTCGGCATGTCTACCTATGCGAAGCGTGAACGACTTCTTCTCGCCGACCTGTTGGAGACCGAGGGTCCCGACGCCCCGACGTTGTGCGAGGGCTGGCGGGCCCGTGATCTCGCCGCGCACGTGGTGGTGCGCGAGCGTCGGCCGGACGCCGCCGGAGGTCTGCTGATCAAGCAGCTCGGTCCCCGACTCGAACGGGTGATGGCGGAGTTCGCCGACAAGCCGTACGAGGAACTGATCCAGCTGATCCGTACCGGCCCGCCGCGTTTCTCGCCGTTCTCGCTGAAGCAGGTGGACGAGGCGTCGAACATCGTCGAGTTCTACGTCCACACGGAGGACGTGCGCCGGGCGCGCCCCGACTGGACACCCCGCGAGCTGGACCCGGTCTTCCAGGACACCCTGTGGTCCCGGCTGGAGCGCACCGCCCGCCTGGCGGGCCGCGGCGCGGCGACGGGCCTGGTACTGCGCCGCCCGGACGGCCAGACGGCGGTCGCCCACCGCGGCACCCCGGTGGTCACGGTGACCGGCGAACCGTCCGAACTGCTGCTCTTCGTGTACGGCCGCCAGGACGTCGCCGACGTGGAGCTGGAAGGCGACAAGGACGCGATCACCAAGCTCCACGAATCAAAACAGCTGGGCATCTGAGAAGGACGCAGCCCCGCGCCCCTTCAGGGGCGCGGGGCTGCGTCTATGCGCGGCTCCGCCGCGTGGGCGCGACAAGCCCCACCGGAGCCGCAGCAAAAGAACCGCGTGTCAGCGAACCGGATGCCCAGCAGCCCGCAGGGCGTCCTTCACCTGCCCGATCCGAAGATCCCCGAAGTGAAAGACGGACGCCGCCAGAACCGCATCCGCACCGCCCGCGACGGCCGGCGCGAAGTCGGCGAGCCGCCCCGCTCCCCCACTGGCGATCAGCGGCACGCGCACGTGCTTACGTACCGCTTCGATCATCTCGATGTCGTACCCGTCCTTGGTACCGTCCGCGTCCATCGAGTTGAGCAGGATCTCACCGGCGCCCAGTTCGGCAGCCTGGTGCGCCCATTCGACCGCGTCGATCCCGGTACCGCGTCGGCCGCCGTGGGTGGTGACCTCGAAGGAGCCGGAGTCGGTACGGCGGGCATCCACGGACAGCACCAGCACCTGTCGGCCGAAGCGCTCGGCGATCTCGCGGATCAGCTCCGGACGCGCGATGGCGGCCGTGTTGACGCCGACCTTGTCGGCGCCGGCGCGCAGCAGCTTGTCGACGTCCTCGGCCGCGCGCACCCCGCCGCCCACGGTGAGCGGGATGAACACCTGCTCGGCGGTGCGGCGGACCACGTCGTAGGTGGTCTCGCGGTTGCCCGAGGAGGCGGTGATGTCCAGGAACGTCAGTTCGTCGGCCCCCTCGGCGTCGTACACCTTGGCCATCTCGACGGGGTCGCCCGCGTCGCGGAGGTTCTGGAAGTTGACGCCCTTGACGACCCGGCCGTTGTCCACGTCCAGGCAGGGGATGACTCGTACGGCGAGGGTCATGCCGCGGACACCCCCCGGAACGCTTCCACCTCGACCTCGACGACCAGGCTGGGGTCCACGAAGCCGGAGACGATGATCATCGATGCGGCGGGGCGGACGGAGTCGAACAGCTCCTTGTGAGCCCGTCCGACGTCGTCCACGTCCCGCGCGTGCGTGATGTACATGCGCGTGCGCACCACGTCGTCGCGCCCGAGACCCAGTTGCTCCAGCGCCGCGAACGCGACGTTGAAGGCGTTGACCGTCTGCTCGTACGGACCGCCGCCGGCGATCTGGCCGTCCACTATCGACGTACAGCCGGCGACCAGCACCAGGCCGTTCGGCAGTTCCACCGCGCGGGAGTACCCGAAGGTCTCCTCCCAGGGCGCACCGGTCGTGACACGCCGTACGTCGCTCACTTGGCCACCGCCTCCAAGGCCTCTTCCAGGGTGAACGCCTTCGCGTACAGGGCCTTCCCGACGATGGAGCCCTCGACACCCAGGGGTACCAGCTCGGCGATGGCCCGCAGGTCGTCCAGGGACGAGACGCCGCCGGAGGCCACGACGGGCCGGTCGGTCGCCGCGCAGACGTTCCTCAGCAGCTCCAGGTTCGGGCCCTGGAGGGTGCCGTCCTTGGCGATGTCGGTCACGACGTACCGCGCGCAGCCCTCGGAGTTGAGGCGCTCCAGCGTCTCGTAGAGGTCGCCGCCGTCGCGGGTCCAGCCGCGTCCGCGGAGCGTGGTGCCCCGTACGTCCAGGCCGACCGCGATCTTGTCGCCGTGCTGCGCGATGACCTTGGCGACCCACTCCGGGGTCTCCAGGGCGGCCGTGCCGAGATTCACCCGGGTGCAGCCGGTGGCGAGGGCGGCGGCCAGCGTGTCGTCGTCGCGGATACCGCCGGACAGCTCGACCTTGATGTCCATCGCCCCGGCGACCTCGGCGATCAGCTTGCGGTTGTCGCCGGTACCGAAGGCGGCGTCCAGGTCGACCAGGTGCAGCCATTCCGCGCCGGAGCTCTGCCAGGCGAGGGCGGCCTCCAGGGGAGAGCCGTACGAGGTCTCCGTACCGGACTCGCCGTGCACGAGGCGAACGGCCTGGCCGTCGCGGACGTCGACGGCGGGGAGGAGTTCGAGCTTGGCCATGGTCTACAGGGTTCCGATCCAGTTGGTGAGCAGCTGCGCTCCGGCGTCGCCGGACTTCTCGGGGTGGAACTGGGTGGCCCACAGGGCGCCGTTCTCGACAGCCGCCACAAAGGGCTTGCCGTGGGTCGACCAGGTGACCTTGGGGGCGCGCATCAGCGGGTTCGTGGTCTCCAGGGACCAGTCGTGGACGGCGTACGAGTGGACGAAGTAGAAGCGCGCGTCGGCGTCCAGGCCCGCGAAGAGCTGGGAGTCCGCGGGGGCGTCGACGGTGTTCCAGCCCATGTGGGGCACGATGTCGGCCTGGAGCGGCTCGACGGAGCCGGGCCACTCGTCGAGGCCCTCGGTCTCGACACCGTGTTCGATACCGCGCGCGAAGAGGATCTGCATGCCCACGCAGATGCCCATGACGGGACGCCCGCCGGCGAGCCGGCGACCGACGATCCAGTCGCCGCGCGCTTCCTTCAGGCCCTGCATACAGGCGGCGAAGGCGCCGACGCCCGGTACGAGCAGCCCGTCCGCGTTCATGGCCGTGTCGAAGTCACGCGTTATCTCGACGTCGGCACCCGCGCGCGCGAGAGCGCGTTCCGCCGACCGCACGTTCCCGAACCCGTAGTCGAAAACAACGACCTTTTTGGACGCTGTGGACGCGCTCAATTCCATACCTCCAGCCTCATGACGCCGGCGACCAGACACATCGCGGCGGCTATCGAGAGCAGCACGATGAGGCTCATCGGCATCTTCTGCTTGACGAAGGAGTAGATCCCGCCGAGCAGGAAGAGGCCGACGACGATCAGGATGGTGGAAAGGCCGCTCATGGCTTTACAGGGCGCCCTTCGTGGAGGGGAGGATGCCCGCCGCGCGCGGGTCGCGCTCGGAGGCATAGCGCAGCGCCCGGGCGAGCGCCTTGAACTGGCACTCCACGATGTGGTGCGCGTTGCGCCCGTAGGGCACGTGCACGTGCAGCGCGATCTGGGCCTGGGCGACGAAGGACTCCAGGATGTGCCGGGTCATCGTGGTGTCGTACTCGCCGATCATCGGCGCCATCTTCTCGGGCTCGGTGTGCACGAGGTAGGGGCGGCCGCTCAGGTCCACGGTCACCTGGGCGAGGGACTCGTCCAGGGGGACCGTGCAGTTGCCGAAGCGGTAGATGCCCACCTTGTCGCCGAGTGCCTGCTTGAAGGCGGCTCCGAGGGCGAGGGCGGTGTCCTCGATGGTGTGGTGCGAGTCGATGTGCAGGTCGCCCTCGGTCTTCACGGTGAGGTCGAACAGACCGTGCCGGCCGAGCTGGTCGAGCATGTGGTCGTAGAAGCCGACGCCCGTCGACACCTCGACCTTGCCGGTGCCGTCGAGATCGATCTCGACGAGGACCGATGTCTCCTTGGTGGTGCGCTCCACGCGTCCGACGCGGCTCATGACTCGTCCTGCTCCTTCTTCAGTTCACGGACCGCGTTCAGGAACGCGTCGTTCTCGGCGGGAGTTCCCGCGGTGACCCGCAGCCATCCCGGTACGCCGTTGTCGCGGACCAGGACGCCCCGGTCGAGGATCCGCTGCCAGGCCTCGTGGGAGTCGGCGAAGGTGCCGAACTGCACGAAGTTGGCGTCGGACTCGGTGACGTCGAACCCGATGGCGCGCAGTTCGCCGACCAGCCGGTCCCGCTCGGCCTTGAGCTGCTCGACGTACTTCAGCAGCGTGCCGGTGTGCTCCAGGGCGGCCAGGGCGGTCGCCTGCGCCACGGCCGACAGGTGGTAGGGCAGCCGTACGAGCTGCACGGCGTCGACGACGGCCGGGTGCGCGGCGAGATAGCCGAGGCGCAGCCCCGCCGCCCCGAACGCCTTGGACATCGTCCGGGAGACGACGAGATTCGGCCGTCCTTCGATCAGCGGCAGCAGTGAGTCGCCGTGGCTGAACTCGACGTACGCCTCGTCGACCACCACCATCGAGGGCCGGGCGGCCTGCGCGGCCTCGTACAGGGCGAGGACCGTCTCGCGCGGGACCGCGTTGCCGGTGGGGTTGTTGGGGGTGGTGACGAAGACGACGTCGGGCCGGTGCTCGGCGATGGCCTTCTCGGCCGCCGCGAGATCGATGGTGAAGTCCTCGTTGCGGGGACCGGAGATCCATCCGGTGCCCGTCCCGCGCGCGATGAGGCCGTGCATCGAGTACGACGGTTCGAAGCCGATCGCGGTGCGGCCGGGCCCGCCGAAGGTCTGGAGCAGCTGCTGGATGACCTCGTTGGAGCCGTTGGCGGCCCACACGTTGGCGAGGCCGACCTCGTGGCCCGAGGTGTCCGTCAGGTACTCGGCGAGCCGCGTGCGCAGCTCCACGGCGTCCCGGTCGGGGTAGCGGTTGAGGTTCCGGGCCGCCTCGCGCACGCGCTCGGCGATCCGCTCGACGAGGGCGTCGGGCAGCGGATAGGGGTTCTCGTTGGTGTTCAGCCGTACGGGGACGTCCAGTTGGGGCGCGCCGTACGGCGACTTGCCGCGCAGCTCGTCCCGTACGGGGAGATCGTCGATTCCGAAGTTCACTTGCTCTCAGGCACCTTCCACCCGAACCGCGCCTTGACCGCCGCGCCGTGCGCGGGCAGGTCCTCCGCCTCCGCCAGCGTCACCACGTGCTGCGCCACGTCGGCCAGCGCGTCCCGCGTGTAGTCCACGATGTGGATGCCGCGCAGGAAGGACTGGACGGAGAGGCCGGAGGAGTGGCAGGCGCAGCCGCCGGTCGGCAGGACGTGGTTGGATCCGGCCGCGTAGTCGCCGAGGGAGACCGGCGCCCAGGGTCCGACGAAGACCGCGCCGGCGTTGCGCACCCGGTCGGCCACGGCCGCCGCGTTCGCCGTCTGGATCTCCAGGTGCTCGGCGCCGTACGCGTCGACGACCCGCAGCCCCTCCTCCACGCCGTCCACGACGACGATCGCGGACTGCCGGCCGGCCAGCGCCGGGGCGATCCGATCGTCGACGTGCTTGGTGGCCGCGACCTGCGACTCCAGCTCCTTGTCGACCGCGTCCGCGAGGGCCACGGAGTCCGTGACGAGGACGGCGGCGGCCAGCGGGTCGTGCTCGGCCTGGCTGATCAGGTCGGCGGCGACGTGCACCGGGTCGGCGGTGTCGTCGGCGAGGATCGCGATCTCGGTGGGGCCGGCCTCGGTGTCGATGCCGATCTTCCCCGCGAAGTACCGCTTGGCGGCGGCGACCCAGATGTTGCCGGGACCGGTCACCATGTTGGCGGGCGGGCAGGACTCGGTGCCGTGCGCGAACATCGCGACGGCGGTGGCACCGCCGGCCGCGTACACCTCGTCGACGCCGAGCAGGGCGCAGGCGGCGAGGATGGTGGGGTGCGGCAGCCCGTCGAAGTCGGCCTGGGCGGGGGAGGCGAGGGCGATGGACTCGACGCCCGCTTCCTGCGCGGGCACGACGTTCATGATCACGGAGGACGGGTACACGGACCGGCCGCCGGGCGCGTAGAGCCCGACCCGGTCCACGGGCACCCACTTCTCGGTGACCGAGCCGCCGGGCACGACCTGGGTCGTGTGCGTCGTACGGCGCTGCTCGCGGTGGACGAGACGGGCGCGGCGGATGGACTCCTCGAGGGCCGCGCGGACGGCCGGGTCGAGCTGCTCGAGCGCGTCGGCGAGGGCCTGGACGGGCACGCGTACGGTTTCCAGCCGGACGCCGTCGAACTTCTCGGCGAAGTCGATCAGCGCCGCGTCGCCCCGATGATGCACGGCCTCGCAGATCGGACGCACCTTCTCCAGGGCGGCCGAGACGTCGAAGTCGGCTCGGGGCAGCAGGTCGCGCAGGGCGGGTCCCTCAGGGAGGGCGTCGCCGCGCAGATCGATTCGAGAGATCACGCGGTCAATTCTCTCAGACGTCGATCGGGCGCCGTTCGCGCGTATCAGTGGCTGATACGGAGCGTTGCGTGGCCCCCCGCGGGCTCCGCACGGGAACTCGGAAGATCAGCTTCACGTCTTGAGTTCAGAGGGTTACTGAGCGGGCAGAACGGTTGTACTAAACCTGTTGGTAACGCCTGGTGACACGGGGAGGAGTGGGAAAACGTCGTGACAGAGGGTGCCGGGATCCGCACGGGGGACTCGCGGACCGCGGGGGAACCGCCGGACGACCTGAGCGCCGCCGAGGTCGGCATGTGGCAGGCCTTCCGCAACGGCAGCGTGCTGGACCTGAGCAGCGGCGACACCGTCGTCGACGATCCGCACGGCGGCCATCCGTGGGGCGCCGACCGGACGGTGCGGGCCCGCATCGTGTGCTGGCTGCTCCTCGACGGCCCGCCCGCGCTCGCGGGGCGCGTGTCGTCCCTCAAGCTCACCGGCGTGCAGATCAGCGGCACGCTCGACCTGGCCGGCGGCACGGTCGAGCCGTACGTCGAGCTGAAGGGCTGCCGGTTCGAGAACGAGATCCTGCTGCCGGAGGCCCACTTCACGACCGTACGGATGGTGGACTGCTCGGTGCCGCGACTGGAGGCGGCCCGGGTGCACACCGAGGGCGATCTGCATCTCCCCCGCTGCCGCTTCCACAACGGCGTACGCCTCACCGACGCGCACATCGGTACGGATCTGCTGCTCAACCAGGCCGTCGTCTACCGGGACCGGCGTGGGCGCTCGCTGGTCGGGGACGGGATGAACGTCGGGCAGGACCTCCAGGCCGAGATGCTGGAGTCGCACGGCGAGCTGAGCCTGCGCGGGGCGACGATCGGCGTCTCCCTGAGCCTGCGCGGCAGCAGGCTCGCCAATCCGTACGGGAGACTCGCGCTCAACGCCCCCCAGCTGACCGTGGGCCGCACGCTGTATCTGACCCCCGCCGGGGTCTGGAACCCCATCATGACCAGCGGCACGACCCCCGCGCGCGGGACGCGCATCCAGCGCTTCGAGTGCGAGGGCGGCATCCGGCTGGACGACGGCCGGTTCGGCGACGCCGTCGACCTCGAACGCGCCCGGCTCACGTTCACGGACGACCAGGAGCTGTCGCTGCGCCGGGTGCAGACACCCGAGCTGCGCTTCCTCGGGGACCGGCCGGAGCGCGGCAAGGTGGTCCTGTCGGGCGCCAAGGTCGTCAACCTCATGGACCGGGCGGGCAGTTGGCCGGGACCGGGCAACCTGCACATGGGCGGCTTCGGATACGAGAACCTCGTACCGCAGGGGCCGTTCCCGCCGGCGCAGCGGCTGGCGTGGGTGGCGGCGGCGACCGCCGAGTACAGCCCGGAGCCGTACGAGCGGCTGGCCGCCGTGCTGCGCAACAGCGGTGAGGACGAGGACGCGCGCGAGGTACTGCTCGCCAAGCAGCGTCGGCGCCGCGAGACCCTGCCGCCTGCGGCGAAGCTGTGGGGGTACGTGCAGGACTGGACGGTCGCTTACGGGTACCGGCCCGGCCGGGCCGCCGTGTGGATGGCGGTGCTGTGGGCGGCGAGTTCGGTGGCGTTCGCGCACGCGAGCCATCCGCCGCTGAACAGTGGGGAACACCCGCCGTGGAACCCCTCGCTCTTCGCCCTGGACCTGCTTCTCCCGGTGATCGATCTGGGCCAGGTGGGGTTCTGGCAGCTGCGCGGCGGCTGGCAGTGGCTGGCCGCCGCGATCATCATGCTGGGCTGGGTCCTGGCGACGACGGTGGCGGCGGGGGCGACCCGGACGCTGCGCAGAAGCTGAGCAGCGCTCATTTTTCTTCACCATCCCCTCACCTCTCGCCGTACAACTAAAAATCGGGTGCCCATTTGGTCTGGCGCGGCCCCTACCTGCGCCTTTCAATGGTCGACACCATGGCTTCGCTGCGTGCGTTCCTCCGTGCCACCAGGACGGAACGGAACACTCCGCCGTCTCCACGCCTCGCCCCCGCCGGACTGCCCGCCGACGACGAGGTACTGCTCGACGCGCCCGACGCCCGGCTCGGCCCCGCACTGGTCGCGGCCGGCCGGGGCGAGTACGGGCCCGCGTCCGCACTGCTGGCCGCCACCCGCGCCACGGGCGAGTGGGACAACCGCGACCGCTACGTGATCCGGCTGGCCGCGTTCGCGCACTCCCGCGCCGAGTGGCTCACGTCCTGGCGGGCCGCCGCCCCGGAGGACCCGGACGCGCTGCTGATCGCGGCCGAACTGGCGGTGGTCCACGCCTGGGAGTCCCCCGCCCGGGCCGAATTCCTGCTGCAGACCGGCCCGTTGGTGGAGGCCGCGGCGGCGGGTGACCCGCGCGACCCGGTGCCCTGGCGCATCGCGCTGGACCGGGCGCGGGGCAGCGACGCGGAGCACGGCGAGTTCGAGAGGCTCTGGGCGGAGGCCGTACGCCGCTCTCCCCACCACTACGGCTGCCATGTGGCGGCGCTCCAGTACCTGTCCACGGGCCCTTTCCGGTCCCCGCGCGGCCCCGGCTCGTACCGCGAGTGCTTCGACTTCGCCGAGCGGGCCGCACAGGACGCCCTGCCCGGCACCCTCGTCCAGGCGCTGCCCCTGCACGCGGCCTTCATCTGCCTGACCGAGGGCGACGGCAGGACGGTGGTGGACCGCTGTCGCCTGGACGCGGCGGCGGACACGGCCCTGGCGCTGTCCGCGACGTACCCGGCGGCGGACCCGTGGCCGGCCGAACTGCGCAACCTGCTCATCTACGTCCTGATCGCGCTCGGCCGCTGGCAGGACGCCCTCCTCCAACTGCGTCTGACCGGCCCGTACACCACGTCCTTCCCCTGGGACCGGTTCTCGGACGACCCGCTCGGCAGGTTCCTCGAAGCACGCGAGGAGATCCACCGCAACGCGCCCGCCGCCCGCTGCCCGGCGTGCGCCGCTCGCCCACGGAGTGAGCACGTCGGACGCGCCCACTCCGGCGACCATTAGGCTTTCCCGTCGTGACCACCGTCCAACTGCCGCTCTTCCCGCTCAACTCGGTGCTGTTCCCGGGACTCGTCATCCCGCTGAACGTCTTCGAGGAGCGATATCGCGCCATGATGCGCGAGCTCCTGAAGACCCCCGAGGACGAACCGCGCCGGTTCGCCGTCGTGACGATCCGCGACGGCCACGAGGTGGCACCCAGCGCGCAGGGCCTGCCCGACCAGACGGCGGTGCCCGACCGCGGGCCCACGGCGGGCTTCGGCGACGACCCGGTCAAGGCGTTCCACTCCGTGGGATGCGTGGCGGACGCGGCGACGATCAGGGAACGCGCGGACGGCACGTTCGAGGTGCTGGCCACCGGTACGACCCGGGTGCGGCTGGTGTCGGTGGACGCGTCGGGCCCCTTCCTGACCGCGGAACTGGAGGAGCTGGAGGAATCCCCCGGCGACGAGGCGGGCGCGCTGGCGGAGGGCGTCCTGCGAGCCTTCCGGCAGTACCAGAAGCGTCTGGCGGGCGCACGGGAACGGTCCCTGTCGACGGGCGCGGAGCTGCCCGACGAGCCGGCGGTGGTGTCGTACCTGGTGGCGGCCGCGATGATGCTGGACACCCCGTCGAAGCAGCGCCTGCTCCAAGCCCCGGACACGTCGTCCCGGCTCCGCGAGGAACTGAACCTCCTGCGCACGGAGACGGCGATCATCCGCAACCTCCCGTCGCTGCCCGCGGCGGACCTGACCCGCGCCCCGACGAGCCTCAACTGAGGGGGAGCCGCATGGCGAAGAAGAAGCAGCAGCAGTCGGTGGGCACCCCGGCGACAGTGGCACTGACGGCGGCGGGCGTCGCGTACACGGTGCACGCGTACGAGCACGACCCCGCGCATCCCTCGTACGGCGAGGAGGCCGCCGAGGCGATGGGGGTGTCGCCGGAGCGCGTCTTCAAGACCCTGGTGGCGGACGTGGACGGGGTACTGACGGTCGCGGTGGTCCCCGTGGCGGGCCAGCTGGACCTGAAGGCGCTGGCGGCGGCGGTGTCGGGCAAACGGGCGTCCATGGCGGACCCCGCACTCGCGGAGCGCACGACGGGCTACGTACGGGGCGGAATCTCCCCCCTGGGCCAGCGCAAGAAGCTCCGCACGGTCCTGGACAACTCGGCGGACGCCCACCCCACAATCTGCGTCTCGGCGGGCCGCCGGGGCCTGGAGGTAGAACTCTCCCCCGAGTCCCTCACGACCCTCACCCAGGCAATCAGGGCCCCGATCGCCCGCAACTAGGACGCAGCTTGCCCCTCCAGCCCGGCCTTCTCTCCCGCCCAGCCGCCCGCGCCGTTTCCGCAGCCAGGCCGACCCACCCGTGCGCCGCATCTATCCAGCCCAGGCCCCGCCCCCTCAGCCCGTCCGGCGTTTGAGGACAAGGCCCCTTCAGGGCCGACAGCGGGGGCCCGGGGGCGGCAGCCCCCGGGATGGGACGGGTATGGGCGGCGGGGGCGAGAACACCCCCCTAAACCGGCGGAGCCACCCCATCCGGGTCCCGCGGCCCGAACAACCCCATCAACCCCAGATGCACCACCAGCGCAGCCACAGACCACACCAGCAACACCCCCTTCGCCCCCAACTTCAACGGCGCCGAGAACGTCACCCCCTTGCCCACACCCTTCGCGTGAGCGATCACATCCTGCGCCGGCCCCAGCCACACCCCCAGCCGCCACGCCAGCACCGACCCGAGCACGCCCCCCACCGCCAGCGCGACCACCAGCGGCACACCCCCACGCCGCCGCACCAGGAACGCCCCCAGCGCACTGACCGCCCCGAAGGCCAGCGCCAGCAGAGTAAACGTTCCGTCGACCCCGATCGCCTGCTCACCCTCGCTGTCCTTGACGTACACGACCCACCTGCCGTCGACGACGTCCCCGATCAACGGCACACTCGGCGCCAGCCACCACCACAGCAGCCCGAGCAGCACCCCACCGAGCGCCATCGCCACCGTGACGACGGCGGCCTCCCGCAGTTCGGTCTTCATACCGGGGCCGTCCTGTCCGTACGCCGGCGCGAACCCGCTTCCCCCGGACGGCTCCGGCCAGAACTGCCAGGACCGGCCGTCCTGCGCCTCCTGGAGCGAGGGCTGCTGCTGCAGGGGCTGCTGGGGCCGCGAAGCCTCGCCATGTCCATGCGAGGGATCTTGATGCGGCGGCGGAGGCGGAGTCAGCGGTGCGGTCACACTGACATCGTGCCAGGCCCGTCCACGCGGCGCGTCACCGGACGGCCGCCCGACGGTACGCCCAGGTCGCGACGGCCAGCGAGACCACCCCGACCCCCGCGCACACGGCGAGGTCACCGAACACGAAGGCCCAGTCGGGTTCGGGCCCGAAGGTCCGGGCGAAGGCCTCCACGCCGTACGTCGAAGGCAGCAGATCCCGCGCGAACCGCACCACCCCGGGCATCCGCTCCGCCGGCAGCACGCCCAGCAACAGCGCCGCCGACATACCCAACTGCCCGAGCAGCGTGGCCAGTTCCGGCCGCGGCGCGAGCAGCCCGAACGCGGCGCCGAGCCCGGCGAGCGCGGCCCCCGCGAGCGGGATCACCAAGGCGAGCACCCACAGATGTGTCAGCGGCAGCCCGTAGAGCAGGCACCCGAACACCGCCGTGACGACGGTCCCCGGCACGGTGAAGGAGGCGTACGCCCCCGCGGCCCCCAGCACCACGGCCGCCGGCGGTACCGGCAGCGTGGCGTAGTGATCGAGCCCGCCGCTGGCCCGCAACTGCCCGAAGTACTGAGCGAGCAGATTCAGCGCGACGAAAGCCACCACCAGCACCGAAGCCCCGGCCACCACGGCCCGCGCCTCGCCGCCCCCGTCCACGACCCCCCGCATCAGGATCATGATCCCGACGGACTGGAAGGTCGCCACGAACAGCAGCGGAATCCGCGCGACCCGGGCCCGGGACAGCTGCGCCCGGTACACCGCGACCAGCGCGGGCCACAGCCGCGCACGCGGCCCCAGCTCGGCCGCCGCGCGGCGCGCGGGCGTCTTCTGCGCGGCCAGGGCGCTGCCCGGCAGCACCTCGGCGGGTACGAAACTCACGTCGAGCTGCTCCTCTTCGTCCCGGTCACGACAGCCGCCCTCTCCCCCGCCACTCCCCGCACACACACCCGTACGGATCCGAAGCCGCCCACGCTCACCACGCTCAGCCCGCTCACGCCTTCACCAGCCCCTGCACGTTGCCCCCGAGCGCCAGATACACGTCCTCCAGGCTCGGCGTGGCCAGCGTGAAGTCGTCCAGCGCGGTGAAGGCGGCCCCGCCGGTGACGGTGGCGACGGCCGCGCGGGCCTCCTCGGGGGCCAGCCGCAACGTCCACCTGCGCCCCGATTCGACGGCCCGGTCCCGCAGCGCGGCGACCTCGGGGACGTGCAGCGGCGCCGACTCCCGCCAGACCAGATCGACCCGGACCTCGCCCGCGACCTGCTCCTTCAGTCCGGCAGGCGTGTCGCACGCGATCACGCGCCCCCGGTCGAGAACGGCGACCCGGTCGAGAACCGTTTCCGCTTCGATCACGTTGTGGGTGACCAGCAGCACCGTCGTACCGCGTTCGGCGCGCCGCCGGTCCACCGCCGACCACACGGCCCGCCGCGCCACGGGATCCATCCCGGTCGTCGGCTCGTCGAGGACGAGCAGCGGCCGTTCCCCGACCAGCGCGGTGGCGAAACAGGCGAGCCGCCGCTGCCCACCGGACAGCTTGCGGAGGGGCCGGGCGGCCAGTGCCGTGATCCCGAGTTCCTCCAGGACCGCGTCCCGTTCCGCGCGCGCCTGCCGCACATCGAGGCCGCGCAGTCGCGCGGTGGTCTCGACGGCGAGCGAGACGGTCAGTTCGTCGAGGGCGCTGGACTCCTGGCCGAGGTAGGCGAGGATGCGCGCGGCTCGCTCGGGGTGGCGCACGACGTCGTGGCTCAGGATCTCTACGCTGCCCCGGTCGGGGCGCATCAGGCCGGTGATCTGCCGGACGAGGGTCGACTTGCCGGCACCGTTCGGCCCGAGCAGTCCGAAGATCTCACCGCGCCGGACGTCCAGCTCCACGGCGTCGGTGGCCCGTACCTCTGGGGTTCCGGGGGCGCCGCGCCGGCCGCGTACCGCGCGATAGGTCTTGGTGAGATCGCGCACCGCGCACACGACATCGTCACCGTGTAGGGCTGCGTGTGCCGTGCTCGTACTCACGAAGGACGAGAGTACGGGGTGCCCGACACCGCCTGAAATTCAACCCCCGCCCGGTCCTTGTCCGGACCGGGCCGCTCACTCGCCGGCGGGTGCGTGCTCCGCCGCCGTACGGACGTCGATCTCACGCCAGAAGCCGGCCCTGATCGCGTACCGGTCGTGCTCGTCGATCTGGTCGTCCTTGTGGGCGAGCAGACCGAAGCGGGCGGCGTAGCGCAGCAGCTCGCCGTCGACGCGGTGCGGGATACGGGGGTACATGGTGGACAGTTTCTGCACTTGAGCGGGTTCCGGGAGGCGTTCCATCCAGCGGCGCGCGAACACCTGTCCGACCTCGTAGGGATCACCGCCGACCGTGGTGATGTCCTCCTCGCGGTCCGCCCAGCGCTGCTCGGCCGAGGTGAGCTGGGCCAGCGTCGGCATGGACGCGATCTCGGGGGGCTCGGAGGCCACGCCCGGCCGGTCGACCCAGCCCTTGTCGGAGGACCAGCGCAGGGTCGCGTTCGCGGGATGCTGGGCGGGCTGGGCGCCGGGGGCCCGCAGCGCGGCCAGGTCCTTCGGGGTCGGGACGCCCTTGGGCGCGGGCACCCGCTCCTGGGCGCCGTTCTGCGCGTCCGGCGCCGCCGTGTGCTCCTGCTGCTGCTCGTCGGCGGCCCGCTCGCCGGTCTGCGCGAGCGACGACTCGGGCAGCGGCGCGGACAGGATCGCGGCGATCTCGGGCCGGGGCGCGGGCTGCGGCGCGCAGATCCCGCCGATCTCCTTGGCCCGTACGGCCTTGGTGATCCACGTACGGTCGAGGACGCGCCGCTCGTCGGCCTCGGCGACCAGGTCCTCGGACTGGTTGTAGTCCCCGTCGGCAGCCTGCACGGCCCACAGGTGTACGGCGACTCCGTGTTCCTTGGCCGCCATCATGCCCGGCAGCAGATCGCCGTCGCCGGTGACGAGGACGATGTCGGAGCAGGCGCGGTTGCGGGCCAGCTCGGTCAGCTCGGCGTGCATGGCGGCGTCGACGCCCTTCTGGGCCCACCGTCCGTCGCTGCGGGTCAGGGCGCCGAGCCGGACGGTGACCCGGGGCATCACGCGCAGTCTGCGGTGCTCGGGCTGGGGCACCCGGTCGGGGGCGCCGTCGAACCAGTAGATGCGCAGCAGTGGCCGTTCGGTGTCCGACTCGGCGCGTTCTCGCAGGCCCTGGATGAGGGCGGTGTGGTCGACGGTGATCCGGGACCGCGAGGGCTCTCCGGCGAGAAGACTCGCCGCGGCCCCGAGCAGATACCCGGCGTCCACCAGGACGATGCAGCGGTCCACGCGTTCCACCCTCTTTCCGGGAGGTTTGCTTCGGGCTTCCTTCGAGTCTGCCCGACCACGCGGAGGTTAACGGCCCGAACTCGATCTTCGGCGTGGCGTTTCCCTCGTCGGTCGCGGGTCCCGCCGCACGGTCCGACCTTATTACGCACGGTAATTCTCCGACATGCACGCTTTGTCGGGCCGTGTGAATCTGGATGCGGTCCTGGCCCCTAGATCCCCCTCAGGAGGAAGATCACCATGGCCAAGAACAAGAAGCAGAGTCGCTCGCACCAACAGGCGTCACAGGCCGAGCGCGGTACCGAGCAGGCGAAGTCCTCCTCGATCGAGTCGCAGGCCGAGCAGCGCGCCAGCCAGGTGACTCCCGGTGACATGGCACGTAAGGGCCGGCAGAAGCGCTTCGGCCACAACTGAGCCCGCGCGAGTACGACGGACGTCTGAACAGCGGGCTGTCGAAGCCCAGACACAAGGAGGGGCGCACCCGTTCAGGGTGCGCCCCTCGCGCACGTCAGTTGCTCAGCCGGCCAGGAGTTGCTCAGCCGGCCAGGCAGGACGGGCCGAGCAGCACCTTCAGGTCGCCGAAGAGGGCCGGGTCGGGCTTCACCCGGTGCCGGTCGAGTCGCAGCACCGTGGTCTTGCTCGGTCCCTGGAGTCTGATGCGAACCTCGCTCTCGCCCTTGTGGTGGCTGAGGATCTCACCGAGCCTGCTGATCATCGGCGGGGTGATCTTCAGCGCGGGGATGGTGAGGATCACGGGCGCGTTGGTGCCCGCGTTGGACAGGTCGGGGACCTGGAGTTCCATCGCGACCAGCCGGGGCACGTCCTCCCGCTTGTCAAGGCGTCCCTTGACGAACACGACGGCGTCCTCGACGAGTTGGGTCGACACCAGCTGGTAGGTCGCCGGGAAGAACATGCACTCGATGGAACCGGCGAGGTCCTCGACGGTGGCGATGGCCCAGGCGTTGCCCTGCTTGGTCATCTTGCGCTGGAGGCCGGAGATGATGCCGCCGATGGTGACGACCGCGCCGTCGGCGTGCTCACCTCCGGTGAGCTGGGAGATGCCCGCGTCGGCCTTGTCGGACAGGACGTGTTCCAGGCCGAAGAGGGGGTGGTCGGAGACGTACAGGCCGAGCATCTCCCGTTCCTGGGCGAGGAGATAGGCCTTGTCCCACTCGTCGGTGGTGAACTCGACGTCGAGACCGAAGCCGGGCTCGCTGGTGTCCTCGTCGCCCATGCCGCCGAAGAGGTCGAACTGTCCCTCGGCCTCTTTCCTCTTCACCGCGACCACGTTGTCGATCATCGGCTCGAAGTGCGCGGTGAGGCCCTTGCGGGTGTGCCCCATGCTGTCGAACGCGCCGGCCTTGATCAGTGACTCCGTGGTCCGCTTGTTGCAGACGACGGCCTCGACCTTGTCGAGGTAGTCGGGGAAGGAGGCGTACTTCCCCTTGGCGTTGCGGGACCTGATGATCGAATCGACGACGTTGGTACCGACGTTGCGCACCGCCGAGAGGCCGAAGAGGATCACGTCGTCGCCCTGGGCGGCGAAGTTGGACATCGACTCGTTGACGTTGGGCGGGAGCACCTTGATGCCCATGCGCCGGCACTCGTTCAGATAGATCGCGGACTTGTCCTTGTCGTCCTTGACCGAGGTGAGCAGACCGGCCATGTACTCGGCCGGGTAGTTCGCCTTCAGATAGGCGGTCCAGTAGGAGACCAGGCCGTAGGCCGCCGAGTGAGCCTTGTTGAAGGCGTACCCGGCGAACGGGACCAGGACGTCCCACAGGGCCTTGATCGCCTCGTCGCTGTAGCCGTTCTTCTTGGCGCCGGCCTGGAAGATGGTGAAGTTCTTGGCCAGTTCGTCGGGCTTCTTCTTGCCCATCACGCGGCGCAGGATGTCGGCCTCGCCGAGGGAGTACCCGGCGATGATCTGGGCGGCCTTCTGCACCTGCTCCTGGTAGACGATCAGGCCGTAGGTGACCGCGAGGACCTCCTGGAGAGGCTCCTCGAGCTCCTTGTGGATCGGGGTGATCTCCTGGAGCTTGTTCTTGCGAAGCGCGTAGTTGGTGTGCGAGTCCATGCCCATCGGGCCGGGACGGTAGAGCGCGGAGACGGCGGAGATGTCCTCGAAGTTGTCGGGCTTCATCAGGCGCAGCAGCGAGCGCATGGGGCCGCCGTCGAACTGGAACACACCGAGGGTGTCGCCGCGCTGGAGCAGTTCGAAGGTCGCCGGATCGTCCAGCGGCAGGGCCAGCAGGTCGAGTTCGACGCCCTTGTTCGCCTTCACCATCTTGACGGCGTCGTCCATGATGGTCAGGTTGCGCAGGCCCAGGAAGTCCATCTTCAGCAGGCCGAGCGACTCGCACTGCGGGTAGTCCCACTGTGTGATGGTCACACCGTCGGTGTGCCGCACCCACACGGGCGCGTGGTCGACGATGGGCTCGCTGGACATGATGACGCCGGCGGCGTGCACACCCATCTGCCGGACCAGGCCCTCGACGCCCTTCGCGGTGTCGATGACCTTCTTCACGTCCGGCTCGTTCTCGTACATCGCCCGGATCTCGCCGGCCTCGCTGTAGCGCGGGTGCGAGGGGTCGGTGATGCCGTTGAGGTCAATGCCCTTGCCGAGGACGTCGGCGGGCATGGCCTTGGTGAGCCGGTCGCCCATCGCGTACGGGTAGCCCAGCACGCGCGCGGAGTCCTTGATGGCGTTCTTCGCCTTGATCTTGCCGTACGTGCCGATCATGGCGACCTTGTCGGCGCCGTACTTCTCCGTCACGTAGCGGATCACCTCGACGCGCCGGCGTTCGTCGAAGTCGATGTCGACGTCGGGCATGGAGACGCGCTCGGGGTTGAGGAACCGCTCGAAGATCAGACCGTGCGGGATCGGGTCGAGGTCGGTGATGCCCATGGCGTACGCGACGATCGAACCGGCCGCCGAACCACGGCCGGGGCCGACCGCGATGCCCTGCTTCTTGGCCCACATGATGAAGTCGGCGACGACGAGGAAGTACCCCGGGAACCCCATCTGGATGATGACGTCCATCTCGTACTCGGCCTGCTTCTGGCGGTCCTCGGGGACGTTGCCGTTGAAGCGGCGCTCCATGCCCCGGCGGACCTCCTCCTGGAACCAGGTGATCTCGGTGAAGCCGTCCGGGATGTCGAACTTCGGCATGAGGTTCTTCGCCTCGAACATGCCTGCCGTGTCGACCTGTTCGGCCACCAGGAGGGTGTTGGCGCAGCCCTGCTGCCAGGCGTCCGAGGAGTCGACCGCGTACATCTCGTCCGTGGACTTCAGGTAGTAGCCGGTGCCGTCGAACTTGAAGCGGTCCGGGTCGGAGACGTTCTTGCCGGTCTGGATGCACAGCAGCGCGTCGTGCGCGCCCGCCTCGTGCGGGTACGTGTAGTGCGAGTCGTTCGTCACCAGGGGCGGGATGCCGAGCTTCTTGCCGATCTCCAGGAGGCCGTCGCGGACCCGGTGCTCGATCTCGATGCCGTGGTCCATCAGTTCCAGGAAGTACCGGTCCTTGCCGAAGATGTCCTGGTACTCGGAGGCGGCCTTCAGCGCCTCGTCGAACTGCCCCAGTCGCAGCCGGGTCTGGAGCTCACCGGACGGGCAGCCCGTGGAGGCGATGAGCCCCTCGGACCACTGGGAGATGGTCTCCTTGTCCATGCGCGGCCACTTCTGCAGCCAGCCCTCGGCGTACGCGTCCGAGGAGAGCCGGAACAGGTTGTGCAGGCCCGTCGCGTTGGCCGCCCAGATCGTCTTGTGGGTGTAACCACCCGAACCGGACACGTCGTCGCGCTTCTGGTGCGGCTGGCCCCAGCGGATCTTGCGCTTGTTGCGCCGCGACTCCGGCGCCACATACGCCTCGATACCGATGATCGGCGTGACGCCCGCCTTCTTGGCGGTGTGGAAGAAGTCGTAGGCCCCGTGCAGGTTGCCGTGGTCGGACATGGCGATATGGGTCATGCCCATCTCGTTGCACGCGTTGAACATGTCCTTGAGCCGCGCGGCACCGTCCAGCAGCGAGTACTGGGTGTGGACGTGCAGGTGCGTGAACGGCGGCTTTGACACGGCATGGCCTCCATGGAAAACACTCGGCGACAGGCTGCGGGCAGTCTGGGGGGACAGCGACGAAGTCTATGCCTCGGCACTGACATTCCGTGGGTGGGCCGTGGGCACTGAGGCGTACCTTCGGACGTTGGAGGGACGACGGAGTCATCCGTCCCGCCCATCGGCCCGTCCGGGCCCCATTCGTCATGCATCACCTGCACCAGGAGGCACCCAGCGATGTCGGTTCCGCAGCTCAGCGCCGAGCACCGCGGCGAGGAGATCCTCACCGTGTTCGACACCGCGTTCGGCGAGCTCCTGGCCGCCGATCCGGCCGCGTTCCGCGTGAAGTTCCGCAAGATGGCGGCCTCCGCGTTCGCGTTCTACCGGGGTACGGCGTGCCTCTTCTACCACGACCTGGAGGCGGAACGGCGGGGCGGTCCCTACCTGGACGAGCGCACCTCGCGCGTGTGGATCCACGGCGACCTCCACGCGGAGAACTTCGGCACGTACATGGACGCGCAGGGCCGGCTGATCTTCAACGTCAACGACTTCGACGAGGCGTACGTCGGCCCGTTCACCTGGGACCTCAAGCGCCTCGCCGCCTCCCTGGCTCTCATCGGGTACGCGAAGGCTCTCTCCGACGAGCAGATCACCGACCTGGTGCGCACGTACGCGGACGCGTACCGCGAGCGCGTCCGCGCCCTCACCACGGGTGCCAAGAGCGACGAGGTGCCGCCGTTCACCCTGGACACCGCCCAGGGACCCCTGCTGGACGCGCTGCGCGACGCGCGCTCGCTGACCCGGTTCGGACTGCTCGACTCGATGACGGAGATCCGCGACTTCGAGCGCCGCTTCGCGCCGGGCGGCGGCTCCATCGAGCTGGACGCGGCCACGCGCTACAAGGTGCTGGCCGCGTTCGACGGTTACCTGGAGACGCTGCCGGAGTCGTCCCTGAGCCGCCCGGACTCCTACCGGGTGAAGGACGTCGTCGGCCGGCGCGGCATCGGCATCGGCTCGGCCGGGCTCCCCTCGTACAACATCCTTCTGGAGGGCGCCACGGACGCCCTGGAGAACGATGTGGTGATCTACATCAAGCAGGCCCAGACCCCGGCCGTCTCCCGGCACATCACCGACCCGGCGATCCGGGGCTACTTCCAGCACGAGGGCCACCGCACGGTGATCTCGCAGCGCGCCCTCCAGGACCACGCCGACCCCTGGCTGGGCTGGACCGAGCTGGACGGCCGCGGTCAGCTGGTCGCCGAGGTGTCGCCGTACGCCGTGGACCTGGACTGGGGTGACATCGACGACCCGGCGGAGATCGCGGCCGTCGTCGCCGACCTGGGCCGGGCGACGGCCACGATGCACGCGGCGGCGGACGACCAGTCCGGCGAGTCCCTGGTGCCCTTCTCCACGGAGCGGGCCATCGACGCGGTGATCGCGGCTGACGAGGCGGGCTTCGCGGACCTCTTGGTGGAGTTCGCCCACGAGTACGGGGCACGCGCGCGCCGCGACCACCAGATCTTCGTGGACCTGTTCCGCAACGGCCGGATCCCGGGCCTGTAGGCGGCCCCTTCGGACAGTGCACAGGCTCACAGGGATTTTTTAGGGGCCTCCTACGTGAGTCCGTGACACACTCTCCACCGCTATGGACATATCCGGGACCCCCTTCAGAGCCGTACGCGCGGCGCTGTTCACGGCACTCGTCGTGACGCTCAGCACCGCGTCGCACGTGCTGCTGTCCAGGGTTCCGCTGCCGATGGGGACGGTGGCCGTGATCGCCGCCGCCGTCTTCGTCGTCGCGTACGCGCTGGCCGGCCGTGAGCGCGGCTTCGCCCGGATCGCGGCCCTGCTGATCCCGCTGGAGCTGGCCGCCGACACGGTCTTCACCACCGGCCAGACGGTCTGTTACGGCCGGGCGGGCGGCCCGGTCGCCGGCCCGCTCCGTTCGGTCGGCTTCGACGTGCTGTGCGCCGGTGACGGCGTGGGCACCCCGCTGGCCCGGGTGACGGGTACCGACACCGACCGGGTGACGGCGCTGCTCGCCGACGCGGGCCCCCAGGCCGCCTGGCTGCTGCTGGCCGCGCATGTCGGCGTGGGGCTGCTGGCCGCCGCCTGGCTGCGCCGGGGCGAACGGGCCCTGGCCCAGCTGCTCGCCGGGGTCACCACCTCCACCTTCCGCCCGCTGCTGCTGGCCGCCGCGGTGACGGTCCGGTCCGCCCCGGCGGTACGCCGCCTGCCGCGGCCGACTCAGCGCACCGCCGCCCTCCGCACACGCCTGCTCGTGCACTCCCTGGGACGACGAGGACCGCCGAGCCCGAGCCCGAGTCCGCTCGCCATCGCCTGAGCGACCACTCGCCCGAGCGACAGCGCAGAGCGACGCGCACTGGCAAGTCCTTCATTTCACTTCCGCGTACGACGCCCATGACGCGTACGCGTTCACCAGGGAGATCATCAGCATGAGCCAGCGAAACAGCCACGCGTCCAAGAGCGCGGCACGTGAGCGTCTGCGCGAGGAGCGCGAGCGCCAGGCCAAGCGCGACAAGGTCAAGCGGCAGGTCGTCGTGGCCGGCGCCGTCGTCGCCGTCCTCGCGATAGCCGGCGGTATCGGCTACGCGGTCGTGCAGGGCAACAAGCCGAGCCACTGGGCCGCGGCGAAGGACGAGAAGGTCGTCGCGCCGGCCAACACCACCGGGACGAACGGCACGACGGTGGTCCTCGGCAAGAGCACCGCCAAGAAGACCCTCAAGCTGTACGAGGACCCGCGCTGCCCGATCTGCGCCCAGTTCGAGGCGACGGTCGGCCCGACCCTCAAGCAGGATTTCGACGCGGGCAAGTTCAAGATCCAGTACATCGGTGGCACGTTCATCGACGGTGACACCGACAACAACGGGAAGATCGAGGTCGGCTCCCGCGGCGAGGGCTCCAAGAACGCGATGAGCGCCATGGGCGCCGCGCTGAACGTGAGCCCGGAGGCGTTCCTGGAGTACAAGACCGCGCTCTACTCGCCGAAGTTCCACCCCGAGGAGACGGAGGACAAGTTCAAGAGCGACGACTACCTGATCAAGGTCGCGAACACGGTCGCCGCGCTCAAGAACAACGCCACGTTCCAGACCGCCGTCAAGAACGGCACGTACGACGCCTGGGCACTGGCCATGTCCGAGACGTTCAACACCAACAAGGACGGCGTCAACGGCACGCCGAGCCTGGTGATGGACGGCAAGAAGCTCACGGGCCCCGACGGCAAGGCCGCGCCCATGACTGCCGCCGACTTCACCACCGCGATCGCGGCGGCGCTGAAGGCCTGAGCAGCGGCTTCGCGGCGTCCAGAGCGCCTGTCGTACGGTGCGCCGCTCGGCCCCAGTGGACGATCAGCCGAAGAGCGGGCGAACTTTAGCCGGTTCGCCCGTTCCACCGGCTTACTGATCAGTAATCTCAGCGCCCGTGACGAGTCGAATCAGTTCCACCGAGTCCACGGGCGCCGAGGCCAACTCCCTCGCCCCGCGCCGCCGTACGGTCGTCAAGGCCGCCGCGGCCACCGCCGTACTGGCCGGCCCCCTGGCCGCCGCGCTGCCCGCGAGCGCAGCCGCCGAAGCCCCCGCCTTCCTGCACGGCGTCGCCTCCGGCGATCCGCTGCCTGACGGCATCCTGCTGTGGACGCGTGTGACGCCCACGGCCGAAGCGATACCCGGTTCCGGGATCGGCCCGGACACCGAGGTGAGCTGGATCGTCGCCCGCGACAAGGCGTTCACGAACCTTGTGTCCAAGGGCTCGACCACCGCGACGGCGGCCAGCGACCACACCGTCAAGGCGGACATCCGGGGCCTCGCGCCCGCCACGGACTACTGGTTCCGCTTCTCGGCCGGCGGCACGGACTCCCCCGCCGCCCGCACCCGCACCGCGCCCGCCGCGGACGCCGCCGTGACGGGTCTCCGCTTCGGCGTGGTCTCCTGCGCCAACTGGGAAGCCGGCTACTTCTCCTCGTACCGCCACCTCGCGGCCCGCCGCGACCTGGACGCCTGGCTGCACCTCGGCGACTACATCTACGAGTACGGCACCGGCGAGTACGGCACCCGTGGCACCGTCGTACGCCCGCACGCCCCCACCCACGAGATCCTCACCCTCGCCGACTACCGCGTACGGCACGGCCGTTACAAGACCGACGCCGACCTCCAGGCCCTCCACGCGACAGCCCCCGTCATCGCGATCTGGGACGACCACGAGTTCGCCAACGACGCGTGGTCGGGCGGCGCCGAGAACCACACCGAGGGCACTGAGGGCGCCTGGTCGAACCGCCAGTCCGCCGCGAAGCAGGCCTACTTCGAGTGGATGCCGGTCCGCCCCGCGATCGCGGGCACCACCTACCGGCGCCTGCGCTTCGGCAAGCTCGCCGACCTCTCCCTCCTCGATCTGCGCTCGTTCCGCTCCCAGCAGGCGGCCGTGGGCAAGGGCTCAGTCGACGACCCGGCGCGTACGATCACCGGCCGGGCCCAACTGGACTGGCTGAAAGCCGGGTTGAAGGCCTCGGACACCACCTGGCGGCTGGTCGGGAACTCGGTGATGATCTCGCCGTTCGCCATCGGCTCCCTCACCGCCGACCTCCTCAAGCCCCTCGCCGAGCTGCTCGGCCTGCCCAAGGAGGGCCTCGCCCTCAACACCGACCAGTGGGACGGCTACACGGACGACCGCCGTGAACTCCTCGCCCACCTGCGCTCGAACGCGATCCGCAACACCGTCTTCCTGACCGGCGACATCCACATGGCGTGGGCCAACGACGTGCCCGTGGACGCCGGGACCTACCCCCTGTCGCCGTCGGCCGCCACGGAGTTCGTCGTCACGTCGGTCACCTCCGACAACCTCGACGACCTCGTCAAGGTCCCCGAGGGAACCGTCACCGCGCTCGCCGCGCCGATCATCCGCGCGGCCAACCGGCACGTCCACTGGGTCGACACCGACCGCCACGGCTACGGCGTCCTGGACATCACCGCCGACCGCGCGCAGATGGACTACTACGTACTGTCCGACCGCACGAAGCCGAACGCGACCTCGGCCTGGTGGCGCTCGTACCGCACACTCAGCGGCACGCAGAAGATGGAACGGACGTACGACCCGGTGTAGACGGCCGACCCGGTGTAGACGGCCGCGAGTACCCGCGCCCCCGGTCTACAGACTGTCGAGGAAGCCGAGCGCCACCCGCCAGGTGGCCTCGGCCGCCTCCTCGTCGTAGTCCGGCAGGCCGGGGTCGGTGTAGAGGTGCCCGGCACCGGCATACCGGTAGATCTCCACGTCGGCGCCCGCCTTGCCCATCTGGAGATACCAGGAGCCCAGCCAGTCGTCGGTCTCGAACGCGTCCGGCTCGGCCACGTGCAGCTGGACCGGCAGCTCGTCCACCGACGCCGTCTCGGCGATGTCCGACGTGCCGTGCAGCAGCAACAGCCCGCGCGCCTTGTCGTCGCCGAGCGCGAGCGTCTGCGCGGTCGCGGCGCCGAAGGAGAACCCCGCGTACACCAGACCGCGCCCGGAGTAGGGCGCGGCGGCCAGGATCGCCCGCTTGAGCAGCTCGTCCTTGCCTGTGGCGTCCTTGAAGGCCATGCCCTCCTCGACGGTCTCGAAGGTGTGCCCGTCGAAGAGGTCGGGGGTCCACACCTCGTGTCCGGCCGCCCGCAGCCGGTCCGCCGCGGCGTGCACCGCGGGCCGAAGTCCATAGGTCGAGTGAAAGAGCATGACGTTCATGAACACATCGTGCCAGCCCCGAATTCGCCGTGTGTGCCAGCCCACCCGGGGCCACATGTTCATGACCCCCCTTCTCCGGTTACGTTCTCCCGCATGGAGAACGTACTGCGCCCGTTGATCGTCCTGGGTGGCTCGGTCGTGCTCACGCTGCTCATCGGCTGGGTCACGGACCGTTTGCTGCGCAAGGCGGACGAAGGACACACCGAGACACCCCTGTGGGGACTGCTGCGGCGGGGCCGCGTGCCCTACCAGCTCGTCCTGTGCGCGGCGCTGCTCAGAGGGTCCTACGACGAGGCCGATCTGCTCCACGGACACGAGGTCACCCTCGGCCGTGCCCTGACGCTGGTCCTGATCGGCTCGACGGCGTGGCTGGTCGTGCGCATCACGGCGGCGATCGTGGACACCTCGTACTCCCGTTACGCCCGCGCCCACCGCGACCCGGCCCGGGTTCGCCGGGTGCGTACCCAGGTGTCGCTGATCATGCGGGTGGTCGCGGCGATCGTGGGCGTCGTGGCGGTGGCGGCGATGCTGCTGACGTTCCCGGCGATGCGCGCGGCCGGCGCCTCCCTGCTGGCCTCCGCCGGTGTCCTCGGCATCGTCGCCGGTGTGGCGGCCCAGTCGACGCTGAGCAATATGTTCGCGGGGTTCCAGATCGCCTTCGGCGACATGGTGCGCATGGGCGACACGGTCGTGGTGGACGGCGAGTGGGGCACCGTCGACGAGATCACGCTGACGTTCCTGACCGTGCGCACCTGGGACGAGCGCCGCATCACGATGCCGGTCTCCTACTTCACCTCGAAGCCCTTCGAGAACTGGTCGCGGGGCGGTGCGCAGATGACCGGCATCGTTTTCTGGCACGTGGACCACACCGCGCCCATGGAGGCGATGCGCGAGAAGCTTCGCGACCTCCTGCGCGAGTGCCCAGCCTGGGACGGCCGCGCCTGCGACCTGTCCGTGACGGACGCCACCCCGAGCACCATGGAGGTCCGCGCGCTGGTGACGGCGAAGGACGCGGACGACGTCTGGAAGGTCCGGGTGCACGTCCGCGAGGGCATGATCCGCTGGCTGACCGAACACCACGCGTACGCCCTGCCCCGGGTCAACACGGCGGACGCGGCCCTGCCCCCGGGCACCGAGACGACTCGCCGCTTCCACGACGGAGCACCACGAAGGGCGCACGACACACCAAGGACGGCGAGCAGAACCTGAACCCACGGCGGGTCGGCCGCCGACGAACAGCACCCCCCACTGGCGAGGTCCACTTTTCAACGGACCCGCCACGGGCGGTGCGCGGGTGAGAGAAAACCCTCAAAAAGAACGGCGCATCGCAAGATGAGCGATGCCCGCCTCCCAGAACTCTTCCCCGTATCCGGCATACCCGAGCCGCTCGTAGAACCCCGCCGCGGCGCTCTGCGCATGCAGGTCCACGGCGACAAGCCCCAGTCCCCGAGCCGCCTCCTCGATCCCCCGGACCAGCGCGACCCCGACCCCCAGCCCGCGCGCTTCCTTCCGCACCGCGAGCCGTCCCAGCGACCCCACGGACAGATCGCCCCCGGTCCGCCCGGCCGCCGCCTCCCCGTACAGCAGCCGCCCCGTGCCGAGCGCCACCCCGTCCTCCCGGACGGCCAGCACATGCAGCGCGCCCGCGTCGAACTCGTCGTACTCCAGATCCTCCGGCACCCGCTGCTCGGCGACGAAGACCTCCTTGCGCAACGCGAAGCAGGCCTCGCGGTCGGCGGAATCCTCGGCGACACGCACCACGTACGGCGGCGGAGTCAGCGAGGTCACGCGTAGGTCTCCTCGCGGACCCGCTCCAGGGCGCCCGCCAGGTCGTCCGGGTAGACGCTCTCGAACTCGACCCACGTGCCGTCACCGGGGTGCTCGAAGCCGAGACGTACGGCGTGCAGCCACTGGCGGGTCAGGCCGAGCCGCTTGGCGAGCGTCGGGTCCGCCCCGTACGTCAGGTCGCCGACGCAGGGGTGCCGGTGGGCGGCCATGTGGACGCGGATCTGATGGGTGCGGCCGGTCTCCAGCTTCACATCGAGCAGGGAGGCCGCACGGAACGCCTCGATGAGGTCGTAGTGCGTGACGGACGGCTTGCCCTCGGCCGTGACCGCCCACTTGTAGTCGTGGTTCGGGTGCCGACCGATGGGTGCGTCGATCGTGCCGCTCATCGGGTCGGGGTGGCCCTGGACCAGCGTGTGGTAGCGCTTGTCGACCGTGCGCTCCTTGAACTGGCGCTTGAGCGACGTGTACGCGCGCTCCGACTTGGCGACCGCCATCAGGCCGGAGGTGCCGACGTCAAGCCGGTGCACGATGCCCTGGCGCTCGGCGGCGCCGGAAGTGGAGATGCGGTAGCCGGCGGCGGCGAGCCCGCCGATGACGGTCGTCCCCGTCCAGCCGGGCGACGGGTGCGCGGCCACGCCCACGGGCTTGACGATCACGACGATGTCGTCATCGTCGTACACGATCTCCATGCCCTCGACCGGCTCGGCCACCACCTGCACGGGCGCGGGTGCCTGCGGCATCTCGACCTCGAGCCAGGCGCCGCCGTGCACCCGCTCCGACTTGCCGACCACCGAGCCGTCGACCATGACCTTCCCCGCCGCGGCCAGCTCGGCGGCCTTCGTACGGGAGAAGCCGAACATCCGGGAGATGGCGGCGTCGACGCGCTCGCCCTCCAGGCCGTCCGGCACGGGCAGGTTGCGGATCTCGGGAATCGTACTCACCCGTCGAGTATGCCGGACCGGCCCGGAACCCCCGACCGGGCCTGTGGACAAACCCCCCTCAAGCCCCCCTGAAGCCCTCAGTCCTTGTGGACGGTCCCGTCCGGGTCGAGCCCCTTGAAGGACAGCAGGACGATCAGGATGCCGCCGCAGACGATCGCCGAGTCGGCGAGGTTGAAGACCGCGAAGTGCTTGGGCGCGATGAAGTCGACGACCTCGCCCTTGAAGACGCCCGGGTAGCGGAAGATCCGGTCGGTCAGATTGCCCAGCGCGCCGCCGAGCAGCAGACCGAGCGCGATCGCCCAGGGCAGGCTGTAGAGCTTGCGGGCCAGGCGGACGATCACGACGATCACGGACGCCGCGATGACCGTGAAGATCACGGTGAAGGCCTGGCCCATGCCGAAGGCGGCGCCCGCGTTGCGGATCGCCTCGAACTTCAGCCAGTCCCCGATGATCTCGATCGGCGCGTGGTGCTCCAGCTTGGCGACGACGACCATCTTGCTGACGAGGTCCAGGGCGTATGCCAGCGCGGCGACCGTGAACAGGACGACGATCCGGCGCCTGCCCCGGGGCCGCTGGTCCGGGGTCTCCGGATCGGCTCCCGCCGCGTCTGGGATGTCCGGCGTACCGATGATGCGCTCCGCCTCTGCCACGTGAGTCCCTCAACCTAGGTTCCTGACTGAGGACGAGAGTACGACACGCCTCCTGGCACACATGAGTGCAGGAGGCGCACGGCGCGAATCGGCACGACAGGGCTTCCCGGAACGGTCAGTAGCGCCGCTCCTGCTTCTGCTTGCACTCGACACACAGCGTCGCGCGCGGGAAGGCCTGCATACGCGCCTTGCCGATCGGGTTGCCGCAGTTCTCGCACAGGCCGTACGTGCCCGCGTCCAGCCGCTCCAGGGCCCGCTCGTCCTGGCTCAGCATCTCGCGCGCGTTGGCCGCCAGGGCCATCTCTCCCTCGCGCGTGATGTTCTTGGTACCGGTGTCCGCCTGGTCGTCGCCCGCGCCGTCCCCCGAGTCCCGCATGAGACCCACGAGCGACTGCTCGGACGTCTCGATCTCGGCGCGCAGCCGCAGCACCTCGGACTGCAGCTCGGCGCGCGCCTGAGCCACCTCCTGCGGTGTCCAGGGGTCCTCACCGGGGCGTACGGCGAGCTCGCCCGGTTCGGCCGCCGTGACGATCCGCGCCTTGGGTACCGCGCCGGGCTTCTCCGCCGCCGTGGCCGTGCCAGGACTCTTCTTCGCAACCACCGTCGTGGCTCCCGTCTTCTTCGCGGCCTCGGCCGCGCCCGCCTTGTTGGCCGTGCTCTTCTTGGAGGTGCGTTTGCCGGCGCCGCCCGCAGCCGCGTCGCGTCGGGACGCGGCGGCCTTCTTCTCGACAGCCGTCTGCACGACGGCTGTCTTCACGGCAGCCGCCTTGGCAGCTGTCTTCACGACGGCCTTCCCGGCCACCGTCTTCGTGGCCGCCGTCTTCTTCGCGGCGCCCTTCTTGAGGGCGCTCTTCTTCGCGTCCGTGCCCTTGCCACCGCCGGAGGCCTCCGCGGCCGTGGATCCCGTGGAACTGCTGGACGCCGACTGCTGTACGGCGGTCTTCTTCGCCACCATGACCGCGGCCCCTTCACATAGTGGGATCCTGCTCGCGAATCGTGCTGGGACGATAAATCGACTTGAGTCCCGCGGCAACGCGGAACGCCACCCGATCCGCCCACCTCGCCGGTCCCGCGGGGCAAGCCTGCAAGCGTTGTGCCCAGCTCTTGGCCAGGTAATCCGCCGAGCCGGGCGTCCTGGAATCCGGATACTCGGCCCTCGCCGTTCGGGTGGCCGGAAAACCGGTCGGCCGCTGTCGGCGGGGCGCCGTACACTGGGCGGAGCGAGAAGCGTGGATGGGGACGAGTAGCGGCGTACGCAGCCCAGAGCGACCCGGGGACGGTGGAAGCCCGGGGGCGAGCGCGACGCGAAGATCACCCCGGAGCCGCCGGAAGAAAGCCGCAGCGAGGCGAGCAGGACAGCCAAGGCCAGTAGACCCGGTATCGCGACCCCAATGAGGGGGCTCACGGGTGCGCACGGCGCACCGGGGAGCCAAGGAGGGTGGTACCGCGGGAGTACGCCGTACACGGCGTCCGGAGAATTCCGGCTCTCGTCCCTCCGACGGAAGGCAGAAAGTCCGCCGGAGGAAGCTCGCTGATGACAACGCCGACGTACCGCCAGGTGCCCGCCCAGGTCGACCTGCCCGCCCTTGAGCACGCCGTGCTCGAGTTCTGGGACGAGCAGAAGATCTTCGCCAAGAGCCTCGAGCAGTCCGAGGGCCGCCCCGAATGGGTGTTCTACGAGGGCCCGCCCACCGCCAACGGCATGCCAGGGGCCCACCACATCGAGGCCCGCGTCTTCAAGGACGTGTTCCCGCGCTTCCGCACCATGCGCGGCTACCACGTGGCCCGCAAGGCCGGCTGGGACTGCCACGGCCTCCCGGTGGAGCTGGCGGTCGAGAAGGAGCTCGGCTTCTCCGGCAAGCAGGACATCGAGGCGTACGGCATCGCCGAGTTCAACGCCAAGTGCCGCGAGTCGGTGACCCGGCACACGGACGCCTTCAAGGCGCTCACGAACCGCATGGGGTACTGGACCGACCTCCACGACCCCTACCGCACGATGGACCCCGAGTACATCGAGTCGGTCTGGTGGTCGCTGAAAGAGATCTTCAACAAAGGACTGCTGACCCAGGACCACCGCGTCGCCCCCTGGTGCCCGCGCTGCGGCACGGGCCTGTCGGACCACGAGCTGGCCCAGGGCTACGAGACGGTCGTCGACCCGTCCGTGTACGTCCGTTTCCCGCTCACCTCCGGTCCGCTGGCCGGCGAGGCCGCCCTCGTCGTCTGGACGACGACGCCCTGGACGCTGGTCTCCAATACCGCGGTCGCCGCCCACCCCGACGTCACCTACGTGGTGGCGACGAACGGTGAAGAGAAGCTCGTCGTCGCCGAGCCGCTGCTCACCAAGGCGCTCGGCGAGGACTGGCAGTCCACCGGCCGAACCTTCACCGGCGCCGAGATGGAGCGCTGGTCCTATCAACGTCCGTTCGAGCTGATCGAGTTCCCGGCCGACGTGCCCACCCACTACGTGGTGAACGCGGACTACGTGACGACCGAGGACGGTACGGGCCTGGTCCACCAGTCCCCCGCCTTCGGTGAGGAAGACCTCAAGGTGTGCCGCAGTTACGGCCTGCCGGTCGTCAACCCGGTGCGCCCGGACGGCACCTTCGAAGCGGACGTCCCCCTCGTGGGCGGCGTCTTCTTCAAGAAGGCGGACGAACAGCTCACCGAGGACCTCCAGCAGCGCGGCCTCCTCTTCAAGCACATCCCGTACGAGCACAGCTACCCGCACTGCTGGCGCTGTCACACCGCGCTCCTCTACTACGCGCAGCCGTCCTGGTACATCCGCACCACGGCCGTCAAGGACCGTCTCCTCCAGGAGAACGAGAAGACCAACTGGTTCCCGGACACGGTCAAGAACGGCCGCTTCGGCGACTGGCTGAGCAACAACATCGACTGGGCCCTGTCCCGTAGCCGCTACTGGGGCACTCCGCTGCCGCTGTGGACCTGCGAGGAGGGCCACCTCACCTGCGTCGGCTCCAGGGCCGAGCTGACCGAGCTGACCGGCACGGACCAGTCGAACCTCGACCCGCACCGCCCCTTCATCGACGCGGTCACCTTCGCCTGCCCCCAGGGCGACTGCGGACAGCCGGCCACACGCGTGCCCGAGGTCATCGACGCCTGGTACGACTCGGGTTCGATGCCGTTCGCGCAGTGGGGATACCCGTACAAGAACAAGGAACTGTTCGAGTCCCGCTACCCGGCGCAGTTCATCAGCGAGGGCATCGACCAGACCCGCGGCTGGTTCTACACGCTGATGGCGGTCGGCACCCTCGTCTTCGACAAGTCGTCCTACGAGAACGTGGTGTGCCTCGGCCACATCCTCGCCGAGGACGGCCGCAAGATGTCCAAGCACCTGGGCAACACCCTGGACCCGATCCCGCTCATGGACCGGCACGGCGCGGACGCGGTGCGCTGGTTCATGGCGGCCGGCGGTTCCCCGTGGGCGGCCCGCCGCGTCGGCCACGGCACGATCCAGGAGGTCGTCCGCAAGACGCTCCTCACGTACTGGAACACGGTCGCCTTCCAGGCCCTGTACGCGCGTACGTCGAACTGGGCCCCCTCCGCGGCGGACCCGGCCCCCGCCGACCGCCCGGTCCTGGACCGCTGGCTCCTGTCCGAACTCCACGCGCTCACCGACCAGGTGACGCAGTCCCTGGAGGCGTACGACACCCAGCGCGCCGGCAAGCTCCTGTCGGCGTTCGTCGACGACCTGTCCAACTGGTACGTGCGCCGGTCCCGGCGCCGCTTCTGGCAGGGCGACAAGGCCGCGCTGCGCACCTTGCACGAGGTCGTCGAGACGGTCACGAAGCTGATGGCCCCGCTGACCCCGTTCATCACCGAGCGGGTCTGGCAGGACATGGTGGTGCCGGTGACCCCGGGCGCCCCCGAATCCGTCCATCTGACCACCTGGCCCGAGGCGGACCTGTCCGCCATCGACCCGGAGCTGTCGAAGCAGATGGTGCTCGTACGGCGGCTGGTCGAGCTCGGCCGTGCCACGCGCGCGGAGTCGGGCGTGAAGACGCGTCAGCCACTGTCCCGCGCCCTGGTGGCGGCGGCCGGTTTCGAGACCCTCGACCGTGAACTGCACGCGCAGATCACGGAGGAGCTCAACGTCAGCTCCCTCGCGTCCCTCTCCGATGTCGGCGGCTCGCTGGTCGACACCACCGCCAAGGCCAACTTCCGCGCCCTGGGCAAGCGGTTCGGCAAGCGCGTCCAGGACGTGGCGAAGGCCGTCGCGAACGCCGACGCCGCCGAGCTGTCCCTCGCCCTGCGCGCGGGCACGGCGTCGGTGGAGGTCGACGGCGAGACGGTCACACTGGCGCCGGACGAGGTCATCATCACGGAGACCCCGCGCGAGGGCTGGTCGGTGGCGTCCGACTCGGGCGCGACGGTCGCCCTCGACCTGGAGATCACGGAGGAGCTGCGTCAGGCGGGCCTCGCGCGTGACGCGATCCGGCTGATCCAGGAGGCCCGCAAGAACAGCGGCCTCGACGTGGCCGACCGCATCGCCCTGCGCTGGACGTCCACGGACCCGGCGGTCACCGCCGCCCTGACCGAGCACTCCGGTCTGATCTCCGACGAGGTCCTGGCCACCGACTTCGGCCAGGGTGAGACGGACGACACCTTCGGGGACCCGTTCACGGACGAGGGTCTGTCACTGACGTTCCGCCTGCGCAAGGCGTAACGGCGACACGCCCAGCACACACGAAGGCCCGCTCCCCCCGACTTCCGTTCTTGCGGTCGTCGGCGGGAGCGGGCCTTCGGCGTCACCGGCACACGCAAAAGGGCGGGGCCCCGGAAGAAAATCCGGGGCCCCGCCCTGAACGCCGACGACGCCTAAGGCGTACTAGAGGCCGTCAGTTGTCGTCCTCGTCGATCAGGAAGCCGCGCATCGGTGAAGGAGCCTGCCCCATCGGAGACGGGCCCTGCGGCCGGACCGGAGCCATGGGCTGGGTCATGGCCGGAGACATCTGCTGCTGGCCGCCGTAGGACGGGGCAGCCGGGCCGGGACCACCCATGCCCTGGTTCCCGCCGTACGACGGGACACCGGCGCCGGCCGGGGCCATCGAGGGCGCCGGGGACGGCGGCAGAGAGGCCGTGGCCGGAGTGCGCGGCGGGGCCAGCGAGTCGTCGGCCTGGGTCTCCAGCTGACGCAGCTGCGACTCCAGGTAGGACTTCAGACGCGTGCGGTACTCGCGCTCGAAGCCACGCAGATCCTCGACCTTGCGCTCCAGCGTGGCGCGGGCGGACTCCAGGGAGCCCATCGCGACGCGGTGCTTCTCCTGGGCGTCCCGCTCAAGAGCGTCGGCCTTGGCGCGGGCGTCGCGCTCCAGGCCCTCGGCGCGGCTGCGTGCCTCGCCGACGATCTTGTTGGCCTCGGAACGAGCCTCGGCGATCGCCTGGTCGGCGGTCTGCTGGGCCAGCGAGAGAACGCGCGCGGCGCTGTCTCCACCGGGACCCTGACCGGGGCCGCCCATCTGCGGGGGACCACCCATGGGACCGCCCATCGGGCCGCCCATCTGCTGCATCTGTCCCTGCATCTGCTGACCGGGCATCTGCTGCATCTGGCCGGGCATGCCGCCCTGACCCATCTGCCCCATCTGACCCTGCATCTGGCCGGGCATGCCGCCCTGGCCCATCTGCCCCTGCATGGGGTTCTGGCCCATGGGGCCCTGACCCATCGGGCCGGGACCCTGCGGACCGCCCTGGCCACCGCCGGGGGGCAACTGCGGCGCGCCGCTGGGCAGCTGGGGCGGGCCACCCATGGGGCCACCCATCTGCTGCGGCGGGCCCGATATGCCGGCGGGCACCGGGCCGCCCGGGCCTCGCATGCCCTGCTGCGGCATCCCTTGCTGGGGCATGCCCTGTTGCTGCATCCCCTGCTGCTGCATGCCCTGCTGCTGGTCCTGCTGTTCAGGAGGCTTGCGCATGCCCTGCTGCTGGTTCTGGGCAGCGGCGCGCGTGGCAGCGGCCAGCTTGGCGCGCAGATCCTCGTTCTCGCGGAGCAGGCGGGTCAGTTCGGCTTCGACCTCGTCGAGGAAGGCATCGACCTCGTCCTCGTCATAGCCTTCTCGGAGGCGGACGGTCGTGAACTGCTTGTTCCGCACATCCTCGGGGGTCAATGGCATCTCTTCACCTCAACGTAGTCGTCGGCATTCGGCAAGACCGTATCGTTCACACCAACACCTGCCTGACGACAGTGATCAGGATGTACACGATGATCATCAGTACGAAGAAGGACAGGTCGAGCGCCACGCCCCCGAGACGCAACGGCGGGATGACCCGCCGCAGAAGCTTGAGCGGTGGATCGGTGACAGTGTAGGTGGCCTCCAGAATGACCACCATCGCCTTGCCGGGCTGCCATGAGCGGGCGAACTGGAAGACGTAGTCCATGACCAACCGGAAGATCAGCACGATGAGGAAGCACATCAGCGCGATGTAGATAACCTGTCCAACCACGCTCATGATCCGCGCTTACCTCTCCCCTGTTTCCATGCTGCTGGTACTGCTACTGGTACTGCCTGGTCACTGCTGTTCCGGTCGTGCGTCTCAGCTCTGGTTGAAGAACCCGCCCTCTGCGATGCGGGCCTTGTCCTCCGCCGTGACATCGACGTTAGCAGGCGACAACAGGAACACCTTCTGCGTCACCCGCTCGATGCTGCCGTGAAGACCAAACACCAAACCGGCCGCAAAGTCGACAAGTCGCTTCGCATCTGTGTCATCCATCTCAGTGAGATTCATGATCACCGGCGTGCCCTCACGGAAGTGTTCCCCGATGGTACGGGCCTCGTTGTACGTCCGAGGGTGAAGCGTGGTGATCCGGTAAGGCTCTCGTTCCGACACGACCTTGGGCATGATCACCGGTGCGTTCTTCTCCATGCTTTGGCGTTCTTGTGTGATGGACGCCACGGGCGCGATCCTCGCCGGACGCCCGGAATCGGCACCGAGCGAAGCGGAATGCGGCACCGGATCGCGCGGAGCGGACGGCTGCACCACTCGTACCGATTCGTCCCTTTGGGACTGGTGGGGCTGATGAGACTGGTGGGACTGATGCGAACCGTGCGGCTGGTGCGAGGGCTCACGCCGCCGCAGGTCGCGCTCTGGCTCCGGGTCGAGTTCGGGCTCGAAGTCGTCATCGGGGTCGAAACCCCGGCCGTCGTACCCATCGTCCTCCACGAGGCCGAGGTAGACCGCCATCTTGCGCATCGCGCCGGCCATTGCTCTGAGTCCTCCGCTCTGTGGTGGATCGACTGACGAATGCCAAGTGCCCGCGATCCACGAGGTCGTTATTACCGCCTCTCAGCGATAATGACCATATTTTCTGCTGTGGTCCGACTTCCTGGCGACGTTACCCGAGCCTGGGACGGACTCCGAGTACCGCACTGCCGACGCGCACATGTGTCGCTCCGGCCGTCACGGCCTTTTCGAGGTCCGCACTCATCCCTGCGGACACCATGTTCGCAGCCGGATGCCTGTGGCGCATAGCAGTCGACAAATCCATCAGCCGCTCGAACGCCGCACGTTCACGTCCGGCGTACGGTCCGGTCAGCGGGGCGACCGTCATCAGCCCGTCGAGCCTGAGCCCCTCGGCCTCGGCGACGAGGTCGGCCAACTCCCCGACTCCGCCCGGCGCCACGCCCCCGCGTTCCCCCCGTCCGCCCTCCCCTGCGTCCAGCGCGACCTGGATCAGACAGCCCACCTCGCGCCCGGCCCGTACGGCCTCCCTGGACAGCCCGGAGACCAGCCGGTCACGGTCGACGGACTGCACGACATCGGCGTAACCGACCACGGAACGCACCTTGTTGGTCTGCAACTGACCCACAAAGTGCCAGGTGAGCGACAGATCCGCGCACTCCGCGGCCTTGGGCGCCGCGTCCTGGTCACGGTTCTCGGCCACATGCCGCACACCGAGCTCCCACAGGATCCGCACATCACTCGCGGGGTAGGTCTTGGTGACGACGATCAGCGTCACCTCCTCTCGCTTGCGGCCCGCCGCCGAGCAGGCCGCCGCGATACGCTCCTCGACCGCCGCCAGATTCGCGGCGATTTCTCCCTTACGGTCCGTCATGTCCTATCAGTCCAGCCAGACATAGCCTGCGAGCCGCCCGGTGGTGCGGTCTCGGCGGTACGAGAAGTGGTCGGCGGACTCGCGCGTGCACACCGGCGACTGCTGCCGGTCGCGTACCCCGAGCCGCTCCAACTGCGCGTGCACGCCCGCGACCACGTCGACCGCCGGGGTGCCCCAGCTGGTCTCGGCGGACGCGGCGGGTTCGACGGCGGCGACGTCGGCGCGCATCTCCTCCGGAACTTCGTAGCACCGGCCGCAGACCGCGGGGCCGGTGCGGGCGACGATTCGGGCGGGGTCGGCGCCGAGCGACTCCATGGCGTCCACGGCGGCGGGGACGATCCCGGCGACCAGGCCGGGCCGGCCCGCGTGGGCCGCGGCGACCACTCCGGCGACCGGATCGGCCAGCAGGACCGGGACGCAGTCGGCGGTGAGGACGGCGAGGGCGAGACCGCGAGTGGCGGTGACCAGCCCGTCGACGGGCGGGGTGAGCGGGGTGGTCCACGGCCCGTCGACCTCTGCGACGTCGTTGCCGTGCACCTGGTTCATCCAGACCACCCGGTCCGGGTCGAGACCCAGGGACTTGGCGGCCAGTTCACGATTCGTGCGGACGGCGGCCGGGTCGTCGCCGACCGCGCCGCCGAGGTTGAGCTCCTCGTACGGAACGGCGCTCACTCCGCCCCACCGGTCGGTGAAGGCGAAGTGCGCGCCGCTCGTGTCGCTCGTTTCGGAGCGCAGTCCTATCACTTCAGGAAGTCCGGCACGTCCAGCTCCTCGGCCGCGCTGTCCGAGTAGGACCGGGACGGCGGGACCGGCGGGGAGACCGGGAGTTCGTTGACCGGCTCCGGGGCGGGTGCCGGGGCCTCCCTCGGCGTGACGCTGCCCAGCGACCCGAAGGACGGACGGCTCTCGGAGGAGGACCGTACCGGCGTGGGTTCGTCGCGCTTGGCGCCGGCCGAGCCGAGGATGTTGTCGCGCTTGGCCGGGGGCTGGCCCCCGTCGAAGCCGGCCGCGATGACCGTGACGCGGACCTCGTCGCCGAGCGCGTCGTCGATGACCGCGCCGAAGATGATGTTCGCCTCAGGGTGTGCGGCCTCGCTGACCAGCTGGGCGGCCTCGTTGATCTCGAACAGGCCGAGGTCGGAGCCGCCGGAGATGGAGAGCAGGACGCCCCGGGCGCCGTCGATGGAGGCCTCGAGGAGCGGCGAGGAGATCGCCATCTCGGCCGCCGCCACCGCGCGGTCGTCGCCGCGGGCCGAACCGATGCCCATCAGGGCCGAACCGGCCTCGGACATCACGGACTTGACGTCGGCGAAGTCGAGGTTGATCAGACCGGGGGTGGTGATCAGGTCGGTGATGCCCTGGACACCGGAGAGCAGGACCTGGTCCGCCGACTTGAAGGCGTCGAGGACCGAGACCTGGCGGTCCGAGATGGACAGCAGCCGGTCGTTGGGGATGACGATGAGGGTGTCGACCTCTTCGCGGAGTTCCGCGATGCCGTCCTCGGCCTGGTTGGCGCGGCGCCGTCCCTCGAAGGTGAACGGGCGGGTGACCACGCCGATGGTGAGGGCGCCGAGGTTGCGGGCGATGTTGGCCACGACGGGCGCGCCGCCGGTGCCGGTGCCGCCGCCCTCGCCGGCTGTCACGAAGACCATGTCGGCCCCCTTGAGGACCTCCTCGATCTCCTCGCGGTGGTCCTCGGCCGCCTTGCGGCCGACGGCCGGGTTGGCGCCGGCGCCGAGTCCGCGGGTGAGTTCGCGGCCGACGTCGAGCTTGACGTCGGCGTCGCTCATCAACAGCGCCTGAGCATCGGTGTTGATGGCGATGAACTCGACGCCCTTCAGACCGACCTCGATCATCCGGTTGATGGCGTTGACACCACCGCCGCCGACACCGATGACTTTGATGACTGCGAGGTAGTTCTGCGGTGCTGCCACGTCGAAGGCCTCTCGCCTCGAGTTACGTGTCGCCGTTCGCGATACGGCGAACGGACAACTCATGCCGAAGTGGGACGGTCCGAACGCCGACCCGAACCCTAACGTTGAAGTTTAGGGTTACCAGTGTGTCTGTTCCTTGGACTCTTCCGAACAGGACACTAAGTCGACAAGTGGCGCACGTTCAACGAACACGCCGAACCTCCCGTTTTTCTTTTCACCCTATGTGATCAGCCATAGCGATGCCCAACCAGGGTGGTGGCCTGCGTCGGCAGGCGTCAACTCCCTGATGACGCAGGGGCCGTGGGCACACTCACGTCGAAGTGCCGAGCCCCGGGAGCCGCTTTCATCAGAGCGGTGAGCGCACGGGCCTTCGCACCACCCCTCTCGCCGCTCCCCCACTCGACGGTCCGGCCGTCGCCCAACTCCAGCGAGACGGAGTCGTACGAGCGGACCTTGACCGTCTTGACGGCGCGCGCGACGGTACTGGGCAGGTCGCCTGCCACCCGTACCGCCTCGCGCACCAGCCGGTCGCTGCCGAAGCGACGCAGACTGGCGGCCTGCGAACCGGTCCCGGACAGCGTCAATTGCAACGCGGGTACACCGTTCGGGGCGACTGAAACCCTCGCGAATCGCACGCCTTTCGCGTCGACTTCGACATACTTGCCCCCTTTACCGGTGCTTTCGACAATCAGGACAGGGGTGCGTTCGATCACTTTCAAGCCGATTTCGTGCGGCCATGATCGCGCGACCTCAACCGAGTCAATTCGGGGCAATTTCTGGAGCAGTCGGGACTCAATGGCGTCCATGTCGACGGAGACGAGCGGTTCCCCGACCGGCACGTCGGCGGCTTCGCGCACCTGCGCCGGTGCCAGAACGTCGGTTCCCGACACCGACACGCGCTCCACACGCGTCCACCGGGACCAGTAGAACACCCACAGGGCGCCCCCGCCGACAACGAGCAGGGCGAGTGCCAGGACGACGACCGTACGAAGCCCGCGCGGCCCCAACCTGCCCAGGAGCCCCGGCAGGCGGGGCGGGCCGGAGCTGTCCGGCTGTCGTTCGCCGCGTTCGGCGGTCGTCGCTCCTGCGGCCACGCCTGCCTGCCTTCCCTCGTCGTCGCCCTGACAGGCCCTAGCGGTGGCGCGAGGCGATCGCCTCGTACACCATGCCGACGAGCAGCTCGTCGGCGTCCCGGCGGCCGAACTCGCTGGCGGCGCGCGACATCTCGTACAGCCGGTGCGGGTCGGCGAGCACCGGCAGGACCTGTCGTTGCACCCACTCGGGCGTCAGGTCCGCGTCGTCGACCAGGAGGCCGCCGCCTGCCTTGACCACCGGCTGGGCGTTCAGCCGCTGTTCGCCGTTGCCGATGGGCAGCGGGACGTAGGCGGCCGGGAGTCCGACGGCGGAGAGTTCGGCGACGGTCATCGCGCCCGCGCGGCAGAGCATCATGTCGGCCGCGGCGTACGCGAGGTCCATCCGGTCCACGTACGGTACCGGGATGTAGGGGGGCATCCCCGGCATCTGGTGTACCTGCGGCAGTTCGTTCTTCGGGCCGACCGCGTGCAGCACCTGGATACCGGCCTGCTGGAGGTACGGCGCGACCCGCTCGACCACCTCGTTGAGGTGCCGGGCGCCCTGCGAGCCGCCGGAGACCAGCAGCGTCGGCAGGCTCGGGTCGAGCCCGAACGCGGCCCGCGCCTGGGGGCGCACCGCCGCCCGGTCGAGGGTGGCGATCGAACGGCGCAGCGGGATGCCGATGTAGCGGGCGTCCCGGAGCTTGCTGTCCGGGGTGGAGACGGCGACCTGGGCGGCGTACCGCGAGCCGATCTTGTTGGCGAGGCCGGGGCGGGCGTTGGCCTCGTGGACGACGATCGGCACACCCAGGCGCTTGGCGGCGAGATAGCCGGGCAGGGCCACGTAACCGCCGAAGCCGACGACCGCGTCGGCCTTGGTCCGCTCCAGGATCTGCTCGGCGGCCTTGATCGTGCCGCGCAGCCGCCCGGGGACGGTGATCAGTTCGGGGGTGGGCTTGCGCGGCAGGGGGACCGCTGGGATCAGCGCCAGGTCATAGCCCCGCTCGGGAACGAGCCGGGTCTCCAGACCGCGTTCCGTGCCCAGGGCCGTGATCCCCACGCTGGGATCCTGCCTGCGCAGGGCGTCCGCGAGGGCGAGCGCGGGCTCGATGTGGCCGGCGGTCCCCCCACCGGCGAGTACGACATGCACCGAAATTCACCGCTCTCCGGACGTACGCGCCGCCGAGGCACGCCGTCTCATCGTGTTCCATCTCCGGGGGCTCCGATCGGACACCGGGCCCCCGGCCCCCCGCTTTCTACCAAAGCGAGGTTGCCGCAACGAAAGCGCCGCCCGCGCACCCGGTTCGTCGCGTGCGAAGGCGATCAGCAGTCCGATGGCGAACATGGTCGGCAACAGGGCGGAACCCCCGTAGGAGAACAGCGGGAGGGGGACACCGGCGATCGGCAGCAGGCCGAGCACCGCACCGATGTTGATCACTGCCTGAGCGGTGATCCAGGTGGTCACACCTCCCGCGGCGTACCTCACGAAGGGGTCCTCCGTGCGTCCGGCCACGCGGATACCCGCATAGCCTAGAGCCGCGAAGAGGGCGAGCACCGACAGAGTCCCCGCCAGGCCCAGTTCCTCACCGGTGACGGCGAAGATGAAGTCGTTGTGCGGTTCGGGTAGTTGTCCCCATTTCTCCACACTCGCTCCGAGGCCCGAACCGAACACGCCACCGGAGGCGAGCGCGTAGATGCCGTGCACGGCCTGCCAGCAGGAGGTGGCCCCGGTGCCGGGTTCGGTGGCGCCGATGCACTGGAAGCGGCCCATGCGGTTGGGGCTGGTCTTGATGAGTACGAGCCCGATGAACACGGCGACGGACAGCACACCCACGAACAGTCGCGTGGGCGCACCGGCCAGCCACAGCAGGCCGAAAAGGATGGCGGTCAAGATGATCGCCGTCCCCATGTCGCCGCCGAGCATGATCAGACCGAGCAGCATGAACGTCACCGGGACCAGCGGCACCAGCATGTGCTTCCACTGCGTGAGCAGCCGCTTGTCCTCCTTGCGCGCGATCAGGTCGGCGCCCCACAGCACCAGGGCGAGCTTGCCGAACTCGCTCGGCTGAATCTGGAAGGAGCCGCCCAACGAGATCCAGTTCTGGTTCCCGTTGATCGCCACTCCTATCCCGGGCACCTGCACGAGGATCATCATGAAGACGGAACCGGCGAGGATCGGGTAGGCGAGGGCCCGGTGCAGCTTCACCGGCATGCGCGAGGCCGCGAACAGCAGCACGCCACCGATCGTCGCCGCGAGGAACTGCTTGCGGAAGAAGTAGGACCCGGGCAGCGACAGCTGGAGCGCCTTGATCTGGGAGGCCGAGTAGACCATCACCAGCCCGAGCACCGTGATCAGCATCGAGCCGCCGAGGATGACGTAGTACGCGGTCAACGGCCGGTCCCAGGTCCGCTGCACGCGCCTGTGAAGCCGCCGTACGGGGTTGTCCCGGGGCGGCCGGGGGCTGCGGGGCCCGGAGGGCCTACGGACCTTCACAGCCCGCTGCACGGGCGGCCGCCCGGTACGGCTACTGGACATCAGCGCCTCCGACGCGACCGAGAGCGGCGCGAAGCGCCCTCGAAGGGGCGCGGGGCTGTGTCGATCTGCGGCTCCGCCGCGATGGGGGTCCCCCCGCTCGAGCGAAGCCGAGAGTGGGGGAGCGACCAGCCCCCACCGACCTGCGGCGAACGAACCACCGATGGTTCCCGAGCCACAACCGATCTCACGCGTCCCTCCAAGGCCCCCAAAAGGCACCCACCACGGCCGAAGACCGACCGTCAGGTCCCCGCACCTAGTTCGAGAACGGCCTGCGCGAACGCGTCACCGCGCTCGTTGTAGTTGGCGAACATGTCCATGGAGGCACAGGCCGGGGCCAGCAGTACCGTGTCGCCCGCCGCGGCCAGCCGCTGGGCCTCCTGAACAGCGGCGAGCATCGCCCCAGTGTCGGTCCGGTCGAGGTCGACGACGGGTACTTCCGGCGCGTGTCGCGCAAGGGCTTCGCCGATCAGCGCACGATCGGCGCCGATCAGCACCACCCCACGAAGTCGCTTTGCCGACTTGGCTACGAGTTCATCAAAGGTCGCGCCCTTGGCGAGTCCGCCGGCGATCCACACGATCGACTCGTACGTCGCCAAGGAGGCCTCGGCCGCGTGGGTGTTGGTCGCCTTGGAGTCGTCGATGTACGTGACCCCGCCCACGGCGGCCACGCGCGCGATGCGGTGCGCGTCCGGGGTGAAGGCCCGCAGGCCGTCCCGGACCGCCTTCGCGGGCACCCCGTAGGCGCGGGCGAGGGCAGCGGCGGCAAGGGCGTTGGCGATGTTGTGCGGGGCGGGCGGGTCGACGTCCCCGACCTCGGCCAGTTCCTGGGCGTTGCGCTGCCGGTTCTCCACGAACGCGCGGTCGACCAGGATGCCGTCCACGACGCCGAGTTGGGAGGGTCCGGGCGCGCCGAGCGTGAACCCGACGGCCCGGCACCCCTCCTCGACGTCCGCGCCGCGCACCAGGTCCTCGGTGGCCTTGTCGGCAACGTTGTAGACACAGGCGACCCGATTGCCCTCGTAAATACGGCCCTTGTCGGCGGCGTACGCCTCCATGGAGCCGTGCCAGTCGAGGTGGTCGGGGGCGAGGTTGAGGACGGCGGCGGAGTGGGCGCGCAGGGAGGGCGCCCAGTGGAGCTGGTAGCTGGATAGTTCGACGGCGAGGACGTCGTACGTCTCCTCGCCGAGGACCACGTCGATGATCGGTGTGCCGATGTTGCCGACGGCGGCCGTACGCAGGCCTGCCGCGCGCAGGATCGACGCGAGCATCTGGGTGGTGGTCGTCTTGCCGTTGGTGCCGGTGATCGCCAGCCAGGGCGCGGCGTCGGGGCCGCGCAGCCGCCAGGCGATCTCGACGTCGCCGACCACGTCCACGCCCGCCTCGGCCGCCGCCGCGAAGAGCGGTGAACTCGGCTTCCAGCCGGGCGAGGTGACGACGAGCCGGGTGCCCTCGGGCAGGGTCTCCGCGTCTCCGAGGCGTACCTCGATGCCCTCCAGGGCCGCCGCGCGTTCCCGGTGGGCCTCGGAGTCCCCGCCGTCCACGACGATGACGGAGGCGCCGAGGGCGGTCAGGGCGCGGGCGGCACTGATGCCGCTGACGCCGAGGCCGGCGACGGTGACCCGCATGCCCTCCCAGTCGCTGCCCTGACCCGATGTCACTTGCCGGCCGCCCATCCCGCGTAGAAGATGCCCAGTCCGACGATCACGCAGATGCCCTGGATGATCCAGAAGCGGACCACGACAAGGACCTCGGACCACCCCTTGAGTTCGAAGTGGTGCTGGAGTGGTGCCATCCGGAAGACGCGCTTGCCGGTCGTGCGGAACGAGCCGACCTGGATGACCACCGACATGGTGATCAGGACGAACAGGCCGCCGAGCAGGGCCAGCAGCAGTTCCGTACGGGAGCAGATCGCGAGGCCGGCCAGCGCGCCGCCCAGGGCCAGGGATCCGGTGTCGCCCATGAAGATCTTGGCGGGTGACGTGTTCCACCAGAGGAAACCGAGGCAGGAACCCATCAGCGCCGAGGCGACGACAGCGAGGTCCAGCGGATCTCGCACCTCGTAACAGGCCGCCGGGTTGGTCAGGGTCACCGCGTTGGCGCAGGACTCCTGGAACTGCCAGACGCCGATGAACGTGTAGGCGCCGAAGACGAGGACGGAGGCGCCGGTGGCGAGGCCGTCCAGACCGTCCGTCAGGTTCACGCCGTTCGACATCGCCAGGATCATGAAGAGCGCCCAGACGACGAACAGCACCGGGCCGATCGTCCAGCCGAAGTCCTGGACGAAGGAGAGCTTCGTCGAGGCGGGCGTGTTGCCGCGGCTGTCCGCGAACTGGAGTGACAGGACGGCGAAGGCGATACCGCCGCCGAGCTGACCCGCCATCTTCGCCTTGGCCCGCAGACCGAGTGAACGGCGCTTGACGATCTTGATGTAGTCGTCGAGGAAGCCGACCAGGCCCATGCCCGCCATCAGGCCGAGCACCAGCACGCCCGAGAAGGTCGGCGCGGGTGTTCTGGCCTCTCCCAGGCCCGTGAAGACCTTGGACAGGAAGTAGGCGGCGACCGTCGCCAGGATGAAGGCGATACCGCCCATCGTCGGCGTACCGCGCTTGGCATGGTGCTCGCGCGGGCCGTCGTCGCGGATGTACTGACCGTAGCCCTTGCGGGCAAGAAGCTTGATCAGCAGCGGGGTGCCGATCAGGGTCAGGAAAAGACCAATGACTCCTGCGAACAGGATCTGCTTCATCATCGGGCGGAAACCTCACCCTCGGCACCGGTCGCCAGGAGCGCCTGCGCCACGCTCTCCAGCCCGACCGACCGGGACGCCTTCACGAGCACGACATCCCCCGGGCGCAGCTCGCTGCGCAACAGGTCGACAGCCGCCTGTGCGTCGGACACGTGCACCGACTCCTCACCCCACGAACCCTCGTTATATGCGCCCAGTTGGAGCCAGGACGCTTCCCTGCCCCCGACCGCGACGAGCTTGCCGACATTGAGCCGGACGGCCAGCCGTCCGACCGCGTCGTGCTCGGCGAGCGCCTCGTCCCCGAGCTCGGCCATCTTGCCGAGCACCGCCCACGTACGACCCCCCTTGGCCCGTGAGGCTGAGCCCATGGCCGCGAGCGCGCGCAAAGCCGCTCGCATGGACTCGGGGTTCGCGTTGTAGGCGTCGTTGACGATCGTCACGCCGTCCGGGCGCTCGGTGACCTCCATCCGCCAGCGGGAGAGGGAGCCCGCCTCGGAGAGCGCGGTGGCGATCTCGTCTGCGGACATGCCCAGCTCATGGGCGACGGCGGCGGCGGCGAGCGCGTTCGACACGTGGTGCTCACCGTACAGGCGCATGGTCACGTCGCTTGCACCGGAGGGTGTGTGGAGCCTGAAGGCGGGCTGCCCCTTGTCCGTGAGTCGCACGTTCTCGGCGCGTACATCCGCTTCGCCGGACTCGCCGAAGAAGATCACCTTCGCCTTTGTTCGAACCGCCATGGCCCGTACGAGGGGATCGTCTGCGTTCAGGATCGCGGTACCGCCGTCGGACTCGGAGGGCAGTGCCTCGACGAGTTCGCCCTTCGCTTGTGCGATCTGCTCGCGTCCGCCGAACTCGCCGATGTGGGCGGTGCCGACGTTGATGACGAGGCCGATGCGCGGCGGCGTCAGCTCGGTCAGGTAGCGGATGTGACCGATTCCGCGGGCGCCCATCTCCAGGACCAGGAACCTGGTCTCCTCGGTGGCGCTCAGCGCGGTCAGCGGCAGCCCGATCTCGTTGTTGAGCGAGCCGGGGGTGTAGACCGTCGGCGCCTTGTGCTGGAGCACCTGGGCGATCAGGTCCTTGGTGCTGGTCTTGCCCGCGGAGCCGGTGAGGGCCACGAGGGTCGCGCCGAGCTTCTGGACCACGTGCCGTGCGAGGGCGCCCAGCGCCCGCTGGACGTCGTCCACGACGACCGCGGGCACACCGACGGGCCGGGAGGCCAGTACGGCGACCGCGCCCGCCTCGACGACCGCGGCCGCGAAGTCGTGGCCGTCGACGCGCTCGCCGGCGAAGGCGACGAACAGGCTGCCGGGCTCCACCTCACGGGAGTCCCTGACGACCTGTCCGGTGACCTGGACCGACGGATCCGGTATGTCGTGGGTCTGCCCGCCGACGACTGCTGCGATCTCGGCGAGAGAGAGGGCGATCACAAGTTCATCCCTGGGTCTGCTGGATAGCTTCGCGAAGCACCAGGCGGTCGTCGAACGGACGGACCACCCCGGCGATGTCCTGGCCCTGCTCATGGCCCTTGCCCGCGACCAGCACGGTGTCCCCGGGCCGCGCGCGGGCCACGGCGGCGGCGATGGCCGCGGCCCGGTCCTCGAACACCTGGACCTCACCGCGCTCGTGCGCCGGCACGGAGGCCGCGCCCTGGAGCATGGCCGCGAGGATCGCGAGGGGGTCCTCGGTGCGGGGGTTGTCGGAGGTCAGTACGGCGGTGTCGGCGAGCCTGGCCACGGCGGCACCCATGGGGCCGCGCTTGGTCGTGTCCCGGTCGCCGCCGCAGCCGAGCACCACGTGCAGGCTTCCCTCGGTGACCTTGCGCAGCGCGCGCAGCACCGATTCGACGGCGTCCGTCTTGTGCGCGTAGTCGACGACCGCGAGATACGGCTGCCCCGCGTCCACCCGCTCGAGGCGCCCCGGCACTCCCGGTACGGCGGCGATGCCGTCGGCGGCGGCCTGCGGGTCGAGCCCGGCCTCGGCGAGGGCGACGATCGCGGCGAGGGTGTTGGCGACGTTGAAGGTTCCGGCGAGCGGCGCTCTGGCGCCGATCCGCTGCTCCTTGGGGCCGACCACCGTGAACGTCGAGTCCATCGGGCCGACCTGGACGTTCTCGGCGCGCCAGTCGGCGTCCGGGTGGCCCTCGGCGGAGAAGGTGACGACCGGGACGGTGGCCTCCTGGGCGAGCCGTCGGCCGTACGCGTCGTCGTGGTTGACGATGCCGAGTCTGCTGCGTTCGGGAGTGAACAGCCGCGCCTTGGCCTGGAAGTAGTCCTCCATGTCGGAGTGGAACTCCATGTGTTCCGGGCTGAGGTTGGTGAACACGGCGATGTCGAAGACGCAGCCGTCGACCCGGCCGAGGACCAGCGCGTGGCTGGAGACCTCCATGGCGACCGCCTCGACCCCGCGCTCGCGCATCACCGCGAACAGCGCCTGGAGATCGGTGGCCTCGGGCGTGGTGCGCTCGGACTTGATGCGTTCATCGCCGATGCGCGTCTCGACCGTGCCGATCAGCCCGGTGGCCCGGTCCGTCTTCAGGCCGCCCTCGACGAGGTACGCGGTGGTGGTCTTGCCGGAGGTGCCCGTGATGCCGATCTGGAGCAGGTCGCGCCCCGGACGGCCGTAGATCGTGGCCGCCAGTTCGCCCATCCGCGCGCGCGGGTCGTCGGCCACCAGCACCGGCAGGCCGGTGGCGGCGGCGCGTTCGGCGCCCGTGGGGTCGGTCAGCACGGCGGCGGCACCGAGTCCGGCGGCCTGCGTCACGAAGTCCGCGCCGTGCAGCCGGGCACCCGGGAGGGCGGCGTACAGGTCGCCGGGGCGGACGGCGCGTGAATCATGGGTGATACCCGTGATTCCGGCGTCCTCAGGGGTCTGGGGCTGCGGGGCACCCAGTTGTCCGGCGAGTTCCGCGAGGGGTGTGGCGGAGACGTGAACCGGCCTCGGCGGCCCCGGATATGTCACAGGAACGCCCTTCTGGGTGGTTTGGTACTGATCAGCGTGTGGCACGGCGGTGAGCGTACCGGGCGCACCCCCGGACGAGCGAAGTGAGGGCGCGGGCGGGGTGGGCGACGGTGCGCTGGGCCCCGGGTCGGGAGAGTTCGTAGTCACGAGCTGTTTCCTGGCTGGTTTCCGTGCTGATCAGGGTGTGAAGGCCACGGGGAGATTCGCGGCCTTGGCCCCGGTGGGCGGTACCTGAAGGGTTTTCAGGGCGAACTCCATGACCTCCTTGTAGATGGGGCCACAGATCTGACCTCCGAAGTAACTGCCTTTGGTGGCGTTCTGGATGGCGCAGTACACGGTGACGCGGGGGCTGTCTGCGGGTGCGAACCCGGCGAACGACGACGTGTATCCGTGGTAGCGGCCGGTGGCCGGATCCACGCGGTTGGCGGTACCCGTCTTGCCCGCCACGCGGTAGCCGGGAATGCGCGCCTTGGCGCCGGTGCCCTCCTCGTCGTCCACGACCGACTCCAGCATCTTGGCGAGGGTCTTCGCCGTCTTCTCACTGACGACCCGGGTCTTTCTGGGCTGGGCGGCGGGGGTGAACCTGCCGTCCGCGCCGTTGGTGCCCCGGATCAGGCTCGGCTCCACGCGGACACCGCCGTTGGCGATCGTCGAGTACACGGAGGCCGCCTGCAGCGCGTTGAGGGAGACGCCCTGGCCGAAGGGGATCGTGAACTGCTGGGAGGTCGACCACTGGCCGGGCGGCGCGAGGATGCCTTTGGTCTCGCCGGGGAAGTCCAGCCCGGTGTAGCTGCCGAGGCCGAACTTGCGCAGGTAGGAGTAGAGGATCCGGTTGGACTGCGCCTGTGTCTTCCCGAGCTGCCCGGTGGCCAGGATGGTGCCGATGTTGCTGGACTTGGCGAGCACGCCGTTGAGGGTGAGGTACCAGGTCGGGTGGTCGATGTCGTCCTTGAAGAGCCGGTCGCCCCGGTGCAGCCGGTTGGGCACGACGACATGCGTGGCGGGCGTCGCCACGTTCTCCTCGAGTACGGCGGCCATCGACATGACCTTGGCGGTGGAACCGGGCTCGTAGGCGTCCTGGAGGGCCGCGTTGCCGAGCGCGCCCGGGTTCGCCCTGGTGAGGTCGTTGGGGTCGAAGCCGGGCGAGTTGGCCATGGCCAGGATCTGACCGGTCCTGGTGTCCTGCACTATCACGTACCCGCGGTCCGCCTTCGACTCCTTCACCTGCTCGGTGATGGCGTTCTGCGCGGCCCACTGGATGTCACGGTCGATGGTCAGTTCGACGTCGGAACCGGGCACCGCGGGCGTCTCGGTGGAGTCGGCGGTGGGCACCTGCCGTCCCCCTGACTGCGCGTACCGGATCTCGCCGTCCTTCCCCGACAGCTCCCCGTTCAGCTTCTGTTCGAGGCCGCCGCCGCCCTTGCCGTCGGCGCTGACCCATCCCAGCAGTCCGGCGGCGAGTTCGGCGTTCGGATACACGCGCTTGCTCGCGGGCACGGCCAGCACACCGGCGAGGACGCTGACGGTGGTCGGGTCGGTTCCGGTCTTGGCGGCCAGGGTGGACTTCAGGTCCTTGATCTGCGTCCACACCTGGGGGGTCTGGCGGTGCGCGAGCAGCGTGTAGCGCGTGTTGGGCGTCTTCAGCTTCCTGGCGATGTCACTCGCGTCCTGCCCGAGGATCGGGGCGAGGAGAGCGGCGGCCTGCTCAGGGGCATCGCCCAGTTTCGTGCTCTCCGGCGTGAACATCGTCGGGTCGGCGGTGATGTCGTACGCGTCCACGCTGGTCGCCAGTTCGATGCCGTTGCGGTCGGTGATCTCGCCGCGTTCGGCGGCCAGAGTGCGGCCGACGTACCGGTTCTGCTCGGCCTTGGCGGCGTACACGCTCGCGTCGACGGCCTGCACCTGAAGCAGCCGTACGACGAAGGCGATCATCACCAGGGCAAGCGCGAGGCTGACCATGCGCAGCCGGGGCCGGGGGCTGCCGAGCCGGATGACCTTCGGCCCGCCGGGGCGGCCTGCGGCGGGACGACGGGCGGGGCCGGCTCCGGAGGCCGGACGCCGGGGGGCGCCGGGGCGGACGGGCCTGGCCGGGGCGGGCACCCGGCGGCGCGGCGGTTCCCTGTCGGACACTTCCGTCACCTGCCGGGGGTCGTGGAGGGGAGGGT
>NZ_LGDW01000348.1 GCF_001280005.1 Streptomyces sp. NRRL WC-3618 | reverse complement strand
CTCCGACCCTGACCCCGACCCCAACCCGGACCCGCCCCCCGACCCGCTACCAGCAGTGCCCGTGCGGCCCCGCAGAACCACAGCCCAGCCACCGTCCGCCATCCGCACCGTCTCCCGTACGGCCGTGCCCTCGGTGACCTCCGCCCCCGCCGCGCGGGAGGCGTCGCGCAGGCGCTGGTCGAACAGGTGCCGGTCGAGGTGCCAGCCATGGCCGTGCGGGTCGTTGATGAAGTCCACGGCGTGCAGGTCGGCCGAACCCCACGCCGAAAGGCTGCCGTAGCAGGGCAGATGCCCGGAGTCGAGAACGCGGTCGGCGACGCCGAGGTCGCCGAGCAGAACCCGCCCGGCGGGCACGAGTGTCTCGCCGAGCTTGGGCGGCCCGGTGCCGGCGTCCGCCAGCAGAACCGTACGGCCGGCCCGGGTGAGCATGAGCGCGGCGGCGCAACCGGCCGGGCCGCCGCCCGCCACCACGACGTCGTAGGTGTCCGCGCCGGGAGGGAGCGCGACGCTCACCGCGCGTCGCGGAAGGGGTCGAGTTTCTCGAGGTATCCGGCGGTGATCTCCTCCTCGCGGTAGCCGGTCGCCCTGGCCGCTTCGCCGACCGCCCGCGCCGCGGACTCGGCCTCGACGGTTTCGGGGGCGAGCATTCCCTCGGGCGAGCGGCCCGCCGCCGCGGCCAACACGTGCGGACCCACCTCGGGCACCTGCACGTTGACGAGGTTCGCTGTGTCCGGTGCCTGAGCGAGCGGTTGTGCCGGGCGCGACTCCACCAGGATCCGTTCGGGGAACTTCCCGTCGCCCACGGTGTAGTCGCGCACCTCGACGACGCCGAGTTTGAACCAGTCCTTGATCATCTGGGTACGCTGCTCGTTCATGGTGCCGGTGAGTCCGCGCAGCCAGGTTGCCCGCCGCTCGAACGCCTCTTCCCGGGCGCTGTCGTCGCTCCCGGCCGACGGCGTGTTGACCTTCTCGAAGTCCTCCAGCTTGAGCACATGGTTGGGTACCTGGGCGGGCCAGAAGGTCGGCAGGTACGGGCTGTACCGGGGCCCCAGGTTGGCCAGCACCTCGTAGCCCGAGCGGCAGCTCGCGGTGTCCGCCTGCCAGGGGGCGGCCATCCAGCGGGTGAGGTCACCGGGGCCCTGTGCTTGCAGGGGGCCAGTGGCGGAGACCGCCTCGTCCGGAAGCAGGGTGGGCCCGTAGTCGGGTTCCGCGGTGGCGGGGGCGCGGTGCCGGATGCGGAAGGGCGCGCTGAACATGCTCGCGTGCCGGATCGGCCAGGTGACCTCGATCCCCGGGTGGAACGCGTCGGCGGCGCAGCCCTCCAGGGCCGCCCGGTCCAGCAGCCCCGGCTGCTCGGCGGCAGGGGCGTCGTCGACCGTGGGGCGCGGCTGCCGCAGGGGTCCGGCCACGAACGCCCCGTCCGCCCAACGCTGCAGCATCCAGTCCTGGGTCGGTGACAGCGCCAGGTGCTGAAGCACGGACTTGGGCTTGCTGGCCATGGCGTCGCCGTACAGCCACGGCCACGGCAGCGGGGACTTCCCGTCACGGTCGTAGTCGCGCAGGGAGGCGTACACCTGGCGGCGCAACTCCCGGTTACGGCTGGACGGATCGGCGAGCCTCTTGCGCATCGTCGGCGAGAGGAAGAAGTTGGGGCCGTTCCAGCCGAACTGGGTCGCGAAACCGTGGTTGACCCACTGCAGATCGCAGAACCTGCGGAATATGGGCTCTATGTGATCGGCGAACGAGATCTGCTGCGGGCGGGTCAGTGAACCGGCCTGGACGAAGACGTCGAAGAGCAGGTCGTAGAGGGTACGGACGGACTTCACGCCGGGGGCGTAGTGCGGAGGTCCCACCACGACCCAGGCCGGCACGGCGGTCAGATCCTGGCCGTCAATAGTGACCTTCGCTGTCACCGGACCGTCGGACACGTCGTCGTACCAGGTGTCGTTGTTGGTGACCCCTGTGATCGGCTGGTTCTTGTAGGAGGCGGAGTTTCCCCGGCCGCCGAGCACCACCAGGCGGCCGTCGGAGCGGGTGGAGATCTCGCCGAGGTACACCGCCTTGTCCATGACCTTGCCGGTGTCGAACTTCTGCGTCTCGGTCTTCGAACCGCGAACGGTGCGGCTGCCGGGATCGTTGACCAGCTTCTTCCGGTCGGCGCCCGCGACGTCGGCGTTGCGGCGGCCGTACTGCTCGGCCGTGAGCGTCTTGCCCTCGGGGATGTCCAGCGCCAGATGGAACTGGTACCAGGCGGCCTTCTTGTTGGCCAGATGTACCGTCCACTGGATCTCGGTGACACCCTCGGTGCCCGGCTTCAGCTCCCGTACGACCTCCCCGGCGGCGTTGTAGCCGTACACCCGGAATCGTGCGGCCTGCCTCCGTATCGCCCCGGAAGCGTCCTTGTAGGAGCCGGCGTCCGCTGGTCGCTGGTCCGGTGATTCCGGGCCGATGAAAGGTGCTTCCACGCTGTTGCCGACCCGGGCGACACCGATGGCGGGGTGGATCTTCACCTGCACGATGTGACTGTCCATCAAAGAACCTTCCGTTGTGCGTTCAACCGGTCGAAGGTATGTGGTCGCACATGAAGAGGGCGCAGGCCGAGCTCGCGTTCCGAGGGCGGGGTTCGGGTCAGGGGCCTACCCGGCGCCAGTCCGTCACCGGGCCGGGGTCCGTGTGGTCCGCGGGAGTGACCCAGAAGGCTTTGCCCAGCTCGGCGCTGAAGTGGGCGCCTGTCCGGCCGTCCCCGGAGGAGCGCCCTGTCAGGCGGCGCCCTATCCACGGCAGTAGGTACTGGCGGGCGAAACGGGCGTCCTCGACCCGGCGCGTGCCCCAGCCGGGAGGCGCCGTGGCCGGCACCGGCGTACGCCACTCCGGGTCCTCGGCCTCGTACCCGAGGGTCTGCCAGACCGCCTCGGCGACCCTCCGGTGGCCCTCGCCGCTCAGGTGCAGCCGGTCGACGTCCCACAGGCGGGGGTCACCCAGCGAGGGGGCGCCGTACAGGTCGACGACGAGGGCGCCGTGCCGGGACGCGAGGTCGTCGACGCAGGTGAACAGCTCCTCCACACGCGGCCGGAAGCGATCGAAGACCGGGCCCTGGCGGCCGGGGCTGCGCATCAGCACCAGCTGTTTGCACGCGGGCGCCAACTGCTCCACGGCCTCCTCGAGCAGCCCGCGCACCCGGCCCATGTCGCACTTGGGGCGGAGCGTGTCGTTGAGGCCGCCCACCAGCGTGATCACGTCCGGCTCCAGGGCCACCGCCACGGGCACCTGCTCGGCGGTGATCTGCGCGATCAGCTTGCCGCGCACGGCGAGGTTCGCGTACCGGAAACCGGGGGTGCGGGCGGCCATCCGGGCCGCCAGGAGATCGGCCCAGCCGCGGTACGTACCGTCCGGCAGCCGGTCCGACATGCCCTCGGTGAAGGAGTCGCCGACCGCGACAAGGCTGGTGTACGAGGTGTTCGTCTGCATGGCGACAGAGATGATAGCCCGTACACATACCCAGCGGTCGGTCGACCTCCTCCAGGTGTGGAACAGCCGGTCTACGCGGGCTGTCCGAACAGCTCGCGCAGCACGTCCTCCATCGTCACCAGCCCGGCGAGCAGCCCGTCTTCCCCTTGCACCGCCGCCAGGTGCGTACGGCTGCGCCGCATCGCCGTGAGGACGTCGTCCAGGGGAGTGTCCGCCCGTACGCTCGCGATGGGCCGCATGTCCCGGACCTGGAAGCCCAGGTCCCGGGGCGCCGCGTCCAGCGCGTCCTTGACGTGCAGATAGCCGGCGATCCGGCGCTCCTTGTCGACCACCGGGAAGCGCGAGAAGCCCGACTCGGCCGACAGCTGCTCCAGCTCCTCCGGAGTGATGCCCACGCGCGCGTAGACGACGCTTTCGAGGGGGAGCGCGACGTCACGCACCGGCCTGCGGCCCAGTTCCAGGGCGTCGTGCAGGCGTTCGCGCGCGCGGTCGTCGATGAGCCCCGCCTCGCCGGAGTCCCGGACCAGACGGGCCAGTTCGGCGTCCGAGAAGGTCGCCGTGACCTCGTCCTTGACCTCGACACGCAGCAGCTTCAGGAGGGTGTTCGCGAAGGCGTTGATCGTGAAGATCACGGGCTTCAGGGCCCGCGCCAGGGCCACCAGGGGCGGCCCGAGCAGCAGTGCGCTGCGCACCGGCTCCGCGAGCGCGATGTTCTTCGGCACCATCTCGCCGAGCAGCATGTGCAGATACGTCGCCAGGGAGAGGGCGATCACGAAGGAGACCGCGTGCCCCGCGCTCTCGGGGACGCCCACCGCGTGGAACACCGGCTCCAGCAGATGCGCGATCGCGGGTTCCGCGACCACACCCAGGATCAGCGTGCACAGCGTGATGCCCAGCTGGGCCGCCGCCATCAGCGCGGACACGTGTTCCAGGCCCCACAGGACGCTCTTCGCGCGCCGGTCGCCGTCCGCCCCTTCTTCCACGTGTTGCTCGATCTGGCTGCGGCGTACGGAGATCAGCGCGAACTCGGCGCCCACGAAGAAGGCGTTGACGACCAGCGTCGCCAGACCGATGAGCAACTGGATCGTGGTCACTTCGCCTCCCCGTCCGTTTCGTCCTTCTTTTCGTCCTTCTTTTCTTGCGTTTTCTCTTCCGCTTCTTCCACCGTGTGCGGCGCGTGCAGCAGGACGCGTGCGGCCCTGCGGCCCGAGGCGTCCAGCACGTCGAGGCGCCAGTCGCCCACCTCGACGGTGTCACCGGCCTGCGGAATGCGGCCGAGCTCGGTCGCGACCAGGCCGGCCAGCGTCTCGTACGGTCCCTCGGGCAGCCGGAGGCCGACACGGGCGAGCTGGTCGGTGCGGGCGGCGCCGTCCGCGGAGTAGAGGGCGCGGCCGTCGTCGTCGACGCCGGCCGGGACGAGGTCGGACATCTCGTGCGGGTCGTGCTCGTCGCGTACCTCGCCGACGACCTCCTCGACGATGTCCTCCAGCGTGGCCACGCCCGCCGTACCGCCGTACTCGTCGATGACGACGGCCATCGTGCGCTTGCCGGAGAGCCGGTCGAGGAGCCGGTCGACGGTCAGTGACTCAGGGACGAGCAGCGGCTCGCGCATCAGTTCGGCGACGGACACCCGGGGGCGACGCTCCGCGGGCACCGTGAGGCAGTCCTTGATGTGCGCGACGCCCACGACCGAGTCGAGGTTGCCGCGGTAGACGGGGAACCGGGACAGTCCGGTCGCGCGCGTCGCGTTCGCCACGTCCTCGCAGGTCGCCTGGGCGTCGAGGGCGATGACCTGGACGCGCGGTGTCATCACGTTCTCCGCCGTGAGGTCGGCGAGGTTCAGGGTCCGTACGAACAGTTCCGCGGTGTCGGGCTCCAGGGCGCCCTGCTTGGCGGAGTGCCTGGCCAGTGCCGCCAGTTCCTGGGGGCCGCGTGCGGAGGCCAGTTCCTCGGCGGGTTCGATGCCGAAGAGGCGTACCAAGTGGTTCGCCGTGTTGTTGAGGTGCGTGATGAACGGCCGGAACGCGGCACTGAACCAGCGCTGCGGCGTCGCCACCCGCTTGGCCACGGCCAGCGGTGCGGAGATCGCCCAGTTCTTCGGCACGAGCTCGCCGACCACCATCAGGAAGACGGTCGACAGCGCCGTACCGATCACCAGGGCGAGGGACGAGGACGCCGAGGCCGAGACGCCGAGCGACTCGAGCGGGCCCGCGATCAGCGCGGCGATCGACGGCTCGGAGAGCATGCCGACCACGAGGTTGGTGACCGTGATGCCGAGCTGCGCGCCGGAGAGCTGGAACGTGAGGTTCCGTACGGCCTTCAGGGCACCGGCGGCACCCCGCTCGCCGCGCTCCACCGCGCGCTCCAGCTCGCCGCGTTCGACCGTGGTCAGGGAGAACTCCGCCGCGACGAAGGCGCCGCAGGCCAGGGAGAGCAGGATCGCGACCAGGAGGAGAAGCACTTCGGTCATCGGTTCACCTCCGTCCCATGGTCGGGCAGGGCCGGCGGGATCGCTCGACGTCGAGTGGTGCTGTTGCTACTGGGAGGCTCGCCCATGGGCGGACGCTCACACCTTTCCCCGGAGAAGTAACTGGTCCACCAATAGTAAAGGATGCGCAAAATAGCTCAGTCGGTGAGAGGTTTCACCCAGCGTCGCCAGTGGTCCTCACGATGGTAGGCGCGCGCGGCCCAGGTGTGGTGGGCCTGTTCGTTGGCCTCCAGGACCATCGCGTCGACGCGTCGGCCGCCCAGCGCGGCGAAGCGCTGTTCCGCGGCTTCGAGCAGGGCGGTGGCGATGCCTTGCCGACGGTGGCCGGGGTGTACGGCCAGTCGGTACGCGCAGCACCGCCAGCCGTCGAAGCCGGCTATGACGGTGCCGGCGAGGACGCCGTCGCGCTCCGCGAGGAGCAGGGCCTCGGGGTCGCGTGTGATGAGGCGGGTGACGCCGTCGTGGTCGTCGCTGATGCTCGTTCCCTCTGCGGCGTCGCGCCAGAACCGCAGCACGGTGTCGATGTCCGAGAGGGTGGCGTGGCGGATACGGAGATCGAGATCGCTCATGGGGTGAGCCAAGCAGAGCGCGCGCCTGTCCGGCGAACGGGTTTGCCCTGACGGGGAGAATCGGGGGGAGAGGGGGAGGGGCGGTTTGGGCAGGGGCTCCGCAGACTGAGAGCCCGCTGGTCCCCGCCCGAAGGCGCCGCCCGGCTAGGGGCCGATGACCCCGGGGGCCAGTGGCCCCCGTCCCGCGCGACCGCTCAGAGCCGCGCGATCATGCCACCGCCGTCAACAGGCCGGTCACTGCCTCCGACCGCTTCCTCGACCGCGAGTCGTGCATCGCCGCCTGCCCGGCGGTGTGATCTGTCCGGGCCCGGAAGCCCCCGAAGGGGCCGAGCCCCGCGCCGATGCCGATGCCGACACCGCCACGAGACGGTGTCGGCAACCCGACGGCAGCCTCCCGCGCCGAGGCCCAAAAGGGCGGGGCGATCACAAGCCGTACTGAACCCGACCCGTCACCCCCGGTCCAGCACCACCGCAAGCGCCTCCCGCAGCGCCGCACCGGCGTCATCCGCCGGCCCTTCGGAGCGCCACGCCACGAAGCCGTCGGGGCGGACCAGTACCGCTCCGTCCACCGTGACGCCGTGGACGTCCGCCCACTCCTGGTCGCTCGCGCAGGACAACTCCGCGTCCGGACCGCTGCCGATCCGGTACGAGTCGAGCGGCACCGCCAGCTGCCGCGCGACCTCTGCCGCCGCGTCGTGCCAGCCGCAGGAGGCGCCCGCCGAGCTGAGGAGCACCAGTGAGCCCTCGTACAGGTCGAGCGTGGAGATCCGGGTGCCGGCGCGGTTCAGCCACAGGTGCGGAGCACGGCTCCCGGGCTCGCCCGTCAGCCGCACGCCCTCGGGCACGACCGGCACCGCCGTGTCCGCGCCCAGGACCGCGCCCCGCGGATAGCGGTAGCCGAGGGCCACGTTGAGGATGCCGCCCTTGCGGCCGCCGGGGCCGCCGGCTCCGGGAGTGGGCGTGTACCCGGGGTGGCTGTGCTCCACCGACCGCGAGGAGGCACGGGCGCTCGTCGCCTCCGCGACGGGCCGGCGCTCCAGGTCGTACGACGCCAGCAGACCGGGACCCGCCCAGCCGCCCAGCACGGCGGCCAGCTTCCAGGCGAGGTTGTGGGCGTCCTGGATACCGGTGTTGGAGCCGAAGGCCCCGGTGGGGGACATCTCGTGGGCGGAGTCGCCGGCGAGGAACACCCTGCGGTCCGCGTACCGTTCGGCGACCCGCTCGGCCGCGTGCCAGGGGGCCCGGCCGGTGATCTCCACGTCCAGGTCCGGTACGCCGACCGCCCGCCGGATGTGGTCCCGGCACCGCTCGTCGGTGAACTCCTCCAGCGTCTCGCCGTGTTCGGGGTGCCAGGGCGCGTGGAACACCCAGCGCTCCCGGTTGTCGACCGGCAGCAGAGCGCCGTCGGCGTCCGGGCTGGTCAGGTAGCAGACGATGAAACGCCGGTCGCCGACCACATCCGCGAGGCCGCGCGAGGTGAAGGTGATGCTCACGTTGTGGAACAGGTCGCCCGGGCCGCTCTGCCCGATACCCAACTGCTCCCGGATGGGGCTGCGCGGACCGTCCGCCGCGACGAGATAGTCCGCCCGGATGGTGGTGTGCTCGCCGGTCTCCCGGCTCTTGACCCTCGCGGTCACCCCCTCGGAGTCCTGCTCGAACGACATCAGCTCGGTCGAGAACCGCAGATCGCCGCCCTGCGCCCGCGCGCTCTCCAGCAGCACCGGTTCCAGGTCGTTCTGGCTGCACAGGCACCAGCCGCTGGGGCTGAAGCGGGCGAGTCCGCCGCCCGGGTCGATCTCCTTGAACAGCCACTCGCCCACGTCGCCCACCAGGCTCGGCGTCTGCAGGATGCCGTGGTTGTCCGCCAGGACCGACGCCGCCTCCTCGATGCGCCGCTCCACCCCGGCCACCCGGAACAACTCCATGGTGCGCACGTTGTTCCCGCGCCCCCGTGGATGGACCGAGGTGCCCGAGTGGCGCTCCACGAGCGTGTGCGGCACGCCCAGGCGGCCGAGGAACAGGGAGGTGGACAGGCCCACCAGGGAGCCGCCGACGATCAGGACGGGTGTGTGGTGGCCGCCAGTGCCGTCGGCCTCTTCCGCGCGGTTCATTGAATGCCTCCAGTGTCTGCCGGTCTCCGCGGTCTCTGCCGGGACGCGGGTCAGCGATGGGTCGCCCCTGCACAGTGCATCTCCGGGGGCCGTTCCGCCCGCCGGGGGCACCCGGATGGCGCACGGTTCACCCGCCCGACCCCGTGGGAGTCGCGGACCGGGCGACTCGCGTCAACTATCGGCTCATGGCGGCCCGGCTTCGGCCACGACGGTCGCTGCCCGCCTTCCACGACGAAGGCCTTACACGACGAAGAGGAGAGGTGCGCCGGATGACCATCTCGGGACGCATATCGCAGTCGGTGTTCGACGGCTCCAGGCTGCGGGTGATCCTGCTGCTCGACCTGTACGAAGGAGCCCAGCAGCAGTTCCTTGACGCGTACGAACTCATGCGCAACCAGGTCGCGTCGGTCCCCGGCCACCTCAGTGACCAGCTCTGCCAGTCGATCGAGAACCCCTCGCAGTGGCTCATCACCAGCGAGTGGGAGAGTGCCCCGCCCTTCCTCGCCTGGGTGAACAGCGAGGAGCACGTCGAGACCGTACGGCCGATGCACAGCTGCGTCCGGGACACCCGGTCGATGCGCTACAGCATCCTGCGGGAGATGACCCCCAACGCGCCGCTCACCCCGAAGTCGCCGAAGGAGGGCATGCAGGTGGCGGCCCGCGTGGGCGACGGCGTCGCACGCCACGCCCTCACGTTCACCGTCAAGCCGGGCTCGGAGTCGAAGGTCGCCGAGCTTCTGGCCGGCTACACCTCGCCGGAGGCGCAGGTCGACGACACCACCCGGCTGCGCCGCACCTCCCTCTTCATGCACGGCAACCGGGTCGTACGGGCCGTGGAGGTCGAGGGCGACCTCCTCGCGGCGCTCCGCCACGTCGCCCGCCAGCCCGAGGTGCGGGCGGTCGAGGAGGCCATCAACCCGTACCTCGAACAGGACCGGGACCTCAGCGACCCCGACTCGGCGCGCGTCTTCTTCACCCGGGCCGCGCTCCCGGCCGTCCACCACGTGGTCGCCGGCGGGAAGGCGCCCGCCGGACTGCGCCGGCACGCGCTGTACTACCCGGCCAAGGAAGGCCGCGGGATGGAACTGGCCCGGCTGCTCGCCCACCAGGACGAGGACGCGGCCGACGACCCGACGAGCCCGGTGTACGGAAGCACCGTCTTCCAGCGCGATGACATCGTTGTCCGCCTCGTCGACCTCACCAGCGAGCTCGACGCCGACCCCATGTCCTCCCTCGGCCTCAAGGGGCCGGGGAAGGCAGCGGAGTTGGAGCGTCTCCTCGACGGTGCCGCGATCGGTGTCGAGGGCTCCCTCGAGACGGGGCGCAACCTCAACCGCCTCCTGTCGCACGCCGACATGATGCCCGTCACCGACCGCAGCTCGGCGCGTTCCTGACGGACCACCGCGGCGCGCTCCGCGCCGTCCACACCCGGCCCGGACGACGTCCCTGCCACCCCCGGAGGTGTCAACCATGAACAAGCAGCACCCATGCATCGTGGACCTGAGCGAGACAGAACCCAACCGCAGACGCGGCGGCGACCTGCGGGCGATGCTCACGCCCGCCACGGTGGGCTCCACCAGCGGCTTCATGGGCCTGGCGATCGTCCAGCCCGGCGAGCGCATCGGCGAGCACTACCACCCGTACTCCGAGGAGTTCGTGTACGTCGTCGCAGGCGCCCTCGAAGTCGACCTGGACGGCGAGACCCACGCCCTCAGGCCCGACCAGGGCCTCCTGATCCCCATCGACGTACGTCACCGCTTCCGCAACGTCGGTGACGTGGAAGCCCGCATGGTCTTCCACCTGGGCCCGCTCGCCCCCCGTCCCAGCCTCGGTCACGTCGACACGGAGGTCACCGAAACCGCCGTACCCGGCACGGAGTTCGCCGTCGGCGGGCCGGACCGGCTCGCTCCGGACCACGGACAGCCGTCCGAGCGAAGCGAGGCCATACGGTGACCCGGCGGGTGGCTGTCACCGGTATCGGTGTGGTCGCTCCCGGCGGCACCGGCGCCACGGCGTTCTGGGACCTCCTGGCCGGCGGCCGCACCGCGACCCGGGGTATCACGCTGTTCGATCCGGCGGGACTGCGCTCGCGCATCGCCGCCGAATGCGACTTCGACCCGTTCGCGCACGGCCTGGACCCGGACGTGAGCCAGCACGCCGACCGCTACATCCAGTTCGCCCTGGTCGCCGCCGCCGAAGCCGTCGGCGACTCGGGACTCGACGCGGGCAGCCAGGACCCCTGGCGCGTCGCGGTCTCCCTGGGCAGCGCCGTCGGCGGCACCACCCGTCTGGAACACGACTACGTCAGGGTCAGCGAGGGCGGACAGCGGTGGGACGTGGACCACCGCGCCGCCGAACCGCAGCTGCACCGGGCGTTCTCGCCGAGCACCCTCGCCTCGGTCGTCGCCGAGCGGTTCGGTGCCCAGGGCCCGGTGCAGACGGTCTCCACCGGCTGCACCTCCGGGATCGACGCGGTCGGCTACGCCTTCCACACCATCGAGGAGGGCCGCGCCGACATCTGCATCGCCGGCGCGGCGGACTCGCCGATATCACCGATCACCATGGCGTGCTTCGACGCCATCAAGGCGACGTCGGACAACAACGACGACCCCGAACACGCCTCCCGGCCCTTCGACGCCCGCCGCAACGGCTTCGTCATGGGCGAGGGCGCGGCGGTGCTCGTCCTCGAGGAGTACGAGCACGCCCGGGCCCGTGGCGCGCACGTGTACTGCGAGATCGGCGGCTACGCCACATTCGGCAACGCCTACCACATGACCGGTCTGACCAGCGAGGGACTGGAGATGGCCCGGGCGATCGACGCCACGCTCGACCAGGCCCGCCTCGACCCCACGCTGATCGACTACGTCAACGCGCACGGCTCGGGCACCAAACAGAACGACCGGCACGAGACGGCCGCCGTGAAGCGGTCCCTGGGCGCCCACGCCTACGACACACCCATGAGCTCCATCAAATCCATGGTGGGCCACTCACTCGGCGCGATCGGCGCGATCGAGGTCGTCGCGTGTGTCCTGGCGCTGAAGCACCAGGTGGTGCCCCCGACGGCGAACTACGAGACACCCGACCCCGAGTGCGACCTGGACTACGTGCCGCGCACCGCGCGTCAGCGAAAGCTCAGGAACGTGCTCTCCGTCGGCAGTGGATTCGGCGGCTTCCAGTCGGCCGTACTGCTGACCGGGGCGGGCGGGAGGACTCGATGAAAACACAGCACACTCGGCGCGCCCCGCGCGCGGCCATCACCGGGATCGGTGTGATCGCGCCCAACGGCCTGCGGGCCGACTCCTACTGGAAGGCCGTCGGCGAAGGACTCGTCGTCCTGGACGGGATCACCCGTGAGGGGTGCGGGCATCTGCCGCTCCGCGTCGCGGGTGAGGTCCGGGGCTTCGACGCCGGCGGCCTCATCGAGGAGCGTTTCCTCGTCCAGACCGACCGGTTCAGCCACTTCGCCATGGCCGCCGCCGCGCTCGCCCTCGACGACGCCGGAATCGCCCGGGGCGAGCCCGCGGAGCCCTACGACATCGGTGTGGTCACCGCTGCCGGGTCCGGCGGCGGCGAATTCGGGCAGCGCGAGCTCCAGAAGCTGTGGGGCCAGGGATCGCGGTACGTGGGCCCGTACCAGTCCATCGCCTGGTTCTACGCCGCCAGCACCGGCCAGATCTCCATCCGCGGCGGCTTCAAGGGCCCGTGCGGAGTGGTCGCCAGCGACGAGGCCGGCGGTCTGGACGCCGTCGCCCACGCCGCACGGGCCGTGCGGCGCGGCACCGGCGCGGTCGTCGTCGGCGGCGCGGAGGCACCCCTGGCCCCGTACTCGATGGTCTGCCAGCTCGGTTACGCCGAACTCAGCACCGTCGAGGACCCGGCCCGCGCCTACCGCCCCTTCACGGCGGGCGCCTGCGGTTTCGTACCGGCGGAGGGTGGCGCCATGCTCGTCGTCGAGGACGAGAACCGTGCCCGGGAGCGGGGGGCGCCCGTCCGGGCCACCGTCGCCGGCCACGGCGCGACCTTCACCGGCGCCTCCCGCTGGGAGCGGTCCCGGGAGGGGCTCGCCCACGCGATCAGGGGCGCGCTCAACGAGGCCGGATGCGCCCCCGAGGAGATCGACGTCGTGTTCGCGGACGCCCTGGGCGTGCCGGAGGCGGACCGCGCGGAAGCGCTGGCCATCACCGACGCGCTCGGGGAGTACGGCTCCAAGGTCCCCGTCACGGCGCCCAAGACCGGCATCGGGCGCGCCTACTGCGGGGCGCCCGTGCTGGACATCGCGGCCGCGGTGCTCGCCATGGAGCACCGCCTGATCCCCCCCACCCCCAACGTGTTCGACATCTGCCACGACCTCGACCTGGTGATGTCCAGCGCTCGCCCCGCCGAGCCGCGCACGGCCCTGGTGCTCAGCCGGGGACTGATGGGTTCCAACGCGGCGCTGGTCGTGCGCCGCGGAGACGACCGCGCCCGGTGACACCGGGCGGGAAGGAGAACACCCGCATGCTCACCACCCAACTGACCTACGACGAACTGGCCGCCCTCATGAAGAGGGGCGCCGGAGTCACCGTCGACCCCCGGGAGCTGGAGCGGGCCTCGGACACCCCCTTCGGGATCCTCGGCCTCGACTCGCTCGGCCTGCTGGGCATCGTCGGTGAACTGGAGAACCAGTACGGCCGTTCGCTGCCCCCCGACTCCGAGCGCTGCAGGACGCCCCAGGAGTTCCTCGACCTCGTCAACACCACCCTCAAGGCTGGAGCCTGAACGTGTCAGGACACACCGAGAACACCATCACCATCGACGCCCCGTTCGACCTCGTCTGGGACATCACCAACGACATCGAGAACTGGCCCCGGCTCTTCACCGAGTACTCGTCCCTCGAAGTGCTCTCCCGTGACGGCGACACGACGGCCTTCCGCCTCACCATGTACCCGGACGACAACGGCAAGGTCTGGAGCTGGGTCTCGGAACGCACCGTGGACCGCGCCAACCGGACCGTCCGGGCCCGCCGGGTGGAGACGGGTCCCTTCGCCCACATGAACATCCTGTGGGAGTACACGGAGCTGCCCGGCGGCACCCAGATGCGCTGGACGCAGGACTTCGCGATGAAGCCCGACGCCCCCGTCGACGACGAGTGGATGACGGACAACATCAACCGCAACTCCCGTACGCAGATGGCGCTCATCCGGGACCGCATCGAGCAGGTCGCCCGCGACCGCCAGAACGCGCCCCTGCCTCGCTGATCCACCCGCCCAGGAAGGACCCCCGATGCATCACGCCCTGATCGTCGCCCGGATGGCGCCCGACTCGGCGCCGGCGATCGCCGACCTGTTCGCCGCCTCCGACAGCGGTGAACTCCCGCACCTCGTCGGTGTCAAGCGCCGCAGCCTCTTCCAGTACGGCGACGTGTACCTGCACTTCATCGAGGCCGACCAGGACCCGGCGCCCGCCATCGCGAAGGTGGCCGGGCACCCGGAGTTCCGGGGCATCAGCGACAAGCTGTCGGCGTACGTCTCCGCGTACGACCCGCAGACCTGGCGCAGCCCCAAGGACGCCATGGCCCACTGCTTCTACCAGTGGGAGCGGGGCGCCGGCTCCTGAGCAGTTCCTGAGCACCAAACCCCGAGGCCGGTACCGCGAATGTCGCGGTACCGGCCTCGGGGTTTGTGTGTGACGGGGGATCAGTCGGGGACGGTGCACTCGAAGGCGTGCAGATACGGGTTGACGGGACGGATCTCACCGATGACCAGGCCCGCGTCCGTGAGCCGGTCGACCATGCTCTGCCGGGTGTGCTTCGCACCGCCGACATTGAGGAGCAGCAGCAGGTCCATGGCGGTCGTGAACTTCATCGACGGCGTGTCGTCCACGAGGTTCTCGATCACGACGACCCGGGCACCGGGCCGCGCCGCCTTGCGGACGTTCGCCAGCGCCCGGCGGGTGCTGTCGTCGTCCCACTCCAGGATGTTCTTGATGATGTACACATCCGCCTGTACGGGGATGTCCTCCCGGCAGTCCCCGGCCACGATGCTCACGCGCGCCGCCAGCGAACCGCCGTCGCGCAGCCGGGGATCGGCGTTCTCCACCACTCCGGGCAGGTCGAGCAGCGTGCCGTGCATCTGAGGGTGCTTCTCCAGCAGGCTCGCCACGACCCGGCCCTGGCCGCCGCCGATGTCCGCGACGGAGGACACCCCGCTCAGCTCCAGCAGGTTCGCGACGTCCCGCGCGGACTGCTCGCTGGACGTCGTCATGGCCCGGTTGAACACGTACGCCGACTCGGGGGCCTCTTCGTTGAGGTAGGAGAAGAACTCCCGGTCGTACATGTCCTCGAAGACGTTGCGGCCGGTGCGCACCGCCTCGTCCAGCTGCGGCCAGACGTTCCACGTCCACGGCTCGGTGCACCACAGCGCGATGTACCGCAGGCTGTGCGGATCGTCCTCGCGCAGCAGCCGGGACATCTCGGTGTGGACGAAGGTGCCGTCGGGGCGCTCCGCGAAGACGCCCTGGCAGGTCAGGGCGCGCAGCAGCCGCCGGAGGGTGTGGGGCTGGGTCTTCACCGCCGCCGCCAGGTCCTCGACGGTCGTGGGCGTGTCGTCGAGAGCGTCCGCGACGCCCAGGCGGGCGGCGGCGCGTACGGCGGCGGCGCAGGCCGCCCCGAACACGAGTTCCCGCAACCGCATGGGCGCCGGTGGCGCGGGGGAGGCCGGCGGAGCGGGATCAACGGTCGTCATGTGTTTCCTCGCCTCTGTCGTCGTGCCGTGTGTGCGTGTGTGAGGGGGCTGTTCGGTCAGCACATTCCGGCGGGTTCGGAGACTGTGCAGGTGTTGCCGCGGAAGGTGTTGTTCTTGCCGGTGTCCCGGTCGGCGAGATCCGCCGTGCTGTTGCGCAGCACCACGTTGTCGCGGATCTCGTTGCTCTCGCTGGTGGCGCCCACGAAGCTCTTGAACAGCACGATGCCGCCCGACAGCGGGGAGGTGCCCACGTTGTCCACGACCCGGTTCTTCGTCACCAGCGTCTTCTCGGTGCCGGTGAGAACGATGCCCGAGCCCTGCAGGAAGGGCAGCCGGGCGGTCTTCGGACACGTCTTGTTGTTGGTGTGGACGAAGTTGCGGCGCACGGTCATCGCCCCGGCGCGCGGTGTGCCCTCGTCGCCGACGACGAACATCCCGGTGCAGTTCCCGGTGGCCTCGTTGTGTTCGACGGTCATGTTCCGCAGCCGCCGCACGGTGAGGCCGATGCGGTTGCCGGACAGCCGGTTGTGACTGATGACGGTGCCCTGGGAGTCCTGGGCGCCGTCCTCGCGGTCGACGGTGTTGGCGACGAAGAGCCCGGCGTCACCGTTGCTCTCGGCGATGTTGCGGCTGAACTCGGAGCGCACGGACCTCTCCTCGGCGATGCCCCACTGTCCGTTCTTCTCGGCGGTGACGGACTGGACCTTCAGCTGGTCGGTCCACGCCGCCCACAGACCGTTCTTGGTGAAGTCCCGGATCGTCAGCGAGCGCAGGGTGACGCCCTTGACGGGACTGCTCTTGGTGCCGGTCACACAGATGCCGTTGCCCGCTTTGGCGCAGGCGCTGTCGGCGGAGGCCGGGCCGGGGACGATGACGGCGCGCCCGGCGATCGAGCTCCGCAGGGTCAGGTCGGACACGGTGATGGTGACGCTCTCGCGGTAGGTGCCGGGGGAGAGGACAACGGTGTCCCCCGGCCGTGCGGCGTCCACCGCCTGCTGGATCGATTCGCCGGGCTGCACGCGGTGGACCTTGAGCAGCCGATGCGCCGTGCGGTGGTCGGTCGGCGCGGCGGCGCCGAGCCCGGAGGCAACGACGGCGGCGGCGCATACGAGATGGGTGATCTGTCGTCTGGTCATATGCCGAAGCTAGGAGCGGGGGTTCCGGCTCGCCACCGCTGATCACCCAGGTGGGCTCCCGGTGGACGCCGACGGGTCAGACGAGGTGGGCGAAGACGACCAGGTTGTCCTTGTAGTCCTTCACCGTGTGGTCGTAGACACCGGCGCAGGTGATCAGCCGGACCTGCGCCTGCGGGGTGTCGGCGTACACGCGCTGGTCGGGGAAGTCGTCCTTCGCGAACGTCTCGACACTGTCGACCACGAACACGGCCGTACGCCCGTCGGACCGGTTGACGGAGAAGCGGGTGCCCTTGGCCAGTTGGCTGAGCCCCGCGAAGACCGCGGGGGCGGTCGCCGTGTCGACGTGCCCGGCGATGATCGCGGTCCCCGCCTCTCCCGGCGACACGCCGCTCGCCTGCCAGCCGACCAGGTTCACGTCGTCGGCGGGCGGGGGATCGAGGCGGCCCGACGTACCGATGGCGAGGGGGACGAAGGGGGCGTCCACGCCGATGGCCGGGATGCGCAGCCGCGTCGGCCGTGCCCGCGGCAACTGCTTTCCGGCCTTCGCCTCGGCCGGGGCACTGGGCGCGGACCCGGCGTCCGGCGAGGCCGGCGCGGACGGCGCGTGCGCGACGGCGGCCCGGGGGGCGCGGGCGTCGTCGGACGGCTTGTCGTTCCCGGAGTAGAGGATGACCGCCGGGATCAGGAGAACGACGGCCCACGCGATCAGACGTACGAAAAAGCGCCGCCTGGGCGGCACCGGTGTGGACTGGGCAGGGGAGGGCAACCGGGTTGCCATCGGGAACCACCTCACTGGAACACGGGCACAGTACGTACGGGGAAAACGGGCCGGGCCGCCGCAGTGCGCACAGGCGGATGTGCGCACGCGACGGCCCCGGCTTCTATGTCAGGCATCGGTCAGGAGACCCCGTCGGCCGCGTTCCTGCGACGCATCGCGAACGCGCCCGCGCCGACGACGGCCAGGGCCGCCATGCCGCCGGCCGTGACACCCGGGTTCGCGAGCGCGCCGCCACCGGTGTGCATGCCGCCGCTGGGCTTCTCGTGCTTGGAGCCCCAGTCACCCTTGCTGCCGCTCTCCTCCTTGTCGGAGGAGTTCCAGGAGCCCTTGCCGCTTTCCTCCTTGCCGGCGTCCCAGTCGCCCTTCTTGCCCTCGTCCGTGCTCTCCTCCGCGTTGTCGTCCTTGCTCCAGTCGCCGTCGTTCACCGCGGTGAGCGCACCGCCACCCGTGTGCATTCCACCGTTCGGCTTGTCGTGCTTGCTGTCCTTGTCGTGCTCCTTACTGTAGGAAGAGTCACCCTTGTCCCAGTCACCGCCGTCGGCAGCGAGGGCGCCGGGTGCGGCGATCGCGAGAGCGGCCGTGGCCGTCGCGGTGGCGAGGAGCAGGCGGGCAGAGCGCATGGTCGATGTCCTTCCGCCGTGGCCGGGGCGCTGACGTGATGTCAGCTGACGAGTCCCGGCCTCGACGTGATTAACCGTCAGTCAGACCGGCGGGGCCCACCACTCGAGCCGCCCGCCCGGCTGACCCGTACGGGGGGCACCCGACCTGGCGGCCGCCCTTTCTCCGAAGCTAGCCGCAGAGCCCTGACCAGGCATTTGATCGGCTGACCGGCAGTCACTTCCCGTCCCGTGCGCCGCCGTACGTACAACCCGATCGGCGGCGCCACGACTGCACGCACCGCCAGGGGACGTGCCCGACCGACGGCCGACTTCGGCGCGGAGGGCGCCGGGCACGTGGGCTCGGCGCGGCGACCGGCATCGTGAGCGCGCTCCCCCTGGTCCGGTTCAAAGACCCCGCCCTCGGAGCGCCGGGCGGGGTTCGCGCTGGTGTGGCCGGCGCTGATCCCGCTGATGCGGGACGCGCTGCGGGCGGTCCGGCGGGTGCGCGGGAGCCGAGGGCCGGGGTCGACTCGACGGCCCGGCGCGCAGCGCGCGACACGCCGAGCACGGCACCCGGAACAGGGTGGTCGGCCGCCGCCTCCGACTCACTCGTGCGCGATCGCCGCCAGGACGTTCATCCGGGACGCGCGCAACGCGGGCAGCAGCGCCGCGACGATGCCGACGATCGCCGAGGCGACCACCACCAGGACGATCGTGCCCCAGGGAATCTCCAGTGCCTTCATGCCCTGTAGTGCCAGCACGCGCTGGATGCACACGCCCCACACCAGCCCGAGCCCGAGCCCGAGCACCGCCCCGAACACGGCGATCACCACGGACTCCAGCCGGATCATCCGGCGCAGCTGACGCCGGGACAGACCGATGGCCCGCAGCAGCCCGATCTCGCGGGTGCGCTCCACGACCGACAGGGCGAGGGTGTTGACCACGCCGAGCACCGCGATGACGATCGCGAGGCCCAGCAGCGCGTACACGAGGTAGAGGAGCACGGCGATCTGGTTGCGGATCAGTTCCTTGTAGTCGGCCTGGTCGCGCACCTTGAGCTGCGGATACGGGTCGAGGGTCCGTTCCAGCGCGGGACGCAGTCGGTCCACGCTCGTGCCGTCCGAGGCGTTGACGTACAGCGCGGACTCCTGTCCGCCGGGCACATACCGCTCGGCGACGGCGATCCCGAAGTAGATCCCGCCCTGCATCCGGAACCCCTGGGCGCTGTCCTGGTCGGTGAGGGCGGCGACCGTCAGCTCGGTCCGTCCGCCGTCCGCGAACTGAACCGGCAGCACGGTGCCGACGCGTGCGCCGTGGTCCTTGGCGTAGTCGGCGTCCATCGCCACGTGGCCGTCCGCGAGCGCGGCGGCGGTGTCGCCCTGCGCGTAGGTGACATGGGCGACGTCGTCGAGCCGCGCGTCGTATCCGGCGGCCGTCGTCTCGAGACGCTTGCCGTCGGGGAAGCGCACCGCGACCGGCACGAACCGCTGCCGTACGACGAGACCGACCCCGTCCGTGGCCCGCACCTTGTCGGTGACCTCCTTCGGGAACGGCACGAAGTTGTCGTTCTGCACGACGAAGTCGGCACCGAGCGTCCTGTCGATCTGCTGGTCGAAGGACTTGGTCATCGAGGCGCTGGCCACGGACATCCCGCCGACCAGGGCGAGGCCCACCATCAGCGCGGCGGCCGTGGCCCCCGTACGGCGGGGGTTGCGCAGGGCGTTGCGCTGGCTCAGCAGACCGACCGGGCCGAAGACCGCAGGGAACGCGCCGCCCAGCACGCGGATGACCGGCCGGACCAGCAGCGGGCCCGCGATGACCGTGGCGACGAGGGTGAGGACGACACCGAGTCCCAGCAGGGAAGCGGAGGTCGACGTCTTGTCCGCCGTGGCGCAGCCCAGGAGTGCGGCGCCGCCGAGCGCCCCGACGATCGCGCCGACCACCGCCCGTACCCGCAACGGCCTTCCCACACCGGCGATCTCGGCGTCCGAGAGCGCGGCCATGGGGGAGACCACCGCGGCCCGCCGGGCCGGCAGATAGGCGGCCACGAAGGTGACCCCGAGTCCGACGGCGTACGACGACACGGGAGTCACCCAGCCCACCACCATGTCGGCCGACGTGAGGTTCATGCCGAACGCGCTCATCAGCTGGATCAGCCCGGTCGCGAGACCGATCCCGGCGGCGAGGCCGAGCGTCGAGCCGACCAGGCCGAGCAGCACCGCCTCCGTCAGCACGGACCGGCGCACCTGCCGTCGGTCGGCGCCGAGCGCCCGCAACAGGCCCAGTTCGCGGGTGCGTTGGGCGATCAGCATGGAGAAGGTGTTGACGATCAGGAAGACCCCGACGAGCACCGCGATCCCGGCGAAGCCCAGCATCACGTACTTGATCACGTCGAGGAATCCGCCGAGTTGTTTCGCGGCGGACTCGGCCTGCTCGGCGGCCGTCTTCAACTCGTAGTCCCTGGTGCCGATCTGTCGTGCGATACGGCTCTTCAGTTCGGCGTCGCTCACCCCGCTCGCGGCGGTCACCGAGATGCTCGTGGCCCGGTCCGGCGCCCCCAGCAGCCGGGTCTGCGCGGTCTTCGTGTCCAGGAAGAGCAGCGCCGCGCCCGGGTTGGTGGTGGTGAAGGTCGCGATCCCGACGATCCTGACCTTGAACGTCCCCGGCTGCGCGTGGACGGTGAGCGTGTCCCCGATGCCGACGTGCTTGCTGTCGGCGGTGTCCGCGTCCAGCAGCGCCTCGCCGTCGCCCCGGGGGGCGTGGCCGGAGGTGAGCTGCACGGGGCTGCGGTCGGTGAGGTACCAGTCGGTGGCGATGGTGGGGGCGCCGGAGGTTGGTGAGACCGACTTGTTCCGGTCGTCGACGACGGTGAGGTTCTCGACGGACGTGTCGGCGTGGGCATCCTTGACGCCGTCGACCCCGGCGACCCGCCGCCCCAGCGAGGCCGGCAGGGTCAGGACGGCGCCGGACGGCACCGACGAGTCGAAGTCCTTGTGGGGGTTCACCGTGACATCGGCGGAGGTGGAGGCGAAGAGCCGGTCGAAGGTACGGGTGACCGTGTCGGAGAAGATCAGGCTGCCCGCGACGAACGCCACGGACAGGACGACGGCCAGCGCGGAGAGCAGCAGTCTGCCCTTGTGGGCGAGGAAACTCCTGAGCGTTGCCTTCAACACGGGGCGTCAGTCCTCGTCGGTGGGCTTGGTGAGGGACGGAGTGTTGGGACCGCCGGGCGCGCCGGGCGAGGGGGCCTGGGTCTGTCCGCCGGAGAAGAGGCGCATACGTTCCAGGACCGCTTCCGCCGTGGGCTGTGCCATCTCGTCCACGATCCGTCCGTCGACGAGGAAGAGCACCAGGTCGGAGTGGGCGGCGGCGCCCGGGTCATGGGTCACCATGACGACCGTCTGGCCCAGGTCGTCGACGGCCTGGCGCAGGAACGAGAGGACTTCCAGCCCGGCGCGCGAGTCGAGGTTGCCGGTCGGCTCGTCGGCGAAGATCAGCTCGGGGCGCGAGGCGAGCGCCCGGGCACAGGCCACGCGTTGCTGCTGCCCGCCGGACAGTTGGGTCGGCCGGTGCTTGAGCCGGTCCCGCAGCCCCAGTGTGTCGATGACCTGGTCCAGCCACTTCTGGTCGGGTTTCTGGCCCGCGATGTCCATCGGCAGGGTGATGTTCTCGACCGCGTTCAGGGTCGGGATCAGGTTGAACGACTGGAACATGAACCCGATCCGGTCCCGCCGCAGCCGGGTCAGATCGCGGTCCTTCAGCCCCGTGATCTCCGTGTCGCCGAGCCACACCTGCCCCGCCGACACGGTGTCGAGCCCCGCCAGACAGTGCATCAACGTGGACTTCCCCGAACCGGAGGGCCCCATGACCGCGGTGAAGCTCCCGCGCGCGATGTCCACGTCGACCGAGTCGAGGGCGAGCACGGTCGTCTCGCCCGACCCGTACGCCTTGGTCAGCGCGCGGGCGCGGGCAGCGGTTCCGTCCGCCTCCGTGTGCCCCGGGGCGTGCTCCGCAGCAGGTGTGGACAAGGGTGCCTCCTTCGGTGGCTTGCTGGTCGTGGCCGGCCCGATGTCGTACCGACGTCCCTCGATCCTTGTCCCGGCCGAGCGTAGTGTGACGAGGCGCACACTCGGTATCCCTTTTCACCCCCGGGTGGCCCTCTTGCCGGTGCTAGCACATATGCGCTAGCTTCGAGGTATGCCCAAGACTCAGCTGAACGTCCGGGTGGATGAGGGCACCGCCCAGGCGGCGCGCGAAAAGGCCCTCGCCCGTGGGATGAGCGTCAACCGCTACATCGAGGAGCTGGTCAGACACGACACCGGCGAGGCGGGCCACACCTTCGTGGAGGCGGCGGCCGACTTCATGAAGCAGTACGAGTCCGTTTTCGCGGAAGAGTTCGGCTCGGACCGCGAAGGCAAGCGCGAAGGTCGTCACCGACCCCTTGGATAACTTCGACAACCTCAGGATCGACCTCGCCTGGCTCCTCATGATCGCCGAACGGAAGACGCCCGGTGACCCCCAGGTCTCCGACTGGGGCGCCCTGGTCGCCGCCGTCGCCCGCCACGAGGCCGAGATCTTCGACATCCCCGTCTACGACAACCCGCACGCCCGTGCCGCAGCCCTTCTCCAACTCCTGCTGCACGTACCGGCGTTGGAACGCTCCAACGCGTTGTTCGCCTCCGCGGTCGCCTACGCCTACCTCATCGCCAGCGGGGTCAAGGTCGTGACGTCGCCCGAGCAGGTGCGTGAACTGGCCCGTCTGGTGAAGACGGGCAACGCCACGGTGTACGACATCGCGCACGAGCTGCGCCAGTGGAGCCTATGAGGCGTCCGGCGCCGACGGACGCCACGCGCTGCCCGTCACGCAGTACGAGATGGGCAGCCGCGGCCCCTTCTCGGAAAGCAACACCCGCCGATACGGGCCGAGTTCGAACCCGGCCTCCCGCAGCGAGGCCACCGGGTCCCGGGACACATGGCAGCCGCCGGCGAGCGCGGGCCACACCGTGCGGTCGAGCGCGCGCTGCGTGAACCGCATCGCCGGCCCGCCGCCGACGCCGTGCTCGAAGAACCGCACCTCACCACCCGGCCGCAGCACCCGCCGTACCTCACCGAGTGCCCGGGAGACGTCCCGGACGCCGCACAGCACCAGCGAGAGCACGACCGCGTCGAAGGCCTCCGCCTTCACGGGCAGCGCCTCCGCCACACCCGGCACCACATCGACGGGTACGTCGCAACGCGTCGCCGCCTCCACGGCCAACTGCCGCAGCAGGCGCTCGGGTTCGATCGCGACGACCTCCGAGACGGTGCCCGGGTAGTGCGCGAAGTTCAGTCCGTTGCCGGCGCCGATCTCGATCACCCGCCCGGAGAGTCCGGCGAGCAGGCGCCCCCGTACGGCGCCCAGACCCATTCTGGTCTCGGCGGCCACGCTGAGCCGGGCGTAGGAACGGGCGAACAGCGGATGGTGCACGGGATCGCGCGGCACCTTGCCGGAGTCCGCGGCGGACCGTAGCGGCATGGGGACCTCCTGGGCTGGGGAGGACTGGCCTTACCGCGATTGTCCTCCCTAGGAGATGAAGTCGCGCACCTGCTGGTAGACGCCGAAGTCGTTGTTCATCTCGTCGTGCGAGATGCAGCCGACCTCGACGTTCGTGGCGCCGCTGAGGAGCGCCGAACTGTCCGGGTTGATCGCCTCGTCGCAGTTGGACCAGAAACTGGCGTACGACACGCTGCCCGGGCTCTCGTCGCCCGAGTTCAGCGAGGTCAGGAACGCACTTCCCGTGTTCATCTCGGCGCACGAGGTGTACAGCCACGCGCACAACGAGGCGAGCGACGTGCCGTGGTTGACGCCGGCCGTGGAGACGAAGTCGTCGACGTAGGCGGTCCCGCCGAGGTTCTTGAGGTAGTAGCGAGCACTCATCGCGCCCATCGAGTGGACGACGAGGTCCACCTTGGAGGCGCCGGTCGTGGCCAGCACCCGTCTGACCTCGGTGGCCAGTTGCTGGGCCGTCGTGACGTTCGACTGGGTCCACGAGTACGTCCAGGCGTCCAGCTCGGAGGCCGAGTAGCCGTCGGCCCTGAAGTCGGCGACCCAGTCGTTCCAGCTGCTCGACGAGCTGTTGATGCCGTGCACGAAGACGACCGGATCGTGGGTCGCGGCCTGAGCGGGCGTCGCGGTGAGCGAGAGGGACAGAAGCATCGAGGACACGACGGCCGAGACGGCTGCGGTGATGCGTCGCGTACGGCGCTGCATGGTGCCTCCTGATGTGGGTGGGGTTGGCTGGAGTGTCAGGCCGGGTCTACGCGCGCCGCATCGGTGAGATCGCCGGTCTTTACGCACCTTGTAACTCGCCAGTAACGTGAGTTGTGTGGTCACCTCGGTGAATCCCCCGCCTCAGCCGCCCCTTTCGTCACCGCAGCTCACGAACGCGTGGCAGCAGCTCGGCCCCCCGCTTCCCGAAGGCGTCCGCGTGCGCGTCCTGCGTGCCGCGTACGGCGATCCGCGCGCCGCCGCCGAACTCGTACCGCGCCTCACCGAACGGCAGGCGGCCGGCCTCGACCCGCTCCCGGCACAGCCCGCCGAACTCGCCCCCGAACTGCTGCGGGCGCACCGCCGGGAGATCCGCGCCCTGCCCGAGGACACCCGGCGGCTCCTCCTTCTGGCCGCCGCCGACCAGTACCCGGTGCAGACCCACGCCTTCCTGCGCGCGGTCGCCGCCGCACACCTCGACACCCGGGCCCTCGAAGCCGCCGAGGCGGCCGGGACCGCCCACGCGGCAACGAGCGGAGTCGTCTTCCGCGACGCCTGGACACGCGTCGCCGCCTACGAGTCCGGGTCGTCGGCGGACCGGCGGGAGGCGCACCGACTGCTCGCCCGTGTCCTGCACGGCGACGGTGAGGCGCCCCGGCGGTCCTGGCACCGGGGCGCCGGCGCACTGGGGCCCAGCGCACGGCTCGCCGCCGAACTGGGCGCCGCCGCGCACCAGGCGCGTGAACTCGGCGACCACCTCCTGGCCGGCGCCCTCGGCGAGCGCGCCGCCGCCCTCACGCCCGACCCGCGCGAACGGTCCCGGCTGCTCTCCCGGGCCGCCGCCGACGCCTGGCACCGCGGCGACGGCGACCGGGCCCGCCATCTGGTGGCGTCCTCGGACGAGAGCGCGCTGGACGGCCTGCTCGCCCTGCGGTCGGGCAACGCGACCGAGGCCTTCGACGTGCTGCTGACTGCCGCGGTCCGGCATGCGCGGGCCGCGCTGGAGCAGGGGAGCGCGGTGAATCGTTCCGTCGAGGAGAGCGGGCCGTTATCCGGCCTGCTGGAGGGCCCGTATCCGTACCCGTACGGCTCCCGGCACCCGCACCCGGACTCACAGTCGTCCCGCCAGGTCCCCAACCCCGCCCTGGACGTCGCCGTGCACCTGCTGGCACGTGCCACCGAGGCCGCCATGTACACCGGCGACCTCCGCCGCTGCCGGGAGGCGGCCACCGTGTCCGCACGGCTCGGCATCATCCCGCCCGGCACCCTCTCCGGACTCGCCGCCGCGGTCGACGGCCGGTACGAGGACGCCCGCCACCTCCTCGAGGCCGCCGCCGGACGCTGCGGTCCCGGTGGCGACCCCACCCTGCTCATCCACTCCGGCATCGCCGCGCTGCTCCTCGGCGACCACTCCGGCGCCGAACGCGCCACCGTACGGGCCGCCGCCTCCGCCCGGGCCCGTGGCGAGACGGTGACCGTGCCGCAGGCCATGGAGTTCCGGGCCTACGCCGACTTCTGGACCGGACGCCCACACGTCGCCGAGGCCGCCGCGGCCGACGCCCTCTGGCAGGCGTACGCCACCGGCCAGGACAACGGCGCCTGTCATCTCCAGGCCGCCCTCGCCATGTTCGCGGCGGTGACCGGCGACGGCGAGGTCTGCCGGGAACGCGCAGGGGCCGCCCGTACCCACGCCCGCGCCCATGGTCTCGGCCTGCCCGCCGCCCTCGCCCTGTGGGCGCTCGCCTTCCACGACCTGTCCACCGGCCGCTTCGAGAGCGCCGCAGCCCGGCTGCGGGCCCTCGCCGGGTTCGGCCCCGGCCACGGCCACCGGGCCATCCGGCACCTGGCCACCCCGCACTACGTCGAGGCCGCCGTACGCACCGGCGACACCCGCGTCGCACGGGCCGCCCACGCCGACTACGACCGTTGGGCCACCGCCGTCCGCAGCGCCGACGACCTGGCCCTCAGCGCCCGCTGCCGCGCCCTGCTCGCCCCCGGCGCCGAAGCGGTCGACCACTACCGCACGGCCCTGGACCTGCACGCACAGGGCACCCGTGACTTCGAACGCGCCCGTACGGAGCTGTTGTTCGGCAGCGCGTTGCGCAGGCTGCGGCTTCGGACCGAGGCGCGGGACAGGCTGCACAGCGCGCTGGAGGCGTTCGAGACGTTCGGCGCGCCGCACTGTGCGACGCAGGCTCGGGCGGAACTCAGGGCGCTGGGGGTGCCGGTGAGTGTCCGTTCGGGGACGGTGGATCTCACTGGTCGCCTCACCGCGCAGCAGTTGATGGTGGCGCGGATGGCGGCGGAGGGGGCGACGAATCGGGAGATCGCTGTCCGGCTGGCGTTGAGTCCGCGGACGATCGATCACCATCTGCGGGGGGTGTTCTCGCGGTTGGGGATTCGGTCGCGGATTGAGTTGGTGCGGTTGTTGGGGGAGGTGGGGTTGTGATGTCTCTGCGGGCCGGTGGGGGCTGGTCGCGCAGTTCCCCGCGCCCCTAAGAGCGGGGCGCTTCTCGTGTCCGGAACTCTGACGCGTCCCATGTTCCGCCCAGGTTTGGCGCTAGCCAACTTGCCGCCACCATGCGGAAGTTGACCGGGGGTAGTACCCCCACCCCCGCAGGCAGCGCTCCGGACAGGGGTGCCCCGGCGACCGTTGGTAGGTCGGCCAGGTTGCAACGGGACGCCAGGTCCGGTGAGTCCGGCCAGTTGCCGATGACGATTCCCGTCAAGTGGACGTCCCTGCGGGACAGTTCACGGGCCGTCAGTTCTGTGGTGTTGAGGGTGCCCAGGCCCGCCGACGCGACGAGCAGGACCGGTGCGTCCAGCAGTTCGGCCGCGTCCGCCAGGGTGCCGCCCTCGTCGTCGAACCGTACGAGCAGGCCACCGGCGCCCTCCACCAGGACCAGGTCGTACTCGGCGGCCAGTTTCGCGGCGGCCTCGGCCACCTCGGCCGGTCGTACCGGAGGCAGCGAGGCCCGGCGGGCGGCCGTTGCCGGGGCCAACGGGTCGGGATAGCGGGCGAGTTCGAGGGTCCGTACGTCACCCGCGAGCCGCGCGACCTCGTCGGCGTCACCGCGCTCGTCCGGACGTACTCCCGTCTGCGCGGGTTTGAGCACGGCGACCGTACGGCCCGCAGCGAGGGCCGTGGCGGCGACGGCGGCCGTGGCGATGGTCTTGCCGACCTCCGTGCCCGTCCCTGTGATGATCAGGATCGGCATGGTCATCCCTCCTTGGCCGCCGCGCACACCGCGCGTGCGATCCGGGTCACGTCCGCGTCGCCGGTGACGTACGGCGGCATGGTGTAGACGAGGTCGCGGAACGGACGTAGCCACACGCCCTCGCGGACCGCCGCCGCCGTGGCCGCCGCCATGTCCACCTCGTGGTCGAGCTGGACCACCCCGATCGCGCCCAGCACGCGTACGTCACGGACCCCGGGGAGCCGCGCCGCCCCGGCGAGCCCGTCGCGCAGGCCGGCCTCGATGCGTTTGACCTCCGCCCGCCAGTCCTGGTCGAGCAGCAGGCCGATCGAGGCACAGGCCACGGCCGCCGCAAGCGGGTTGCCCATGAAGGTCGGGCCGTGGGCGAGCACCGGGACGGCCCCGCGCGAGATGCCCTCGGCCACCCGCGCCGTGCACAGCGTCGCCGCCATCGTCAGATAACCGCCGGTCATCGCCTTGCCCACGCACATCACATCCGGCGTCACCGCCGCGTGGTCCGCCGCGAACAGCGCGCCCGTGCGCCCGAACCCGGTCGCGATCTCGTCGAACACGAGCAGCACGCCGTACGCGTCGCACGCCTCCCGCAGCACCCGCAGATAGGCGGGGGAGTGGAACCGCATCCCGCCCGCGCCCTGCACCACCGGTTCGACGATCACGGCGGCCAGTTCGTCGGCGTGCCGTTCGATCGTCGAGCGGAGATGATCGGCGTACGACTCGTCGTACTCCGTGGGCGGCGCGTCCGCGAAGACCTGGCGGGGCAGGACGCCCTGCCACAGCTCGTGCATGCCGCCCTCGGGGTCGCAGACGGACATCGGCTGCCAGGTGTCGCCGTGGTAGCCGCGGCGCCAGGTCAGCAGGCGCTGTTTCGCCGGCCGGCCCACCGAACGCCAGTACTGCAGACACATCTTGACGGCGACCTCGACCGACACCGACCCCGAGTCGGCGAGGAAGACATGCTCGAGTCCGTCCGGCGACATGTCGACAAGGAGCTTCGCCAGCCGTACGGCGGGCTCGTGGGTGAGCCCGCCGAACATGACGTGGCTCATCCGCGACAGCTGCTCGCGCGCCGCCTCGTTGAGCACCGGGTGGTTGTAGCCGTGGATCGCCGACCACCAGGACGACATCCCGTCGACCAGCTCGCCCGACCCGTCCGCGAGCCGCAGCCGTACCCCGTTCGCCGACTCCACGACGAGCGGTTCGACGCGGCCCGGCATGGGGCCGTACGGATGCCAGACGTGCCGCCGGTCCAGGTCGAGCAGCTCGGACAGGGGCAGGTCAGGCATTGGGCGCGAGATCCGTTCCGGCACCTCGGCGTCGTACGGTGACCAAGTCCGTACGGGGTTCGGGCACGGGCGTCGTGACCGTGTCCGAGGCGCAGGCGCCCGCCTCCGTGCCGCACGCCCCCGACGATGACGTGCCGCAGCCGCCGCCGGCCGCCCGGTGTTCGGGCAGGGTCACCTGGTCGGAGCCCTCGACCTCGAAACCGGCGTCGGCGATCATGTCGAGGTCGGCCTGGCCGGCCTGGCCCTCGGTGGTGAGGTAGTCGCCGAGGAAGATCGAGTTGGCCAGGTTGAGGGCGAGGGGCTGCATCGACCGAAGGTGGACCTCACGGCCGCCCGCGATCCGCACCTCCGCGTCCGGGCACACGAACCGGACCATCGCCAGGATGCGCAGACAGCGCTGCGGGGTGAGGTTCCACTCCTTGGCCAGCGGGGTGCCCTCGACCGGGATGAGGAAGTTGACCGGAACCGAGTCCGGGTCGAGCTCGCGGAGGGAGAAGACGACGTCCACGAGGTCCGCGTCGCTCTCGCCCATGCCCGCGATCAGGCCCGAGCAGGCGGACAGTCCGGCCGCGTGCGCCTTCTGGACCGTGTCGACGCGGTCCTCGTAGGTGTGGGTGGTGGTGATCTCGCCGTAGGTGGCCTCGGACGTGTTCAGGTTGTGGTTGTAGGCGTCGGCGCCCGCCTCGCGCAGCCGCTCCGCCTGGCCGTCGGAGAGCAGTCCGAGGCAGGCGCACACCTCGACGCCCTCGTGCTGGTCCTTGATCGCCTTGATGGTGCCGGCGACCCGGTCCACGTCCCGGTCCGTCGGGCCGCGCCCGGACGCCACCAGGCAGACCCGCTTGGCGCCCCCGGCCAGCCCGGCCGCCGCGGCCTTCGAGGCCTCGTCCGGCTTGAGCCAGGTGTACTTCAGGATGCCGGTGGTGGAGCCGAGGCGCTGGGAGCAGTAGGAACAGTCCTCGGGGCACAGGCCCGACTTCAGGTTGACCAGATAGTTGAGCTTCACCCGCCGCCCGAACCAGTGCCGGCGCACCTTCCCGGCCGCGGCCACCACATCGAGGAGATCGTCGTCGGAGGTGGCCAGCACGGCCAGCGCCTCTTCACGGGTCGGCAACTCGCGCCGCAGTCCCTTGTCCACCAGCGTCGTCAGCAGGTCCATGGGAGCCGATCCTTACGTATGGGGCGGGCTGAGGGAAAGGAGAGTTCGTACAAGAGAGGGGCTTCGACGTGTGGGTATTGCCACATCCTGGGTGTCGGAGGGTCCGGCTAGGGTCTGTCCACTGCCTACAATCACGCGGCTGCCCGGAGGACCCATGGCGTTCGGCTGGATCGACGAGCAGGCCGAAGCGCGCCGACGCGCCGGACTCGTACGGACCCTGCGTCCGCGCCCCGCCGACTCCCCGCTCCTCGACCTCGCGAGCAACGACTATCTGGGCCTGGCCCGCCACCCCGAGGTCACCGAGGGCGCGGCCCGGGCCGCCCGGCGCTGGGGCGGCGGGGCCACCGGCTCGCGGCTCGTCACCGGCAGCACCGAACTGCACGCGGAACTCGAACGCGAACTGGCCGCATTCTGTGGCTTCGAGGCCGCCCTGGTCTTCTCCTCCGGCTATGCGGCCAACCTCGCCGCGGTCACCGCGCTCGCACCGCACGGCTCCCTCGTCGTCTCGGACGCGGGCAACCACGCCTCGCTCATCGATGGCTGCCGGCTGGCCCGGGGCACGACCCAGGTCGTCGGCCACGCCGACCCGGACGCCTTCCGCAAGGCACTCGGCACCCACACCGGGCCGGCCGTCGCCGTGTCCGACACGGTCTTCTCGGTCGACGGGGACGCGGCACCGCTGAGTGAACTCGCCGCCGTCTGCCGGGAGTTCGGCGCGGGGATTGTCGTCGATGACGCGCACGGGCTGGGTGTGCTGGGCGAGGGCGGGCAGGGGTCGGCGTTCGCGGCCGGGCTCGCGGGCGCGCCGGACGTCGTCGTGACGGTCACGCTGTCCAAGTCGCTCGGCAGCCAGGGGGGCGCGGTACTGGGACCCGCCCGGGTGATCGAGCACCTCGTCAACGCGGCCCGTACGTTCATCTTCGACACCGGACTCGCCCCCGCCGCGGCGGGCGCGGCCCTGGCGGCCCTCACGCTGCTGCGCCGCGAGCCGGAACGGGCCGCACGGGCGCGTGCGGTGGCGCGTGAGCTGCACACCCGGCTGACGGCCGAGGGGCTGTCGGCCGTACGACCTGACGCGGCCGTCGTCTCGGTGCGCGCGCCGTCCCCGGAGGGAGCCGTGCGCTGGGCGGCCGACTGCCGGGCCGCCGGAGTGGGCGTCGGCTGCTTCCGTCCGCCGTCCGTCCCCGACGGGGTGTCCCGGCTGCGGCTGACCGCCCGCGCGGACCTGGCCGAGGAACAGATCGCACGGGCGGTACAGGTGATCGGCGAGAACCGACCGTAGACGCACAGATCCGTAGATCCGTTGTGCCGTTGAATCAGTGACACGCGACCATGAGTCGGTGAACCGTGGCCGTGCGTCGTAGGGCGATCACCGGAACGCGGTGAGGAATCCCTGCCAGCTCTCGTGGGAGAAGAGCAGGACGGGTCCGGCAGCGTTCTTGGAGTCGCGTACGGCGAGCGGTCCGGCCTGGACTTCGGTGTCCGGCCGGGCCGTCTCCACACAATTGTTCGCGCCCGTGCTGTAACTGCTGCGCAGCCACCGCACACCGGGCGAATCGACGAACGACGGTACGTTCCGAGGCAGAGCGGACATGATGCCTCCTTACCCGCCGTGATGCAGACCGGCGATGAAATCCAACGAATCCTCGGGCGAAAGGGCGTGGATCTGAAGGGTGTTGAAGGCCTCGCTGTAGGCCCGGAGGTCTTCTTTCCGTTCCAGGTAGAGGCTACTCATCATTTGGTCAAGAACAACCACATCCAAGTCGGAAGTGCTCGGAAAGGAGAAGATAACGAAAGGCCCGGTGATGCCGATGTACGCACCCGCGCTGAACGGCAGGATCTGCAGCCGCACTTGAGGCAGCCGGGCCGCGTCCATGAGACGCCCCAGCTGACGCGTCATCACCTCGGGACCGCCCACTTCACGGCGCAGCACCGCCTCGTCGAGGACCGCGCTCAGCACCAGCGGCGGATCCGAACGCAGCACGTCCTGCCGGGCGATCCGCACCTCGACCAGGGCATCGAGCCGGCTCTCCTCCAGGCCGTCCATGGCGGCCCGGGTCATCGCGCGGGCGTACTCGGGGGTCTGCAACAGCCCCGGCACCGCCGAGGTCTCCAGGGTGCGCATCGTGCTGGCCTGCGACTCCAGGCTGATGAAGTCCCGGTAGGTGGGCGGCAGTACGCCACGGTAGGCGTGCCACCAGTGGTGCCGGCCGCCGTCCTCGCCGCCCGCCAGCACGAGCAGCAGCTCGCGCGACTCGCCGTCCGGGACCTGGTACGCGTCCAGAAGTAACCGTACGTCCGCCGGTTTCACCCCGCTCGCGCCCGTCTCGATCCGGCTCACCTTCGACTGGTGCCAACCCACCAGGCGGGCCGCCTCACCGCTGGTGAGACCGGCCCGGGCGCGCAGAGCGCGCAGTTCGCCACCCAGCTTTCGGCGGCGAACCGCGGGGCCGTACTGCATGGGCCACTCCTTACTCCTGACGAGCCGCCGAAATACGCTCTGGGGTCGCAGAGTTCACCGCTTCGAGCGACAGATATATGCATATCTTGGTGGATCGCACCCCATGACCGGCACCGGAATGGCAGTCTGGCGCGAAGCACCAGTCCGGGACCGTACTCGAACCAGCCGCTCCGTGTCGGGCTCCGGTTCCGTGGGAAAGGGACGACCTCGCCATGGCAGACCACCTGGAAGCATCCGTCACTCTGCCGAGCGATCCCGCCTCGGTCTCCGCCGCCCGCGCGTATGTGGCCAGCGTGCTGGCGGAATGGGGCCTGCCGGGTGACACCGAAGCCGCCGACACCATCCGTCTGATCGTCTCGGAACTCGCCACCAACGCCGTACAGCACACCTTCGGGTTGTCACCCACCTTCACGGTGGACATCGCCCTCGACCGTGACGAGAACCTGCGCCTCGGGGTCACCGACAGCCACCCGCGCTTCCCCAAGCGCCTGCCCGCCGCCGTCCAGCAGGACAACGGCCGAGGGATGGTCATCATCCGCTGGCTGACCGCCGAGGCGGGCGGCAGACTGCGCGTCCGCCCCACCCGCGAGGGCGGCAAGACGGTCTCGATCGAGCTCCCGTGGACGGTCCCGGTCGGGCCACGGGTGACGACGGCGGTCCAGCAGGAGCCGTAGCGGTAGCGGTGCGGTGCGCATGGCCGCGCGGCGGGGGGCCGGGTGCGCGCTGGGAGTCACCGCGGGCTGCTTCCGCACCCCGTGGCGTTCCCGGGCCGCGGAACCCGGGGAGGCACGGGCCGCCGTACGTCCGAGGCGGCGGGGCTTCGTCACCGGCGCGCTCGGTGCGGAAACCGCCGCGCGCACCGGCCGCCGCTCACCGGCCGAGGGGCCTCCGGGCCGCTCGAGACGGTCACCGGCGCCGCGTTCACGGGCTTCGGGGTGCTGCTGTCGCTGTGCGGCGGCGGACGGGGTGGGACGGTGGCCTGGAGCCGCCGTCCCGCCCCGGGCGGGTCAGCTGACCCGGCCGTACCACACGCTCTTCGTCCAGATCTTCTGGAGCTTCACGACATCCCCGGTCTTCGGGGAGTGCCAGATCTTTCCCTTTCCGGCGTATATGCCCACGTGGTAGACGTTCTTGCCCGAGTGGAAGAAGACCAGGTCTCCGCTTTTGCGGCTCTTGGCGGAGATGTGCTTGGTCTTGTTGTACTGGGCCGCCGCTGTACGCGGCAGGGACTTGCCCGCCTTCTTGAACGAATACTGCGTGAGGCCGGAGCAGTCGAACCTCCTCGGTCCGGCAGCCCCGTACTTGTACGGGGCGCCCTTCTTGGAGGCCGCGATCTGAAGTGCCTTTGTCGGTGGTGTGACCGCCGCGGCGTCGGTGGCGACACCAGGCAGCACCAGGCTGCCGCCCACTGCGGCGAGGGTGAGGGCCGAAGCCGTACCGGCCCTGGTCATCATCGACGGGACACGATTGAGCGCAGACATGCGTAACCCTTCGTCAGCCGCCTGTGAAGGATGACCTGTCGGATTCGGGCTGGCGAAGTTGCCCGGCCGCTCACGCGGCTTCACCCCAAGGGCTGCTCGGCCCGGTCATGGCGTGACCGTTCCGGCGACCCGTCGTGCCTGGGTCCTCCACTCCTGCCGATGCACATCTGTCGACCGGTCATCCGGGCGGCGGCAGGACTCGGCGTCCGCCCGGATCGCCCCGCCGCTTGTGGCGGGGGCTTGTCGTCAGGAAGGGATCTTGGCTCATGGAAGCGGGAAATTCCCAATGGAATCGGCCCTTTGTGGCGTTACTCACCGCTGACCCATTCGAGTGGACACCCGTGCCCCCGAACGACTTTCGAGGGGGTGGCGCACCCTCGGACCAGGGTGGGAACGCTTCAATTTCGCCTGCGAACTACGCGCGTGTCGCAACCCGAACGGTCCCGTTGAGGGATGCGCGACTACTCCGAAAGGGGGATGACTTCCAGTCGTTTCCCGGCCCGTTCCGGCCAAGGCCGTGGGCGGGCCGACCGGGCGCGCCCGCTACCGGCCGACGGCCCGAACGCGTCAACTGGCGGGCTCACGCGGAACGATGACACGCGCCGTGCGGCGCTCCCCGTCGAGGACGCGCAGCGCACGCGCCAGCGTATCCGCGTGCACCTCCGTCTCGCCCCGCTGGTGCATCAACTCCAGCGCGTCCCGCAGGGCCACCGCCTTGGCGACCAGGGCCTGCGCGGCCCGCAGCCCGCGGTACGTGTCCCCGTGATAAGCCGGGTTGATACGGCCGAGCAGATCGGCCACTTCGAGGTAACGGTCGATCAGCTCGCCCTCCGCGCGGGTCAGGGCGGGCAGCGGAGGCAGTTCGGGCGGAAGCATCGGTGGCTCACCTCGGGCCGGGGGCGGGGTGCGACGACTTGCGGCTGGGCACGATCCGGTCGACCAGCCCGTATTCCAGCGCGGCCCGCGCGTCCAGGATCTTGTCCCGCTCGATGTCCGCGGCGACCTGCTCCGGGCTCTGGCCGGTGTGCCGTACGAGCAGCTCTTCCAGCAGGCTACGGACCCGGTCCAACTCCAGGGCCTGAATGGCGAGATCGCTCACCTGGCCGTGGATCGGCTCGGACAGCGCGGGCTGATGGATCATCACCCGGGCCCCCGGCAGCGCGCTGCGCTTGCCCGGCGTACCCGCGGCCAGCAGGACGGCCGCCGCGGAGGCCGCCTGGCCCAGGCAGGTGGTCTCCACATCGCAGGTGACGAACTGCATCGTGTCGTAGATCGCCGTCATCGCGCTGAACGAGCCGCCGGGGGAGTTGATGTACAGCGAGATGTCCCGGTCGGGCGCCAGATATTCGAGATGCATGAGCTGTGCCATCACGTCGTTCGCCGAGACGTCGTCGACCGGCGTCCCCAGAAAGACGATCCGTTCCTCCAGGAGCTTCGAGTACGGATCCAGCGTCCGGCTCCCGCTGTTGGTGCGTTCCGTGAACTCGGGCAGGACATAACGGGCTGACGGGTCGTCGAAGTCGTTCATGGCGTGCGCCTCCTCGATGGCTTCCGTAAAAAAATGTACAGGACGTACAGAGCGCAAAGCGAGGGTTCTTCTCGTCGAAACTCGCCGCGATCACGCGCCGCGCGTGGGTCCGGATCTCCACAAGCGCGGGAAATCCGGACACGTGGGGTGCTGGAGGGCGGGTCTAAGCTGGAACACATGGCCTACGAGATTCCGGTGACGCAAGCCAGGGCTGAACTCGCCGACCTGATCAACAAGGTGGTGTACGGCGGTGAGCGCGTCGTCGTGACGCGGCACGGCAAGCCCTTGGTCGCCCTGGTCTCCGCGGCCGACCTGGAACGCCTCGACGAGCTCGACGCGGCGGAGGGGCAGGTCATCAGCGCGGTCTCCAGCGTCCGGGAGGTCGCCGCCGCCGCGCCCGTCGAGCGGCAGCGGTTCGGCATCGCGGCAGAGCACCAGAGGCCTGGAGCGCGCTGAGCGGACGGACGCGGGGGTGCCGACACGGTGTGGCGCGACAGGGCGTGGCGCGAAAAGGCGTGGCGCGACAAGGACCGGGTGCCCCCGTCGGCCACGGCGGGGGCACCCGGTCCTTGTCGCGCCCGACTTCCGGTGTGTTCGATGCGTTCGGTCAGTTCGCGAGGGCCGGTTCCCGCTCGGCGACGGCAGGCGCCGGTTCGCTGTTCCCGTCCTCCTTACGGCGCTTGAGCGAGCTGCCCAGCAGCACCGCACCCAGGCCCAGCGCCGCCCACCAGGTCAGCGTCAGGGCGGGCCCCAGGGCCGCCGCGCCGTCGAAGAACGACACCGAGCGCAGCAGTGAGGCGCCCGCACCCGGCGGCAGCCACTGACCGATCGTGCCGACCGGGTCGGGCAGCAGTCGCGGGGCGCTGGTCGCCCCGGAGAACGGGTTGCCGAGCAGGACGACGGTCAGGCTGCCGAGGCCGATACCCGGGGTGCCCAGCAGCGCGGCCAGTCCGGCGACCGCGCCGCTCGCGGCGAGCGCCGTCAGTCCCAGCGCGCCGGCCTCCGCCCACCAGTCGCCGGTGAGCACGCCGAGCCAGCTGTGCGCGACCGCGGCGGCGGTGATCCCGACCAGCGCGGCGGCGGCGACCAGCGCACCGGCCGCCCGCACCCCGCGCAGACCGAGCAAGGTGACCACGGCGCCGGCGGCCACACCGGCGAGCGCCAGTGGCAGCACGCTCGCACCGAAGGCGGCGCCGCGCGGGTCGTTCGCGGCGGCGGGGACGACGTCGACGGTGCTGACCTGGGCGCCCGATCCACCGGTCCGCGCCGCCTGTTCGGTCACCGCCTGCTGGAGGATCTGGGCGACGACGGGGCTCGCGGCCGACGCGGTCAGCAGCTTCGGGCCCCGGGGCGTGACGACGACGGCACCGTATACGGTCCGGTCCTCGATGGCCTCCCGGGCGGCGGCCTCGTCGGCGTAGCGGTGGATCTCGAACGCGCCCTCGTGTGCCGACAGTTGCCGCTCCGCCTGGGTGACCGCGGCGGCCGGGCCGGCCACGCCGAGCGGCAGGTCGCGAGGCGCGATGCGGGCGGCGGGCCAGGCGAAGGCCCAGAGCGCCAGCGCGACCAGGACGGGGGCCAGGACGACGACGGCGATCACACGGCGGTGGTGCCCCTGGGTGCTCGCGGTGGACGTGGTGGACGTGGTGGGAGGCATGGTTTCCCTCCAATCTGACGGATCTCGACTGACGGAGCTCATCTGGCGGATCTCATCCGGAATCTAAAAAGAAGGATCGTTCGTTTTAGGTGCGGTCCCACCGTCCCGCCGACGGGATGTGTTGTCAAGAAGGAATGTTCGTTTTAGTTTGTGGGGCATGGCCCGCGTATCCCAGGAACACCTGGACGCCCGACGCCGTCAGATCCTCGACGGCGCGGCACTCTGCTTCGCCCGCAACGGCTTCCATGCCACGTCGATGCAGGACGTGCTCAAGGAGGTCGATCTGTCCGCCGGAGCCGTCTACCGCTACTTCAGCGGTAAGGAGGAGCTGATCGCCGCCATCGTCACCGAGGTGCTCCAGGAGGTCGGGGACGCCTTCAGGACGGCGGGTGAGCGGAACCCGCTCCCGCCGTTGGACGTGATCGTGGGCGAGGTGATGGGCAGAATGCTGGGTCTGCGACCGGGGCTGACGCACAAGGGGGTGGCCGTCTTCCCCCGGCTGATCGTCCAGGTGTGGGCCGAGACCCTGCGCGACGCGGAGCTGTCGAAGGTGCTCGCCGAGGGCTACGCCAAGGTCCACGAGCCGTGGGTGCGGCTGGTCGAGCGCTATCAGGAAGCCGGGCTGATGCGTGCCGACGTACCGGCCGAGAGTGTCGCCCGGACCATGATCGCCGCGGCCCAGGGCTTCATCGCGCAAATGGCCCTCTTCGGCGGCGTGTCGGTCGACGTGTTCCAGGAGGGCCTGCGCGGTCTGATGAGCTTGGGTGGGCCCGCTCGACGCGACCCGGGTGGATCACGGGCCGGTTAACGTCCTTGAAACTCCGGCCAACTAGCGTGCCCATCTCGCTACCAGCGGTTTTGGTGGCATCGGGCAACCGGACCCCGCACGGTCCGGAGCGAGGATATGAGGTGGGAAGCCGTGCAACTGACCCCGCACGAGCAGGAGAGGCTGCTGATCCATGTGGCGGCGGACGTGGCCGAGAAGCGCCGGGCCCGTGGGCTCCGGCTGAACCATCCCGAGGCGGTCGCGCTGATCACCTCGCACATCCTTGAGGGCGCCCGTGACGGCCGTACGGTCGCCGAGCTGATGTCCTCCGGGCGCACGCTGCTGACCAGGGAAGACGTCATGGAGGGCATCCCCGAGATGATCCACGACGTCCAGGTCGAGGCGACCTTCCCGGACGGCACCAAGCTCGTCACCGTCCACGACCCGATCGTCTGAGGGGCGGGCTGCCGTGATTCCCGGAGAGATCCTGTTCGCCGACGGACCCGTTGCATACAACGAGGGCCGCGAGGTCACGTCGATGACCGTGCTGAACGCCGCCGACCGGCCCGTCCAGGTCGGCTCCCACTACCACTTCGCCGAGGCCAATCCCGGCCTGGAGTTCGACCGCGCGGCTGCGCGTGGCAAGCGGCTGAACATCGCCGCCGGTACCGCCGTGCGCTTCGAACCCGGGATCCCCGTCGACGTACAACTCGTTCCGCTCGCCGGCGCGCGCATCGTGCCCGGACTGCGCGGGGAGACCGGAGGTGCCCTCGATGCCTGAGATCTCGCGTGCCGCGTACGCCGACCTGTTCGGCCCCACCACCGGCGACCGCATCCGGCTCGCCGACACCGACCTGCTGATCGAGATCGAGGAGGATCGTTCCGGCGGTCCGGGTCTCGCCGGTGACGAGGCGGTGTTCGGCGGGGGCAAGGTCATCCGCGAGTCCATGGGCCAGGCGCGCGCCACGCGCGCGGACGGCACCCCGGACACGGTCATCACGGGGGCGGTGATCGTCGACCACTGGGGGATCGTCAAGGCCGACATCGGCATCCGCGACGGCCGGATCACCGGTATCGGCAAGGCGGGCAACCCCGACACGATGGACGGGATCCATCCCGACCTGGTCATCGGTCCCGAGACCGAGATCATCGCCGGCAACGGCCGGATCGTGACGGCGGGCGCCATCGACGCGCACGTCCATCTGATCTGCCCGCAGATCGCCGACGAGGCGCTCGCCTCGGGCATCACGACCCTCGTCGGAGGCGGCACGGGACCGGCCGAGGGCTCGAAGGCGACGACGGTGACCCCGGGGCCCTGGCATCTCGCCCGGATGCTGGAGGCGATGGAGCAGTACCCCCTCAACTTCGGCCTGCTCGGCAAGGGCAACACCGTCTCGCACGACGCGATGCTCTCCCAGATCCGCGGCGGCGCCCTCGGCCTGAAGATCCACGAGGACTGGGGCTCGACCCCGGCCGCCATCGACGCGGCCCTCACCGTCGCCGACCGCACGGGCATCCAGGTCGCCATCCACACGGACACCCTCAACGAGGCCGGATTCGTGGCCGACACGCTCGCGGCCATCGCGGGCCGGGGCATCCACGCGTACCACACCGAGGGTGCGGGCGGCGGGCACGCGCCGGACATCATGTCCGTGGTCTCCGAGCCGCACGTCCTGCCGAGCTCGACGAATCCGACGCGGCCGTACACCGTCAACACCGCCGAGGAACACCTCGACATGCTGATGGTCTGCCACCACCTGAACGCGGCGGTGCCGGAGGACCTGGCGTTCGCCGAGTCACGCATCCGGCCGTCGACGATCGGCGCGGAGGACATCCTTCACGACCTGGGCGCGATCTCCATCATCTCGTCCGACGCCCAGGCCATGGGGCGGGTGGGCGAGGTCATCATGCGGACCTGGCAGACCGCCCACGTGATGAAGCGGCGCCGGGGAGCCCTGCCGGGCGACGGCAGTGCCGACAACCACCGTGTACGTCGCTATGTCGCCAAGTACACGATCAACCCGGCCCTCGCGCAGGGCCTCGCGCGGGAGATCGGCTCCGTGGAGACGGGCAAGCTCGCCGACCTGGTCCTCTGGGAGCCCGCGTTCTTCGGGGTGAAGCCGCATCTCGTCATCAAGGGCGGACAGATCGCGTACGCGCAGATGGGCGACGCGAACGCCTCGATCCCGACTCCGCAGCCGATCCTGCCCCGGCCGATGTTCGGGGCGATCGGACGGGCACCGGCCTCGAACTCGTTCAACTTCGTCTCGCAGCTGGCGATCGACGACGGGCTGCCGGAGCGGCTCCAGCTGGGCAAGCGGTTCGTCGCGATCGAGTCGACCCGCGCGGTGACCAAGGCCGACATGCGGGAGAACGACGCGCGTCCGGACGTACGGATCAACCCCGACAGCTTCGCCGTGCACATCGACGGGGAGCTGGTCGAGGCCACTCCGGCCGCCGAACTGCCCATGGCCCAGCGGTACTTCCTCTTCTGATGGGCACGTTCGTCAAGGGGAGGGCCTGATGAGCAGGGCAGCGCTGCTCGTCCTGGCCGACGGCCGGTTCCCCGCCGGAGGGCACGCGCACTCCGGCGGGGCCGAGGCCGCCGTCAAGGCGGGGCGTATCACGGGGGCCGCGAGCCTGGAGGAGTTCTGCCGGGGGCGGCTGCACACGACGGGGCTCGTGTCGGCGGCCCTGGCCGCCGCCGCGGCCAGTGGTGTCGATCCGGTGGCGCTCGACGGCGCGGCGGACGCGCGCACTCCGTCCCCGGCGTTGCGCGTCGCCGCGCGGAAGCTGGGGCGGCAGTTGATGAGGGCGGCACGGGCTACCTGGCCGTCGGCGGAACTCGACGCGCTGGCACGGGAGTTCCCCAAGGGCGCGCATCAGCCGGTGGTCCTGGGGCTCGCGGCGCGGGCGGCGGGGCTGGGGCCACAGGACGCGGCGTACTGCTCCGTGTACGAGTGCGTCAGCGGGCCCGCGACGGCGACGGTTCGGTTGCTGAGCCTTGATCCGTTCGATGCGAGTGGGGTGTTGGCGCGGTTGGCGCCGGAGCTGGACCGGGTGGTGGACCGGGCGGTGGAGGCGGCGGCCGTGGGGGAAGTGGACGCGTTGCCCGCGGCTGCGGCGCCGATGCTGGAGGTGGGGGCGGAGGCGCATGCGGGGTGGGCGGTGCGATTGTTCGCGTCCTAGGGGCGCGTTTCTTCGCCCGTCCTCGGGGGCGCTGCCCCCGAACCCCCGTTCGGCCCTGAAGGGGCCTCGTCCTCAAACGCCGGACGGGCTGGAGGTGCCGGCCGGCGCTGGTATTTCAGCCCCTCCGGCGTTTGAGGAGCGGGGGTTCGGGGGCAGCGCCCCCGAGGACGGCACGCAGCAGCAGTAGTGACAGAGAACAGAACCGGAGTCGTATCCATGCACCTCGACCACTCCCACCCCCAGCCCGGCGCAGCCGTGAGTGCCGACGCGCGTCGGCCCGACGGCACCCGCCGCGCCCTGCGCATCGGGCTCGGCGGCCCCGTCGGGTCCGGCAAGACCGCCACCGTCGCCGCCCTCTGCCGCGCCCTGCGCGAAGAGCTGTCGCTCGCCGTGGTCACGAACGACATCTACACCCGCGAGGACGCCGAGTTCCTGCTGCGCGAGGCCGTCCTGCCGCCCGAGCGGATCACCGCCGTGGAGACGGGCGCCTGCCCGCACACCGCGATCCGCGACGACATCTCCGCCAACCTGGAGGCCGTCGAGGACCTGGAGGACGAGACCGGCCCCCTCGACCTCGTGCTCGTCGAGTCCGGCGGCGACAACCTCACCGCCACCTTCTCCAAGGGGCTCGTGGACGCGCAGATCTTCGTCATCGACGTCGCCGGCGGGGACGACATCCCGCGCAAGGGCGGCCCCGGCGTCACCACCGCCGACCTGCTCGTCGTCAACAAGACCGACCTCGCGCCGTACGTCGGTTCCGACCTCGGCCGGATGGCCGCCGACGCGAAGGCGGCGCGTGGGAACATGCCCGTCGTCTTCCAGTCGCTGCGCGGTGAGGCCGGCGTCACGGAGGTCGCCGGATGGGTGCGGGCGCAGCTCACGGCGTGGACGGCATGACCGTCGGCGTACGGGCCACCGCGCGGATCGTCGCCCGGGCGGACGGCCGGGGCGGCACCGCCCTGCCGGTGCTCGACGGAGACGGACCGCTGGCGCTGCGCCGCATCCGGGCGCACGGCGACGAGGCCCGCGTCATGCTGGTCGGCGCCATGAGCGGGCCGCTCGGCGGCGACCACCTCGCTGTGGAGGCGGAGGTGGGGGAGGGCGCCCGACTGCATCTCGCGTCGGCCGCGGCCACCATCGCACTGCCGGGCCAGGCGAAGGGCGAGGCCCGCTACGACGTACGGATCGCTGTCGCGGACGGCGGCGAACTCCGCTGGCTGCCGGAGCAGTTGATCTGCGCCCAGGGCAGCGAGCTGTATGTCGGCACCCGTGTCGATCTCGCGCCGGACGCCCGGTTCGTGTTCCGTGAGGAGCAGGTGCTCGGTCGCTCCGGTGAGGACCCGGGGCGGCTCGGCAGCCGTCTCACGGTGCGGGTCGGGGGACGGGTCGTCCTCGACCAGGAGCTGGCCTGCGGACCCGGGGCGCCGGGCGGCTGGGACGGGCCGGCCGTGCTGGCGGGGCATCGCGCGCTCGGTCAACTCATCGTCGTACGGCCGGAGTTCGTGGACGCGCCGGTCGAGGCTCGGATGCTGGGGGAGGGCGCCGCGCTCGTTCCGCTCGCCGGACCCGCCGCACTGGTGACCGCGGTCGCGCCGGACGCGCTGGGGCTGCGCAGGGTATTGGACGAGGCCTTGGCGATCCTGGAACCGGCCCGCGGCGGCTGATCGACGGGGCCGCCCGCCGATCAGCGGGCAAATCCCCACACCGCACCCAATGTCCGCTGAGCGAAACCCTGTTCACCGTTTATCGGATTGGTAAAGAACGCCGTCTCCCCCTGTTCACGGGTCCCGCGCAGCGGCAAGGATCGATCCCCGTCACCGACCGACACCAACTATGTACGGGGAGGTCTCACTTGAGAGGCACGCAGGCGACGAAACGAGCCGCGGCGCTCGGTTCCGCCGGAGCGCTCATCACGGCGACTCTGATAGCCGGCGCCGTCGCGGCGCCCTCGGCCAGCGCGGACGCCCGCCATGGCCAGGACCGTGAGACGCGCGGCGCGACCATCGCCGCCGCACGAGCCGCGAAGGCCGGAATCGACTGGCAGGACTGCGCGGCCGACTGGGGCCTGGAGAAGCCGATCCAGTGCGGCTGGGTCACGGTGCCGCTCGACTACGCGAAGCCGTACGGCAAGCAGATCAAGCTCGCCGTCGACCACATCGGCAACACGGGGACGAAGAAGGACCGGCAGGGCGCGCTCGTCTACAACCCGGGTGGGCCGGGCGCCTCCGGACTGCGCTTCCCGCGCCGGGTCACGACGAACAACCCGCTGTGGACCAACGTGTCGAAGGCGTACGACTTCGTGGGCTTCGACCCGCGCGGAGTCGGCCACTCGGCGCCCATCTCCTGTGTCGACCCGCAGGAGTTCGTGAAGGCGCCCAAGCTGGACCCGGTGCCGGACTCGGAGGCGGACAAGCGCGCCCAGCGCACGCTGGCCCGTGAGTACGCGGAGGGCTGCTACGAGCGCAGCGGCGAGATGCTCCGGTACATGACCACGCCGAACACGGTGCGCGACCTGGACGTCATCCGTGCCGCGCTGGGGGAGAAGAAGCTCAACTTCCTCGGTGTGTCGTACGGGACGTACATCGCGGCCGTCTACGGGACGATGTACCCGGGGCACGTCCGCCGGATGATCGCGGACAGTGTGGTCAACCCGTCCCGCGAGAAGGTCTGGTACGAGGCCAACCTCGACCAGGACGTCGCCTTCGAGACGCGCTGGAACGACTGGCAGGACTGGATCGCGAAGAACGACGCCGTCTTCCACCTGGGTACCACCCGGGCCCAAGTACAGGCGAAGTGGCTGGAGTTGCGGGCCACCGCGAAGAAGGCCCCGATCGGCGGGCTGGTCGGACCGGCCGAGCTGATCTCCTTCTTCCAGAGCGCCCCGTACTACGACTCGTCGTGGATCCCGGTCGCCACCGTGTTCAGCAAGTACGTCGCCGGGGACACCAAGGCGCTCGTCGACGCGGCGGCCCCCGACCTCACGGACACCGCGGGCAACGTGGCCTCCGAGAACAGCACCGCCGTCTACACGGCCGTCGAGTGCACCGACGTCAAGTGGCCCACCAGCTGGAAGAAGTGGGACCGCGACAACACCCGGCTGCACAAGGACTACCCGTTCATGACCTGGGCCAACGCCTGGCTGAACCTGCCGTGCGCGACCTGGCCGGTCAAGCAGCAGACGCCAGTGAACGTGAAGTCCGGCAAGGGCCTGCCGCCCGTGCTGATCGTGCAGTCCACGCGTGACGCGGCCACCCCGTACGACGGCGGCGTCGAACTGCACAAGCGCTTCAAGGGCTCCCGCCTGATCACGGAGAAGGACGCGGGCTCCCACGGCGTGACCGGGCTTGTCAACCCGTGCATCAACGCGCGGGTCGACACCTACCTGCTCACCGGCAAGGTGGACGCGGCGGACGTGACCTGCACCCCGCACGCCACCCCCAAGCCGTAGCAGCCAGTTGCAGCAGTCAGTCGTACGAGGTGTGGGGCGGCCGGAGATTCTTCCGGCCGCCCCACACCCGTCACGCGCCTCCTGTCACGCCGACCAGGCGTCCTCCGCCGCGTAGTCGAAGAGATCGCCGTACGTCTCGTACATCTTGGGATACGCCTCCCGCCAGTCCCGCCCGGCCAACTGCCCCTCGATCCAGGCGACGGTCTCCGGCAGGCTCTGGGCGTACGTGACGACGGGCCGGTAGCCCAACTCCCGTTCGGCGGCGGACATGTCGCACACCACGGGCACCGGCGTCGACCACGGGGTGTCGCCCACGGTGGGCACCGGCGGCGGACCGTCCACCAGAACGGTCTCCACCTCGACCCCCATCACGGAGTCGATCGCCCCGGCGATCTCCGCCACCGTCGGCGCCTCGGGATCGACGGCGTTCAGGGCCCGGGCACCCGGACGCGCGGCGGCCAGCCGGATCAGCTCGGCGATGTTGTGGACGCTCGCCGGATGGAAACGGCTCCCGCCGCCGTAGGCGAGGACGCGCCGGCGCCGCCCGTCCAGGTTGCGTTTGACGAAGTACAGCTCGCGCGGACTACGGCAGTACGGCCCGTGGATCGCGCCCGCCCGCAGCAGCGTGGCCGGCAACTGGTCGCCGAGGGCGAGGAGTTCGCGCTCCAGGCCCGCTTTCCGGGTGCTGTACGAGCTCTCGCCCGGCCGGACCGTGAGCTGTTCCTCGGTGATGGGCACCGGGTACTCGGGGAAGCCGTCGGGCTCCTCCTGCGTGTCGAAGTTGCGGCCCTTGTCGTCCTCGTACACGGACAGGCTGGAGATCACCACGGCCGACCCGACCCGGCCGGCGAGACCGGCCAACTGCCGTGCGTGCTCGGGCCCGTAGGCCACCATGTCCACGAGGACATCGCACCCGTCGCCGACCACCGCCCCGAGCGCCGTGTCGTCAGCCCGGTCGGCGGCCGCGACCCGCACCTCGTCCGGCCAGTCGCCGTCCCGTCCGCCGCCCCGCGAGACGGCGGTCACCTCCCACCCGTCCCTGGCGAGCGCCCCCACGGCCACCCGTCCGATCTGCCCGGTTGCTCCGATCACCACAGCTCGTTTCATGGAGCGACCGTAACCGCTGAGAGCGCCAGGGCAGCAGGAGATTAGCCACGAGCAGATCGCGGATGTGGTGAAGAGCGTCGGCGGCCTCAACTGAGCGGCATACGCGGGAACTTGCGCGCCCGCTGCTCCTTCTCCGCCTTCTTCGCTGCGGCTTCCTCCGCCTTGGCGACGGCCGCGTACTGGTCGACGTACTCCTGCCCGGAGAGGTTGAGGATGGCGTACATGATCTCGTCCGTGATGGCCCGCAGAACCGCCTTCTCGTCCTCCATCCCGAGGTAGCGGGAGAAGTCGAGGGGCTTGCCGAAGCGGATGGCCACGGGATGGACGTTCGGGATGACCTTGCCCGGCGGCTGCGCCTCGAAGGTGCCGATCATCGCGCACGGGATGACGGGCACCTGGGCCCTGAGCGCCATGACGGCGACCCCGACCTTGCCCTTGTAGAGCCGTCCGTCGTGCGACCGGGTGCCCTCCGGATAGATACCGAGCAGCTCGTCCTTGCTCAGCACCCCGAGCCCTTCACGGATCGCCGCCTGCCCCGCCTCCTTACCGGACCGGTCCACCGGAATCTGCCCGGCGCTGCGGAAGAAGAACGCGGTCAGCCGCCCCTTGATCCCAGGACCCGTGAAGTACTCGGCCTTCGCGAGAAAGGTGATGCGCCGTTTGAGGATCGCGGGCATCAGGAAGTGGTCGGAGAAGGACAGATGGTTCCCGGCGACGATCGCGGCGCCCGACGACGGGACGTTTTCGAGCCCCTCGATCCGAGGCCGGAAGACCAGTCTCAGCAGCGGCCCGAGCAGCACGTATTTGAGTACGTAGTAGAACAAGGGGGTCGCTCCTCAGATCAATGCAGGTCAACGCAGGTCAACGGGGTGCGCGTCAGGACGTCAGTGTATGTGTCGAGGCGGTTACCTGTAACGGGGTGATCAGCTCGGGTGCGTCCGGAAAGACCTCGTTGAGCCGCGACGGCACGGCGGTCGGAGCATCCGCCGTGCCGTCCGCCGTCAGGCCCCCCGCGTCAGCACCCGCTCCAGCGCGCCCAGAGCCGTCGTCAGTTCCTCCCCGGTGACCGTCAGCGGCGGCGCCAGCCGGATTGTCGACCCGTGGGTGTCCTTGACCAGGATGCCCTCCCGCATCAGCCGCTCACTGATCTCCCGTCCGGTCCCGATGGCCGGGTCGACGTCGACCCCCGCCCACAGTCCCCGCGACCGGAAGCCGACGACGCCCTTGCCGACCAGCCCGGTCAGACCGTCACGCAGGACGACCCCCAATTCGGCCGCCCTGCGCTGGAACTCGCCGGTCTCCAGCAGCTCGACCACGGCCTGGCCGACCGCCGCGGCCAGGGGGTTGCCGCCGAACGTCGAGCCGTGTTCGCCCGGCCGCAGCACCCCGAGGACGTCCCGGCGCGCGACCACCGCCGACACGGGCACGATGCCGCCGCCCAGGGCCTTGCCGAGCAGCAGCATGTCCGGCACGACGTTCTCGTGGTCCACCGCCAGCGTGCGCCCGGTGCGGCCCAGGCCCGACTGGATCTCGTCGGCGATGAACAGGCAGCCCGTGCGGCGGGTCAGTTCGCGTACGCCGGTCAGATAGCCGTCGTCGGGGATCAGGACGCCCGCCTCGCCCTGGATGGGCTCCAGGAGGACCGCGGCCGTCGTCTCGTCGATCGTCTCCTCCAGGGCCGCCAGGTCGTTGTAGGGCACGATCCGGAAGCCCGGGGTGAACGGGCCGAATCCCGCCCTGGCCGTCTCGTCCGTGGAGAAGCTGACGATCGTCGTCGTACGGCCGTGGAAGTTGTCCGCCGCGACCACGATCGTCGCCCGGTCGGCGGGGACGCCCTTCACGTCGTACGCCCATTTGCGGGCCACCTTGACGGCGCTCTCGACCGCCTCGGCGCCGGTGTTCATCGGCAGGACCATGTCCAGGCCCGTCAACTCGGCCAGGGAGGTGGCGAACTGGGCCAGCCGGTCGTTGTGAAAGGCGCGGGACGTGAGGGTGAGGCGGTCCAGCTGGCGGTGCGCCGCCTCGATCAGCGCCGGGTGGCGGTGGCCGAAGTTCAGGGCCGAGTAGCCGGCCAGCATGTCCAGATAGCGGCGGCCCTCGACGTCCTCGACGCAGGCGCCCTCGGCGCGGGCCACGACCACGGGCAGCGGGTGGTAGTTGTGCGCGAGGACCGGTTCCTCGGCGCGGATGAGGTCCGCGGAGGTGCGGGTGGCGGTGGCTGCGCCCGTGTTCGTGCTCGTCGGTGCGGTCATGAGCGGATCTCCTGAGTGCAGCACTTGATGCCGCCGCCGGCCTTGCGGAACTCCGACAGGTCGACGGGAACGGGGAGGTAGCCGTGGCGCGTCAGTTCGGCGGCGAGGGCCGTGGCGCCCGGGTCGATGAAGACGTGGTGGCCGTCCGAGACCGAGTTCAGCCCGAACGTGAGCGCGTCCTCGCGGGTCGCGACGACCGCGTCCGGGTACAGCCGCGCCAGCACCTCGCGGCTGCCCGGCGAGAACGCGTCCGGGTAGTACGCGATGTTGGTCTCGTCCAGGACGAACAGCGCCGTGTCCAGGTGGTAGAAGTACGGGTCCGTCAGCTTGAGGCTGATCACCGGGACGCCGAAGTACTCCTGCACCTCGTGATGGGCCTCACGGGTCGTACGGAAGCCCGTGCCCGCCAGGATCCAGCGGCCGGCCGGGACCAGGTCTCCCTCGCCCTCGCACACCGACTCCGGGCGGTACACGTCGTAGCCCGCCGACTTGAACCACGTCTCGTACGCGGTCGACTCGGGGCGGCGTTCGGGGGCGTGGAAGGAGGAGCCGAAGACACGGCCGTCGACGACGACCGCCGAGTTCGCGGCGAACACCATGTCGGGCAGGCCGGCGACCGGCTCCACGGTGTCCACGGTGTGGCCGTGGGCGCGGTAGGCGCTGATCAGCGAGCGCCACTGTTCCTGGGCCAGATCGACGTCGACCCTGATGTCGGGGTTCATCCAGGGATTGATCGCGTACTGCACGGCGAAATGTCTGGGTTCACAGACAAGAAAGCGCCGGGGGAGCGGCACACGGCTGTCGGGCACAGAGGGGTTCCTCCGCTTCCTGCAAAGCTCCAGTGGGATGTACACCACGGTAGGAACTGAGCCCGACGCTCGACAAGTGACAACGATTGCGTGTCGGCGCAGGAATCCTGCGTCTTTGACGGCATCAACGCAGGTCTGATGCGCCTTTCGATGTGTTGTTCGGGGCAGGATGGGTAGCCCCCGCCTCCGGGCTTTCCGTGAGGAGGTGGGACAGCACCATGTAGCTGATCGTCTTCCGGATGAACGGCTCGGTCCTGATGCGCTCCAGCACGTTCTCGAAGTGCTCCACATCCGTCGCCCGCACATGCAGCAGCGCGTCCGCGCCGCCCGTCACCGTCATCGCCGCCGTGATCTCCGGATGGTTGCGCACCACCTCCGCCAGCCGCCGGGGCGGCGCCGCGCCCTCGCAGTACACCTCGACGTACGCCTCCGTGCTCCAGCCGAGCGCCGACGGCTCCACCGTCGCCGTGAACCCGGTGATCACGCCCGTCTCACGCAGCCGGTCCACCCGCCGCTTCACCGCGGTGGCCGACAACCCGACCGCCGCGCCGATCTCGGCGAAGCTCGTACGGGCGTTCGCCATCAGGGTGGTGATGATCTTCCGGTCCACTTCGTCGAAAGGCGCCGGCCTGCTGTTCATCCGGGCACTGTATCCAGCGACGGCGGGCACCGCGCCCCATCGGCGGCTTACCCACCCGGCACATGTGCACACGTACGAATTCCACCTACACTCCACCTTCATGCTGCGCGCCCTCGCCGTCGACGACGAACGCCCCTCCCTCGAGGAACTGCTCTATCTGCTGCACGCCGACCCACGGATCGGCACCGCCGAGGGAGCCGGTGACGCGACCGAGGCGCTGCGCCGCATCAACCGCGCCCTCCAGTCGGGGCCCGGCGGACCCGAGGCCATCGACGTGGTGTTCCTCGACATCCACATGCCCGGTCTCGACGGCCTCGACCTCGCCCGTCTCCTCACCGGGTTCGCCAAGCCGCCGCTCGTCGTGTTCGTCACCGCCCACGAGGACTTCGCCGTCCAGGCGTTCGACCTCAAGGCCGTCGACTACGTACTGAAACCCGTACGCAAGGAACGCCTCGCCGAAGCCGTCCGCCGAGCCGCCGAACTGCGCGACAACACCCCGACCCTGCCCGCGCCCATACCCGTGCACGAACCCGACCCCGACCACATACCCGTCGAGCTCGGCGGAGTGACCCGCTTCGTCGCCGTCGACGACATCACCCACGTCGAGGCCCAGGGCGACTACGCCCGTCTGCACACCGACCGGGGCAGCCACCTCGTACGCATCCCGCTCTCCACCCTGGAGGAGCGCTGGCGCGCCCGCGGTTTCGTCCGCATCCACCGCCGCCACCTCGTCGCCCTGCGCCACATCGGTGAACTCCGCCTCGACGCCGGCGCCGTGAGCGTCCTGGTCGGCGCCGAGGAACTCCAGGTCAGCCGGCGCCACGCCCGTGAGCTACGGGACCTGCTGATGCGCCGGCCCGCGAGCTGAGGGACGGAACCGCATCCATGCCCCAGGATCCCGCCGAACGCCGCGTCGTCGTCACCGGGCCGCCCCGGCGCGCCCGCCGCACCTTTGGCTACTACCGGCCGCGCACCGAGATCGACGAGCAGACCACCCTCGGCCACACCTACGTCCGCTCCCTCATGCGCTCCCAACTCCGCGCCGCCCTGGCCGTGTTCGCGGTCCTCGCACTCCTCGTCGCGCCGCTGCCGCTGCTCTTCGCCGCGCTGCCCGACGCCCACCACCTGAAGTGGCTGATCCTCGGCTTCGGCCTCTACGCGCCCCTGGTGCTGCTCGCCCGCTGGTACGTGCGGCGCGCCGAACGCAACGAACGGGACTTCGTCCGGCTGGTCGAGGACCAGGACCGCTGACGCCATGAACGGGAACAGGCCCCTGTGAACGAGAACTACGCCGTCCCGGCCGTCGCCCTCGTCGTCGTGGCGACGGTCTTCGTCGGCGCGTTCGGCCTGCGCATCTCCCGCACCACCTCCGACTTCTACGTCGCCTCCCGCACCGTCGGCCCCCGCCTCAACGCCACCGCGATCAGCGGCGAGTACCTCTCCGCCGCCTCCTTCCTCGGCATCGCCGGCCTCGTCCTCGTCCAGGGCCCCGACATGCTCTGGTACCCCGTCGGCTACACCGCCGGCTACCTCCTGCTGCTCCTCTTCGTCGCCGCCCCGCTGCGCCGCTCCGGCGCCTACACGCTCCCCGACTTCGCCGAGGCCCGCCTCGCTTCCCAGGCCGTACGGCGGCTCGCCGGAGCCTTCGTCGTCGGGGTCGGCTGGCTCTACCTGCTGCCCCAGCTCCAGGGCGCGGGGCTGACGTTGGCGGTCCTGACCGACGCGCCCGACTGGGCCGGCGGGGTCATCGTCGCCGTCGTCGTGGTCGCCACCGTCGCCGCCGGCGGCATGCGCAGCATCACCTTCGTGCAGGCCTTCCAGTACTGGCTGAAGCTCACCGCGATGCTCGTCCCGGCCCTCTTCCTCGCCCTCGCCTGGCAGGGCGACGGCGCCCCGCGCCACGCCTTCGACGAACCCGCCACCTTCCGCGAACAGCGCGTCGTGCGCGTCGCGGACGGCCTCGACCTGAAACTGAGGGCCCCCCTCACCGTCACCGTGACCGGCACGGTCGACGGCCGCCCCCACACGGACCAGGTCCTCCACCTCCCCACCGGCACCCACCACATCGACCGCGGCACCCGCCTCACCTTCGCCAAGGGCGCCGCCGTCCCCCAGGCCGACCGCGGCACCAACGGCGGCATGTCGACCTCCCTCGCCGAAGGCCGCGAGGAACGCCCGCTGTACGCCACGTACGGCCTGATCCTCGCCACGTTCCTCGGCACCATGGGCCTGCCGCACGTCGTGGTCCGCTTCTACACCAGCCCGCACGGCGTCGCCGCCCGTCGCACCACCGTCGCCGTCCTCGGCCTCATCGGCGCCTTCTACCTCCTCCCGCCCGTCTACGGCGCCCTGGGCCGCCTCTACGCCCCCGAACTGGCCCTCACCTCCGACGCCGACGCCGCCGTCCTCCTGCTGCCCGACCGCATGATCGGCGGCCTCGGCGGCGACCTGCTGGGCGCACTGGTGGCCGGCGGCGCCTTCGCCGCGTTCCTGTCCACCGCGTCGGGCCTCACCATGGCCGTCGCCGGAGTCCTCACCCAGGACGTCCTGCCCTCACGCGGAGTACGGCACTTCCGCCTCGGTACGGTCATCGCCATGGCCGTACCCCTCGCCGCCAGCGCCATCGTCGGCGGGCTCCCCGTAGCCGACGCCGTCGGGCTCGCCTTCGCCGTCTCCGCGTCCTCCTTCTGCCCGCTGCTCGTCCTCGGCATCTGGTGGCGCCGGCTGACCCCGCCGGGCGCCGCCGCCGGGATGCTGGTCGGCGGGGGCTCCGCGCTCCTCGCCGTGGCCGCCACCATGGCGAGCTTCCCGGGCACGGGCGCCCTGCACGCCCTGCTCGCCTGGCCCGCCCTCTGGTCCGTACCCCTGGGATTCCTCACCATGATCCTGGTGTCCCTGGCCACCCCGGGCCGCGTCCCGGCCGGCACGGCGGCCATCCTGTCCCGCTTCCACCTGCCGGAGGAGCTGTCCGGGGCGCACGGCGGCCACAGCGGCCACGGCGGCCACGGCGGCCACGGTCTCGGGGGACCGGCACGCACGGAGGTGACCCGGACATGAGCGGATTCCTCGCCGGACTCTGCGTGGCCGTCCTCCCGCTGCTGGCCGCCGGGTTCTGGCTGGGCCGGCGCGCCGCCCGCCCCGAACGCCTCGGCGGCCTCGGCACCCCCGTCGAGCACGCCACCTTCGAGACCCTGCACACCGCCTCCCTCGCCGCACCGCCACTGCGCGCCGGCCTCACCGAGGAGACCGCCGGCCGCTCGGCCCGGCGGCTGCGCACCCTGCTCGGCACGGACGCCCTCTGCCTCACCGACCAGAAGTCGGTCCTCGTCTGGGACGGTGTCGGTGAACACCACCGCGCCGAGATCATGGAATGCCTCGCCGGACCCCTCGAAACCGGCCGCGGCGAAGCCTTCCGGCTCACCTGCGACGCCCCGGACTGCCCCCTGCGCTGGGCCGTCGTGGCCCCCCTCACCGTCGACGACCGGGTCCACGGCGCCCTCGTCGCGTGCGCGCCCCGCGAGTCGGCGGTCCTCGTCCGCGCGGCCGGAGAGGTCGCGCGGTGGGTCTCCGTCCAACTGGAGTTGGCGGACCTGGACCAGTCCCGCACCCGCCTGATCGAGGCCGAGATCAAGGCACTTCGCGCCCAGATATCCCCGCATTTCATCTTCAACTCGCTCGCGGTGATCGCCTCGTTCGTGCGCACCGACCCCGAGCGCGCCCGCGAACTGCTCCTGGAATTCGCCGACTTCACCCGCTACTCGTTCCGCAGGCACGGCGACTTCACCACCCTCGCCGAGGAACTCCACGCCATCGACCACTACTTGGCGCTCGTCCGGGCCCGCTTCGGCGACCGTCTCTCCGTCACCCTCCAGATCGCCCCCGAAGTGCTCCCGGTCGCGTTGCCTTTCCTCTGCCTCCAGCCCCTGGTGGAAAACGCCGTCAAACACGGTCTGGAGGGCAAGGGGGCGTCCGCAGGCGGGAGCCACATCAGTATCACCGCGCAGGACGCGGGCGCCGAGGCGCTGGTCGTCATCGAGGACGACGGCGTCGGCATGGACCCGGTACTGCTCCGCCGTATCCTCGCGGGCGAGGTCAGCCCGTCCGGCGGCATCGGCCTCTCGAACGTGGACGACCGGCTCCGGCAGGTCTACGGCGACGACCACGGCCTCGTCATCGAGACAGCGCTCGGAGCCGGCATGAAGATCACCGCCCGGCTGCCGAAGTACCAGCCGGGCGTGCACTCGGCGGGCCGCCTCTTCGAGAACTGACCCGACCCGCCGTGAACCTATTAGCCCGTTCGGGTGTACGGAGCTCAGGTGGGCCGGGTGACCACCATCCCGAGCGTGATCAGGCCCAGCACCACCCAGCCGAACCACAGCCAGCCGTTGCTGCCGAGCGCCACCGTGTAGGCCGTCACCACGACGAGCCCGCCTACGGTGAGCACCCCCATGGTCTTCGTGGAACCGTTCGTGGAACCGGGCATCGCAACACCCTCCTCATGGCTCTTCTCCCTCCATGGTGCCCCCGTTCTGCTTTCGAACAGTGCAGACGACAAAACGCGTTCCGGAGTCCCACGCTCCACGGCTCGTCCAGGACCCGGCCCGGTAGACCGACGGATCGAAGCCGTAGTCGGTCGGCGGCACGTCCTTCGCGCAGGCCGTGTCCGACATGTCCCGCGCCTTCTCGAAGGGGACACCGGCGTCCAGCCGCGTGAACCCGAGGACCTCCTCGTCGTGCGGCTCGGTACAGGCGACCAGCCGTGCCTCCCGGCCCGACGGCGACCGCAGACAGTCCCGTTTCTGCATGGAGGCCGTGTCGCTGAACGCCTGCCCCGGCTCACGGAACGGCCCGAGCGGCCCGTACACCGGGCCGTGCGCGCCGAGCAGCAGACAGGCCGTACGCCTTCCGGTCGCCTCGAACCCGCCCTCGGCCGGCACGACGGCGTACCCGCGTACGTCCGCGAGCTTCTCCCGCAGATCCCGGGTCCGCTCCTCGCACTGGGCCGGCCCCTGCTCCCGCGCCTCGGCGACGGACCCGTCGGCCACGACCGCCAGCACCTGCCCGTCCGGCGACGTGTCCCGGCAGGTCGGGTCCACGGTCAGCCGCGGCGCCCCCTTGAAGCGCGCACCGCCGGGCCAGTCGGCGATCACACAGTCGCCCACCGCCAACGGCGCGGCGAGCCCGACGGGGCCGCCGTACGGCTTCCCGACGCTCTGCTCGCCGCCGCCGGGCGGGTCGCCCAGCATGAACCAGACCCCGACACCGGCCAGCACGACTCCGATCAGGGCACCCAACGCCGCCGGGAGCAGGCGGTGGCGACGGGGAGGCGGCGGGACGGGCGGACTGAAGCCCTGCGCGGGCGTGGGGTCGGGCCCGCCCGGAGGGGAGGGCGCCTGCACAGGCCCGTACAACTGCTCCGGCGCACCCCACGGCGGAAGCGACCCCGGGTCCGTCCGGGAGCGCTCGTACGCGTGGGCCTCGGGGGTGACGATCCGGTCCAGGGCCGCTTCCGCCAGGTCCGCCGTGATCCGCAGCGCCGGATCCTTGGCGAGCATCGCCTCCAGCACCGGTCCCAGGGCGCCCGCCCGCTCCGGCTTGCGGGGTTCCTCCATGACCACGGCGGTGATCTCCGCGAGATCGGTGTCCCGTTCGAACGGCCCGACGCCCTCGACGGCGTAGTACAGCGTGCAGCCCAGCGAGAACAGGTCGGCGGCGGCGGTCGGCGGCCCGCCGGTGGCCCGCTCGGGCGCCAGATACCCCGCCGTGCCGACCAGGGTGGACGTCATCGTGTACCGGGGCTCGCCCGTCTCCGGTTGCACCGAGATGCCGTAGTCGGTGAGCAGGATCCGGGCGTACGGCGTCCCGCTGCGGTCCGGCGCCAGCAGGATGTTCGCGGGCTTCACATCCCGGTGCATGATGCCCTGCTCGTGTCCGGCGGTCAGCGCGTCCAGGACGGCGAGGCCGATCCGGGCGGCCTCGGCCGGCGCGAGGGGGCCGCGCATGCCGATCAGGTCGCGCAGGTCGAGGGCGCCCGCCACGTACTCCATGACGATCCAGGGCAGGCCCTCGTGTTCGAGTACGTCGTGCACGGTCACCACGTTCGGGTTGCCGCGCAGCACGGCCGCGTGCCGTGCCTCGGCGCGGGCCCGGGCGACCCGGGCGGTGCGCTCGTCGGAGGCCTCGGCCGGGTCGCGGAACACGATCTCCTTGAGGGCGACCTCGCAGGCGAGTCTCTGGTCGTGGGCGAGCCAGACGTGGCCCATGCCGCCGCTGCCGAGCTGGTTGAGCAGAAGGTAACGGCCGGCGATGACCCGGCCGACTCCCGAGGTGGGTGGTCCTGGGGGTGGTCCTGATGGCATCCGGTGACTCCCGCGTCTACCCGCTGGATGGGCGGTTCGTTGGCTGCCCGCCGGTGGGGGCTGGTCGAAGGGCGCGATTACGCACCCGGCGATTCCGAGGAGGCCGAAGTCGTGGTGGTCGACGGAGGCGGACTGCCTGGGTCGGGGGACGCGCTGGTCGGGTCCGGCGGTGCGCTGGGCTCGTCGCTCGACGGCGGTGGGGGTGAGGGAGGCGGAGCGGGAGGCGGTGGTGGAGGAGGTTCGGAGGAGGGTGCCTCGCTCGGGGGGTCGGTGTCGGGGGTGCTGGTGCCGGGGCCGGAGGGGGTGGGATCGGATGTCGGCGGCTCGGACGGCGGGGGCTCGGATGCCGGGGGACTGGGCTCGTCGCTGGACGGAGGCGGGGACGAGGGAGATACGGAGGGAGAGGCGGAGGGAGACGCCGAGGCACCGGTCCCGCCGGGTGACGGGCTGTCGGACCCTGGAGCCGAGCTCGCCCCCGAACCAGGCGCCGAACCCGAACCCGTACCCGACCCCGGCCAGGAGGGAGTGGCGCCGCCGCTTCCCCTTGCTCCTCCGCTGCCGTCGTCCGCCGACCCGGACTCGATGTGGACGTTCAGGGTGACGTACGAGCCGAAGGGGAGCGCGGTTCCCGGACCCGGGTGCGACCCGGTGACGGTGGCGTCCGGCGGGGGCAGCCCGGCGCTGTCGTACGCCGTCGCCAGGCCCAGGTTCGTCAGTAGGCTGCTCGCGGCGCCGAAGGTCGTTCCGGAGAAGCGCGGAACCTGATGCCGCTCGCGGGTGTCGAAGACCGTGTCGGCCTCTCCCTTGGTCCCGGTCTGCCGGTAGATGCCCCGCTCGGGTTCGTCCACGTCGACGAGCGCGAACCGGTCGACCTTGCTGGGTGCGGGGCGTACGAGCACGACCTCGTCGGCGTCGTAGTCCCGCCACTTCTTGTTGCCGTCCTCGAACTGGACGGAAATACGGTCGGTCGCACCCTTGAACGACTTCAGCGGATTTCCGCATGAACACTTCACGGCGGGAACTCCCGCCTCATCGACGAGCACCGCGATTCCCGCCTGGAGCAGTGCGTCGAAGGGGACCGCTTTTTCCCTCTTGTAGTCGTGGTTCTTCACGAGGGTGTCGTGACGCAGGAGAACGGGTGTGAGGCGGTCGAGATAGGCGGGAATCCCGCTCTGCGGAATATCGACCACACGTGCCCATTCCTGGGCCTTCCTGTTGTTGCGGGGGTCGGTGAGGAATTGCTTCAGCCGGTCGACGTCACAGACCGTCGGCTTCCTCGTGCCCCCGTACAGCCCGGGCGTACTGCCCTGCTGCAGGCTGCTGCCGTGCGCGGGCTGCGAACGGACGTGCGCGTCATGGCCCAGGCCGCTGCTCTCGTCGAAGAACGGCGCGAGGGAGGCCACCCCCGAGGCCACCGCCTTCACCACCGTCGGCGGCGACTCTCTTTCGCAACTACTGACGAAAAGAACGCACAACAGTGCGACGGACAGGTGGTGAAGCCCTAGTTTTTTGAAAGCACGCAGTGTCATACCGCTCCCCCCGGCGGATACATCACGTACATGCTACTGAATAAGAAAGTGTTTCAGGCAACGGGAATAAAAGTTGATTCAGCGCCCGCGTGCGTTCAGTGAGGCCAAATAGGCGTTGTACGCCTCGAGTTCCTTGTCGCCGTCACGGTCGGCGGCCCGGTCCTGACGCTTCGCCTGCCGCTGCTCGGAGCTGTACCACTGGAAGAGCAGCGTCAGCAGGACGAGCACGGTCGGGATCTCGCTGAACGCCCAGGCGATCCCGCCGGCCGCGTTCTGGTCGGAGAGCGCGTCGATGCCGAGCGAGGCGGGCGGATTCTTGTACGACTCGACCATCGGCGCCGACGCCATCATCAGCGCGATCCCGAAGAACGCGTGGAACGGCATGCCCGCGAACAACTCCAGCATCCGCATCAGATAGCCGGGCCGGTTCGGGCCGGGGTCGACGCCCATGATCGGCCAGAAGAAGATCAGCCCGACGGCGAGGAAGTGACACATCATCGCGACGTGCCCGGTCTTCGACTCCATCAGAAAGTCGAAGACCGGCGTGAAGTACAGGGCGTAGAGGCTGGCGATGAACAGCGGGATGGTGAACGCCGCATGCGTGATGATCCGCATGTACCGGCTGTGCAGCAGCGCGAGCAGCAGCTCACGCGGCCCCTTCCGTCCCCGGGCCGCGACCGGCAGGGCCCGCAGCGCGAGGGTGATCGGCGCACCGAGCAGGATGAGGATCGGCGAGACCATGCTGATCACCATGTGCTGCACCATGTGCACGCTGAACATGACCATGCCGTAGTCGTTGAGCCTGGTGCACATGACGAGCATGACGGTCAGCACACCGAGCACGAAGGACACGGTCCGCCCGACGGACCACGAGTCCCCACGCCGCGCGAGCCGCACAACACCCCACGCGTAGAGCCCGAGCCCCACCAGACAGGCGACCAGAAAGAACGGATCGGCGGACCACCCGAGCCCCCGCCCCAAGGTGAAGGGCAGAAGATCCATGGTCATACCGTGCCCGCTGTGCTCCATCCCCCAAGAGTAGAACCGCCCCCGGTCACGACTGGGACCGGGGGGCGGTGGAAGGTTTTTCGCCTTTAGGGGCGCGGGGCTCTGACATGTGCGGCTCCGCCGCGTGGGCGCGACCAGCCACAGCGAACCCGCACCCGACGAACAACCGTCAACGGCTAAAGCACGCACTCCGCCTCGGCGTACCGAGCCTCGGGAACGGTCTTGAGCGTCTCGACGGCTTCGGCAAGAGACACCATCACGATGTCAGTGCCCCGAAGGGCCGTCATCCGCCCGAACTCCCCCCGATGCACCGCCTCCACCGCATGCCACCCGAACCGGGTAGCCAGCACCCGGTCATAGGCCGTAGGCGTCCCACCCCGCTGCACATGCCCGAGAATCACCGGCCGCGCCTCCTTCCCGAGCCGTTCCTCCAGCTCCAGGGAGAGCTGCCGGGCGATCCCGGCGAACCGCTCATGGCCGTACACGTCCTTGCCGCCCTCGTCGAACTCCATCGAGCCCTCGCGCGGCTTCGCGCCCTCCGCGGCGACGACGATCGCGAACCGCTTCCCCGCCTCGAAGCGTTCGCCGACGCGCGCGGCCAACTCCTCGATGTCGAAGGGGCGTTCAGGTACGACGATGGCGTGGGCGCCCGCGGCCATACCGGAGTGCAGGGCGATCCAGCCGGTGTGGCGGCCCATGACCTCGACGATCAGGACGCGCTGGTGGGACTCGGCGGTCGTCTTGAGCCGGTCCAGGGCCTCCGTGGCGACCCCGACGGCCGTGTCGAAGCCGAAGGTGACGTCCGTGACCGCGATGTCGTTGTCGATGGTCTTCGGTACGCCGACTATCGGCAGGCCGTTGTCGGACAGCAGCCGGGCCGCCTTGAGGGTGCCCTCGCCGCCGATCGGGATGATCGCGTCGAGCCCGAGCTCGGCGACATGGCCCCTGGCCCGCTCCACGCCGTCCCGCAGATGCTCGGGGCGGACCCGGGAGGAGCCGAGGATGGTGCCGCCGCGAGCGAGGATGCCGCTCACCGCGTCGAGGTCGAGCTTCAGGTAGTCGCACTCCAGGAGGCCCTTCCAGCCGTCCCGGAAGCCGATCACCTCGTCACCGTGGTCCACGACGGCGCGGTGCACGACGGAACGGATGACGGCGTTCAGGCCGGGGCAGTCGCCGCCGGACGTCAGGACACCAATGCGCATCGCCCGAAATCCTTCTCCACGTGGGCCGGGACCGGACCACGCTGTCCGGCTCGATCCCCGCCACCATACCGGCGGCGGGGCCCCTGGCCGTAGCACGCGTCCGCGTACTGGACGGCCGCGCTCACCTGTGCGGATGCCCCGACAGACGGGCCGGTGACGCCGACGCGGACAGCAGGTGTACAGGTCGGCGCGGGAGTTGGGGTGCGCGCAGGTCAGGCGGGCTGCTGCTGCGCCGCCGTGATCCGCTCGCCCCGCAACGCCTCGTACCAGCGGTCGTCGGTCGGCGGCAGCGCGTTGACGTCGAGGGCCAGCTTGAGGAGCAGGTCCGCGATCAGCGGGTTACGGGCGAGCACGGGCCCGTGCATGTACGTACCGAAGACCGTGTCGTTGTACGCGCCCTCCGTGCCGTCCCCCGTGCCGTTGCCCTTGCCGAGCCGCACCTTCGCGAACGGGCGGGCGGTGGGGCCGAGGTGGGTGACGCCCTGGTGGTTCTCGAAGCCGGTCAGCGGAGGCAGGCCGAGGCGCGCGTCGATGTCCCCGAGTACGTCTCCCACGCACCGCTCGCCCTCGCCGCGCACCGAGACCACGTCGAGCAGCCCGAGGCCGGGCTCGCGCTGACCGAGGTCGTTGATGAACTCGTGGCCCAGGATCTGGTACCCGGCACACACGGAGAACACGATCGCGCCGTTGCCGACGGCCCGGTGCAGACCGCCGTCCCGGCGCAAACGTTCCGCCGCGAGCCGCTGCGGCCGGTCCTCACCGCCGCCGATCAGATAGATGTCGCCGGAGGTGGGGATCGGTTGGTCGCTGCGCACGTCGAGCCGCGCCACGTCGAGGCCGCGCTGGCGGGCCCGGCGCTCCAGGACGAGTGCGTTGCCCTGGTCGCCGTAGGTGCTGAGCAGGTCCGGGTAGATCCACACCAGACGCAGCTGGTTGTCGGCCATGAAGTGATCGTCCTTAGTGGTCGGTTGCCGGCGGTGGTCAGTTGCCGACGCGGCGGCGCAGGTCCTGGAAGGCGGTGTAGTTCGCGATGACCTCGATCCGGCCGGGCGGCGCCATCTGCACGGCCTGGTCGGCGCTGTCGCAGACCTGGAAGTGCTGGTTCGCCACCTCGAGCCGTACCGCGAGGTCCAGCTTGCGGTCGCCGATGACGAAGATCGGGTGCCCGGTGAGCTGCGTGTAGTCGACGTCCCACAGCCACGAGGTGTCGGTGCCGTCGGCGCCCCGCGCGTTCACGGAGAGGATGACCGGGGTCGGCGGCGGGTCGATCAGGGAGAACGTCTCCAGCCAGCCGGCCGGGTTCTTGGCCAGCAGCAGCCGCAGATCGCGCTGCATGAACTGCACGACGTCGTACCGTCCCGCCACTGCCTGCACCTGGTACATGCGCTCCAGACCGACCTGCGGCGGTACGCCGAACACGGCGGCGACAGCGGCGGAGGCGGCCGCGTTGGACTTGTTGGCGCGACCCGGGAGCTGGAGGTGGATCGGCCAGGCGGAGCCGTGCGGGTCGAGCACGTGGTCGCCGGACAGCGCCCAACTCGGCGTCGGACGGCGGAAGCCGCACTGGCCGCAGAACCAGTCGTCGCCGGGGCGCTGCATCACGCCACCGCAGGACGGGCAGGACCAGGCGTCGTCCTTCCACATCTGTCCGGCTGCGACCCAGATCACGTTGGGGGAGGAGGAGGCGGCCCACACGATCAGCGGGTCGTCGGCGTTGGCGACGATCACGGCCTTCGAACCGGCGAGCCCCTCACGCCAGTTCTCGGCGAGCATGCGGGTCTCGGCGGCGCGGTCGAGCTGGTCGCGGGAGAGGTTGAGCAGCGCGATGCACTTGGGGGCCGTGTCCCGGGCGACGCCGGCGAGGTACTTCTCGTCGACCTCGATGACCCCGAACTTGGCGTCCGAGCCGCCCGCGAGCGCCGAGGTGATGCCCGCGGGCATGTTGGCGCCGAGCGCGTTCGACACGACCGGTCCGGCCGCGCGCAGGGCCTCCGCGATGAGCCGCGTGGTCGTGGTCTTGCCGTTCGTCGCCGAGACGAGGATCACGTCGAGGTGCTGGGCGAGCCGGGCGAGGAGGTCGGGGTCGAGTTTGAGGGCTACCTTGCCGCCGATCACCGACCCGCTGCCGCGCCCCGCCGCACGCGATGCCGCCGCGACGGCCTTACCGGCCGTCACCGCCAGCTTGGCCCGCGGAGTGAGCGGGTCCGAGTTGCCTGCCATCAGATCTCGATCCTCCTTGCGTACGCGCCGCGCCTGTGCCTCCGGCCACGTGGTGTGGACCTCAGCCTATCGAGATCCTTTGACGGGATCCGCATCGCGGCACCACCACGGCGCCCGCGCGACATGGGTGACCGTACCCTTGCGGCCATGCGACCAGGCTCCATCCCGGGTACCCGAGGGCGCGTTCGCCCCCTGACACTGCTCGGCGACCCCGTTCTGCACACCCCCTGCGCGGAAGTCTCACACTTCGACGCCGAACTCGCCGCACTCGTCGAGGACATGTTCGCGACGATGTACGCCGCCCAGGGCGTGGGCCTCGCCGCGAACCAGATCGGCAGCGCCCTGAGGGTCTTCGTCTACGACTGCCCCGACGACGAGGACGTCCGCCACGTCGGCCATGTGGTCAACCCCCGCCTGGTCGAGGCGACCGGGCTGGTCCTCCGTGGACCCGAAGGCTGCCTGTCCCTCCCGGGCCTGGAGGCGGGCACCGAACGCCACGACGAGGCGGTGGTCGAGGGCTTCACGACAACAGGCGACCCGGTACGCATCGAGGGCACGGGCTTCTTCGCGAGATGCCTCCAACACGAGACGGACCACTTGGAGGGCAGAACGTACGCGGACCGCGTAAAGGGCTGGCGCCACAAGAGGCTCATGCGACAGGCGGCCGGCGCTTCGTGGCACCGGGCACAATAAGGGGCGCGGGGCTGTGACATTTGCGGCTCCGCCGCGGGGCGCGACAAGCCACAACGCACCCGCACCCGAAACACAACCCCTCAGAACCCCGGACCCCCGACACGGTCCCCGGCGGCAGCCAACCGCCCCCACAGCAAATCAGCCAGACTCCGCACCAACTCGGCCCGCGCGCAGGGCCGTTCACCCAACCACCAGTCCCCAGCCGCATGCATCATCCCGACTATCCCGTGCCCCCACACCCGAGCCAGCTGCTGGCTGCCGGGACCAAGATCCAGCCGATCCTCGATCACCTGGGCCAACTCCTCGCCCATCAGCCGCAGCAACGGCAACGAGTGCTTGCGCACATCGAACCCGGGATCGCCGGGTGACACTCCGTCGGCGGGGTGCATCAGGAACCGGTACACCTGAGGCCGCGCCTCGATTGCCGCGAGGTAGGTGTCCAACGTGGCCTCGACCCGTTCCCGCCGCTCCGCCGGAGCGTCCAGCGCGGCCCGCAGGGAGTTGAGCAGGGCGTCGGTGTGCCGCTTGGCCAGGGCGGCGTAAAGTCCGCCCTTGTCGCCGAAGTGGCGGTAGAGGATCGGTTTGGTGATGCCCGCCTCGGCGGCGATGGCGTTCATCGACGCGCCGGGGCCGTCGCGCAGCACCACTCGGTCCGCGGCTTCCAGCAGCTCGCGCCGGCGGCGGTCGGCGGACCGCTGCTGATCGTTCTGCTGCGTGGTGTCCATGGTTTCTCCCCACCCGTGCTGATATCGGTGACGCTTGCGCAAACTAGCACTGATCGGCTTATGCGGATCGAACGGGCTGCCGACCGTGGACGGGGAGTTGACTTTCCTACCGGCGAGTAACAGACTCTGGTTACCGTAGGTAACATGCTAGTGCAGCGATGGAGGGGTCATGGCCGAATTCACCATGGAGCTCAACGACGAACAGAGGGAGGTCCGCGACTGGCTCCACGGGTTCGCCGCTGACGTGATCCGCCCCGCCGCCGCCGAGTGGGACGAGCGCGAGGAGACTCCCTGGCCGGTCATCCAGGAGGCCGCGAAGGTCGGCATCTACTCCCTGGACTTCTACGCCCAGCAGTACTTCGACCCCACCGGCCTCGGTATCCCGATGGCCATGGAGGAACTCTTCTGGGGTGACGCGGGCATCGCCCTCTCCATCGTCGGCACCGGCCTCGCCGCCGTGGGCGTCCTCGCCAACGGCACCGAGGAGCAGATCGGTACCTGGATACCGCAGATGTACGGTGACGCGGCCGACGTCAAGGTCGCCGCCTTCTGCTCCTCCGAGCCGGACGCCGGCTCCGACGTCGCCTCCATGCGCACGCGTGCCGTGTACGACGAGGCCAAGGACGAGTGGGTCCTCAACGGTACGAAGACCTGGGCGACCAACGGCGGCATCGCCAACGTCCACGTGGTCGTGGCCGTGGTCGACGCGGACCTGGGCTCCAAGGGCCACGCCTCGTTCATCGTGCCGCCGAACACGCCCGGCCTGTCCCAGGGCCAGAAGTTCAAGAAGCACGGCATCCGCGCCTCGCACACCGCCGAGGTCGTCCTGGAGAACGTGCGCGTCCCCGGCTCCTGCCTGCTCGGCGGCAAGCAGAAGCTCGACGAGCGCCTCGCCCGGGCCCGCGAGCGCGCGAAGTCCGGCGGCGAGCGCGTGAAGAACGCGGCGATGGCCACGTTCGAGGCGAGCCGTCCCGCCGTCGCGGCGATGGCCGTGGGCACCGCCCGGGCGGCGTACGAGGTCGCCCTCGACTACGCCAAGACGCGTGAGCAGTTCGGCCGCCCGATCATCGACAACCAGGGGGTCGCCTTCCAGCTCGCCGACATGCGTACGTCCATCGACGCGGCGCGGCTGCTGACGTGGCGGGCGTCGTGGATGGCGATCAACGGGAAGCCGTTCACGGCGGCGGAGGGGTCGATGTCGAAGCTGTTCGCGAGTGAGACGGCGAAGAAGGTTACTGGGCAGGCGATTCAGATACTCGGGGGGAACGGGTACACCCGGGAGTACCCGGTCGAGCGGATGCACCGGGATGCGGCGATCTACACGATCTTTGAGGGTACGAGTGAGATCCAGCGGCTGGTGATCGCGCGGACTCTGTCGGGGATGCCGATTCGGTAGCGCCGTGGGGGGTGCGGGTTTCGGGCTGCGGGTGCGTTGTGGCTTGTCGCGCCCCGCGGCGGAGCCGCACATGTCAGAGCCCCGCGCCCTTAAACGACGGCCGGTCAGCGCACCCGCTACCCGGATGTGCTGCCGCTGCTGTGGGCGATGCAGGCCACGTCGATTCGGTCGGCCAGTTTGGCTAGTTCGATGGTGAGGGCGGCCACCGTGTCCTCGTCGAGGTCCTGGCCGGCCTCCACGAGATGCAGCCAGCGGCCGCCGACCGTGCGCAGCAGTTTGCTGACGTCGGAGGCGGCAACCTGCAACGTGCCGCGGTCGTCGACGATCAGAGGCAGAGTCACTTCGCGGTTCACAGGGGCGATCGTAACCGCGGAACGCTCACGCTCCGTGCCATACCGTGGTGATGTTGCAGAACTCGCGGATTCCGTGTCCCGACAGCTCACGCCCGTATCCGGACCGCTTGACCCCACCGAACGGGAACGCCGGGTGTGACGCGGTCATCCCGTTGACGAACACGCCGCCCGCCTCCAGGTCCCGCACGAGACGGTCCACCTCGGCCTCGTCACGGGTCCACACGTTCGAACTGAGGCCGAAAGGCGTGTCGTTGGCGATCGCCAACGCCTCCTCGAGATCGGCGGCGCGATACAGCGTCGCGACCGGGCCGAACGTCTCCTCCTGGTGAATGCGCATCTCGCTTGTGACGTCGGCGAGGACCGTCGGCGCGTAGTACCAGCCGCGGTCCATGAACCCCTCGGGACGTTCGCCACCGCACAGAATCGTCGCGCCGCTCTCCACCGCCTCGTCCACCAGCGCCTCCAGATCCTCGCGCCCTCGTTCACTGGAGAGCGGCCCGACCTCCGTGTCCTCGGCCAGCGGATCGCCGACCTTCAGCGCGGCCATGGCTGTCGAGAAGCGTTCCGCGAACGCGTCGAAGACGTCCGTGTGCACGATGAACCGCTTGGCGGCGATGCACGACTGCCCGTTGTTCTGCACACGCGCAGTCACCGCGACCTGCGCGGCCCGTTCGACATCGGCGGACGCCAGGACGATGTAGGGGTCGCTGCCGCCGAGCTCCAGCACCGTCCGCTTGACCTCGTCCCCGGCGACGGACGCCACCGCGCGTCCGGCGGGCTCGCTGCCGGTGAGCGTGGCCGCCCGCACCCGGGGGTCGCGCAGGATGTCCTCGACGGCGCCCGACCCGATCAGCAGCGTCTGGAAGCAGCCCTCGGGGTAGCCCGCCCTGCGGAACAGGTCCTCCAGATAGAGGGCGGTCTGCGGCACGTTCGAGGCGTGCTTGAGCAGGCCCACGTTGCCCGCCATCAGCGCCGGCGCGGCGAAGCGGATCACCTGCCAGAGCGGGAAGTTCCACGGCATCACCGCGAGCACGGGGCCGAGCGGACGGTAACGGACCACGGCACGGGAGCCCCCGGAGTCCTTGACGTCGGCAGCGGAGGGTTCCTCGTCGGCGAGAAGCTCCTCGGCGTGCTCGGCGTACCAGCGCATCGCCTTCGCGCACTTCGCGGCCTCCGCGCGGGCCTGCGCGATCGGCTTGCCCATCTCCAGCGTCATGGTGCGGGCGATGTCGTCCCGGTCCTCGTCGAGCAGCCCGGCGGCCCGGCCCAGCAGCCGGGCGCGCTCGGCGAAACCGGTCGTGCGGTACGTACGGAACGCGGCGTCGGCGGTCGCGAGCCTGCGCTCGATCTCCTCGCCGTGCATCGCCTCGTACGTTTTGAGCGTCTCGCCGTTCGCCGGGTTCACCGTCGCGATGGGCATACCGTGCCTCCTGCTCGAGGTTGCTCGAGGGCTGTCCCTCGACCTTCCCGCGCGTCGATGGCCCCCGCAACGCGTACGACGCCGACCACCGGCGCGGTCTCAGCGCTCCGAGTGCTCCGTCAGCCGGTCCAGAAACCCGCCCTGCGTCTTCACGATCACCGCCCGCGCCGCATCGAGCCCGAACCACCGCACCCGGTCCAGCTCGGGAAACTCCCGCTCCTGCCCCGATCCCCGGGGCCACTCCATCCGGAACGTGCCCGGCACCACGGCCGCCGGATCGAGGTCCGCCTCGACCGCCCACGCCGTGACGACCTTCCCGCCGGCCTGCCGGACCTCACCGAGCGGCACGGCCTCGCCCTCGGGCGGCGCCAGCCCCAGTTCCTCCCGGAACTCGCGGCGCGCCGCGTCCCAGGCCGTCTCCCCGTCCGGGTGCTCACCCTTGGGAATGGTCCAGGCCCCGGCCTCGCGACCGGCGAAGAAGGGCCCGCCCATGTGCCCGAGCAGCACCTCCAGACCGTCGGTCTCCCGACCGGGCGCGGCCCGCCGGAACAGCAGCAGACCGGCGCTGCGCCGCAGCCTCGCTGTCGCCCTCTTGGTCACGGGGCCACCTCCGGGTGCGCGGCCAGCAGGGTCTGTACGGTGTCCGCCTCTTCCGGCGTCTTGTCCTCGCGGTAGCGGACGACGCGGGCGAAGCGGAGGGTGACGCCGGCCGGATAGCGGGTGGAGCGCTGCAGGCCGTCGTAGGCGATCTCGACGACCAGTTCGGGCCGTACGGTCACCACCCAGCCGTCGTCCGACACGGCCAGCGCCTGGAGCCGTTCGGTCTGCCAGGTCAGCATCGCGTCGGTCATGCCCTTGAAGGTCTTGCCGAGCATGGCGAAGGACCCGTCGGGGTTGCGGGCCCCGAGGTGGAGGTTCGACAGCTTGCCGGTACGGCGTCCATGGCCCCACTCGGCCGCCAGCACCACCAGATCGAGCGTGTGTACGGGCTTGACCTTCAGCCAGGCCGCACCGCGCCGGCCCGCGCTGTAGGGGGCGTCGAGGGCCTTGACCACGACGCCCTCGTGGCCGCGCGCGAGGGTGTCGGCGAGGAACTCCTCGGCGGCGGGCAGGTCGGCGGGGCCGCCGACGAGCAGACGCCGTACGCGCATCGGCTCGGGGACCAGACGGGCCAGAGCGGTGTGCCGTTCGGCGAAGGGCAGGTCGAGGAGGTCGTGGCCGTCGACCGACAGGGCGTCGAAGAAGACGGGGGAGACGGGGACGTCCCGGGCGGCCGTTTCCACGTCCACGCGTGAGCCGACGCGCCCGGCGGTCTCCTGGAAGGACCGCGGGCGGCCGGCCGTGTCGAAGGCGATGACCTCGCCGTCCAGGATGAACCGCTCGCCTCTCAACGTCCGTGCGGCCGTGGTCAGTTCGGGCAGTCTGTCGGTGATGTCGTCGAGAGTGCGGGTGTAGAGCCGTACGTCGTCGCCGTCCCGGTGGACCTGGACCCGGATGCCGTCCAGTTTCTCCTCGACGGCACAGGCCCCGAGCTTCTCGACGGCCTCCGCGACCGAGGTGGCGCTGTGCGCGAGCATTGGCAGGACGGGCCGGCCCACGGTGAGCCGGAAACGGGCGAGGGCCGTGGGTCCGTCGGCGAGCAGGGCCTGCGCGACGGGCTGGATCGATCCGGCGAGCATCACCGCCCGCCGTACGTCCGCCGGCGGGGCCTCGGTGGCCGCCGCGAGCCCTTCCACGGCGACCGCGTCCAGGGCGCCCTGCCGTACCTCACCGGTGATCAGCGCGAACAGGAACCGCTGCTCGTCCGCGGTGGCGGCTGCCAGCAACTCGCCCACCAGGCGCCCCCGTTCGGCCTGCGAGCCCGCTCCGGTGACCGCGCCGATCGCGGTGAGCCGGGCGTCGACGTCGAGGACGGTGAGGGAGGGTTCGGCGGCGGGGGGAACCTGCTGGTCCAGCACCTTCCAGCCGATACCGAGCCGGCCCTGCGGCAGCCGCCCGGCGAGATAAGGGATGACGATCGGAACGTCTTCCGGGCCGGCGTCCCGGAACAGCTCGGCCAGCAGGGCGATCTTGTGCGACCGGGCGGAGGTGGCGGCGACCTCCTGGGACACGTGGGCGAGCCTGCTCAGCAGCATGCAGCCATGGTGCAACGGGGGTGGCGGATGCACATCCGGGCGGGCATCGGTGCCCCGCCCCGGCGGCCGGTGCTCAGGCCGCCGGGGCGGGATGGCGACTCCCTCGTGCGACTGACTACCTGGTGCGACTACCTGGTGCGACTTCCTGGTGCGACTTCCTGGTGGGAGAGCACGTTGCCGTTGACGCAGTGGTTCACGGTGTCACCCATCCAAGCGCCGCATACAGGGACGACGGCCAGTTCCTGGACGCCTCACGCGCCCGGCGGCACCTCCGCGAACACCAGGTCCGCCACGATCGCCGCGGCCGCGCGGTAGCCGCCACTCGCCGCGTGGATCACCTGCTCGGCGAAGCCGATCGCGTTCCCCGCCGCCCAGACACCCGGCACGGTCGTCAGGCCTGTCGCGTCCACCTTGGGGTACGTGCCGAACGGGGTTTCCGTCAGTTCCGCGCCCAGGGTCTCGAACAGGGCGTTGCGCGGAACGGCCCGGGGTGCGACGAACACCGTCTCGCGGGCGTGCGTCGTGCCGTTCCTGAGGCGTACGCCGGTGACCCGGCCGGCGTCCGTCGTCAGGCGCTCGACCTCGCCGGGGACGACCGTCACCCCTGCCCTCGCGAGCCCGCGCAGGGCCTCGTCGGTGAGTTCGTCCTCCGTGACCGTGTGCAGGAACAGGGTCACGTCCTTCGACCACCGGGCGACCAGCATCGCCTGGTGCACGCCGGCCGAGGTCGAGGCCAGCACGCCGAACGCCCGGTCCCGCACCTCCCAGCCGTGGCAGAACGGACAGTGCAGCACGTCCCGCCCGAAATGCTCGGCGACGCCAGGTACGGCGGGGAGTTCGTCCCGCAGCCCCGTCGCGACGACGAGCCGTCGGGCACGTACGGTCCGGTCCCCGTCGGCCAGCGTCAGCGTGAAGTCCTCGCCCTTGGCGACGTCCATCACCCTGCCCGCGACCAGCTCCACCCCGTACCGCGCGATCTCCTCGCGCCCCACCGCCAGGAACTCGGCCGGTGGCATGCCGTCGCGGGACAGATAGCCCTGCATGTGCGCCGCCGGAGCGTTGCGCGGCTCGCCCGCGTCGACGACCAGCGTGCGGCAACGGGCCCGGCCGAGGACCAGCGCCGCCGACAGCCCGGCCGCACCGCCTCCGATGACGACGACCTCGTATGCGTCGGCCTCGTACTGCTCGGTCATGGTGACCACCTCCACCGCGAGCGTCACGCCGGTGCTGCCGTATTGACAAACCTCTTTGCCGAAACTGCAATGACGGCATGGACGACACGAACGACACGAACGACGGCCTCGCCACCGACCAGGTTCTTGCCGACGTGGGGCCCCGGCTGCGGCGGATCCGCAAGGAGCGGGGGGCGACGCTCGCGGGGCTGTCGGCCACCACCGGGATCTCCGTCAGTACGCTGTCGCGGCTGGAGTCGGGACTGCGGCGCCCCAGTCTGGAGCTGCTGCTGCCCATCGCGCGGGCGCACCGGGTGGCTCTCGACGAGCTGGTCGGCGCCCCGCCGGTCGACGACCCCCGGGTGCGGGCAAAGCCGATCGTGCGGCACGGGCGGACGTATCTCCCGCTCACCCGGCAGCCGGGCGGCCTCCAGGCGTTCAAGGTGATCCTGCCGGAGAGCAATCAGGAGCCGGACCCGCGTACGCACGAGGGGTACGAGTGGGTGTACGTGCTGGCGGGGCGGCTGCGGCTCGTGCTCGGCGAGCACGACGTGGTGCTCGGGCCGGGGGAGGCCGCCGAGTTCGACACCCGCGTGCCGCACTGGTTCGGGGCGACCGGGGAGGGCCCCGCGGAGTTCCTCAGCCTGTTCGGGCCGCAGGGGGAGCGGATGCACGTACGGGCGCGCCCCGCCCGTGCGAGAGGCGAGCAGGCGTGACGTACGTGACGGGAGCGGACCTGCCCTCGACGGTTCCCTGATCTGCAAGCGACCGCTTAGTATGCGGTCGAGTCCGGTCAGGCGAACAAGCGAACGCAGTCCCGTTGGAGGCCCCCCATGCAGGCATGGCAAGTGCACCGGAACGGTGAGCCGGGCGAGGTGATGGCTCTCGGTGACGTGGAGCGGCCGGTGCCCGGCGAGGGCCAGGTGCTGCTGAAGGTGCGTGCCGCGACCATCAACTTCCCGGACGTGCTGATGTGCCGTGGGGAGTACCAGGTCAGGCCGCCGTTGCCGTTCACTCCCGGGGTGGAGATCTGCGGCGAGACCGAGGACGGCCGCCGGGTGATCGGGAACCCCGCGCTGCCGTACGGCGGTTTCGCCGAGTACGTCGTCGCGGACTCCCGCGGGCTGTTCCCGGCCCCCGAGTCGCTGGACGACGCCGAGGCCGCCGCCCTCCTCATCGGCTACCAGACAGGCTGGTTCGGACTGCACCGGCGGGCCGCCCTGGAAGCGGGCGAGACACTGCTCGTGCACGCCGCCGCGGGCGGGGTCGGCAGCGCGGCCGTACAGCTCGGGAAGGCTGCCGGGGCCACCGTCATCGGCGTCGTCGGCGGAGCCGAGAAGGTGTCCGTGGCACGGGAGTTGGGCTGCGACATCGTCATCGACCGGCGTACGGAGAACGTCGTCGGCGCGGTGAAGGAGGCCACCGGCGGACGCGGTGTCGACGTGGTCTACGACCCCGTCGGCGGGGAGGCCTACACCCAGTCCACCAAGGTCGTCGCCTTCGAGGGGCGGATCGTGGTCGTCGGGTTCGCGAGCGGGGCCATTCCCAGCCCTGCCCTCAACCACGCCCTCGTGAAGAACTACTCGATCCTCGGACTGCACTGGGGCCTGTACAACACCAAGAACCCCAAGCTGGTCCAGCACTGCCACGAGCAGCTCACCGAGCTGGCCGCCCGGGGCGCCATCACGCCGCTGGTGAGCGAGCGCGTGCCGCTGAGCGGTGCCTCGGCCGCCGTGCAGCGCGTCGCCGACGGCGTCACCACCGGCCGGGTCGCCGTGCTGCCGTCGCTGGAGAACGGAGCCGCCGCATGACCGACGCCGCTGAACTCACCCGCCGGACACGGGAGTTGCTGGCTGCGAAGCCGCCTGCCAGTACCGACCGGATCGACTTTCTCAAGGCCCGCTTCGACGCCGGGCTCGCCTGGGTGCACTACCCGGAAGGGCTGGGCGGGCTCGGTGCGCCACGCGCCCTCCAGGCCGTCGTGGACGCCGAGTTGGAGGCCGCGGGGGCTCCCGACAACGACCCCCGGCGCATCGGTATCGGCCTGGGCATGGCCGCCCCGACCATCCTCCGCTACGGCACGGAGGAGCAGAAGCGGCGGTTCCTGCGGCCGTTGTGGGTGGGGGAGGAGGTCTGGTGCCAGCTGTTCTCCGAGCCGGGGGCCGGCTCCGACCTCGCCGCGCTGGGCACTCGGGCCGTGCGGTCCGATGGGGGCCCCTCCCGCTCGAGCGAAGCCCAGAGTGGGGGAGACTGGATCGTCAACGGGCAGAAGGTGTGGACGTCCAGCGCCCATCTCGCCCGCTGGGCCATCCTCATCGCCCGCACCGACCCGGAGGTGCCCAAGCACAAGGGCATCACCTACTTCGTCTGCGACATGACCGACCCGGGCGTCGACGTGCGGCCGCTGCGGCAGGTCACCGGCGAGGCCGAGTTCAACGAGGTGTTCCTGACCGACGTCCGTATCCCGGACGCCCATCGCCTCGGTGAGGTCGGTGACGGCTGGCGGGTCGCGCAGACCACGCTGAACAACGAACGCGTGGCCATCGGCGGAATGCGGCTGCCCCGCGAGGGCGGCATGATCGGCCCGGTCACGAAGACCTGGCGCGAGCGCCCGGAGCTGCGCACCCCCGACCTGCATCAACGCCTGCTCAAGCTGTGGGTCGAGGCCGAGGTCGCCCGGCTGGCGGGGGAGCGGCTGCGCCAGCAGCTCGTCGTCGGCCAGCCCGGTCCCGAGGGCGCGGGCATGAAGCTCTCCTTCGCCCGCCTCAACCAGGAGATCAGCGGCTTGGAGGTCGAACTCCTCGGCGAGGAAGGCCTGTTGTACGAGGACTGGACCATGCGCAGGCCCGAACTGGTCGACTTCGTCGGCCGCGACGCCGGGTACCGCTACCTCCGCTCCAAGGGCAACAGCATCGAGGGCGGGACCAGCGAGGTCCTGCTGAACATCGTCGCCGAACGCGTCCTGGGCCTGCCCAGCGAACCGCGCACCGACAAGGACGTCGCCTGGAAGGACCTCGCCCGATGAGCACGCAGCCCGACCTGTTGTACTCGGAGGAGGAGGACGCCCTCCGCGCGGCCGTCCGCGACCTGCTGGCCGACCACTGCGACGCGGCCGGTGTGATCGCGCGCGTCGAGTCGGACACCCCGCACGACATCCCGCTCTGGAAGGCCCTCGCCGGGGGAATGGGCCTCGCCGGCCTGCTCGTCCCCGAGGAACTGGACGGTCAGGGCGCCACCCACCGGGAAGTCGCCGTCGTGCTGGAGGAGTTGGGGCGTGCGGTCGCCCCCGTCCCGTATCTGACCAGTGCCGTCGTCGCCACCGAGGCGCTGCTGGAGTGCGGGACCGAGGACCTGCTGTCCCAGCTGGCGTCCGCGACGACGATCGGCGCCCTCGCGGTCTCGCTGAGCGTTCCCGCCGGCAGTGCCTACAAGGTCGTACGGTTCGAGGACGGCGGCCTGCATGGGGAGTTGACCGGCATCGCGGACGCGGCCGTCGCCGATGTGCTGCTGGTGCCCGCCGACGACGGCGGCCTGTACGCGGTGGACGCCGCCGCGGCCACCGTCACCCCGCAGGTCTCCCTCGACCTCACCCGGCCGGTCGCCACGGTCACCCTCGACGGAGCGCCGGCCCGGCTGCTGGGCGACGCCGAACCCGCCGTACGCCGGGCCCTGCGGGCCGGGGCCGGACTGCTCGCCTCCGAGCAACTCGGCCTCGCCGAGTGGACGTTGACCGAGACGGTCCGTTATCTCAAGGAGCGCACGCAGTTCAACCGGCCCGTCGGCGGCTTCCAGGCGCTCAAGCACCGGCTCGCCCAGCTGTGGCTGGAGGTCGTCAGCCTGCGGGCCGCCGCCCGCAACGCGGCCGACGCCCTGGCGAACGGAGTCGACGCCGATGTGGCGGTCGCCGTCGCCCAGGCCTACGCGGCCCCCGTCGCCGTCCGCACGGCCGAGGAGGCGCTGCAACTGCACGGCGGGATCGGGATGACCTGGGAGCACCCGGTCCACCTGTACCTGAAGCGGGCGAAGGCCGACTCCCTCGCGTACGGCACGGCGGGCGCCCACCGGGAGGCGCTGGCCGACCTGGTCGACCTGCGCGCCCCCTGACGTACACCTGGAGAAGCGCGGTGAAAGCCCGCCCCAACCGGGGCGGGCTTTCCCGTGCTGGTACGGCCGGCCAAGTGAACGAACGACGTTGGTCCGGCCAACTCCCCGTCCGGCGCTGCCCCTTGCCCCCTTCCGGCTCGCATACTCGGTGGGTCCACCACCGGCCCCACCCGGGAGGCAGCCGCATGGCCCCCACCACCCGTCGCAGAGCCCTCACCGCCTTCGGTGCCGTCCTCGCGGGCAGCGTCGCCCTGCCCGCCGCGCGTGCCGTCGCTGGAGAACCGACATACGGTCCGCGCCCGTTGTGGCGCGCCCACGCCCACAACGACTACGAGCACCCACGTCCCCTCCTCGACGCCCTCGACCACCGCTTCGACAGCGTCGAGGCCGACATCCACCTCGCCGGCGACCAGCTCCTCGTCGCCCACGACCCGGCGGACCTCGACCCGGCCCGTACCCTCGAATCCCTCTACCTGGACACCCTCGCCGCCCGCGTCAAGGCCAACCACGGCTCCGTGTACCGGGGTTACCGTCGGCCGCTCCAGCTCCTCGTCGACATCAAGACCGAGGGCTCGTCGACGTATCGCGAACTCGACCGCCATCTCCGCCGCTACCCGGGCCTGTTCACCACGTACGCCCACGGCCGCGTCCATCCCGGCCCGGTCACCGCCGTGATCTCGGGCGACCGCGCCGCCCGGGGGCCCATGGAGGCCCAGAGCGTACGGCGGGCCTTCTACGACGGGCGTCTCGCCGACCTCGCCACGTCGGCGCCCGCCTCCTTCGTGCCGCTGATCTCCGACAACTGGACGCTCAACTTCACCTGGCTCGGCATCGGTACGTTCCCGGAGGCCGAGCGCGCCAAGCTGAACGGCATCGTCTCGGCGGCCCATGCCCGTGGGCAGCAGGTGCGCTTCTGGGCCACGCCCGACGCGGCCGGCCCGGCTCGGGACGCGCTCTGGGGCGAACTCCTCGCCGCCGGGGTCGACTACCTCAACACGGACGACCTGACCGGGCTCGAAGCGTTCCTCGACGGCCACGAGACGCCGTAGGCGTGGTGCAGGCATGGCGTCGTCGTGCCGTAGTCATGCCGTAGTACTCGTGAGAGACCACACGTTCGGCCGACACGTCAGCCGCACGGACGAACCCTCCGCTACGCCACACTTGCGGCCTAAAGCCGCGAAACCGGCGTGGCGGAGGAGGTTGACGATGGCCATTTCCATCTCTGTGGTGGTGCTGCTCCTGATCCTGGCGGTGGTCTTTCTGCGCAACGGAGCGCTGAAGCCCAGCCACGCCGTGGTCTGTGTGCTGCTCGGGTTCTATCTGGCCAGCACGAACATGGCGCCGACCATCCACAGCGGGCTCACGGCGACGACCGACATGGTGAGCAGCCTCAGGCCCTGACCCTCACACCCTGAGGTCGCCGTCAGGACGTCAGGAAGACTCCGATGGCGTTCGGGACGGGTCGCTCGGCGCCGCCGGTCGGATGGTTGCGTACGGTGACCCTGCTCGCTCCCGGTGCTCTCGCCACGAAGGTCGTGGAGCCGCCGCCGTCCAGGCTGAAGGCGTCCACCGAGCCCAACTTCCGCATGGTGGCGGCGACTTCGGCGATCGTCAGGCCGCTGCGGTAGCCGGGCGCACCGTCCACCGCGAGCAGCAGCAGTTTGCGCCCGCTGTTCGCGATGCCCACGGCGGTGCGCACGGCGGAGGTGTTGGTGTCGAGGCCGGTCAGTGGCCGCCCGTCCTGCAGCACCGGGTAGCCGCCGAGGGCGAAGCGGTACGGGACGCGGCTCCTGGCCGCCACGAGACGGCTCTTGACCTTGACCTTCGCGCCGACGTACAGCTTCCGCAACTGCTGCGCGCCCGCCTCCCGGCCCACCAGAACCGTGGTGTCCGCGGCGATGGCGCCGAGGCCGGGGGAGTCCGCCATCCGTACGACCTTGCCGCGCCGCACGGTCACCTCGTAGGTGTCCGCGCTGCACGGGGCGGCCCGGTCGGTGTCCGTGCCGCACACCGTCCGCGCCCGGGAGACGCTGCCCCAGACCTGGGTGTAGGCGCCGATGGACCCCGTCGGCAGCGCGTACTGGTTGAGACCGCCGAGCGCGAAGCGTCCCGCCGGTGTTCTGACACTGCCCGACAGGGTGAGGTCGTCCAGCCGGGCCCTTCTGTCGACACCCACACCGAGGACTGCACCGGTGGTGACGCCGGGTGGCATCGAGGGCCCGAAACGCTGGCCGCCCGGCACCGCCGCCTTGAGTACCATGCCGCTCGCGATCGTCGGGCCCACGGACGCGCCCGTGGCGGGGACCCCGGGATGCTGGGTCTCGTTGATGTTGAAGAAGTCGCCGTTGACGCCCGCGACAGCGCCCTGGGCGTCGGTCATCGTGGAGACGGCGGCCCGTGCCGCCACCGCCCCCGGGTGGAGGAGGTTGACCCGGACCCGCGCGTTGGCGAGGTCCACGCTCAGCAGGTGGGCATGGGTCACCCCCTTGGCCGCCGTGATGTCGAACTGGGCGTAGAGCACGCCCGGTGCGATCTGAGCGGCTCTCGGCGCGCCGCTGGCCGGTGCCGCCCCTGTCAGGGCCGCACCGGCCAGCGTTCCGATCACCGCGACTGCCGAAACCGCGGATCTCACTGTTCTGAACCGTCGCCGCTGACGCATTCCGCCCCCTGATGTCCCGTCAACTGTTGCAGGGCGCTGGGGGAGCACACCAGATGACGATGAGCCGCGCCGGGGGCGCGCGGGAGCCTAGGTGTTGACTACATGGGAACGGATCAGGAAGCGCACTCCCTCGGGTGCCTCCAGGGAGAAACCGCTGCCCCGGCCCGGTACGACGTCCACCGTCAGGCGCGTGTGGGACCACACCTCGAACTGGCTGCGGGACATCCAGAACGTCACCGGTTCGGTGACCCCCTCGACCACCAGTTCGGCGAGCAGGACGTCGGAGTCGCCGGTCCGGAACTCGCCCGCCGGGAAGCACATGGGCGCGCTGCCGTCGCAGCAGCCGCCCGACTGGTGGAACATCAGCGGGCCGTGCGCCGCGCGCAGCCGCCGCAGCAGTTCGGCGGCGGCCGGGGTCAGTTCGACGCGCGGGATCTCTTCGGGCATCTTCACCGCCCGAGTGGACCGCGCGGGACGTTGCGAGAGGGTTGCGGGCTGCCGCGGCGCACGGCCGGGCACGGCGAAGGCCGCCCCTCCGTGACCCGAGTGTCGGGGGTGCACGGTGAGGCGGCCTTCGGGGGACGGACGTCCTACCGGGTCACTTCCGGGCGGTCACGTCCGTGACCCTCCAGCGCTGGTTCGAGCCGGAGTTGGCCATCCAGGTGGTGACGGCGGCGCCCTCATTGGTCGCCTGGCCGCCGACCTCCAGAAGGCGGCCGGTGGCCGCGTTGATCAGGGTCCATGTCCCGTCACCGGTGGTCGACATGATCCACTCGGTGGCCGGATCGCGCTTGCCCGTGTCGGGCTCCACCACGGGGACGTTGTCGCGGACGGCCAGTCGCTTGCCCTCGGCGGGGTTGGCGAACACGAACCGCTGGCGGGCGCCCTTCTTGCCGTGCCGGGCGTCGAGCTGCCAGTTCTGCGCGACCGTGCCGTTGGCCGAGCCGAGGACCAGGCTCGTGCCATTGGCGGCGACCGTCACGGCCTTGCCGCTCTGCACACCGGTCAGCGTGTAGGAGTGGCCCTTGCTGAACAGGCCGGCGTTCTTCGCGACACCCGAGACACCCTTGACGGCGAAGGACGTCACCGACTGGGCGGGGACGGTGTACGTCGCCTTGCCGCCGACGACCTTGACCGGGGCCTGCTGCTTGAGCTTGCCGTCGGCGCTGGTCACGGTCGGCGTGACGGTCGCGTTGCCCTTGGCGGTGCGGAACTTGGAGAGGTCGATGGTGACGTCACGGGCCGCGGTGGTGCTGTTGACGTGGACGAGCGAGACGCCCTTGCCGTCCTTCGTCACGGCGGCGGCGCTGGAGGTGTCGTCCACCTTGATCAGCTTGTCGCCGGGCTTGATGAAGTGCGTGAAGTTGCGGGCGGTGTCGAACTTGGTGTTCGTGTAGATCGGGCACGACGCCAGCGTGTCCGTCTTCTTGCAGCTGAACGACAGCTGGACACTGCCCCAGTTGCCGCCCTTGGCGGACTCGCCGCCGGGCTTCATGTTGTCGTAGTCCTCGACCGGCTGCCAGAAGACCCAGGCCTTGGGCTCCAGTTCACGCAGGTCGTCGACGATCTGCTGGGCGAGACCGAGACCCGGACGCATGTCCGTGAAGCTCTGCCCGTCGCCCCAGTCGCCCTCGACCTCGCTCATCCACAGCGGCTTGTCGGCCGCCTTGGCGAGGTCGCGCACGGTGGTGCGCTGGCCGGTGCCGTAGGTGTGGACGTTCATCTGGTCGACGAGGTCCTTGGAATCCTGCGAGTAGGAGTTCCAGTTGTTCGCGAAGATGGACGGGTTGGTCTCGTCCATCGCCGATATCCCGGACCTGACCTTGGCCTTCTTCAGGGCCGGAGCCAGCGCGGCGAGCACCTTCTGCTGGAGCGCGGGGCCGATGTGGGCGCCTTCCTGACGGCCGCCCGTGGGCAGGCCGTCCGCGCCCAGCTTGGTGCCCCAGTAGTTGGTGTTGGGCTCGTTGAACGGGTCGACGGTGTCGACCTTGATGCCTTCGGCCTTCTCCAGCCGCTTCGTCGCCCCCGCCATGTAGGCGGCGAAGTCGTCGACCGAATCGGCCTTCAGCTGGTCGGTGTTGGCGTCGAAACCGCCGGAGACATAGCCGCTCTCCGTCATGAACCAGGGCGGCGAGTTGCTGAACGTCTCCCAGTGGGTGATGTCCTTCTTGATGCGGTCCACCCACCAGCGCTGGGTCTTGTCCGCCTTCGGGTTCCAGTCGGCCGGGTCGTCGGCGCTCCACCAGTCGGTGTCCGTGCGGGTGGTGCCCACGGGCGCCTTCCACCAGCCTTCGACGGCCCCGCCGGCCCGCAGATAGTCCTTCACGTCGGGGGCGTTGCCGCCGCCGATGTTGTAACGGGCGATGTTCAGCGCCAGCCCGTCGTCGCCGAACAGCAGCTTCGCGAGCTTCTCGCGGACCGCCGGGGGGTAGTCGCCGGTCGCGTTCGCGAACCAGACCAGACTGGTGCCCCAGCCCTCGAACTTCTCCTGGCTGTAGGAGGGATCGGGGGTGACCGTGACGGACGAGGCCGCTGCCTCGACGGCCGCCTGGGCGTCCGGCGAAGGCGCGCTGACCAGGGCGGCCGAAGTGGCCAGAGCGGTGATGCCGACGACTCCCAGAAGGTGTCGTGTGCGGGTACGACGTGCCAACGTGTGCTCCCAACTCAGATGTGGTCGCTGCGGTGGACCGCCGTGCCCGCACCGCACGCGGCTGCGCACGGACACGGGGCACGACGGTGTGCCCCTTCAATCAGGGGAGTTCAGGGTGGTACGGATGTGGCGCGGGGTGTCGCTCAGAGGGCGGGTCGGCGCACTACGGCGACTTCCCTCGGCGCGAGGACGAGAACGCCGTCGGTGTCGGTACCGCCGTACAGCCGCTCGCCGTCGAGGCCCGGCAGCGGCACCTCCTCCTCGCTGCGGTTCACCAGGAACAGGAAGCGGCTTCCGCCGCCCTGCCGTACGGTCAACTCGACGCGTCCACGGGCGGGTTCGGGCAGCTCGCTGTCGACGCCGGCCGGCGCGAGCAGCTCCGGCAGCAGCGCCGCGAGGCCGTCGGCGCCCAGCCGCGTGGAGACGTACGACGCCGAACCCTCACCCGTCGTACGGCGGGTGACGGCCGGGCGGCCCGTGTACGCGCCCGAGCGGTAGTGGGCGAGGACCTCGACTTCGGGGTCGGTCACGTCGACGCGGTCGGTCCACACCGTGCCCGTACCGCCGCCGTCGACCTCGACCGTCTCACCTTCGAGCAGCGGGCCGAACTCCTCGACGCGGATGCCGAGTACGTCGCGCAGGGCGCCCGGGTAGCCGCCGAGCCAGATGTGGTCGTTCTCGTCGACGACACCGGAGAAGTACGTGGTGACCAGATGGCCGCCGGTCTCCGCGTACCGCGTCAGCTCCTTGGCGAGCGTCGCCGGGACCATGTGCAGGACCGGGGTGATCAGCACGTCGTAGCGGCTGAAGTCGGTGCGCGTGGTGACGACGTCGGCGCGGATGCCGAGGGAAAGGAGCGCCGAGTACCAGTTCAGCCCCTCCTGGCGGTAGTCGAGGAGGGCGGTGGGGTGCGAGTCCTGCTCGCTGGCCCACCAGGAGTCCCAGTCGAACACGATCCCGACACGGGCCGGTTCGCGCTCGGAGCCCGCGATCGGCGCCAGGTCCTTCAGGGTCTGGCCGAGGGCGGCCACCGCACGGAAGACCTCGCTGTCGGCGCCGGCGTGCGGCACCATCGCGGAGTGGTACTTCTCGGCGCCGGCCGCCGACTGACGCCACTGGAAGAAGCACACGGCGTCGGCGCCGTGCGCGACGTGCAGCAGCGAGTCGCGGGCCAGCTCACCGGGCCGCTTGGCCACGTTGACGTGCTGCCAGTTGACCGCGCTGGTGGAGTGCTCCATCAGGAACCACGGACGGCCGTCCGCGATACCGCTGGTCAGGTTGGCGGAGAAGGACAGCTCGTCGCGGTCCTGCGGGCCCGGGTGGACGTAGTGGTCGTTGGAGACGAAGTCGATCTCCCCGGCCCAGTCGGGGTAGTTCATGCCCTTCGTGCCGCCCATCACCATGAAGTTGGTGGTGATGGGGACCTCGGGCGTGTACTCCCGCAGGATGTCCCGCTCGGCGACCAGGTAGTCCTTCAGCGCGTCCGAGGAGAACCGCTTGAAGTCCAGCTGCTGGGTGGGGTTCGGGTGCGAGCCGGCCAGCCGGGGCGGCAGGATCTGCGCCCAGTCGCTGTAGCGCTGCGACCAGAACGCCGTGCCCCAGGCGTGGTTGAGGGCGTCCAGGGTGGTGTAGCGGGCGCGCAGCCACTCACGGAAGGCGTGGGCGGCGTCGTCCGAGAAGTCGTAGATGTTGTGGCAGCCCAGCTCGTTCGAGATGTGCCAGGCCACGAGCGCCGGGTGGTTGGCGTATCGTTCCGCCATCTTCCGGACCAGACCGAGCGCATGGCTGCGGAAGACCGGCGAGGTGGGGCGCCAGTGCTGGCGCGCGCCCGGCCAGACCGTCTCGCCGGTGGAGGTCACCGGGAGGATCTCCGGGTGCGCGGTCGTGAGCCACGGCGGCGGGGACGCGGTCGCGGTGGCCAGGTCGACGCCTATCCCGCCCTCGTGGAGCAGGTCCATGACCTCGTCGAGCCATCCGAAGTCCCAGGTGTCCGCGTCCGGCTGGATACGGGCCCAGGAGAAGATCCCCAGGGAGACGATGTTGACGCCGGCCTCGCGCATCAGCCGTACGTCCTCCTCCCACACCTCCCGAGGCCACTGCTCGGGGTTGTAGTCGGCGCCGTAGGCGAGACGGGGCGCGGAGTCACCGTCCGGCCCGTACGGCAGACGGGACGGGGAGGCGGAGGTCATGGTGGTCCTTCCAGGTACGGGGGTACGAGGAGCGGCCGGCTTTGACGCTGCCCGGCCGCTCCTCGGCTGTTACTGCCCAACTGCTACTTCTCGACGGTGAAGCCCTGCTCCGTGCCGTACTTGACGGACGCGTCCTGCCAGGTCTTCAGCGCCGCGGGAAGCTTCACGCCGGAGACGTAGGCCTTGCCGACGGTGTCGTTGAAGATCGAGTTGGCGTACTGCTGGAAGGGCAGGTACGACCAGTCGCTGGCGACGTTGGCGGCGGACTCGGCGAAGATCTTGTTCGCCTCCTGGCCGTCGAAGTAGTCGAACTTCTTGCTCAGGAACGCCGGGTCCTGGAGCTGAGCGGTGGTCGCCGGGAAGGCGCCCTCGTCGACGCGGGTCTGCACACCGTCACCGGCGTTCGCGTACTCGACGAACGCGTAGGCGAGCTCCTTGTTCTTGCCCAGCTCGGGCAGGGTCAGCGAGCTGCCGCCGTTCTCCGCGCTCGCCTTGTCGCCCTTGGTCCAGGCCGGCATGGGGGCCGCGCGCCACTGGCCGGCCGCCTTCGGGACACCGGTGACGAAGTTGGCGGGCATCCAGGCACCGGTGGTCAGGGTGGCGATGGTGCCGTCGCCCAGACCCTTGTACCAGTCGTCGGTCCAGCCGTTGATCGGCGAGACGAGCTTCTCGTCGATGAGCTTCTGCCAGGTGTCCGTGTACTTCTTGGCACCCGCGTCGTCGAAGTTGACCGACACCTTGGTGCCGTCGACCTTGTACGGGCGCGAACCGGCCTGCCACAGCAGGCTGGTGGTGAAGCCCGCGTCACCGGCGTCGTTGGCGATGTAGACCTTCGGGTCGGCCTTGTGCAGCTTGCGGGCCGCCTCGACGTACTCGTCCCACGTGGTGGGGACGGCGATCTTGTACTTGTCGAAGACCTTCTTGTTGTAGAACATCGCCATCGGGCCCGAGTCCATCGGCAGGCCGTAGACCTTGGCGCCGTCGTTCACGGCGTTCCACGGGCCGGGCGTGTACTTGGCCTTGAGCTTGTCGGCTCCGTACGGGGCCAGGTCCGTCAGGCCCTTGGTGAGGGAGTACTGGCTCAGCGCGAAGTACTCGACCTGCGCGACGTCCGGGACACCCTTCTTGGCCGCGATGGCGTTCGACAAGGCGGTGTAGTGCTTGTCACCGGACCGGTCGGCCACCAGGTTGATCTTGACCTTGGGGTACTTCTTCTCGAAGTTGGCGGCGACCGACTTCAGCGTGGGCTCCCAGGCCCAGACGTTGACCGTGCCGCCCTTCTTGAGGGCCGCCTGGATGTCGCCGGCGGAGACTGCCTTCTGCTCCGAGCCGCTGTCGTCGGAGCTGCCGCAGGCGGTCGCGCCGAGGGCGAGGACGGAGAGCAGGGTGACGCCGCGCACAAGGCGGCCGGTGGTTCTGCGCATCGAGGTGCTTCCACTTCTTCGTGGGTGGGACAGGTGAGGGTTGAATACGGTGAAGCCGAGGGGGTCTTGTGGGGTCTGGGGGTGGATCACTCCTTGACACTTCCGGCCGAGAGGCCGGACTGCCAGTACTTCTGGAGCAGGAGGAACGCCGCGATCAGCGGGATGATGGTGAGCAGGGAGCCGGTGATCACCAGGTTGAAGACGACGTCGCCGCCGATCGTCTGGGCCTGCGAGTTCCAGGCGTCCAGACCCAGGGTCAACGGGTACCAGTTCGGGTCCTTGAGCATGATCAGCGGCAGGAAGTAGTTGTTCCAGGTCGCGACCGTGGTGAACAGCAGGACGGTCACGGTGCCGGGGGCGAGCAGGGGCAGGGCGACCTGGAAGAAGGTGCGCACCTCGCCCGCTCCGTCGATGCGGGCCGCTTCCATCAGTTCGGTGGGGATCGCCTCCGACGCGAAGACCCACATCAGGTACAGCCCGAACGGCGACACGAGCGAGGGGATGATCACCGCCCACGGGGTGTCGGTCAGCCCCATCTTGCTGAACATCAGGAAGGTGGGCACCGCAAGGGCCGTACCCGGGACCGCGACAGCGCCGATGACCACGGCGAACACGGCGCGCTTGCCGGGGAAGGTGAACTTCGCCAGCGCGTAGCCGCCGAGAATGGCCAGCAGGGTGGCGCCGCCGGCGCCGAGCACGACGTACAGCAGGGTGTTCAGCAGCCAGCGGACGAAGATGCCGTCGTGGTAGGTGAACGTGTCGTGGATGTTCTGCCAGAGGGCGAAGTCCTTGGCGAACCACATGCCGTTCGAATTGGCCAGCCCGTCCATGCTCTTGGTGGCGCTGATGACCAGCCAGATCAGGGGCACGACCGTGTAGACCAGGATCAGACCGGTGAGCACGGTCAGCAGGATGCTGCGCTTGGGGCGGCCGGGGGTGTGCTTATGACCGGTGCGCAGCCGGGGCGCCCTCTTGGGGGCGCCGTCGGCCGGCGCGGACGCGGACGGGGAGGTGGTGGTGACGGAGCTGCTCATGGTTCACGCTCCCTTGCGCATGCCGCGGAGCTGCACGACATAGGCGATGACCATCGTGATCAGCCCCATGATGATGGCGACCGCCGCGGAGTAGTTGTGCTGCTGGCCGTTGAAGGACAGCGAGTACGTGTAGAAGTTCGGGGTGAAGTCGGTCGTGATGGCGTTGCGCGCCAGGGGCCGCAGGATGGCCGGCTCGTTGAAGAGCTGGAAGCTGCCGATGATCGAGAAGATCGTCGCGATGACGAGCGCGCCGCGGATCGCGGGGAGCTTGATGGCGGTGATCACCCGGAACTGCCCGGCGCCGTCGATCTCCGCCGCCTCGTAGAGCGAGAGCGGGATCACCCGCAGCGCGGAGTAGAAGATCAGCATGTTGTAGCCGATGAACTCCCACGTGACGATGTTGCCGATCGACGCCAGGACCAGATCGCTGGAGAGCGGGTCGGGCAGGGTCACGTCGAACGCGCTGTTGATGTCACCGACCAGCCCGTACTTCGTGCCGTACATGAAGCCCCACATGAGAGTGGCGACCACGGCGGGCACCGCGTACGGCAGGAAGATCGCGATGCGGAAGAAGTCCTTGCCGAAGAGGCGTCCGCTGTCCAGGGCCAGGGCGATCAGCAGGGCGATACCGAGCATGATCGGTACCTGGACGGCCAGGAAGAGCGAGACCCGGGCCAGCGAGTCCCAGAACTGGTCGTCCTGGAGGGCCTGCGTGTAGTTGTCCAGGCCGACGAAGCTGGTCCCGCCGATCAGCTGGTCCCTGAAGAGGCTGAGGTAGATCGAGTACCCGATGGGTGCCAGGAAGACGAGGGCGAACACCGCCACGAACGGGCCTACGAACCCCCATCCCGTCCATGAGCGGCGGTCCCTCTTCGCCGCGGGGCGGGCCGGGGCGCGTTTCACGGCCACCGGCGGTTCTAGGGTTGTCATTGTCGTGCCTCGCTCGTCCGTCTCGGAACCGACGCTGGTCCGCCGCCGCCCCGATGTTTACGTAAACATCCCTGCACGCAGAACCCCCGCGAGAGGGTCGGCGGCTGTTATGTTTACGTAAACATCTGATGGCGGCATGTCTACACCGCTCGCCCGACGCTGGTCAAGGGTCGTCGGGGTAACTTTGGACCGGACTGGGAGGGTGGACGGGTGAACGCAGCTGACGGCACCTCGGCGGAGCCGACGCGGGCGCGCACACGCACCAGGAATCGGGTTGCCCGTCGTACACAGAGCGTCTCCATGGCGGACGTCGCCCGGGTGGCCGGAGTGTCCTCGCAGACCGTCTCCCGGGTGTCGAACGGCTTCCCCGGCGTCAACGAGGAGACGCGCCGGCAGGTCCTCGCGGCGATGAAGGAGCTGGGCTACCGGCCCAACAGCGCCGCCCGTGCCCTCAAACGCGGAGAGTTCCGCACCATCGGCGTCATCACCTTCGGCCTGTCCACCACGGGAAACGTCCGCACCCTGGAGGCGATCGCCACCTCCGCGGCGCAGGAGGGGTACTCGGTCACCCTGCTGCCCGTCGCCGTGCCGACGCAGGACGAGGTGCGCGGAGCCTTCTCACGGCTCGGTGAGCTCGCCGTCGACGCCGTCATCGTCATCCTCGAGGTGCACCTCCTCGACGCGTCGACCCTCTCCATGCCGCCGCACGTCCAGGTGGTCGTGGCCGACTCCGACGCGGGCGACCGCTACACCGTGGTCGACACCGACCAGGCGGGCGGCACCCGGACCGCCGTACGGCATCTCCTGGACCTCGGGCATGACACGGTCTGGCATCTGGCCGGCCCCGAGGACTCGTACGCGGCGCAGCGCCGCACCGACGCCTGGCGCGCCGAGCTCCTCGCGTCCGGACGGACCGCGCCGCCCCTGGTGCGCGGCGACTGGTCGGCGGAGTCCGGCTACCACGCCGGGCTGCGGATCGCCGCACTGCCGGACTGCACAGCGGTGTTCGTGGCCAACGACCAGATGGCGCTGGGGCTGCTGCGGGCGCTGCACGAGAGCGGGCGCAAGGTGCCCGAGGACGTCAGCGTGATCGGCTTCGACGACATCCCGGAGGCGAGTTCGTTCCTGCCGCCGCTGACCACCGTGCACCAGGACTTCGCCGAGGTGGGGCGGCTGTGCGTGGAGGGCGTCCTGCGGCAGATGCGCCAGGACGCGACGGAACACGGGACGACGCTCGTGCCGACGCGACTGGTCCTGCGGGACAGTACGGCGCCGCCGCCGTCTCGGTGAGGGGGCGGCGCGGGCGCCGGCTTCGAAGTGGTGGTACGCGGTAACGGCGGCGGCCTGCTGAGCACAGGCGGCTGCGGCGCCGTGCGGGTTCTTCGCCACCAGGGCCTCGGGCCGCGAGCCGGTGGCGTCTCCTCATGGGCGCACGTGGGCGGAGGCGCCCGTGCCCATCCGGGCCGCCCTCACCCCGGCACCGGCGGCGCGCGGAGGCGGGCGCACGCGCACCATGCCCGGGGATCCGTCCCGGCCGGGCGCCGGCGTCCAGGAGGCCGCTCCCCAGCAGGGACGACCGCACTTGACGGACTCGGTTGCCCGCGACGCCCCGCACGCCTTGCCCACACCCCGCGCCGGGCGCACGCTGGTCCTATGGCTGCGCACGACGGCCCTACGCTGATCACCTCCGTCCAGCGGGCCTTCCGCCTGCTGGAGGCGGTGAGCGCGCATGTGAACGGGGCGCCTGCGAAGCAGCTGGCCCGCGAGACCGGGCTGCCCCTGGCCACCGCCTACCATCTGCTGCGGACCCTGGTCCACGACGGCTACCTGCGGAAACTGGACGACGGCGGGTTCATCCTGGGAGACAAGCTGGGGTCGTTGCAGGTCGGGGCGGGCGGGCAGGCGCTGCTCAGCCGTATCCGTCCCACGCTCGCCGCGCTGCGGGACGAGCTGGCGACCGCCGCCTACCTCACCTTCTACGAGGAGGGCGAGATCCGGGTCGCCGAGATCGTCGACGGTCCCCGGGCGCCCCGCGTCGACCTCTGGGTGGGGTTCGAGGACGCGGGACACGCCACGGCCCTCGGGAAGTCCGTCCTGCGGGAACTGGACGGGAACTCCCGCGACGACTACCTTTCCCGCCACCACCTCAGCGACCTCACCCCGAGAACGATCACCAGCCGGGTGGAACTGCTCCGGCGTATCGATTCCTCACCGGTGGCCCCCGCCGTCACGGACCTGGAGGAGTACTCCCTCGGCACGGTCTGTGTCGCCGTCCCCGTCTACCGGGGCGACACGATCGGCTCGCTCGGCGTCTCCCTGCCGGCGGACCGGCTCGCCCGGCTGCCGGAGATCCGGGCGCGGCTGCTTCCGACCGCGGACCGCGTGACCAGGAGTCTCTCGCTCACTATCTGAAAATCCTCTTCTTGTTGTCGCCCTGGTGATCGCGTTTCCTGAATGTCTGGACGAAACAGGCATTTCGGGGCGCGCCCCGTACACAGGTGAGGACTGCGGACGGAACATGAGTCAGGCCCGACACCATGGCGGAGACCATCGGCGCGTACGAGCGTTCAGGAACCGCGTGTCCATGCTGCCCGTACTGATCGTCTCCGCCGTCGTCCTGGTCGACCTCGTCGGCGGCGCCGGGACGAGCTGGCTGCCGCTGCTCGCCGCCGGACCCGCGCTGGCCGCCACCACCAACGGGCCGCGCGGTGTCCTGGGCGTCGGCCTCCTCGCCGGGACCCTCGGCGCGGCGCTCGGCGCCCGGGACGGCGTACCAGCCAGGGAACTGGCCGCCGTACTCTCCGCCCTGGCCGCCGTCACCCTGGCGAGCGGGCTGGCCAGCGCGCTGCGCGGGCGGCGGGAACGGGTGCTCGACGCCGTCCGCTCGGTCGCGGAAACCGCCCAGCACGCCCTGCTCAGCCCCGTACCGGCGACGGTCGGCCCCTTCCAGGTGGCCGTCCGCTACAGCGCGGCGGCGGCCGAGGCCAGGATCGGCGGCGATCTGTACGCGCTGATACCGACGCCCTACGGGGTGAGACTGATCGTCGGCGACGTGCGCGGCAAGGGGCTGCCGGCCGTGGGGACCGCGGCGCTGGTGCTCGGCGTCTTCCGGGAGGCCGCCTACGACGAGCCCGACCTCCTCGCCGTCGTCGACAGGATCGAGCGGAGTCTCGCCCGTAACCTCGGCGCGGACGACTTTGTCACCGCCGTCGTCGCCGGATACCCGAGGACCGGGCAGCTGGAGGTGGTGAACTGCGGACACGCGCCCCCGCTGCTGGTGCGCGCCTCCGGCGCCCTCGTGACCGTGGAGCCCACGCACCCGGCCCCGCCCCTCGGGCTGCGCGCCCTGACCGGGCACACCCCCGACCTCCAGGTGCTGCCCTTCAGCAACGGCGACCAGCTCCTGCTGTACACCGACGGCGTCACCGAGGCCCGCGACCCGGGCCGCGCCTTCTACCCGCTCCACGAAGGACTGGCCCGCCACGCCTCCGACGAGCCCTCCCGCACCCTCGACGCGCTGCACGACGAACTGCTGGCCCATGTGGGCGGCCGGCTCCACGACGACGCGGCGCTGCTCCTCATCCGCAAACCGACGGTCCGGGAAGTGGTCGTTCCCGAACCGTCGGCGGGCGGACCGACGAGCACCGCGCCCACGGCTCCCGAAGCGGCGGTCACTCGCCAGAAGGCGCGGTCGGTGTGACGCCGAGCGCCACCGGCGTACCGAAGTCCGGTGTGCCGGCGGCGTTCCGGGCCGTGAACTTCTGTGCCCGGCCCGCACCTGCCGTGGGTGTCGGACCGCCGGCACACCGGCTCGGGTGACGCGACCCGGGCGCGCCGCTGGACGGAGGGCGCCACGGTGTGCCTGGTCGGCCCGGACGGCACGTCCTCTGTCGTACCCCGGGCACGGCGCAGGTCACCCTGGCGTTCCGGCCCGGCGATGGGATACGGCTCGAACTCCCCGTGGCGTCACGCTGGATCGCACCGGACCCGTGCATCGACGCCCTGTGCGGCACGGCCGTCGTCCAGTGCGGCCCGCTGGTGTACTGCGCCGAGTCCGTCCGTGGAGTCACACCACGAGCGCGGGCCCAGTGCGGGCGGCGGCTCCGGGCGGCCACCCCACCCGGACCCGGCGCGACGAACGGCGCCGCGATGCTCCTCGGCTCCGAGCGCGCCCTCAGCGGCGTACGAGTGTGATCCGGTACGTCGTCGTCCGCGTTCCGTCCTCGCCGGTCACCGTGACGACGGCCCGCGTGCGGCCGTGTTCCCGGATCGTTTCGACCGCGACGTTCGCATAGGGGTCGCGGGCCGTCGCCGTGACCGCGGCCCGTGCCGGATCGCCGGTCACCGCCTGGTAGTCGGTCGTCCCCGGGTCGAAGGACGCGACCGGCACGCCGGCCACCTCCACCGACGTTGCGGCGGAGTCCGCGGAGACGCCGGGAGACTTGGCGTACACCTCGATCTCGCTCATGGTCAGGTAACCGCCCTGGCGCGCCGTCATGACCACCCGCACCTCGGCCACCGGCCCCGTGGTCAGCGGTACGTCGATCACCGGCGTGCCCTCGGTGCCGACCGGGACGGGGTCGCTCGCGTCGGACCACAGGTCGCTGTCGGCGGCCCGCACCTGCACCTTCAGGCTCTCCGGGAAGGACGCGCTGGACCCGTCCCGGTAGAAGTGCGCGACGACCCTGCTCAGGTCGCGGGCCTTCGGCAGGGTGAACGTGATGGTGTCGGAGGCGTTCTTGGTGTTCCCCGGCTTCCAGTTGGACCATGCCTTCTCGGACAGGTCGCCGTTGCGCAGCCCCTCCGCCGAGTAGCCGCTCTCGGTGAACGTGGCGGCGACGGAGACGTCCGGGTCGGGCGCGATGTCGGTCGCCACCGGTGCCGTGACCTGGACGCGTGCGGTCGCGTCGGCCGTACCGCCGCCGACGATCCCGGCGACGCCGCGCAGGGTGACGGTCCCGGCCGCGTCGAAGGTCCTGTCGGTCACCGGGTCCCAGGTGACCGGAAGATCGGTCCGGCCGCCGTGCCTGCCGACGCCGACGACTGTTGCGGGCAACTCCGGCTGCCCGTCCACGTACGTCTTGGCACGGCCGGGCAGGGTCGAGGCGATCGTGTCGACGGTGACGACCGCCTTAGCGGGGACCACGCGTCCCAGAGCGTCGGTCGCCGCACCCCTGACCCGCACCGTCCCGGCCTTGCGCCAGGACCGGTCCGACGGCAGGTTCCACACGACGGGCAGGGCGCCCCGGGCACCGTCCCGCAGCACCGGCGTCACCGTGTTCGGCAGCTCGGGCCGCAGACCCGGGACGGTGAACGCCTTGGCGGGCTCGGTGCGCAGCGCCGTCTCGTCGGTCACGGCCCAGCGCTGGTTCGCCGCCGAGGTCGGGGTGTACGTCGACACCTTCGTGCCGTCCGCCGAGGACTGCCCGGTGACGTCGAGCAGCCGGCCGGTGGCGGCGTTGACGAACGTCCAGGAGCCGTCGCCGGTGGTCGACAGGATCCACTGGGCGGCGCTGCCGGGCGCCTGGTCCGGGTTTTCCAGGACGGCCGCGTTGTCGCGCACGGCGAGCCGCTTGCCGGTGGCGGCGCTGGTGAGGACGAAGCGTTCACGGTTCCCCGTGCCGGGCGTCAACTGCCGTACGGACCACAGCTGTCGGGGGTTCGCCGCATTGGTCGTGCGGATGACGACGCCGGTGCCGTCGTCCGACGGGGTGAGCGACTTGCCGCTCTGGGTGCCCTGGAGCCGGTAGACGTGCCCGGGCTGGATGAGGGCGGCGTCCTTCGCCACGCCGCTGACACCCGAGACCAGGAAGGTCGTGACCGACTTCGCGGGGACGGTGAGCGTCGCACGCCGGTCGGTCACGCGGACCGGCGCGCCCTGGACGAGCGCGCCGTCGGCGCTCGTGACCACGGGCGTGACGGAGGCCTTGCCCGTGATCGTGCCGAAGCGCGAGAGATCGAGGGTCACGGAACGCGCGGTCGTACCGCTGTTGACGTGCACGGCAGTCGCGGCGGAGCCGGACGCCTTCACGGCGGCGACCGTGGACGGATCGTCGGTCTTCACGAAGTGGTCGCCGGGCCGGATGTAGTGGGTGAAGTTCCGGATGGTGTGGAACTTCGAGTTGGTCTTGATCGGGCACGTCTCCAGGGTGTCCGCCGCCGTGCAGTTGAACGGGACGTGGATGCTGCCCCAGTTCTTGCCGGCCGCGGCCTGCGGGATCGCGTCCTCGATGGGCTGCCAGAACACCCAGGCGGAGGGCTCCAGTTCACGCATGTCGTCGACCATCCGGCCGGCGATGCCGAGCCCGGGTTCCATGCTCGTGAAGTCGGTCCCGGTGCCCCAGGTGCCCTCGACCTCGCTCATCCACAGCTTCCGGTCGGCGCCCTTGGCGATGTCACGGGCGCTGGTGCGCATACCGGTGCCGTAGGTGTGCACGTTGAGCTGGTCGACGGCGGCGCGGGCCTCGGCGCCGTAGGTGTTCCAGTTCTGGGTGAAGATGCCCGGGTTGGTCTCGTCCATCGCGGAGACCGCCGCGTCGGTCTTCGCACCGGCGAGCGCCTTGTCGAGGGCGAGCACGACCTTCTGCTGAAGCCCGGGCCCGGCGTGCGCGCCTTCCTGGCGGCCGCCCGTGGGCTGGCCGTCGGCGCCCAACTGGGTGCCCCAGTAGTTGGTGTTGGGCTCGTTCAGCGGATCGATGGTGTCGAATGTGATGCCGTGCCGCTTCTCCAGCTCCTCGGTCACCCGCACCAGATACGCGGCGAACGCGTCGACCCGGTCCGCGCGGATCTGGTCCGTGTTCGCGTCGAAGCCCCCGGAGACATAGCCGCTGACCGTCTGGAACCAGGGCGGCGAGTTGCTGAACGCCTCCCAGGTGGTCACCTTGTCCTTGATCTGGTCCACCCACCAGCGCTGGTTCGCGTCGGCGTCCCAGTTCCAGTCGGCCGGGTCGTTCGGGTTCCACCAGTCCCTGTCCTTCTGGGTGGTGCCCGCCGGGGCCTTCCAGAAGCCCGGCATGGTCGCGCCGGCCTTCATGTAGTTGGTGCGCACGTCCGGGGCGTTGCCGCCGCCGATGTTGTAGCGCGCGATGTTGAGATCGAGCCCGTCCTTGCCGAACAGCATGTCCACCAGCCGTCGTCGGACGGGATCCGGATAGCCGCCCGTCGCGTTGGCGAACCAGACGAGACTCGTCCCCCAGCCCTGGAACTCCTGCTGCTGGTACGACGGGTCGATCCGCACGGTGACGGCGCTCGGGGCCGCCGCTTCCGCGCTCGCCGCGGACTGTGGGATCAGGAGACCCGCGCCGAGCGCCAGGGGGACCGTCGGAGCCAGGACCCGGGCGATGCGATGGCGATGCCGAGAGGACACGGCACTCCCTTCCACAACGAGGAGGCGAACAGAATCGAACACAAGGAATCGAGCTGACGGCATGCTTGATGACAAAAATGAACACGTCAAGATGGTGCGCAAGTTCCGTTGGAGCGACGGGACTTGGTTCGGTCCGTTGACGTGTCCGAAACATATGGCTAGCCTCCGGGCCAACCTGGGAAAGCGCTTTCAGGGTGCCGTCGTCCCTACGCGACGGTTCATCCCCCCACAGGAGCCCCCATGAGTTCACAGCGAGTCCCTTGGCGTGGCAAGGCGGTCGTCGCCACCCTGGCAGCCGCGATGCTGGCAGGCCCCGGCATCGCGGAGGCCGCCCCGCAGACCGCCCCGGTGTCGGGGGAGCGGGCCCCGGCGGCCACCATCACCTGGACCCTCGTGCGCGCGGGCAATCCCACGACGGACCAGCAGAATGCCTACAACCTGATCACCGCCGCCATGAACGCCGCCGTGTCCCGGTACAACAATCTCAGCGACCTCGGGAAGAGCCTCACCGTCCGCTATGAGCCCGGAGTGCCCACCGCCGACGGCAGCCTCAACGGGACAATTCGCTTCGGCGGCAACCGCGGTTACATGAACGAGCGGACCGCCCTGCACGAGATCGCCCACACCATAGGGGTGGGCACCAGCTCGGGCTGGTCCTCCCTCGGTGGCAGCGGCACCTGGAGAGGCGCTCGGGCCACGGCGCTGGTGAGGCAGTTCGACGGTGCGAGCGCCAAACTCTCCACGGGCGGCGGCCACTTCTGGCCCTACGGTCTGAACTACGACAACGAGTTCTCCGGCACGGCGGCCGACCGCCATGTCCGGCTCGTCGCCGCCATGGTGAGCGACGGACTGTAACTCGGCACGTGAAACCGGGAGTTGGTGCCTGGTGGTGAAGACGTCACCAGGGCTGGAGGGTTCGGGCCGCAGCCCGGCGGGCCGGGAAAGGGGCCGGTGTCGGGCGGGCTGCGGGGCCGTTCTCCTGTGTCCCCACCGCCGGGTGCGGTAGGTGCCGGCCGCGCGGCACAGGGCGTAGACCGTGAACGAGACCGTCGTGACGTACGGGCTGATGGGGAGGGAACTGCCCAGGGCGAGGCGCCGGGACGGGGACGGGGGCATGGATCCTCCACGAGAGGGGGTCGGAAAGGGTGTGCCCGCCACAGCAGATGGAAATGAATGTCAGAAGCGTGTCTGAATCCGATCGATATGGAAACCATTACCAATACTTGACGCGTCGCTCGTGGTCGTGCGTCGCCTGGCCGGGCGCGGCACGCCCGTCCTGTCAGGCCTGCCCCGGGGTCCGGGCGGGCTCGGGGCGGTGGACGCCGCGTGGGTGGTAGCCGAGTGTGTCGGCGCGGCCCAGGAGGTCGGCGAGGTACCAGATGATGGCGAGCCACATCTCGGTGCCCTGGAGGCTCGGTTCCGCGCCCGGGCCGCCGGCGCCGGGGCCGAAGCCGAAACCCTTGCCGCCGTGCCAGCGGGGGAGGGCGGCGGCGAGCTGATGCTCGGCCCAGGCGCGGATCTCGGCGGAACGGTAGCCGCCGTCCTTGGCGTGGGCGCCGAGCTGCCGGACGCAGAGCCACAGCGGATGGGCGACGTCCAGCACGTTGCACGCGTTGTTCCGTCCCGGCCCGAAGTGGCGGGTGTCCCGGGCGTGGTCCAGGACGGCGTCCACGACCCGCTCGGGGTGCGGAACCGGCACCCCGAACTGGGCGAAGGTCCCGCGGGTCAGGCGGTAGTAGCCGTTGACCACCTGGAGGCGTCCGGCCTGAGGCGAGGGGCAGCCCCACATGCCCGTCCACGGGTCCGCCCGGGTCAGCAGCCAGCCGAACAGCGCCTCCAGAGCGCCGGGCGCCACACCGTCGTCCGCATGGTGGCGCAGGTTCCAGTGCGCCGCCGTCGCCCAGGCGTCGACCCATGCTCCGGCACCCCAGGCCCCCTCCCGCCAAGGCAGCCCCTCGAGACGCGCGACCAGCTGGGAGGCGGTCATCTCCCGTACGCCGCGCACCGGACGAGGGAAGCGGGCGCCCAGCAGATCGAGGGCGTAGCCGAGGGAGAGGACGTGGTACAGCGCGGGTCCTTCGCCCACGAAGCCGTCGGCGTCGGGCGTCGGCAGCGGGCCGCCGAGCTCGGGAGCCAGCCCCGTGTCCGGGTCCTGGGCGGCGGACAGCCGCTTGACGTGTTCCTCGGCGCTCAGCTGCTCGGGCGCTGAGCCCAGCAGCAGGTCGGCGATCTCCACGGCGTCGCAGTGCGCCCGTACCGTCGCCGTCGCCCCCGGGCGGTCGACGTACCGGTCGCCGTCCCAGCACCCGGCGAGGATGTCCGGGGCCTGGGCGCGAGCGGTGTCGGCGAACCTCGCGAGGGTGTCCGCGCCGCGGGCCGCGCCGGCGGGCTTCGTGTCCCGGCGGTCGCGCAGGGGGCGGGCCGGGTTCCCGGCGGCCACCGTCCAGGCCGGGAGATCCTTGGTCACCACCGCACCGGCGCCGATCACGCAGTGGTCGCCGACGGTGACACCGTCCACCACGACCACGTGCGAGCCGATCCACACGTCGTCGCCGATCGTGATCCCCAGGCTGGTGTGGGCCTGCTGGAAGACGGGACGGTCGGGTGCCATGGAGTGGTTGAAGCCGAGCAGCGAGGTGTGCGCGCCGATCCGCACGCCGCTCCCCAGGGTGACCGCGCCCCGGACCGTGACGAACGGGTTCAGCGTGCAGTCCGTCCCGGTGGTCAACTCCCCGGTGACATAGGCGTGCGCGGCGATGTAGGAGTCGTCGCCGAGCCGCAGCCGGTCCGGGAACACGGCGGCGGACTCGGCGACGTAGCACCTCTCGCCGATCTCGCTGTCCCCGCCTGCCCTCCGCTGCCGATCTCGCTGGGCGGCGCGTTGTTCCTCGGTCGCACCCTCGGCGAACAGCCAGGGGCAGTGGTCGAAGTGCCGTACCTCGTCCGAGTGCTGATGCTGCTCCACGGAGATAACGCTAATCGGCATGATCTTCGGGGACAAGATCGCAGCGACCTTCGGGCCGGAGCGGCGGCGGGGCTTTCGGGCAGGTGCCGTTTCACGGGCCCGGACGGAACTCCGCCGGAACGGTCACCGTCACAGGTCGAGGACCAGGCGCGGCCCGCACGAGCGGGAGACGCAGATGAGCATGGTGTCGCCGGCGGCCCGCTCGTCCTCGGTCAGCAGCGAGTCGCGGTGGTCGGGCCTGCCGTCGAGTACGTCGGTCTCGCAGGTGCCGCAGGTGCCTTCCCGGCAGGAGAAGTCGACCGGGATCCCGGCCGCCTCCACCGTTTCGAGCACCGAGCGGCCCGCCGGCACGGTCAGGGTGAGCCCGGAACGGGAGAGCTCCACCTCGAACGCCTCGCCCGGGGCGCCGGCCGAGGCCGTCGGGACCGGGGCGAACCGTTCCACGCCCAGTGTGCCCGGGGGCCAGCCCACGCACCGCTCCTGCACCGCCCGCAGCAGGGCCTCGGGGCCGCAGGCGTGCACCAGGGTGCCCTCTTCCGGCACGCCGAGGTGCGCGGTGAGGTCCAGCAGGCCGTACTCGTCCTGAGGACGGACGCGTACCCGGTCCCCGTACGGGGCGAGGCGGTCCAGGAACGCCATGGACGTCCGGGTGCGGCCGCCGTAGAGCAGGCGCCAGTCGGCGCCCGCGGCCTCGGCGGCCTCGACCATGGGAAGGATGGGCGTGATACCGACGCCGCCCGCGATGAACAGATGGCGGGCGGCGGGCCGCAGCGCGAAGTTGTTCCGAGGTCCGCGCACCCGCACGGCGGAGCCTTCGCGCAGCCGGTCGTGGACGTACGCCGAGCCGCCTCGGCCCTGCGGCTCACGCAGCACGGCGATCTGCCAGACCCCGCGGTCGGCCGGATCCCCACACAGGGAGTACTGACGGATCAGCCCGCCGTCGTAGCCGCTGCCCTTGCCGTCGTCGTCACTGTTCCCGGGGTTCAGGTGTACGTCGATGTGGGCGCCCGGCGTCCAGGCGGGCAATGCACCGCCGTCGGGGCGGCGCAGGGTGAGGGAGACGACGCCGTCCGCAGCGAGAACACGGGAGGCCACCGTGAGGGTTGTCGGGGCCGGGGGCAACTGGTCGTTCATGGTGCTTCAGCTCCGTGGTTCAGGCCTGTGTCGGTACGTGCAGCAACAGCGCGTCGCCCTGGCCGCCGCCCCCGCACAGGGCCGCCGCTCCGGTGCCGCCCCCGCGCCGTCGCAGCTCGGCCGCGAGAGTCAGCACCAGCCTGGCTCCGGTCATGCCGACCGGATGCCCGAGCGCGATGGCTCCGCCGTTGACGTTCACCTTGTCCAGGGGAAGGTCCAGCTCCCGCACGGAGGCCAGGGACACTCCGGCGAACGCCTCGTTGATCTCGAACAGGTCCAGATCGGCGGCCTTCAGCCGGCCGTCCCGGGACAGGGCGTCGCGCACCGCGCCGGCCGGCTGGACGAGCAGCGAGGGGTCGGGGCCCGCGACGGTGCCGTACGCGCCGATCTCGGCGAGCGGCGTCAGTCCTTCCCGCCGGGCGCGCTCCGCACTCATCACGACGACGGCGGCGGCGCCGTCGGAAAGCTGCGAGGAGTTGCCGGCGGTGATCGTGCCGGCGCCGGAGAAGGCCGGCTTCAGACGCCCCAGGCTCTCGGCGGTGCTCCCCGGCCGTACGCCCTCGTCGGCGGCGACCACCGTCTCACCCCGGCGCCCGACGACGGTGACAGGGGTGATCTCCTCGGCCGACGCACCCGACTCCTGGGCGCGGGCGGCCCGTTGGTGGGAGAGCGCGCTGTACTCGTCCTGTTCCTGCCGGGTCAGGTCGAACGGCTGCTGGTAGCGCTCGGTGGCCGCGCCCATGGAGACACCGTCGAAGGCGCAGACGAGGGCGTCCCGGTCGAGGGCGTCCTCCACGGTGGCCGAACCGTACTTCCAGCCCGAGCGCGATCCGCGCAGCAGGTGCGGGGCGCCCGACATGGACTCCATGCCGCCGGCGACGACCACCTCGTGCCGGCCGGAGGTGATCATGAGGTCGGCCAGAGCGATGGCGTGCAGACCGGACAGGCAGAGCTTGTTGACGGTGCTCGCGGGGACGGAGAACGGAATGCCGGCCCGGATCGCGGCCTGCCGGGCCGAGTTGGGGCCGGCCCCGGCCTGCACGACATGCCCCATGACGACGGCCTGCACGGCAGCCGGGTCCAGGCCTGCGGCGGCCAGTGCCGCGCCGATGGCATGGGCACCGAGGTCGACGGCGGACAGGGTGCTCAAGGCGCCCGTCAGCTTGCCGATGGGCGTCCTGGTACCGGCGACGATGACGGATCCGGGCATGACCGTGACCTCCTGGGGGTGTGGCGACTGGCGACTGGACTACGACGGGACGGTTGAGTGCCGGCGACGGTCGGATGACCGGGACTCGCAGGCGACCGGGACGGTCAGGCGACCGCGTCGACGGCCCGTTCGGCGATCATGTGGGCCGTCTCGTTGACCGAGTGCGGAACGATCCGGCCGCCGGGCATGCGCCGCACCCGGCTGACGGAGGTGTAGTCGGGGTGGAACCAGAACATCGTGGGCAGGCCGAGCACCGTCGCCAGGTAGGTGTTGGTAATACCGCCGTGGCACACGACCGCCACCCGCCCGCCCGGATGGGCGTCGAAGACGGTGTCCATGGCCCGCCTGGCACGCGACCGGAAGGCATCCCGGTCGAGATCAGGCACGAAGTCCTCGTAGCGTCCCTCGGCGAGCGCCGCCGCCCGGGGATCGCCCGTGCCGATCTGTTCCGGCGGGGTGTAGGGCTGCGACACGTCCGTGTCCCATTCGCGCAGGTCGTCGAGGACCGTCGCGGTCATGCCGGTCAGTCGCTCCAGGGGCGCCACCGTCTCGCGGGCACGTCGGTACGGGCTGGAGTAGAGGGCGTCGATGTCCTCGTGCACGAGCCAGGCGGCGAGGCGTACGGCCTGGGCGGTGCCTGTCGGCGACAGCCCCGGGTCGAACACGCCCGCCAAGGGGAGGCCGTGCCGGATGAGGAGGAGTTCGGTCATGGACGGTCCTTCGTGCACGGGAGAGCGGGAGGGGGAGGGAGGGAAGTACGGAAGTACGGAAGGAGCGAGGGGGCCTCAGCCGGCGATGGTCCGTTCCGAGCTCCAGTAGGGGCGGCGCATCGCGCGCTTGTCGAGCTTGCCCATCGCGTTGCGCAGGAGTTCGGGAACGACCTCGTACGACTTGGGGCACTTGTATGCGGCGAGGTGCTCACGGCAGAACCGGTCCAGCTCGTCGGCCGGCGGCTCGTCGCCCGTCACCACGACGAGAGCCCGCAGCGCCTCGCCGAAGTCCGGGTCGGGCACCCCGATCACCGCGAGCTCGACGACCGCCGGGTGCTGCCGCAGGATCGCCTCGCTCTCGGCGGGGTACAGATTGACGCCGCCGGAGACCACGACGTCCGCGGCCCGGTCGGTGATGAAGATGTAGCCGTCCGCGTCGACGTAACCGATGTCGCCGAGCGTGAAGACGCCGGGGGAGAGATAGGCGGCCTTGGTCTTGTCCGGGTCAGCGTGGTAGCGGACGCCCTGGTCGTCGGGCGCCCGGAACGCCAGCAACCCCCGTTCCCCTGAGGGCAGTCGGGTGCCGTCGTCGTCGGTGACCAGGACCTCGAACGGTGGCCGGACCCGCCCGACGGAACCCGGGTGCGCGAGCCATTCGTCGCTGCTGATGCGGGCCACGGTGCCCGCTTCGCTGGCGCCGTACGACTCCGTCAGCACCGGACCGAACCAGTCGATCATGGCTCGCTTCACGTCCGGGGGACACGCGGAGCCGGTGTGGGACACCTGGCGCAGGCTGGAGACGTCGTAGCGGGCGCGGACCTCGTCCGGGAGGGCGAGCAGCCGTTGGAAGTGGGTGGGCACCATGACCGTCGAGGAGACCTGCCAGCTCTGTACGCGGCTGAGGAACGTCTCCGCGTCGTACCGGCCGAGCACGACCACCGGCTGACCGGCCGCCAGATGGCGCAGTGAGGTCAGGGGCGCGTTGTGTTGCAGGGGGCCGCACACCAGGTGCGGTCCCGGCGGGAATCCGGGCCGGGCGGACATCGCGGCGAGGTAGGCACCGCTGTCGGCGACCGGGCCGCTCACCCAGCGCACCTCGGTGCCGCGCGCCCGCCCGGTGGTTCCCGAGGTGTAGACGAGCGGAGGTCGGGCGGGCCGGCCCGTCGGGAGGGTGCGTCCGACGGGCGTGGAGGCCAGCCACAGGTCCCAGTCGAAGGCGTGTCCGGTCTCCGGGGTCCCGTGCGTCACGATCGGCAGCCCCAGTTCCCGGGCCGCGTCGAGGGCCGCGCCCGCGCCGACCGGCCCGGTGATGATCCCGGTCACTCCCGCGTCGATGATCTGGTCGACGAGCTCGCCCGAGGTGAGGTTCCGGGACGCGGCCACGGTCCCCACGCCGGCGCGCAGGCCCGCCAGATGGGCCACCAGCGTAGGAATCGCGTTGTCGCCGAGGACGGCGACCCGGTCGTCCGGGCCGGGCGCGAACTCCAGCAGCCGGACCGCGGCCCGCGCCACCCGGTCGGCGAGGCCGGACCAGGACAGCACACCCAGGTCGTCCGCCAGGGCGGGTTCGTCGGGTGTCTCCTGGGCGCGACGGTCGAGTGGCAGCAGCGACATGGCTCCTCCGGCGGCTCCTCGGGCCTCTCCCGATTCGAGGGAGAGGAGATGCGGAGACTGTAGCGTTTATCAAGAAAGTACGGAACACTCTGGTTCCATACGGAGGTATTCCCGCATGTTCAGGCGGGATGGGCGGCTCGCTCACCTCCCTGTTACTGAATCTGCCGTCTGGTAAGTGACCGAGGAGGAGCCGTGTCCCAGCCCGATCCGGACGCATGGCGCACACAGGTCAGACAGTGGCTGGCCACCGTGCTCGAACCGGCGCGAGGACCGCAGGCCGCAGTGGAGGCCGACCTCGCCGTGTTCCACAACCTCCCCGAGGACGAGGAACGCCTGCTGCTGGAGCGCTGCCGTGCCTACCACCGGGCCCGCTTCGACGCGGGCTACCAGGCGCTGACCCTCCCCGTGGAGAAGGGCGGCGCGGGCCTGACGGCCGCTCATACGGCCGTCTTCGCCCAGGAGGAGTCCGCCTTCGAGGTGCCGCCGTCCACCGAGCTGATCAGCGTCACCGTGCGCCTGGTCGCGATGGCCGTCTCCCTGTTCGGGACGGACCGGCAACTCCACGAGCACGCCCGCGCGTTCCTGCGCACGGATCTGCTCGCCTGCCAGCTGTTCAGCGAGCCCGGTGCCGGATCCGACCTCGCGGCCCTGCGCACTCGCGCGAGGCAGGAGGGGGAGGAGTGGGTGATAGACGGTCAGAAGGTGTGGACCTCGGGCGCCCAGTTCGCCGACTACGGCCTGCTGCTCGCCCGCAGCGACCCGGACGTCGTCAAGCAGGCCGGAATCACCGCCTTCCTGGTCCCGATGGACGCCCCCGGAGTCGAGATCCGCCCCATCCGGCAGATGAGCGGCGGCGCCTCCTTCAACGAGGTCTTCCTCAGCGGCGTACGCGTCCCGGACCGGCTTCGGATCGGGCGCCCCGGCCAGGGCTGGGAGGTCGCCACCACCACCCTCGCCTTCGAACGCACGGCCTCCGGAAGCGGAAACCGCCGCAAGGGCGGCACCTTCACGGACGTACTGGCACTCGCCCGCTCCCTCGGCCGGACGTCGGACCCGTTGGTCCGCCAGCGTCTCGCCGACCTGTACGTACGGGCCGCCCTGCGCGCGGCCACCGTCGACCGCGTCGCCAGGACGAGCGCCGCCGGCGGCCGACCGGGCCCCGAGGCGTCGCTGACCAAGCTCATGGCGTCGGACCTGCTCACCCGCACGGGACAGACCGCCACCGAGCTGATGGGGGCGCGGATCAGCGCCGACACCGGCGAACCGGGCACTTTCGCGTGGACGCGGCATCTGCTGGGCGCCCCCGGTTACCGGCTGGCCGGAGGCACCGACCAGATCCAGCGCAACCTGATCGGCGAGCGGGTGCTGAAGCTGCCGCCGGAACCCCGGGTGGACCGGGCGCCCTTCTCGCAGCTACCCGGCAACTAGAAGACTCATCTCACAAAGGAGTGACATCGATGGATCTGGGACTCGCAGGCGCGAAGGCGCTGGTGACCGGCGCGAGCCGGGGCATCGGCCGGGCGATCGCCGCGACACTGGCGGCCGAGGGCTGCGCACTGGCCCTCTGCGCCCGGGGCGAGGAAGGACTCGCCAAGGCGGCGGCCGAACTGCGCGGCGAGGGGGCCACGGTCTTCGCGGAGGCGGTCGACGTCACCGACCCGGCCGCACTCGCGGGCTTCGTGGAACGGGCGGCCGGTGAACTGGGCGGCCTCGACCTACTGGTGTCCAACGTGTCGGCCGGCAACGTGAAGGGCCCCGACTCGTGGGAGGCCAGCCTGCGCGGCGACCTGATCCCGTTCGCCGGACTCGTGGAGGCGGCCCTCCCCCACCTGGAGGCCTCCGACCGGGCCGCCGTCGTCGCCATCGGCACCATCAACGCCTCCGACACCGCGCGCCCGGCCGGTGCGAACTCGTACTCCGCGCTCAAGGCGGCCGTCGTCCAGCACGCCTCGGCCCTCGCGCACTCCCTCGCGCCCAAGGGCATCCGCGTCAACACCGTCTCGCCCGGCCCGATCGACTTCCCGGGCGGCGCCTGGGAGACCATCCGCACCAGCCGCCCCGAGGTGTACGAGGAGGTGCTCGCCAAGCTGCCGATCGGCCGCTACGGCACCGCCGAGGACGTGGCGGCGGCGGTGGCGTTCCTGCTCGGGCGGACCGGCTCCTTCTGTGTCGGGGTCAACCTCGTGGTGGACGGCGGGCTGCTGACCCGCGTCCAGTACTGAGCCGTGGCGGGCCCGGCCGGCCGCCTGGACGCCGTGCTCGTCTGCGGCGGGCGCTGGCACGACTTCGACCACGCGCGGCTACGGCTGCTGAAGCTGCTCGGCGAGCATCGGCGGGTGCGTACCACGGTGTACCAGGACTACGACTGCGTCGCCGCCCTCGACAGAGCCGACCTGCTGATCACCTACACCTGTGACGTCCGGCCCCGCCCGGCGCAGCGGGCCGCGCTGGCCCGGTTCGTCGAGCGGGGCGGGCGCTGGCTCGCCCTGCACGGCACCAACTCGGTGATCGAGGTGACCGAGCCGCCGACGGGTGAGGGGCCGCGGGTGTTCTCGACTCCACGGCTCCTCGGAGAACTGGCCCAGGTGCTCGGCAGCCAGTTCCTGGCCCACCCGCCGATCGAGCCGTACGAGGTAAGGGTGACCCGGCCGGACCATCCGATGGTCGCCGGGATCGAACCGTTCACCGTCACCGACGAGCTGTACGTGTGCGAGCTGCACGGTGAGCTGGAGGTGCTGCTGCACGCCGAGTACACGGGGCCGTGCAGGGGTTTCGCCGAGGGCGACACCGTGGCTCTCGACGACGGACCCCGGCCGGTGCTGTATCTGAAGCGGCACGGTCTCGGGGAGGTCTGCTACTTCACCCTGGGGCACTGCCGGGGCCGCTACGACATGCAGGACCTCGGCGTGGCCGACACCGGGAGCGTGGACGAGGGGCCGTGGCGGACGCCGGAGTTCCTGACGGTGCTGCGCCGGTGCGTGGAGTGGGCGGTGGATTCCGCCCCCGCCGCCCTCCCTGGGGGCTGCGCCGCCAGCCCCCCGCCACGGCCCTGAACGGGCCTTGTCCTCAAACGCCGGACGGGCTGGTATGTCAGCCTGTCCGGCGTTTGAGGACGAGCGCGTTCAGCGCGGCAAAGGGGGTTCGAGGGCAGCGCCCCCAGGGAGGGGACGGGTAAGGGCGGCGGGGGCGGGAGACGCTCAGCCCTGCGGCAGCACCACCGCGCGGCCCTTGATGTCCCCCGCGTGCAGCCGCTCGTAGGGTCAGCCCGTCACCGCCGGACCGGAGTGGCAGATCCCGGCCGCCGTCACCTTCAACAGCACCTCACCGGGGCCGGGTTCGAGCACCCGTACCTCCACGACCTCGGGGGCGTGCCCCACCCGGTGGTACTGAACGGCCTTCATCCTCAACTCGCCTTGCTGGTGCTGGTGCTGGTGCTGGTGCTGTTGGTGTCCGGCTGGGGCCCCGGCCGGCGGCGCAGTACGGCGGGCAGGGCGATCCGGCCACCCGTGAGGACCAGCGCCACGATGAGGACCGAGCCGGTGAACAGGCTCGTGGCCCACTGCGCGCTGGTGGCGAGACCGAGCCCCGTGATGCCCGTGCCGAGCAGGAGGACCGCGAGGACCGTGCCCCAGGCGTTGAAGCGGCCGGCCCGCAGCTGGGTCGCCCCGACGAACGCGGCGGCGTAGGCCGACAGCAGATACGGGGTGCCCGCGGTCGGCGATCCGGAGCCGACCGAGGAGGCGAAGACGACGCCCGCGAAACCGGAGAGCAGCGCGGAGGCCAGCAGGGTCAGGAAGCGCAGCCGGTCGGTGCGCACCCCTTGCAGCCGGGCCGCGTCGGCGTTGAAACCCGTCGCGTACAGCCGGCGCCCGGTGGCGGTGTGTTCGAGCAGGAACCAGATGGCGAGGGCGGCGAGCAGCAGGTACAGCACCGGCAGGGTGATACCGCCCGCGTCGAGCTGGGCGATGCTCGCGAACGGCTCGGCGAGCAGCTGCACACCGGTGATCGAGCTGTCGTTGGTGACCATGGTGATCAAGGACTGGATCAGCGCGCCGGTGGCCAGGGTGGCGATGAACGAGTCGACGCGCAGCACCACCACGACGATGCCGTTGACGACTCCGATCAGCAGCGCGGCGGCCATCGCCAGGGTGACGGCGGTGGCGGGGCCCAGTCCGGAGGCGACCAGGAAATGCGCGGTCAGCACGCTGGTGAGGGACATGGTGTACGCGACCGACAGGTCGAAGACGCGGGCGGCCAGCGGCGGTACGACGCTCAGTGCCACCAGCCCCGCGACGGCGTTGCCGTTCAGCACCTGCTTGACCGTGATGGTGGTCGGGAACGTGTCCGGCGCCCACACGGAGAAGAGCACGACGATGACCAGCCACACGTACACGGCGCCGATGTTGCGGAACGACAGGGCGGTTATGGCCCGGCGGACCGCTGTTCCCGGCAGGGACACCGCGGAACTCTCCTGTGCGGACGGCGGGAGTTCCGCCGCCCGGGTCGGGGTGAACGTCATGTCAGCCGGTTCCTTCCAGGGCTCATGTCACTCGGTTCCTTCCATGGCGTGCACGAGGGCGGACTCGGTGATGTCCCGGCCGCTGATCTCCCGTGCGATCCTGCCGTCCCGCAGCACCAGGACTCGGGTGCACAGTGCGAGCAGGTCCTGTGTGTCGGAGGAGGACACGATGACGCCCATGCCCTCGTCCGCCTGACGCTCTATCAGGTCGTACAGCTGCAGGCGGGTGGCGATGTCCACGCCGGCCGTGGGTTCGCACAGCGTCAGTACGGGTGGGCGCTGGGCGAGACAGCGGGCCATGACGACCTTCTGCTGGTTGCCGCCGCTGAGCGTGGTGATCCTGGCCCCGCGCCCTGCCGTACGCACGCCGACCCGCCGGATCCAGTCCTCCGCGAGGGCGGCCTCGCCGCGGCGGCGCAGCCGCCCGAAGCGGGCGCGCAGCCGGCCCAGGAGCGGCAGGGTGAGGTTCTCGCCGACCGAGAAGTCGCCGATCACTCCCTCGCCCGCCCGGTCCGCCGGGACCAGGGGAAGGCCCAGGCCGTGGGCGTCCCGCGCCTGCGTCCAGCGCTCCGACCGTTCCGGCAGCCGCAGCCTGCCGCTGACCCGCCCCGGATGGGCGCCGCACACCGCGTACGGCACGATCTCGTGGCCGGAGCCCGCCAGGCCGGTGATCCCCAGGCGTTCGCCCTTGGCCAGGTCGAAGCCGACGCCCCGCAGCTGCCCGGCCCACAGGTCGCGTACCTCCAGCACGGGATCGGCAGGGCCGGCGGGGTCGAAAGGAGGCGCCGGACGGTGGTCGGTCTCCATCTCCTCGCCCGCCATCAGCTCCGCCAGCGAACGCGGAGTGAGTTCGGCGACGGGGCGGGTGGCGATCCGGCGTCCGCCGCGGATCACGGTGACCCGGTCGGCGAGCGCGAAGATCTCGTCCATCCGGTGCGACACGTACAGCACTCCGGCGCCGGCGTCGCGGACCTCCCGCACGATGTCGAAGAGGCGGGCCACCTCGCCGGGCGGGAGGACGGCGGTGGGCTCGTCGAGCACCAGGACCCCGCGGCGGCCCTCCCAGCCCTGCAGGGCGGCGGCGATGGCCACCACCGTGCGCTGGACGGGGGTCGCCGTCGACAGGGGTCGGCGTACGTCGATGCCGAGGCCGAACCGTTCGACGAGGGCGCTCGTCCGCTTCTCCATCTCCGCCCAGCGGATGTTGCCCAGGGCGGTGCGGGCGAAGCCGTGGCTGAGGGCCAGGTTGTCGATGGCGCTCAACTCGCCCACCAGCCCCAGCTCCTGGTGGACGAAGCGCAGCCGGTCATGGCGGGAGGCGGTGACCTGGCCGAGGTCGAAGGGCTCGCCGTCGAGTTCGGCCACCGCGCCGGGTTCCGCGTGGTGGTACCCGGCGAGAATCTTGATGAGGGTGGACTTGCCGGAGCCGTTGGGCCCGATCAGGGCGTGGATCTCGCCGGGTGACACCTCGAGGTCGACATCGTCGAGGGCCAGGGTGCCGCCGAATCTCTTCGACAGGGCGGCCACCCGCAGTACTGGCCCGGCCGGCACCGACGTGCCGGTCAACTCAGCCCCCACAGCGCCTTGAACTGCGCCTGGTACCCCTCGACGATCGGGAAGTCGCCGTCGGCCGAGGGCAGGTTGTCCTTGGTGACGAGCATGTTGGGCAGTACGGCCTGCTGGTCCACGTCCATGGACCCGCCGGTGAACTGACGGGCCAGCGCGTCGGCCTGGAGCCAGGCCGCCTCGTGGGAGTTCAGCGCCATCGCGCCGTCGGTGAGACCACTTTGGATGTACTGATAGTTCTGCGCGTCACCGACGTTGACGACGATGTGCTTGCCGCTGAGGCCGGCGGTCTTCAGCGCGGCGGGCACGCCCACGTTGAGCAGGCCGAGGGAGAACACGACATGGGTCACCTTCGGGTGCGACCGGAGGTACGACACCACGCGGTCCGGCATGTCCTTGCCCACCGAGGTGATCGGCACGTCGACGTTGTCCAGCGCACAACTGTCGCACCACTCCTTGTACTTGGCGGCGAACGCGTCCTTGACGGGCTTCAGGATCGTGTAGGCCGGCAGATCGAAGTAGACGGTGTCCGCCTTGGCGTCGCTGTTGGACACCACCCATGAGGCGAGCATCTCGCCCTGGACGGCCACGTCCTTCGGCCCGTTCTTCAGCAGGGAGATGCCGTCGCCCACCACGTCGTCGGCGTTCGACTGGAGGACGGGGATGCCGGCCGCCTTCAGCTGCGCGAGCTGCTTGGCGTAGACGGCACGGGGGAAGCCGGAGGCGATGACGGCGTCCGGCTTGTCGCGCAGAACCTGCTCGTAGGCGGCCTGGACGGACTCCGGGGTGCCCTGGGTGGCGATCTGCTTCACCTGCCAGCCGAGTTGCCCGGCGGCCTCGGTGAAGAAGTCGGCGAGATCCTTGCAGGACTGGACGCCGCAGAGGATGAAGTCGATCTTCTTGCCCTTGGGGATCGGCTTGCCGACGGGCTGGGTCACGGAGATCGTGGCCGGGCGCTCGGAGTACTTCGCCAGGGCCGCGCGGGCCGCCGACAGGCCGGGGGAGCCGGGCGCCGCCGCCTGCGTCGAGTCGGCGGCGGGAGTGGTGCCGTTGCCGCACGCCGCCAGGGTGAGCAGGGCGGTGACGGGGACGGTCGCGGTGAGGGCGCGGCGGACCGCGCGACGGGGTCTGGAACTCATCGTTGAGTACTCCCGAGTGTGTCGCCTGAGCTGCCGGCACCCGCGTCGTTTCGCGTTGATTCCGCGTCCGCGGCGCTCGGCTCGGTCGGGCGGACCGATTCTGTGGTGCACCGGGGCGGGAACGCCGCGGTGCCGGGCCGGGACGGGTGAAGATCGACCCAGGCCTAGAAACTTATGAGGCACTACAGCCTCAAGTGGGTCGGAGTGTGGCATGCCCCGGCGGGCTTGGGGAGAGGTTCGCCGCAAGAAATTCCTCGATTGTATTGGAATCACGAGGTGAACTCGGAAGGTGCGGTGCTGTATCGCCGACGCGAGTGTTGCTCCAGGCCGTCACTGGTAACTACACTCACTCTAAAGTTTCTGCCGGAGGAGAAATGATGGACGAAACGTCGGAGCCAGCCACTGCGCGGTGCCCCGGGCCCAGCGTCCAGGACTACCTCGACCGGGACAGCCGCCCCGTTCCCCCCGCCCTGCGGTACGAGCGGAACGACCACCTCGGCAGCGAGGACATCGACCACGCCCGCTTCACCTCCCGGGAGTGGGCCGAGCGCGAGATGCGGCAGGTCTGGCGACGCGTCTGGCAGTTCGCCTGCCTGGAGAGCGAGATCCCCGAGGTCGGCGACCACGAGGTCTACGAGATCGGCGACGACTCCCTGATCGTCGTCCGTACAGCCCCCGACGAGATCCGCGCCTACGTCAACGTCTGCCTGCACCGGGGCCGCAAACTGCGCACGAGCGGCGGCAACGTCGGAGAGTTCCGCTGCTCGTTCCACGGCTTCGCCTGGAACCTCGACGGCACGATGCGGACCCCGCCCTGCGCCTGGGACTTCCCGCACGTCACCCCGGAGAAGTTCGCCCTCCCCGAGGCCAGGGTGGCCAGCTGGCGCGGCTTCGTCTTCATCAACATGGACCCGTACGCCGAGTCCTTCGACAGCTACCGCGGCACCTTCGACGACTACTACATCTGGCCGCTGGAGAACCGCTACAAGTCCCTGCACATCGGCAAGGTGCTGCCCTGCAACTGGAAGGTCGCGCAGGACGCGTTCATCGAGTCCTTCCATGTGATCGCCACCCACCCGCAGATGCTGCCGTGGCTCGCCGACGCCAACTCGCAGTACGACGTCATGGCGGACCAGCCGAACTGGAACCGGATGATCAACATCCAGGGTGCCCCCAGCCCGCACGTGGCGGACTCCGTCACGGAGGAGGACGTCCTGGAGACCTTCTACGACTCCCGCGCGTTCTACGCCGCCGCCCAGGGCCGTGACCTGGTGATCCAGGAGGGCGACGAAATGCCGGCGATCCCACCCGGCGGCACCGCCCGTCAGGTCCTCGCCGAGCGGATGCGCGCGCAACTGGCGGCCACCTCGACGCAGGACTTCTCCAAGACCCCGGACACCGAACTGCTGGATGCCATCAACTACCTGCTGTTTCCCAACTTCAACCCCTGGGGCGGCGCCAAGTCCAACATCATCTACCGGTTCCGGCCCCACGGCCTCGACCCCGACTCCTGCACCGCTGAGATCATCTTCATGTCCTCCCCGAAGCAGCCCGGCGAGTTCCCGCCCCCGGCGAAGATCCGCTGGGTGCCCGAGGACATGCTCTTCGCCGACATCCCCGAACTGGGCGTCCTCGGGCCCGTCTTCGACCAGGACTGCGAGAACCTGCCATACGTCCAGCAGGGCCTGAAGGCGATGCGCAAACCCGGCATCACGCTGGCCAACTACCAGGAGAGCCGCATCCGCCACTTCAACCGGACGCTCGACCAGTGGATGGAGAAGTGACCCACCGGGTGGCGGTCAGACCCTCCGGCGTCGAGCTCGAAGTCCTCGACGGCGAGGACCTGTTCACCGCCGCCCAGCGGCTCGGCTACCGCTGGCCCACCCTCTGCGGCGGCAAGGGCACCTGCCGTACCTGCTTCGTCCAGGTGGAGGAGGGCGCCGAGAACTGTTCCCCGGTGGGCCCGCTGGAACGCGAGGGCATCGAGTCCCTGCGCAGGCCCGTCGACGGCCTGACCCGGCTCGCCTGCCGGCTCCGGGTCGACGGCCCGGTGACCGTGACCAAGCGCGGCGTGCGCCGCCGAGTGCAGGAGTGAGACCCCCATGTCCAAGCAAGTGACCCACCCACTGACCGGGCATGTGTACCGGCTCACCGAGGACGGACTGGTCGAGGTGACCGATCCCAGGACCGGGGCGCGGGGCGTCTTCGACTTCCAGGCCCGGTGGCAGTCGGGCGACCTGCGCCACGCCGACCTCCAGATGGCCGGCTGGGTCGGCCGCCTCGCCCAGCGGCGTACGCCCCCACAGCCGGAGCAGTGAACCCCGTGACGCCGCCTCGTACGACCCCGGTGGTCTGTCTGGTGCGCCGGCCCGACGGCGAGCCGCTCCCCGGTGACTTCGCCGTCGAAAAACGCCCGCTGCCGCCCCTGGAAGAGGGGCAACTCCTCGTGCGCAACCTGTACATGAGCGTCGACCCGTCCATGCGCGGGCGCCTGGAGAGCACCGAGAAGCACTACACGCACAACTTCACCCCGGGCTCGCCGCTGGACGGCCGCGCTCTCGGCGTCGTGGAGGAGAGCCGCTGCGAGGCGGTGCCGCCGGGCACGTACGTACGTCATCAACTCGGCTGGCGGGAGCGGGCCGTGGTGGACGCCGCCGACACCGACGGCGCGGGCCGCATCGACCCCGAACTCGCCCCACTGCCCACGTGGCTGGGCCTGCTCGGCCAGACCGGGTTCACCGCGTACGTGGGCCTGACCCGGATCGCGCAACTGCGCCCCGGCGACACCGTCCTCGTGTCGGCGGCGGCCGGCGCCGTCGGCACCGCCGCCGGCCAGTTCGCGCGACGGCTCGGCGCGGGCCGCGTCGTCGGGACCGCCGGAGGGCCGGACAAGTGCGCCCTGCTGGTGAAGGAGTTCGGCTACGACGACGCCGCCGACTACCGCGCCGAGCCGGTGCGCGAGGCGCTGGCCCGGCTGGCACCCGACGGCGTCGACGTGTATTTCGACAACGTCGGCGGTGAGCAACTGGGCGCCGCCCTGCACGCGTTGCGCACCGGCGGCCGGGTCGCCCTGTGCGGCATGATGTCGCAGTTCGGCGGCGACGGACGGTCCGCAGACATCAACCAGTTGATCCAGGCGGTCCTCAAGCGGCTGACGCTGCGCGGGTTCATCGTCCGCGACCACGACGACCTGCGGCCGGAGTTCGAGCAGCGGGTCGCGGGCTGGCTCGCCGAGGGCCGGATCACCGCACGCGAAACGGTCGTGGAAGGCCTGGACAACGCCGCGGGGGCACTGCTGTCCCTGCTCGGCGGGGGCAACGTCGGCAAGATGCTGGTGCGGTTGGGTGACTGACATCTGACACGGAAACGGCGCCGACCCTCCTTGAGAGGGGCGGCGCCGTTTCCGTGTCAGATGTCAGCGCATGGGCCGGGACCCGGCGACCGTGTGGACCTCCAAGGAGACGCCCACCCGGGTCAGTCCGGCCGACGCGGCCCTGAACTCCTTGATGTGCGGGGTGCCGAAGTGCTCGTCGAGGGCCTGTTGCGAGACCCACCGCTCGTACACCCGGATGCGCCGCTCGTCGCCGGGGTCCGCCGTCATGGCGTAGTCGAGACAACCCGGCTCCTCCTCGCGGGTCCGGTGACCCACTTCGACGAGATGCCCCAGCATCGTGTCGCGGTCGCCGGGCTCGTAGTCCATCCAGCCGGCGACGATGATTTCCTCAGCCATGCCCGTCACGCGATTCCTTTCGCGGTCGTGACCGCGGGCCCGCCGCTGATGGGGAGTCAGCGACGGGCCCACGGCGGTCCTCAACTGCCGAGCGACGCCGGGACGCTGTCCACGGTGACCGTTCCCCGCTCGCCGTCGACCGTGATCACCATGCCGTCCCGCAGCCGTCGCGTCCCGCTCTCGACGGAGATCACGGCCGGGATGCCCAGCTCACGACAGACCACCACGGCGTGGCTGTTGAGCGCGCCCACGTCCACGACGGCCGCACCGGCGACCAGGAACAGCGGGGTCCAGGCCGCGTCCGTGATCGGGGCGACCAGCACCTCCCCGGGCTCCAGCGCCTCGCACGAGGCCGGGTCGGTGACCACCCGCACCCTGCCGGTGTACGTGCCCTGGCTGCCGCCCACACCCCCGAGCACATCACCCTCGACGGCCGCCGGGGTCCGCTCCTCGGCGCGGCGCGACCAGGTGTCGATCTCGGTCCCCGCGTCGTCGGCGACGAAGAACGGCGGCTCCAGCTCGTGCAGGCCCGCGTACTCCTCCAGCCGCCGCGCGATGACGGGGCCGAAGGACTCCGGGGCGGCGACATAGTCGTCCAGTTCGGTCTCCAGCAGCATCATCACGTCCTCGGGCCGGGCGAACAGCCCTGCCTCGACGCCCCGGCGACCGAGTTCCCGTACGGCCATCCGGATCTCGTTGACGACGGTGACGCAGTTCGCCTTGGTGCGCTCGCGGGCCGGGATCCACACCTGGGAGGCATGCATGCCGGCGTCGAACATGGGCCGCGTCTCCTCGGGCAGCGCGGCCCGGATCTCCCGGGCCGTCCGTTCACGCCCCTCGGTCAGCCGCGTTCGGCGGGCGGCCGGGGAGTCGTCGTCGGGGCTGCGCCGGATCCGGTCGACGAGGGCCAGCGCCTGGACGGGCGCCGCCTCCCAGGACAGCGCGTGGATGTCCCACTCGTTGGGACCGCGGTCGCCGGACTCTGCCAGGAACTCCTCGAAGGAGTCCCGGAACGCCTTCACGTCCCCGGTCGCGGCGTCGAGCGCCTGCTCCACCGCGGCCGTACCCCGGTCGAACAGGGCGGTCAGCTCCGCCGAGGCCGCCACCTGGCGGGACAGCGTCCACAGCCCGGTCGAGGGGGAGGCGGAGTCGACGTCGCCGAGACCGCCGATCAGGTCGAGCATGGCGCCGGGGCGGTCCACACTCGTACAGAGCGGGCCGAGGATCGCCGGTCCGACGGACGCGGGCAGCGACGACTCGACGTGCCGCTGGAAGGTGGTCTCCACCTCGTCCAGCAACGACCGTGCGTGTGCCACCAGTTCGGTGTCGGACAGCCCCGTCAGGTCGGGGCGGGAGTGGCGCAGGGCGCGCAGCCGTTCCCGGTCGGCGTCGGCCTCCGGGAAACCGGCCTGGCCGAGCATCCGCCCCAGCGTCGCGCCCGCCTTTGCGGTGAGCTCCTGGTCCTGGTCGTCCGGGTGCGCCGCGTGCACGGGCGTGTCGGAGCGCTGACCGACGAAGGCCGCGTCGATCTGGTCCGACGTCTGGCCCATCCGGATACCGAACAGCCGCATGTGGGACAGATTCAGGTAGAAGTAGCCGCCGAACATGCCGACGAACGGCGGTCGGGGCCCGGCCACCTCCTCGTCGCGGTAGATCCCGAATCCGACGAAGCCGCGCCGCCAGCCCCGCAGGCCCCGCCCCCAGACCAGAGTCCAGCCCAGCGGGCTGGCGGGCTCCGGCAGGGTTTCGCCCGCGTTGGCCCGGGTGTAGTGCGGCAGCCGCTCACTGCGCTGCCAGTCCGTGATCCAGCTCTTCATACCCGACATCTCCCGCCGTCCGTACCGGTGCCCGCCCCTGACCGTCCCCGGCCTACCACTGCGCCGTACCGCCGTCGACGCTGATCAGCGTGCCGGTGATACCCGCCCCGGCGTCGCTCGCGAGCAGCGAGGCGACCGCCGCGACCTGCTCCACGGTGGTGATCGTCTTGGTGGCGGCGTGCTCGGCGAACCGGCCCAGCCACTCCTCGTACGAGATGCCCTCGGCCGCCGCCGCCGCGGGACCCGCGGCCCGCATGAGGTCGGTGTCGACGGCGCCGGGGCAGATGGCGTTGCAGGTGATTCCCTGGGTGCCGTACTCGAAGGCGGTCGCCTTCGTCAGGCCGTGGATGGCGTGCTTGTTGGTGATGTAGTGGCTGATCGCGGGCTTGTTGGCCTGCTTGCCCTCCACCGACGAGATGTTGATGATGCGGCCCCAGCCGCCCGCCAGCATCTTCGGCAGCGCCCGGCGGGTGCCGTAGAAGTAGCCGTTGATGTTCAGGTTGAGGGCGTCGTGCCACGCCTCGTCGCTGAGCTGGTGGATGGGGGCGAAGCCGGAGCTGCCGCCCACGTTGTTCACCCAGATGTCGAGCCTGCCGAAGCGCTCGGCGGCGAAGTCGGCGAGGCCCTCGATGTCCGCCTGGCTGTTGGCGTCGCAGGGGTGGAAGACGGCCCGGTCCCCGGCGCCCATCTCCTCCAGGGCCTGCTTGCCCTTGACTTCGGAACGGCCGCTGACGACGACCGTGGCCCCGTCGGCGAGGAATGCCTCGGCGATGGCGCGGCCGATGCTGCGCGTACTGCCCGTGATCACCGCGACACGTCCGTCGAGGCTGCCCTTAGCCACCATGGTGTTCTCCCGCGAGTCTTGTTGGTTGTTCACCGTGCGGCTCTGGGGGCTGCTGTGGCGGCTGCGTCCAGGTGCTGGTGAATGGTGCGGTGGAGGTGCTGGAGTCCGGGCTCGTTGCGTCCGAAGACGAAGTCGGTCCCGGCCAGGGCCTTCAGACCCTGCTGGACTCCGTAGGTGGTCGCGTAGTCCTCGTCGCGGACCACCTCGTGGAACCACTCGCCGAACCGGTCGGCGACCTGGCGTTCCTCGTCGGTGACCGCCGGTTCCCGCAGCAGGATGATCTGCTGGGTCACCGACTCGGTCGCCGTCCGGGGGAGTACCAGGGACACGGCGATCTTCTGGCGCCAGCCGCCGGCGATGGCGAGGCCCGGGAAGAGCCAGTAGATGGGGCCGACACACTCCCCGGGGTCGCGCTGGTCCGGCGGCAGCTCGACCGCCTGCGCGATCGGGCGCAGGGCCGGTGCGATGCGCTGATGAGGGCCCCAGGTGTCGTGGGCCATCATGTTGGAGAGGTTCGTCTCGAACACCGTCTTCGGGTGCAGCGAGGCGAAGTGGTACGTCTCCAGATATCCGTCGAGGGTGACCTTCCAGTTGGGACTGGTCAGCGAGCTGGTGGAGTAGTGGTGGCAGTCGGCCAGCCGCATGCCCTCCAGCAGTGGCAGCAGATCGCCCAGCCAGCCGTCCAGGTCGGGCTCGGCCGCCGGGTCCAGGGAGACGAAGACGATGCCCGCCCGCTCCCCGGCGGGAAGTCCGACGAGACTGCGGCCTTCGCGCGGAACCTCACCGAAGGTCTTCTCGGCATACACGCCCCGCAGCTCGCCGGCCAGGTCGTACGACCAGGAGTGGTACGGGCAGGTGAGCCGCTTGGACACCCCGCAGCCGGGTTCGAGGAGCTTGGCCCCCCGGTGCCGGCAGGCGTTGATCATCGCGTGCACGGTGCCCTGTCGGTCACGGGTGATCAGCACGGGGATGCCGAGCACGTCGATCGCCTTGTAGGTGTTCGGCCCCGGCAGCTCGCAGGACATGGCGAGCGGCAGCGGGACGCTCCGGTGGACGGCGTCCGTCTCGCGCTGCCAGCGGTCGGCGTCGAGGTAGTTGGCCACGGGTTCCGTCCACTGGCCGTCCGCCTGGTGCGTGGTGTTGTCGCGGTAGTGCGCCGTCACCCGCTCGACGAGTTCCGCCGCCTCCCGCCGCATCGTTCGCGATGCCGCGTCAGTGGATCGGTCCTGGCTGATCCACGACGAGTATTCGGGGGTCGAGGGGGCGGACGGGGCGGAGGGCGCCGAGACCGGCGACCTGCGCTCGGCGCCTGGTTCCCGAATCTCCGGCGAACTGGTCTGGACCACGATGTCCTCACAATCCTCCCAGCCGCGAGCCGGTGACCGGTTCTGAACGCGACAGCTGGGTTGTGTCCGAAACGACAACAGGACTTAGTGTGCTCTGTCAATAGAAAGTGTCGAAGTCGCCGCTCGGTGTCACGTGGGGGTGGGTGTGATGGTCGTGACGCGGCCGTTCGAGGTGGGTGTGGTGGTGCGGGATCTGGCGCTGATGGAGCGCTTCTGCCGTGACGTCATCGGCTGCCGTGTCGAGCGCCGCTCGTGCGTGCCCGAGTCGATCGGCGGGCCTGCCGTGCTCGGCGGCGAGCTCGCGGTCGTCTGGCTGCGGGTGCCTTCCGGGGGGTGTGTCAGTTGATCCTTCCCCGGTCGGGTGCGGTGTCGGCATGCGGGACGCCCTTGCCGGCCGGGCGTATGGGGCTGTCGTATCTCCCCTTCCATCTGGACGACTTGGGCCCGGTGGTGGAGGCGCTGTCGGCCGCGGGTGCCCGGCCCCTGTCGGACCCTGTCGTCGTCCTCGCGCGCGGTCGGCGGATCGGCTTCTGGTCGGATCCGGAGGGCGGCGTCGTGGAGCTGGTGGACGCGCGCGGCGGCGACCCGGGTCCGGGGCATAGTAATTAGAGACGCTGTTCAGTAAGGTGCCCCGTGCTGGTTACTGTAGACCGGCACAAGTAAGTCCGATTGCTTGGCAACCTCCCTCGGACGAAGGGGCGGACGATGGCTCAACGAGCGTCGACGGCGTCGAAGAAAACCCCGCAGGTCACCGCACATGTCGCCCCACAGGTGACCCAGCAGGTCACCCAGCAGGTCAGCCCACAGATCGGCCCGCGGGTCCTCAAGGACCTGCACGAGCGCATGGTGCGCATCCGGCTGTTCGAGACCGAGGCGGGCAAACTCATGGAGGCGGGCAAACTGCCCGGCTTCCTGCATCTCTATGTCGGCCAGGAAGCCGTGGCCGCCGGAGTGATGACGGCCCTGCGCGACGACGACCAGATCACCTCCACGCACCGCGGCCACGGGCACGCCGTGGCCAAGGGAGTCGGCTTCCGTGAGATGTACTCCGAGCTGTACGGCCGGGTCACCGGCGCCTGCCTCGGGCGCGGCGGCAGCATGCACATCAACGACCTCACCCGCGGCATGCTCGGCGCCAACGGCATCGTCGGGGCCGGCGTCCCGATCGCGGTGGGCGCGGCCTTCGCCGCCCGCTACAAGGGTGAGGACAGCGTCGCCGTGACCTTCTTCGGTGACGGCGCCACCAACATCGGCGCCTGGCACGAGGGCGCCAACATGGCCGCGATCCTCGGCCTGCCCGTGGTCTTCGTCTGCGAGAACAACGGCTACGCCGAGTTCACCCCGCAGTCCGCGCACATGCTGATCACCGACGTGGCCGACCGGGCCGCCGCCTACGGCATGCCCAGCGTCATCGTCGACGGCATGGACGCGGTCGCCGTCCACCGCGCCGCCACCGAAGCCGTCGAACGGGCCCGGCGCGGCGAGGGGCCGATGATGATCGAGGCCAAGACCTACCGCTTCTTCGACCACCAGGGCGTCAAGGGCCTGCGGCATCCCTACCGTTCGGACGAGGAGGTCGCCGAGTGGAAGACCCGCGACCCCATCGACCTGATCGAGGCCCGGGCGGTCGCCGATGGCACCGCGACCCGTGCGGAGCTGGACGACGTATGGCAGCGCACGCGCGACGAGATCGCCGAGGCCATCGCGTACGCGGAGGCGAGCCCGCTGCCCGACCCCGCCGACCTGCTGCTCAACGTCTATTCGGGATGACCGCCATGACTGCCATGACCACGTCCACCGAAGCACCCGCTGTCGCCGCCGTGCCCGCCGCGCGCAGACTCAGCTACGTCAAGGCCTTCAACGAGGGTCTCGCGCAGGCCATGCGCGAGGACGAGAACGTCTTCGTCGCCGGCGAGGACGTCGCCGGATACGGCGGAGTGTTCCGCATGTTCGACAACCTGCTCGAAGAGTTCGGCCCCCGACGCATGATCGACACCCCGATCTCCGAAGCCGCCCTGGTCGGCCTCGGCGTGGGAGCCGCCGCGCGGGGTCTGCGACCCGTCGTCGACCTGATGTTCATGGACTTCATCGGTGTCTGCCTCGACCAGATCGTCAACCAGGCGGCCAAGATGAAGTACATGTTCGGCGGCGGGTTGTCCGTGCCGCTCACCATCACCACCGCCTCCGGCGCGGGCCTCGGCGCCGCGGCCCAGCACAGCCAGAGCCTGGAGGCCTGGCTGGCCCATGTGCCCGGCCTCAAGGTGGTGATGCCGAGCGACGCGTACACCGCCAAGGGCCTGACCGTCTCCGCCATCCGGGACAACAACCCGGTCGTCGTCATGCTCAACAAGGTCCTGCTCGGCAGCACCAGCGAGGTGCCCGAGGAGATCTACGGCATCCCGCTCGGGCAGGCGCACACGGCCCGGCACGGCTCCGATGTCACCGTGATCGCCCTCGGCCGCATGGTGGGGGAGGCCCTCGCGGCGGCGGAGGAACTCGCCGCCGAGGGCGTGGAGATCGAGGTGATCGACCCCCGCACCGTGCAACCCCTGGACACCGAGACGATGTTCGCCTCCGTCCGCCGCACCAACCGGGTGCTCGTGGTGCACGAGGCGGTCACCTTCGGCGGGCTGGGAGCGGAGATCGCCGCCCAGATCCAGGACGTCGTCTTCGACTACCTCGACGCGCCCGTCCTGCGCATCGGCGCCCCCTTCTCCCCGGTGCCCTTCTCTCCCGTCCTGGAGAAGGCGTACGTGCCCGATCGCGCCCGTATCGCCCAGGGCTGCCGGCGTCTCCTCGAAAGGTCGTGACCGACGTGGCGGTCGAGATTCTGCTGCCGAAGATCGGCCTGACCATGCAGGAAGGCACGATCGACGAATGGCTGGTGCCCACCGGGGCGGCCGTCGCCGAGGGCGACGCACTCCTGCGGCTGGCCACCGACAAGGTCGACGTGGACGTCGAGGCGGAGGCCGGGGGACTGTTCCACCCGGTGGTCCCGGCGGGAGCCACCGTGCCGGCCGGGGCACTCATCGGCTGGCTGCTGGCCGAAGGCGAGCACCTTCCGGGGGCTGCGGGCGCCCCGGCACCGACCGGAACGGGGGCCGGCACGGAAACGGCCGCCGGATCCGCCCTGGACGCCGATCCTGCGGACCCGAACCCGAAGCTGGGCGCGCGGCCCGCCGGTGGCGCGGGTGCGACCGGCGTACCTGGCCTGGGCGGTGGTGGCGGCGGGGCCGCTGTGCCCGGCCCGGACGGTGGCCTCGCGGGTCTGGGCGCGCTGCCCGCCGACGTTGGCGGTGCGGGTGCGGGTGCGGGTGCGGGTGCGGGTGCGGGTGCGGGTGCCGTGCCTGGCCTCGGCGGCGCTGCGGGTACGGGCGCCCCGTCGGCCCTCACCCGCGTCGGTGCGGGCCCCGGCACCGGCGCTGCCTCCTCGGCGCCCTCCGTCAACGGCCACGGTGGCCGCCTGCTGTCCTCCCCGAACGCCCGGCGCGTCGCCGTGGCCGGCGACGTCGACCTCACCGCCGTACGCGGGACGGGGCCAGGTGGCCGGATCGTCTCCGAGGACGTGGAGGAGTTCCTCGCTGCCCTGCCCGACGTGGCCTCCGGCGACCTCGTAGTGCCGGTCCCGCCGGGCGGCACAGGTACCGGCACCTCGCCGCTGGTCCGCAAGCTGGCGAAGGAACGGGGTATCGACCTCTCCGGCATCAACGGCACCGGGCCCGGCGGCCGCATCCGCCGCTCCGACCTCGACGCCGTCACCCCGGCGCCTGTCCGTCGTCCCGCGGCTGCTCCTCAGCCCGGCGACGTCATCCCGCTCACCGGGATGCGCGGCACCATCGCCCGCAGGATGCACGCCAGCCTCCAGGAGATGGCCCAGCTGACGCACGGCTACGAGGTGCGGCTGGACGCCGTCGTCTCGCTGCGGGACCGTCTCAAGGAGGAATGGGCCGACAGCGACCTGCCGGTGCCGAGCTTCAACGACTTCCTGCTGAAGGCCGCCGCCCTGGCCCTGCGCGAGCACCCACTGCTCAACGCGACGGTGCGCGAGGACGGCGTCCATCTGCTCGAGGACGTCCACCTGGGATTCGCGGTGGCCGTTCCGGGCGGCCTCATGGTCCCCGTGATCGAGGACGCGGTTGCCCTGCCGCTGCCCGAGATCGCCCGCAGGTCGAAGGCGCTGGCCCAGGCCGCGCGCGAGGGCCGGATCTCCCCCACCCAACTGGAAGGGGCCACCTTCACCGTCACCTCGCTCGGCGGATACGGCGTCGACTTCTTCACCCCGGTGGTCAACCCCGGCAATGTCGCGATCCTCGGGGTGGGCAGGCTCAGGGACGGCGTCGAGTGGGTGGACGACCGACCGCTGCGGACACGGGTGCTCACCCTGAGCCTCACCTTCGACCACCGTGCCGTCGACGGTGCACCCGCCGCCGAATACCTGCGCACGGTCGGTGAGTTGCTGAGCAAACCCCTCCGCCTGCTGGTGTGAACCGCGACCGATGAGGTCTATGAGGTCTACGAGGCCTGTGTGGCCGGGGCCGCGATCCGCTCCGCGAGATCGCCGATCTCGCGGACGAAGGAGCGGTGCCCCAGCGACCGGTAGACGTCGTCGCCCCGCACCTGCGAGATCGCCGCGGTCTCCAGCAGGGCCAGCAGCCCCAGGCCCACCACCGCCGCCTCGGCGTCGGATGCCGCCCCCCGGGCTTTACGGATCAACCGCACCAGCTCCTCCAGCAGCTCCGTACGGCTCTGCTGGCGCAGCGCCTCCGCGTCCTGGCTCATCCCGGCCGACGACACGAAGAACACGGTGGCGGCCGACCGGTGCTCGCCCATCCAGGCCAGCAGCGCGGTGACGGACGCTCCGATGTCCGAGCCCGGCTCGTGGGCCTCCGTGATCGCCTGCAACTGCTCGCGCAGCGCGGCGGCGAACGCCCGCATGGCCTCCGCCAGGACCTGGTCCTTGGAGGAGAAGTGGTAGTAGACCGCCGCCGACGTCATCTCGGCACGCGCGGCGATGTCGGCCACCGTCACCTCGTCCGGCGGCTGCGTGGCGAACAGCTCCGTGGCGGCCTCGATCACCCACTGCTTGCGCGAAGGGCGATGAGCGGCGCGGGTTCCGGATCCGGATGTCGTCATACTGTCAAGTATGCCGGGATCCCGGTGCCCCGGAGGCCATACGCAGCAGGAATTACGCGGATGGACGGTCGGAGTTACTGGATACACTGATCAGTACGCAGGGCCCACGGACACGGGGTTCACGCCAGCCGGCAGGGAGCATGATGGCCACCACGAAGAACGGCAAGCAGCCCGCCCACCGACCCTCGCGGCGGCTGCACATCATCACCGCCGCCGTGCGGGTGTTCGGCCGCAGCGGCTTCGCGGAGACCAGCATCCAGGACATCGCCGACGAGGCCCAGGTGGTGCCCACCGCCGTCTACTACCACTTCGACGGCAAGGAGGAACTGCTCGAACTCGCCATGCGCCGGGTCTTCGACCAGCTCAACGCGGTCGTGGAGGCGGCCAGGCCGGAGTCCGAGCCGGGTGACGCGGAGGGCCTGGTCCGCGTCATCGACGCCGTGTGGGAGTGGGTGGAACAGAACCCGGACGAGGCCCGGCTCTACCAGGTCCAGGTGGCCTCCGCCAACGGCAGCGTCAAGGTGCTGCGGGACGAGTTCGAGCAGCGCCACATCCAGCGCGGCTACGACTATCTGCCCGAGGGCACCACCCGCAGCCCCCGGGCGGCGAAGGCGAGGCACGCGGCACAGGCGCTCGCGGTCCGCACACTGATCAGTACGACGATGCTCGTCACCGCGCTGCGGGCGGAGGGCGGACCGCTGTCCCAACTGCCCTCCCGGTCCGTGCTGGAGGCGGTCAGGGAACTGGCACTGCGCATCGTCGCCACCGAGCAGGAGCCGACGACGCAGCCCACGCAGCCGAAGAAGCCGGCCACGTCACGGACCTGAGGCGGTTCACCAGGGCAGTGGCCCGCGGTCGGCGAACAGTCCGCCCGCCGGTTCCCGTCGCCTCGGGCGGAGCCGCCGGCCAGAACGGGGTGTCGGCACCCTCCTCCGGCCCGCGCGGGGCGGCCGGGCCGCCCATGCCCCTGCGGGTCGAGCCGGCGCCTGGCGCGTACCAGGACGTCGATCCCGCCGGTCAGCCCCCGTGCGTGCGCGCCCCGACCAGGCTGAAGACCCCGCTCCGCGAGCTGCCGGCCGATCTCCAGGCCGATTCCGCTCGCCCCGCCCGTCACCAGCGCGGTTCTGTCACCGTGCCGCACGGCTCGCCTCCGCCCCTCATACCGTCAGGACCGAGCACGCGCTGATCCCGGGCGCCCCGTACACATGGGTGAAGCCCACCCGGGGAGCGTCCGGAACCTGCGCACCCGGCGCCCGGCCCTGCAACTGCCGTACGACCTCGTGGAACTGGCGCAGCCCGGAGGCGCCGACCGGTTCCCCGCCGGCGAGGCAGCCGCCGTCGGTGTTGACCGGTATCCGGCCCGTGGGATCGGTGGCGCCGGCGGCCAGCAGCTCCTCCTGCTCGCCGTGGCCGCACAGGCCGGTCTCCGCCAGGTGGATCAGCTCCGAGCCGCTGTCGGTGTCCTGCAACTGGGCGACCTGGACGTCGGCGGGTCGCACCCCCGCCGTGCGGAAGGCCGCCTCCGCGGCGTCGATGCTCGGGCTGTGGTGCGGACCGGGCGGCAGCCAGGGGGAGAACACCTCGAACGAGCCGAACCGGCGGGTCCGGAAGGCCAACGACGCCAGTTTGACGGGTCGTTCGCACAGGTCGAACGCACGGTCGCCGAGCGCCAGCACCAAGGCCGCCGCGCCCTGTCCGGGCGAACAGAACATGTACTGGGTGAGCGGGGGACTGACCTCGGCGGAGTCGAGGATCTCCTGCTCCGTCAGCGGCTTGCGCCGCCAGGCCAGGGGGTGGTGCGAGCCGTTGCGGAAGGCCCGCGCGGCGACCATCGCCAGTGCCCGTTCCGAGATCCCGTGCTCGTACAGGTACCGCTGGGTCTTCAGCGCGAAGAACTGCGTCGTGAGCATCATGCCGGTCTCGGCGTACCAGTCGCCCAGGCCGTAGCGGGCCGCGGACACATGGAACGCGCCCCGCTCGTGTTTGTCGAACCCCACCGCCAGTCCCACGGACGCCTCGCCCGCGCGCAGCGCGTTCGCCACCGCGAGGACGGTGGAGGCACCGGTCGCGCAGCCGTTCTGCACATTGACGAAGGGAACGCCGGTCAGGCCCAGCCGGCCCACCAGCGTGTCGGGCTTGCCGGACACGTCGGAGCCGCCGGCCGCGAAACCGATGTCCTGCCAGGCCAAGCCGGCGTCGGCCAGCGCCTCGCGTATCGCGCCCTCGGCCATGTCCATTCCGGTGACGCTCTCGTCGCGGCCGAAGGGACGCATGCCGCAGCCGACCACGTACACGTCGTCGCGCCGGCTCATCGCTCCCCCTCCCGCTCCGCACGGAACGCGAAGGTCACCACGTCGGTCCCGTTGTCTTCCCGGTAGGCGGGCGCCGTGGTCAGCCGCACCGGCAGACCGATCCGGATCTCCGTACGGGGAACCGTCAGCAGCGCCTCGACCAGCACCTCACCGAGATCCACATAGCCCACGTGATAGGGCAGGTGGCCGTCCGCGGGCGTCCGGTACGGCGGTTTCGGCGGGAACGCCTGGCGCGTCCACGACCACACGCGCCCGCGCACCGGCAGTACCTGTGCGGACATCGTCCCCTCCGAACAGCGAGGGCACGAGTCCTGCCGGGGGAAGACGACGGTTGCGCAACCGGAGCAGCGGGCGCCCTCGAGACGCGGCGGCTCCCCGTCGTCGGGCCTTCTGGCGGTGCCGTACTCCTGGATCTCGAACAGGGACTCGTCGACCAGCCTCGTGGACATGTTCCGTCCCTCCCTTCCTTCTGTGTCACCAGCCCAACAGGCCGGCCAGCCGTTCCCGATGGTGTGCGGCGCCGCCCAGCAGCACCGCGTCGGACTGGGCGCGCCGGAAGTAGAGGTGTGCGTCGTGCTCCCAGGTGAAGCCCATCCCGCCGTGGAACTGCACGCACTCGGCGGCGACGGAGACGAACGCCTCGCCGCACCACGCCTGTGCCACCGCCGCCGCCTCGGCCAGCGCCGGAGGCGAGCCGTCGGTCCGGACGGCACGTACTACGGCCGACCGCGCGGCCTCTACCTGGAGGAGCATGTCGGCGCAGGCGTGCTTGACGGCCTGGAAGCCGCCGATCGCCCTGCCGAACTGGGTACGGTCGCGCACATGGGCCACCGTCATGTCCAACGCGGCTTGTGCGCCGCCGAGTTGCTCGGCGGCCAGCGCCACCAGGGCCACGTCCAGGGCGCGGGAGACGATGTCCGCCCCCTCGCCGCCGGCGGTCAGTGCCCGGACCCGGGCGCCGGAGAAGGTGACCACCGCCTGGCCCCGGCTGAGGTCCAGGGTGGGCACCCGGCGCACCGTGACGCCGGGCTCGCGCGGGTCGGCCAGGAAGAGGTCGACGCCGTCGGTCCCGGCCGCGGCGACCACCAGCGCCTCGGCGTCGGCGCCGTCGAGGACGAACGGCGCGGTGCCGTCCAGCGACGGGACACCGCCCTGCCAGGAGACGGTCACCGGCACGGCGTCGGACCGCCACGTCCCGTCGGGCGCGGTCACCGCGAGGGCGTGCACGGTGCCCTCGGCCAGCCTGGCCAGCGCCTTGTCGGCCGTACCGCAGGCGGCCAGCACCTGCCCGGCCAGCACGGTGGAGGACAGCAGCGGTACCGGTGCCAGCGTCCTGCCCAACTCCTCGCAGACCACGGCGATCTCGGCGAGACCGCCGATTCCACCCGCCGCCTCGGGCAGGCCCAGGCCCGCGAGACCGACCTGCCGGCCGAGGGCGTCCCACAGACCGGCGTCGATGCCGGGCGCCTCCTCGGACAGCCGGCGTACCGCGGCGGTGCCGCCGGCGTCGGCGCACACCGACCGGACGGTCTCGCGCAGGTCGTCCAGTTCGGTGTCCGACGGAGCCGTGCCGTCGGTGACGGTGCTTGTCATCGTGCGCTCCCGCTGTCGTCGTACCGCTCCCGCAGGGCACTGTGCGCTGCCGCCATCCGGGCCACCGGCACGCGGTGCGCGGAACAGGAGACGTAGTCGAGGCCGAGGTCGTCGCAGAACGCGATCGACTCGGGGTCCCCGCCGTGCTCACCGCACACGCCCAGCTTGATACCGGGCCGCGCCTGGCGCGCCCGCTCGACCGCCAGGGCGATCAGCGCGCCCACCCCGTGCGGATCGAGCCGCGCGAACGGGCTGGCGGTCAGGAATCCGCGCTCCTGGTAGTTGGCGAGTACCTGCCGCTCGACGTCGTCCCGGGAGAACCCGTAGGTGAGCTGAGTGAGGTCGTTGGTGCCGAAGGAGAAGAACTCGGCGTGCTCGGCGAGTTCGCCGGCCAGCAGCGCGGCCCGCGGCGTCTCGATCATCGTGCCGAGCCGGTAGGGGACCTCCACCCCGGTGCGGGCAGCGACCGCGTCCGCGGCACCGCGTACGTACGCGGCCGCGGCGGCCAGTTCCTCGGGCAGGCTGACCAGCGGGATCATCACTTCCAGCGCCGGCCGGACGCCGGTGGCGGCGACCTCGGCCCAGGCGGTGAACAGCGCCTCGGCCTGCGCCGGGTAGAGCCGCTCGTGCAGCAGCGCCAGCCGTACCCCGCGCAGCCCGAGCATCGGGTTCGCCTCGCGCAGCGCGGCGGCCCGCTGCTCCTCGGCCGCGTCCAGGGCGTGACCGGGCGCGGGCAGGAACTCGTGCAGCGGCGCGTCCAGCAGGCGCACGGTCACCGGGCGGTCGCCCACGGCGGTCAGCAGGGCGCGGAAGTCCTCGTGCTGGGCGCGCTCCAGCGCCGACAGCGCCTCGTCGCGGGCGGCCGGGTCGGCGGCCAGCAGCATCCGGCGGATCAGCGGCAGCCGATCGCCGAGGAACTGGTGTTCCGTACGGCACAGACCGACACCCTCCGCGCCCAGGGCGAGGGCCGTTTCCACCTCGGCGGCCGTGTCGGCGTTGACGCGTACGCCCAGCCGGCGGGTGCCGTCCGCCCACTCCAGCAGGGTGGACAGCTCGGGCGGCGGTCCGGCGACACTGACGCTGAGCGTCCCCGCGTACACGGCGCCGGTCCGGCCGTCCAGCGAGACGGGGTCGCCCTCGCGGACGACCCGCTCCCCGAAGCGGACCGTCCCGGCGGCCACGTCCACGCGCAGTCCCTCGGCGCCGCACACCGCGGGCTTGCCGGCGCCCCGGGCCACCACGGCGGCATGCGAGGCGATGCCACCGCTGCCGGTCAGTACGGCCACGGACGCCAGCATCCCCGGGACGTCCGCCGGGGTCGTCTCGGCGGCCACGAGCACGACCCGTGTACCGTCCGCGGCCAGTTCGAGAGCACGTTCACTGGTCAGGACGACCGCGCCGGTCGCGGCTCCCGGCGACGCCGGCAGCCCCTTCACCAGGAGCTCCTCACCGCCGGTCAACCGCAGTTGGGGGTGCAGGAGTTCCTGTACCTGCGCGGGCGTGATCCGGCGTACGGCCTCGTGGTGGCCGATCGCCCCGTCCCGGGCCAGGTCCGCGGCCAGGCACACCGAGGCCCGCAGTGGCGGCCGGAGCTGCGCCGAGGCGGCGAGCAGGGAGATCTCGTCGTCGCGCACCTCGAAGTCGACCGACACCGGGGCGCGTAGATGGCGCTCCAGGGTGAGCAGGGAGTGCTCAAGGAGTGCGGTGCCGCCCGCGAGCCGGTCCAGGGGTTCCCCGGTGTGCGGCGGCGGGGCGCTGCGGCGCACCCCTCGGAAGAAGGCGCCCTGCGGAGCGAGGCGCCCGGTCTCGGGATCGCGGCTGACGGCCGTGCCGTGGCCCGAGTGGTCCGCCGGGCCGATGCGCAGGGCCTGTACATGCAGGGCGACGGCCAGTTCGGCGGGCAGCCGCTGGGACCGGCGGGACCTTCTCGCACGCGGCGAGTCCCACCGGGCGAGGAGGGCGCGGGCGGCCAGCGCGAGCTGCTGCGCCGGGTCGTCGGGGAAGGGCCGGGAGCCGTGCTCCGCCACCAGGGACAGCAGCGCCGCCACCCGTTCCCGCGGTCCGGGCGTGTCCAGGAGGGCGTCGTCGAGCACTGCCCCGGGTACGTCGAGGGCGTACTCGGCGATCATGCGGACGGTGGTGCCCCACACGTCGTACAGCGCGTCCGCGCGCCCGATGACGGCGCACAGGTCGCCGGCACCGGCGGGGGTGACGCCGAGGCAGGCCAGGTCGGGCGGCAGTCCGGCGATCTCGGTGGGCGCGCTCGCCGACAGCCGCAGCAGCAGCGGCCGGGCCGGGTCGCCGATGTGCCGCCCCGAGAGTTGTTCGACCAGTTGTACGGCGGCCTCGGCGGTGTCGGTCCCGCACAGCGACGCGGCGGCGCCGGCGGGCACGGTGAGCCCCGGCACGACCGGCAGTCCGAGGGCCACCAGCCGGTCCATCGCCGCGCCGTGCGCGCCCAGCTCCTCGGCGTCGAGGCCCCGGATCCGTCCCTGCCCGTAGGGCACGAGGATCCGGCTGGGGGCCGCAAAGGCCGCCTCGGAGGCCGCCTCTGAGTGTGCGCGAGGGCCCGCCTCGCGGTCGGTGACGCTCAACCCCGGCTCCTGGTGACCAGTTCCTCTTCGCGGGCCTCGTCCTCGGCCCGGCTGATGCCCAGGACGAGCAGCAGCTCCTGGTGCAGCCGCATCCAGACGGTGTGGTATGAGTCGCACAGCGGCGAGGCCAGCCAGGCCGGCGCGCCGTCGTCGAAACGGTCGAGGGCTTCCTCCAGGGCCGTCAGATACCGTCCGCTGCCCGCGAGTACCAGGTCCAGTCTGCGCAGGACGGGCTGGATGGCCTCGTGCACGTCTTCCAGCGACTCGCGCACTCCGGCGTCGTAGACGTCGTCGGAGTGGTCGTTGGCGGTGCCGTCGGGGCGGCACTGCCATGCCGTGCACACATCGCGGATCTTCCGGTTGACCGGCAGGAACGCCTCGTATGCCCCGGTGATCCGCTCTTCCTGCTCACCACCTGCGGGAACCCGCAGAAGTTGCGCGGCGGCGGCCTTGGCCCGCTCGGTCGGCAGCACCACGGGCCCCTTGACCATCGCCAGTCCGGCGTCGACCAGTGGACGGTGCTCGGACTCCGGCCGGCCGCGCCACATACCCCGCAGCACGAGATCGACGACGGCTTCGGTGAGGGGCTCGTCGAACGTGTCCGGAAGGTCCACGGCAGCAGATTGCATCGCCACACCTTTTGCTCGGTCCTGTGTTGCCCGGAGGTTACGCCCGGAGGGGCATGTTAGTGAAGAGGGACTCAAGAAACACTTTTCGGAGCGAGGAACGACGCCATGCGGTCCTGGGCCTCCCGGCCGTCCGCCAGGGCGGCGATCGAGCGGGCCTCCTCAGCGAGGTGGCGGCGCAGATCGTCACCGGCGCCCGCGCGCAGCAGACCCTTCGCGGCGCGCAGCGCGTCAGTGGCGCCGGCGGCCAGGCCGGTCGCCGTACGGTGTGCCGTTTCATCCAGTTCCCCGTCGTCCACACACCGGGAGACCAAGCCCCATCGTTCGGCATCGTCCCCGGTCAGGACCCGGTTGGTCAGGATCAGATCGGCCGCCCGACGGGGGCCCACCAGGCGCGGCAGGAACCACGAGGCCCCGCAGTCCGGCGTGAGCCCGATCGCCGTGTACGCCAGCCGGAAGCGCGCCGAGCGCGCCGCCAGAACGATGTCACCCACGAGTGCGAGCCCGATCCCGCCGCCGGCGGCGGCGCCGCTCACCGCGGTCACCAGCGGGACCGGCAGCTCGTACAGGGCCTGTATCGCGGTGTGCGCGGCGCTCGCCACGGCGTGCACATAGGCGCCGGTCTGCGCGCCACGGCCGGTGAATGAGCGCAGGTCACCGCCCACGCAGAAGCTGCCACCCGGTGCCCGCAGCAGCACCGCTCCGCCCGGGTCCGCGGCCACCTCGAAGGCTCTGTCCCGCAGTGCCTCGGCCGTGGTCAGGTCCAGGGCGTTGCCCCGCCCAGGGTCGTCCAGCCTCAGCTCGACGACTCCGTCGGGGTGGCGGACGATCCGGACCGGGTCGGTGCTCAGGGGGAGGCTCATGGGTGCTTTTCCCGTCGTCTTCCCGCCGTCGGGTGACTCCCCGCGCCGGGCGCTTTCCGTTCCAGGTGCTTCCCGGCAAGATACTAAAGACGCTATACAGTTTCTAGAACGCGACGGGAGCCGATGCCCGTACGCCCGTCGGCGGGAGGCCCCGTGCCCATCCAGTTCGATGTCGATCCGACTGTCGCCCAACTCGCCGCGTCGACGGCCGAGTTCGTGCGCGAGGTGGTCATACCGGCCGAGCGTGAGTGCGGCGGGTCCGTGCACGACGCACCCGAGGACCTTCGCCGGACCCTGCAGAAAGCCGCCCGTGAGGCGGGCGTGTTCGCTCCGCACGTACCGACGCGGTGGGGCGGACACGGGCTGGACCTGCGCGGACAGGCGGTGGTGTTCGAAGCGGCGGGCTACTCGCTGCTCGGACCGCTGGCGCTGAACTGCGCGGCCCCGGACGAGGGCAACATGCACCTGCTGGAGAAGTTGGCCACCGAGGAACAGCAACAGAAGTACCTGCGTCCGCTGGCCGCGGGCGACACCCGTTCCTGCTTCGCCATGACCGAACCGGCACCGGGAGCGGGCGCCGACCCCCGCTCCCTGCGCACCACCGCGACACGGGTGCCCGGAGGCTGGCGTATCGACGGCCACAAGTGGTTCATCACCGGCGCCGACGGAGCCGGCTTCGCCATCGTCATGGCCCGCACCTCCGGCAGCCCCGGCGACCCGGGCGGCGCCACCATGTTCCTGGTCGACGCCGGCAATCCCGGTATGCGCATCGTCCGCAACATCGAGACCCTCGACGAGTCGCTCTTCGCCGGGCACAGCGAGATCGTCTTCGAGGAGTGCGTGGTGGGGGAGGAGCAGCTGCTCGGCGTGGTGGACCACGGTTTCGAGGGCGCCCAGATCCGGCTCGGTCCCGCCCGGATGACCCACTGCATGCGCTGGCTGGGCGCGGCGCGCCGAGCCCAGGACGTGGCGCTTGAGCGGGCGGGGAGCCGGATGGCGTTCGGCTCGGCGCTGGGTGACCTCGGCATGGTCCAGCAGATGCTGGCCGACTCCGAGATCGACATCGAGGCGAGCCGCGCCCTGATCCTGCGTACCGCCTGGGAGTTGGACACCGGCTCCGCCGCCGCCTCACAGCTCACCTCCGTGTCCAAGACCTTCGTGGCGGAGGCGGTGAACCGGGTGGTCGACCGGGCCGTGCAGATCTGCGGAGCCCTCGGTATCTCGACCGCCGACGCCCCGCTGGCCCGCCTGTACCGGGAGGTCCGGCCCTTCCGGATCTACGACGGCCCGTCGGAGACCCACCGTTTCGCCATCGCGCGCCGCGCGGTACGGCCCTACCGACAGCCCCGGACGGGCGCCGTCGACAGCTGATGACGCGGTCGAAGCGGGAACCGCTCCGCCCCGGCGCGCACCGACAACTGACCGACAGGACACACACCTTGAGGCGAGCCGCACCGAGAACGGCCGGGCGCGCCCACCACGACGGGAAAGCCCTGGGGATGCCTGTCCGTCAGCTCGGTTTCCGGCAGTACAGCGCGTCCGGAGTCCGTGCCGAGCCCACTCGGCCGGTGTACGCGATCCCGGCCGCGTACTCGTCGTCCGCGCACTGGCCCTTGTGGCGGCCGTCCGCGAAGTCGCCGCCGCTGGGGGCCGCGCCCCTGTTGTCACCCCGGTCGAACCAGACCGTACGGCCGCCCGTGCCGAGCCTGCCCGCCGGAGCGGCCGCGCACAGGGCGGCCGAGACGGCGGCGCCACGGACGCTGTAACCGGTGAGGAAGTAACCGTCGGGACACTGGAGTTTGGTGTATCCGGACGCCCAGTCGCCGCCCGGCCCGACGTGGCGCTCGTCCGTCACCACCTCGTGCCCGCCGGCCGGGTCCCGCAGCGGGCCGGTGGTCACGTCGGAGCACAGGCCCCGGTTGCCCGTGTGGCTGAGGCCGACCAGGCGCTGCCCGTCGGGACACGCGGCCTTGCGGGCACCGGAGTCCCAGTCGGGGAGCGCGCGCATGCGCCGCGAGGCGACGAAGTCGCCGTGGTCCGGGCTGAGCATCGACCAGTCGGTCACGGGCGCGATCCGACCGGTGCGGCCGGGCGCCCCGATGAGCCGGGTCCAGGCGGCGGCCCGCCAGTCGTCGCCGTCGTAGAGGCCCATGCGGTGACCCGACGAGTCCCAGTGGAGCAGGGCCCAGCCGTTGCCTCTGCGGTTCTCGTGCCATCCCACGAGCGGCCAGTACGCGAAGTCGGCGTCGGTACGGATCAGTTGGCTGACGAAGTTCTCGAACCAGGCGCGCTGCTTCACGCCCGTCTCGTCGCGGCCTCCGATCCCGAACTCGCTGATCCACAGGGGAGCGGTGAAGTGCCGGTCCTGCTCGGCGGTGACGAAGAAGGCCTGCCGGTTCAGTACGTCGATCAGTTCGGCGGGGCTGAAATCACGGTAGCGGGCGTCGGAGGTCTCACCGGTTCCGGTGGCACCGCTGTGGTGCGGGCCTGTGTAGTCGTAGAAGTGGGCGGAGTACACGAGCTTGCCGGAGTCGACGAGGGTGTGCGACAGACGGCGTACGGGCTCCAGGGTGGGGCGTTCATGGGTGAGACCGTCGACGGGGACGCCGGTCCAGTTGATGCCCTCGACGATGATCAGGAGATCGGGGTCGGCCTCCGTCAGGATGCGGTCACCCAAGTGCTGCGAGGCGGCGAACCAGTCGTGGTCGTCGCCCAGACCCCAGTTGGGGTCGTCGAGGACGTTGCGGCGCACCTCGTTGTAGAGGTCGGCGCCGACGACGCGCTGGTTGTCCCGGTAGCGGCGGGCCATGAAGAGCCAGTCGTTCTCCCAGGCCGCGGTGGACCGGCTCGTGTTCCAGCGTTCGTTGCCGTCGACCGCGCAGCACCAGCGGGTGGTGCCGGTGTGGTTGTTCAGGATCACCGCGAGCCCGACGGCGGTGAGTTCCCGCACCACGGCGTCGTACACCTGGAGCGGTTTTTGGCCACGCAGGGACGGGTTGGCGGCGACGGACTCGTCCGTGACGGGGCGACTGTCGTGGATCATCTCGTTGGAGAAGGGCAGCCGGACGCTGTTGATCCCGAGCTCCTGGAAACCGGCGATGATCTCGGCCATGGGGGCTCGGTCGAGGCCGAGCGGGATCCTGCCGGAGTTCTCCCCGGCGTGGTGGTCGGCGTCCGTGTCCGGGCTTCCCGAGCCGTTCCAGGTGCCGCTGGCGCCGTGCCAGTTGCCGGACCGCAGCTTGAAGCGGTCGCCGTCCGCGTCGACGATCCACCGTCCCCGCGTGCTGAGCGGCGGCTTCCAGTCCGCCTCGGTCGCGGCGATCCCGGATGGGGCACCGGCCTCGGCGGCGGCTTCGGGGGTGGCCTGTCCTCCGGCTGCCGCCTCCGCGACGGGCGACAGGGCCACGACGAGGAGTACGGCGGCCAGTGCGGCCCTGGACCTGACGAGGACTCCGCGCACGGTCACCATCCTGAGACGCGCATTCGCATTGTCATGCATACGTCATCATGAGGGATCGTTCGGCATTGGTCCAGGCCTGCATGGCTGCCGAGGGCGGCCCGCGACGCGGCCCGGGAGGCGCCCCTGGAGGTGGAGTGAAACCTTGTTGAGTGCCCCGCGTCAGCCCGTCTAATCCCCCTGGTGCGGGTCTTTTCGTGGCGGCCGAAAGCTTCGCGTCAGGCTTTGGCTGTCCGACGGCAACTGCGTTAATCTTCACCGGATTTTCTCATCCGGCCGATCCGTGAACTGCGGAAACGCGGTCGGTGTGAAGGCCTTTCACGGGCCTGGCGCGGGTTCCGAGTCCTCGGGGTGAGGGCTCTTGGGGAGCGGAACGAGGGTGCGCATGAACAGCAGGACGACCGAGGCCGTCGACCGGGCCCCGGGCGACCAGGAGCTGCGGCAACTCCTGGCCGGACTGACCGCTGTACGGGACGGCGACTTCGGCACCCGGCTGCCGTCCGACGGTGAGGGTCTGCTCGGCGACATCGCGACGGTCTTCAACGGCATGGTGGACCAGTTGTCCGTGTTCACCTCCGAAGTCACCCGGGTGGCGCGCGAGGTGGGTACCGAGGGCACGCTCGGCGGGCAGGCGGAGGTGCCGGGGGTCTCGGGCACCTGGGCCGACCTGACCGATTCGGTCAACGCGATGGCGGGCAACCTGACCACTCAGGTGCGCGACATCGCGCAGGTGGCGACCGCCGTCGCCAAGGGCGACCTGTCGCAGAAGATCGACGTCCCCGCGCGGGGCGAGATCCTGCAGCTGAAGGAGACCGTCAACACGATGGTCGACCAGCTGTCGTCGTTCGCCGCCGAGGTCACCCGGGTGGCCCGCGAGGTCGGGAGTGAGGGGCGGCTCGGCGGACAGGCCCAGGTGCCCGGCGTCGGCGGTGTCTGGCGCGATCTGACCGACTCGGTCAACTTCATGGCGGGCAACCTCACTTCCCAGGTCCGCAACGTCGCTCAGGTGACCACGGCGGTGGCTCAGGGCGACCTCTCCCAGAAGATCACTGTGGATGCCCGGGGGGAGATTCTGGAGCTGAAGAACACCATCAACACGATGGTGGATCAGTTGTCCGGCTTCGCCGACGAGGTCACCCGGGTCGCCCGCGAGGTCGGCACC